>NZ_JACSMX010000010.1:0-14114 GCF_018618895.1 Exiguobacterium sp. s143 | reverse complement strand
CGAAAGTAGTTGGGGGCTTCCCCCTGTGAGGATAGGACGTTGCCAGGCACTTGACCGATCTGCAGATTGCAGGTCGGTCTTTTTGTGTTATGTGAAACTTCAGACTGTTCTGATTATTGGTCGAGTCATTGACATGACACCCTCTGCTTGTTACCATAACATCAATATTCTTTTATAAAAGAGAAAGCGAGTGGATAACATGTGGGAGAACAAATTTGCTAAAGAGGGTTTGACGTTTGATGACGTCTTACTCGTACCCCGTCGTTCGAGTGTCTTACCGCGCGACGTTGATTTATCTGTCACGCTATGTGAAGGGATCACACTTAATATTCCGTTGATCAGTGCTGGGATGGATACCGTCACAGAAGCACCGATGGCAATCGCAATGGCACGTCAAGGTGGTCTTGGTGTCATTCATAAGAATATGTCAATGGAAGAACAAGCAGAACATGTCGATCGCGTCAAACGTTCTGAAAATGGTGTCATCACGAATCCGTTCTATTTGACGCCAGAGCGTCAAGTCTACGATGCTGAGTATTTGATGAGTAAGTACCGCATCTCTGGTGTTCCAATCGTTAATAACGAAACAGAGCGTAAATTAGTAGGGATTTTGACGAACCGTGATCTTCGTTTCGTCAAGGATTACTCGACTGTCATTGAAACGGTGATGACGACAGAAGAACTCGTGACAGCAAAAGTTGGTACGTCCCTTGCCGAAGCAGAACAGATTCTCCACAAACATCGCATCGAAAAGTTACCACTCGTTGATGAGAACGGTGTATTAAAAGGATTGATTACGACAAAGGATATCGAAAAAGTCGAACAGTATCCACATGCTGCGAAAGATCAGTTCGGACGTTTACTCGTCGCAGCAGCTGTCGGCGTAACGAAAGACGCTTCGACGCGCGCGAAGTTCCTTGTCGATGCAGGTGTCGATGCACTCGTCGTCGATACGGCACACGGTCACTCAGAAGGTGTTCTTCTCAAAGTACGTGAACTTCGTGAAGAATATCCAAACTTACCAATCATTGCGGGTAACGTTGCGACGGCAGAAGCAACACGCGATTTGATTGAAGCCGGTGCATCTGTCATCAAAGTTGGTATCGGACCTGGTTCGATCTGTACGACACGTGTTGTCGCAGGCGTCGGTGTACCACAAATCACAGCCGTCTTCGATTGTGCGACAGAAGCACGGAAACATGGTGTCTCGATCATCGCTGACGGTGGCATCAAGTATTCTGGCGATATCGTAAAAGCACTTGCTGCTGGCGGTCACGCTGTCATGCTCGGAAGCTTACTTGCAGGAGTAGAAGAGAGCCCAGGTGAGATGGAAATCTACCAAGGACGTCAATTCAAAACGTACCGTGGTATGGGTTCTGAAGCATCGATGAAACGCGGTAGCCAAGATCGTTACTTCCAAGAAGCAGACAAGAAGTTCGTTCCAGAAGGAATCGAAGGACGTGTCGCTTACCGTGGTAAACTCGGCGATTCGGTTTACCAACTCGTTGGTGGTATTCGTTCAGGTATGGGATACTGTGGTGCTGCAACGTTAGAAGAATTGCGTGAAGAGACACAGTTCATCCGTATGACGGGAGCTGGCTTGCAAGAGAGCCACCCGCACGATATTCAAATTACAAAAGAAGCATCGAACTATACACGTCAGTAAACAAAAGCCTCGTCTTTCTCTAGTAGAAAGGCGAGGCTTTTTTCATGATGATTTACGCAAGTCCCACGCGTCCATCAATAATCGTAATCCTTCCATCAACTCTTGTTCAGAGAGGCTCGCAAATCCAAGGACGATTTGAGGCGTATCAGAGAGAAGCGGTAACTGGGCGTATTGAGAAAGACCATATACTTGGATGCCTTGTTGTTGTGCCCGCTTTACTAGCTCCTGCTCCGTCATCCCGTTCGCTACGGAAACAACGACATGGAGCCCCGCACTTTCGCCGGTCAATCGTAAGGCAGGAATCCGGCGAAGTGATTGGATTAAGACGTCGAGCTTGCGACGATAGACTTTACGCATCCGATTGAGATGTCGTTCAAAGTCGCCCTCTTTCATGAAGCGCGTCAAGATCGTTTGATCAAAGCGCGAGACACTACAGGTATAGTGTGATAGTTCTGTTTGATACCGTGCGCGTAAGACTTCGGGTAAGACCATATAACCGATCCGTAATGAAGGCATAAGTGATTTTGAGAAAGTACTCATGTAAATGACACGATTGCTGTCCATGTTGTGCAAAGACGGAATCGATTTACCACTGTAGCGGAATTCGCTATCGTAGTCGTCTTCGATGATAAAACGGGTCGGATCCATCGCTGCCCAGTTTAACAACTGATGTCTTCGATTGACGGATAAGATGCTACCGGACGGAAATTGATGTGCCGGTGTGACATACATGACATCGACGTTTGATTCCTGTAATTGATCGATCCGTAATCCATTCGCATCAACACGAATCGGTTCAATCATTCGTTCATGATTTTCAAGTAAGAGGCGTGTCGTATGATAACCGGGATCCTCGATACCGTACGTGACGTCGCGTCCCAGTAAGAAGAGGACGAGCGGCAACAATTGCTCGACACCTGAACCGACGACGATTTGTTCAGGAGAACAGACGACACCACGGGAATGATAGAGATAGGTCGCAATCTCTTCGCGTAGTGCTAGATCTCCTTGCGGATGACCGAGTGAGACAAGTGGGTGGTGATCGGTATCGATGATATCTTTGGCATACTTTCGCCAACGGGCAAACGGGAAAGAGATTCCTTCAATCTTACTTGGATGAAAATCATACGTGATGATTGGTTTTTCTTTAGTGACACGTGGTTCGATGACAGGTGAGGTTTTGACGTAAGCGAGTTCCTCATAGGCAAGAACGAAGTACCCTTTACGTGAGATGGATTCGACATATCCTTCTGCGACGAGTTGTTGGTAAGCAAGCTCAATCGTCGTTTGACTTAAGTTCAAAAATTGACCGAGTTTTCGTTTGGATGGTAATTTCGTGCCGTATGCTAAACGACCGGCAATGATTTCATTTCGGATCTGTTGATAAAGCTGTTCATAAAGTGGTTTTTCCTGATTGCGCGTGAGTTGAAATGATAGCATGTCCATCTCGTCTGACTCCTTCTTCGTAAACTGACCTGTTGAAATCATCATAAACTGATACTTTTAAAAGTGTCAACGTTCCGTATACTAAAGGAGTGAAAGTCAACCAAGGGGGAATGGATATGGAACGTCAACAAGGAACGGATCGTGTCAAACGTGGAATGGCTGAAATGCAAAAGGGTGGCGTCATCATGGACGTCGTCAATGCGGAACAAGCGAAGATTGCGGAAGCAGCAGGTGCTGTTGCAGTCATGGCACTTGAACGTGTTCCGTCTGATATTCGTCGTGACGGAGGCGTCGCACGAATGGCAGATCCGTTGATTACGGAAGAAGTACTCGGAGCGGTCTCGATTCCCGTCATGGCAAAATGCCGGATTGGTCATATCGTCGAAGCACGTGTTCTCGAATCGATGGGGGTCGATTTCATCGATGAGAGTGAGGTCCTGACTCCGGCAGATGAACAATATCATTTACTGAAGTCGGAGTTCACCGTGCCGTTCGTCTGTGGCGCACGTGATCTTGGGGAAGCCGCTCGTCGCATCGCAGAAGGAGCCGCGATGATTCGGACGAAAGGCGAGCCTGGGACTGGGAACGTCGTCGAAGCTGTTCGCCATATGCGACAAATTCAAGCACAATTGAATCAGATTTTACATGTCAGTCCAGATGAATTGATGACATTTGCGAAAGAATGGGGTGCTCCGTACGAAGTATTACGTGATATTCGGACACAGGGACGTCTACCGGTCGTCAACTTTGCAGCCGGGGGAGTCGCGACACCAGCTGATGCAGCACTCATGATGCACCTAGGGGCAGACGGTGTCTTCGTCGGATCGGGGATCTTTAAATCAGAACACCCAGAACGTGTCGCTCGGGCGATTGTCGAAGCGGTTACGTACAAAGATGATTTTGAACGGATCGCGTCTTTATCCAAAGGACTCGGAACAGCAATGAAAGGAATCGATGTCACATCGATGCCGTTTGAGGAACGGATGGCGACACGCGGATGGTAATTGGTATTCTGGATGTTCAAGGTGCGGTCCGTGAACATCGACAGCAGCTTGAAGGTCTTGGTGTCGATGTCGTTCTCGTCAAACAAGTGAGCGATCTCGATGGACTCGATGGACTCGTCTTACCAGGAGGCGAATCGACCGCGATGCGTCGATTGATCGAACGCTATGAATTACTGGAACCGCTTCGGGAAAAAGCGACGACGTTACCGATGTTCGGAACATGTGCTGGAATGATTCTACTCGCAACCGCTGTTGAAGCAGGTCAGAGTCATCTCAACGCGATTTCGATGACGGTCCGTCGAAATGCCTTTGGTCGACAAATCGATTCATTTGAAGGATTGCTACCGGTTGAAGGAATTGAGGAACCAATCGAGGCAGTGTTTATTCGAGCGCCATTAATTCTGTCTGTCGGGGAAGGAACACGAGTGATTGCGAAAGTTGAAGACCAGATCGTTGCCGTCGAGACATCACTACACCTCGCGTGCTCGTTCCATCCTGAATTGACAGAGGACGATCGCTTGCATCGCTATTTTTTACAAAAAATCAAACAGCGGCAGTCCGTCCGTTCATAAAGCGTGGAAGCATCTGACAGGTTCTACTGTCAGGTGCTTCTTTTGTGCTACACTATTCGTAAAACGAATGATTGAGTGAAGGAGAGACACGATGAAACGAATCATACTACTCTGTTTAAGCATGCTGCTAGTCGTAGGATTTCCTACAGCGGGACAAGCAGCACCTTCGATTCAAGCAGAGTCTTACATAATGGCCGATGCGGTCACAGGGAAAATCCTCCTTCAATCGGAAGCGGATGTTTCGTTGCCTCCTGCTTCGATGACGAAGCTGATGACGCTCTACCTCGTCAGACGACAAATCGAATTGAAAAAACTGACGTGGGATCAAAAAATCACGCCGAGTGCAAAAGTGTTAAAGCTTGCGAAGACGTCCGGAATCGCGCGTGTTCCAGTTAAAGCCAAAACATACACGGTTCGCGAGATGTATAATGCGGCGTTCATCAAATCGGCTAATGATGCAGCGGTCATGCTAGCCGAAACTGTCGCCGGTTCAGAAGCGACGTTCGTTGAAAAGATGAATGAGACAGCAAAACAGTTCGGGATGAACGACACGGAGTATGCGAATGCATCTGGTCTAGATGCTGTCGATGCAACCCTTCCAGGAACGAATTTGATGACAGCGACCGATATCGCATTACTCGTCATTCGCTATATCAAGGATTACCCGGATGTACTGGATGTGACGAATAAAACACAGATGAAACTTGATGGAGAGGTCTTAAATAACTCGAATAAGATGCTGACGAAGGAAAAATTCGCATATGTCGGCATGCGGGGGATGAAGACCGGAACGACTGATTTAGCCGGTTATTGCTTCGCTAGTGTGACGACGCGGGATAATATGACGCTTGTCACGGTCGTCATGCGAACGGATTCCGATCAAGCCCGTTTCAAGGAAACGAAAAAGCTACTCGACTATGGTTTTGCGACGTTTGAGCCATTGACGTATTACGGAAAAGGGGAACGGATCAAAGACGTTCTTCCGATTAAAGGGGCAACCGTCCGAAAGCTAGACGTCGTCACGGACGGTTCGTTATACGTTACGGTCTTAAAACAAGCGGAGACGCGGGAACCACGGTTCGACTTCTCCAAAACAACGGCTCCCGTAACGAAACAAGAAGTCGTTGGGACGGTGCAGGTCGCGGACGATGGGATCTATCTACCAGGATTTGAGACACCCCGCGTGAATTTATATAGCGCAACTGCGGTTCCACTTGCGAGTGTTCCGACACGTCTCGTCCGTGCTTGGACAGCGTGGTCGAAGCAAATTGAACAAGCGATTCAACAATCGACTCTTGTCAACTTCCAAGGCGATGGTGTAAAGTAAGACTAATCTCATAAAGATGCTATGAACGGACCAAGTAGATGTATCGATACTGTTAAGAGAGCTAGTGGGTGGTGTGAACTAGTCAGATCGATGGATTGAATCGAGCCGGATCGCACACCTTGCGAACAAGGTGCGGGTACGCCCGTTATCGCGTCTTAAGTTGGCTAGATGTGTCTAGCAATGAGGGTGGCAACGCGGATCCAGGTGATTCGTCCCTTTTCGGTAGGAATACCGGAAAGAGACGAGTCGCCTTTTTTTATGACATAAAGGAGGAATTACAGATGATTGATATTAAACGATTACGCCAAGATTTTGACGCCATTCAAGAAAAGTTAGCGCACCGAGGAGAGGACTTGACGGACATGAACCGCTTCCTCGCACTTGATGAGAAACGCCGAGAACTAATTGCGCGGACAGAAGTATTGAAAGCAGAACGAAATGAAGCAACGAAAAAAATCGCTGAACTGAAGCGCAATAAAGAAAATGCGGATGAAGCGATCGCTGCGATGCGTAGTGTTGGAGACGAGATCAAGACGCTTGACGACGAGTTACGCGATGTTGAAGCGACATTGAACCAACTGCTCCTCGGTATTCCAAACATTCCACATGACAGCGTACCGGTCGGTTCTTCTGAAGACGATAACGTCGTCTTACGTGAAGTCGGTGACAAACCAGCGTTTGACTTCGAAGCGGTCCCGCACTGGGATTTGATGGAGCAATTAAAAATCGTCGATGTCGAGCGTGCCGGAAAAGTAACAGGTAGCCGTTTCGTCTTTTACCGCGGAGCGGGGGCACGTCTTGAGCGGGCATTGATCAACTTCATGATGGATCTTCACCAAGATCAGCATGGCTACACAGAAATCTTGCCACCACTCATGGTCAACCGTGACTCTATGACAGGAACAGGACAATTGCCGAAGTTCGAAGAGGATGCCTTTAAGATTGAAGAGACGAACTACTTCCTCGTACCGACAGCAGAAGTTCCGGTGACGAACATGCACCGTGAAGAAATCCTAACAGCAGATCAGTTACCGATCGGCTATGCGGCATATAGCCAATGTTTCCGTTCAGAAGCTGGTTCTGCCGGACGCGATACACGCGGTTTGATCCGTCAGCACCAATTCAATAAAGTTGAACTCGTTCGTTTCGTCAAACCAGAAGAATCTTACGAGCAGCTCGAATTGTTAACAGGACAAGCGGAAACAGTCTTGAAAAAGCTAAAACTTCCGTATCAAGTATTGAGCATGTGTACAGCTGATCTCGGATTCACGGCTGCGAAGAAATACGACATCGAGGTCTGGATGCCAAGCCAAGGCGTCTACCGTGAAATCTCTTCTTGTTCAAACTTTGAAGATTTCCAAGCACGCCGGGCGCAGATTCGTTTCCGCCGCGAAGCGAACGCAAAACCAGAATTCGTTCACACGTTAAACGGTTCTGCCCTTGCAGTCGGTCGGACAGTTGCTGCGATCTTAGAGAACTACCAGCAAGCGGATGGATCAGTTGTTATTCCAGAAGTGCTTCGTCCATACATGGGTGGTCTTGAAGTGATTCAAGCTTAAGTCAGAAGGGGGAGTAATCCCCCTTTCTGTATTTTAAAAAGTTTTTTTAGAAAAGGTCTTTACACGTTAAAAGGCAGATGCTATCATAATTAATGTCAGGAAAACAGACAGGTCATCATTGATCTTGTAAGAAGTACGGAGGCGTACTCAAGTGGTTTAAGAGAACGGTCTTGAAAACCGTCAGGCGGCGAAAGCCGTGCGTGGGTTCGAATCCCACCGCCTCCTCCATTTTTATTTTTTTGACAACGACATGCACGTTTTATAGCTTGGAGGCGTACTCAAGTGGTTTAAGAGAACGGTCTTGAAAACCGTCAGGCGGCGAAAGCCGTGCGTGGGTTCGAATCCCACCGCCTCCTCCACTTCTTTTTTTTTACCCAAAAATAAATATAATCATGGAGTCGTACCCAAGTCCGGCTGAAGGGGACGGACTCGAAATCCGTTAGGGGTCGCAAGGCTCGCGTGGGTTCGAATCCCACCGACTCCGCTTTTTATGAAGCATCTCAATTCTGAGGTGCTTTTTTGTTGCATCGATTTCTTCGTGCGTGCTATGGTTGCCTACGTGAAAAACGAAGAAGAGGTGGACGAAATGAACGAACAAACAAAAGAATCGTTGCTTTCGCATTATGCGATGACGATGACATATGTAAAAGACTTAGAACAGATTTCAGAAGAAGCGTGGCGAACATCGTATGCAGAAGGTAAATGGACGATTGCTGAGATCATCGGTCACTTATCACCATGGGATCGCTTCATGGTCGCAGAACGCATCCCTTACTTGCTCGCGGGTGAACCATTCCGTGTCGCACCAGATAGCCAAGCCGTCAATGCAGAAGCGGCGAAGATGAGCCGTGAGCAGCAACGGATCTTGACGATCGATGAGTTTTTAGTCAGCCGTGACTTGTTGCGCCGTGCAGTCGAATTGATTCCGGAAGAACGCCTGCAGGACAAGGTCGTCGTTAAAGACAAAGAACTGACGATCGGTCAGTTCCTCGGAGCAATGGCTCAACATGATCTACACCATATGGAACAAATCAATCAAGTAATTGGTTAATGCGAGGGAGATGCGACACGCGTCTCCTTTTTTTGCGCAAAAAAAGATCCGCCTAAGAGGCAGATCTGATCAGTTAGCGTGTATTGGCAATGCGAGCAACTTCAAGCTGCTTTTCAATCTTCGCGAGAATCCGGTCGATGGATTCTGGCTCGTTCAGTAAGTCGTATTCGTCGATCGACAAACGAAGTACCGGGCAGATCGTGAAGTTATTGATCCAGTTCGTATAGCGCTCGTACATCTCTTCCCAATATTCGATGGGTGTCTGTTGCTCCATCTCACGTCCGCGAAGACGAATTCGTTCTAGTACTTGTTCGAACGAACCTTCAAGATAGATCAAAAGATCCGGATGCGGGAAGAATGGTGTCATGACCATTGCGTCAAACAAACTTGAATATGTCTCGTAATCTGTTGGAGACATCGTTCCTTTTTCGAAATGCATCTTAGCAAAGATTCCTGTGTCTTCATAGATCGAACGATCTTGGATGAAACCACCACCGTATTGGAAAATCCGCTTTTGCTCCTTGAAGCGTTCAGCGAGGAAATAGATTTGGAGGTGGAAGCTCCAACGCTCGAAATCATGATAGAATTTATCCAAGTAAGGGTTCGTATCGACTTTTTCGAGTGATGTCCGGAAACCAAGTGCATCTGCTAATCCGTTTGTGATCGTTGATTTACCGATCCCGACCATACCGCCGATCGTAATGACGGCATCTGCCGGGATGTTGTATTGTTCGCGTAGCTTCAAGTTCATGCGTGGTTCGCTCCTTCATATAATTCGTTCCGGATCGTCGTCAAGACGTACTCGAGATCTTCCGGCCGCTTGACGAAGTCGAGTGCATCCCCGTCGAAACGGATGATTTTGACTTCCGGATGTTTGGCTTGGTATTCCGTGACGAATGTCTCGTAATCCTCGGCTAATTGTTCGAGATAGGCACGTGACATGTTTTCTTCGATTTCTCGTCCGCGCAGCGCAACACGTTTCATCAAGGTGTCGATGCTTGCGTTCAAGTAGATGACAGCATCCGGTTTCGGCATGTCTGTCGTCAGGATCGAATAGATTTGTTCGTACTTCTCAAGATGCTCTACCTTCAGAGAGCGGTGTGCAAAAATCAAGTTCTTAAAGATATGGTAATCAGCAACGACAGAGCGTTGTTTACTGAGGTAATGACGTTCGATATCATCGAGTTGTTTGAAGCGATTGCACAAGAAGAACATTTCCGTCTGGAAGCTCCATTCTTCGATATCTTCATAGAACTTTCCAAGAAAGGGATTTTCTTCGACGATTTCGCGTAACATAGAAAAAGAGAAATGGTGACTGATGGCGTTCGCAAGTGATGTTTTGCCTACACCAATCGGTCCTTCAACCGTTATGAACATATACAATGACCCTCCGTTCAGCAAAGTGCAATTTATATTTTAGCACAAAGAAGTACGACTTGCTGAAGTTTCAAAAGGAGAATTTTTTTAGAGTGAGGAGTATCATCGATGGAACGACAGGAACACTATATGCGCCTTGCGATCGAAGAGGCGAAAAAGGCAGAAGCGATCGGTGAAGTTCCGATCGGATGTGTCATCGTCAAAGACGATGAAGTCATCGCGACGGGCTACAATCATCGGGAAACGGATCAACAAGCGACGGCACATGCCGAGTTGATCGCGATTGAGGAAGCGTGCCGAAAACTCGGTAATTGGCGACTGGAAGGATGCGAGTTATACGTGACACTCGAACCGTGTCCGATGTGTGCAGGGGCCATCATGCTGTCACGAATCGAACATGTCATCTTTGGTGCTGTTGATCCGAAAGGTGGATGTTGTGGAACACTGATGAACCTGGTGCAAGACGATCGGTTCAATCATGTCTCAGAGCTGACGAGCGGTATATTAGAAAAAGAGTGTGGGGAGATGCTAACGACGTTCTTTCGGGAACTACGTGCGAAAAAGAAAGCACGAAAGCGGGCAATGGGTTGCATCACACCAGATGAAACAGTATAATGAAAAAGCACTGAAACAAGGTGCCACTAAAAATCGATAAACCATTTGCCGTGCTAGGTGGGGATGTAGCGGTTCCCTGTCACTCGCAATCCGCTATAGCGAGACTGAATTCCATGTCGAGGGATATGATTGGTGTGGTCTGCCTCACGTAAGTAGCGTTGACGTTTGAGTCCTACGCAACAGATACCCATGAACCAGGTCAGGTCCGGAAGGAAGCAGCCTTAAGTGGTGCTCTCTGTGTGTTGTAGGGGTGCTTGGACTGAGCAGGCTGCGTGAGTAACGCATGTTGAACATATTTCAGAATATGGTGCGCGGCAGTTTAATTTTTAAAGACAAGTCTACAGCCGGTTTCGGTTGTAGACTTTTTTAGGTAAAATAGAATGAGGAACTTAAAAAGAGGAGGCGCAAACTTGGCCTATCAAGCACTATACCGCGTGTACCGTCCGCAACGATTCGACGAAGTCGTTGGACAAGCGCATATCACCCGTACGATCCAAAATGCATTGATGGAGGGACGGATGTCCCACGCCTATCTATTTTCGGGTCCTCGTGGAACAGGAAAGACGAGTCTTGCCAAAATCATCGCTAAAGCGATCAACTGTGAGCATGCTCCGGTCAAAGAACCGTGTAATACGTGCCCGACGTGTCTTGCGATTACAGAAGGATCAAGTCCAGACGTCTTCGAAATCGATGCGGCTTCCAATAACGGCGTAGATGAGATTCGGGAAATCCGGGATAAAGTCAAATATCCCCCTTCAGAAGCAGCCTATAAAGTCTATATCATTGATGAAGTGCATATGTTGTCGACAGGTGCCTTTAATGCCTTGCTCAAAACACTAGAAGAACCGCCGGCGCACGCCATCTTCATCTTAGCAACGACTGAACCACATAAAATCCCGGCAACGATCATCTCGCGTTGCCAACGTTTCGATGTGAAGCGGCATGAAGTCGATCAACTCGTAGAGCGGATGCAATATATCTTAAACGATCAATCGATCGAGTATTCGGATACAGCATTACGATTGATCGCCCGAGCGGCAGATGGTGGTATGCGTGATGCGCTGAGTCTACTCGACCAAGCGGTTGCTTTTTCGAACGGTGATCTAAACGATGCAGCTGTTCTTGAAGTGACAGGGGCAGTAGAAGATGAAGCGTTATTGAATATTGCCCGTGCCTTACATGAACATCAAGTCGATCAGTTGTTACAGACGCTTGAAACGATGCAACGAGCGGGGAAAGATCTAAAACGTTTCGTGGAGGATCTCGTCTTCTTTTACCGAGACACGTTGTTGTTGAAAGCCTCGCCTACAGCTGTCGATTTGCTAGAGCGTGCGCGCCCGACGGATGGGTTCAAACAATTCGTTGAATCGATTGAAGCGGAGACGTGCTTTACGATCATTGATCAGTTACATGACTGCCAACAACAGATGCGGTTGACGAATCATCCGCGAGTCCTCGTTGAGATTGCCTTCATTCAAATTGCGGAACAAGGGAGAACAACGGGACAGATCGTCCAATCGTTGCAACAGGAAGTCCGCGAAATGAAAGAACAGATGCACCAATGGAAGTCGAATGGTGTTCCAGCACAAGAAGCGGCTGCACCACAAGCACAGCCGAAGCGAAAACAAGGACGACCAACCGTTCGAATCGCCAAAGAGCGGATTCGTCAAATGTTAGGACGAGCAGAGAAAGCCCAGTTGCGCGAGATTCAAGAACGCTGGGATCACATCTTAAAATGGATTTTAAAAGAAGATGGCCCCATCTACTCGTTACTCCATGAGAGTAAACCGGTTCTTTGTTCAGCGGATACGTTGCTGATTGAATTCGATGACGGTAAAGGATGGCACTTTGAGCAGGTCATGACGAATGAACGAACACGTTTCGTGATTGAAGAAGCGCTGTATGAAGTATGCGGCGTCAAACGCGAAATTTTAGCGATTCTCTCAAAGGATTGGCATGAACTGAAGGCAGAGTTTGTTGCTAAGCGAAATAGTAGTAGTATAGAAGAGAAGGAAACAAAACAAGAATCGGAGAGCGATCAGTTATTGTCCGAGACGCTTGGTCGTTTTGGTGATATCGTAGAGTTCGAAGATTAAATTCGAGGAGGAATACAGATGCGCGGAATGGGAAACATGAATAATATGATGAAACAGATGCAGAAGATGCAAAAGGATATGGCGAAAGCTCAAGAAGAGTTAAAAGATTTGACAGTGACGGGTACAGCAGGCGGAGAAATGGTCTCAGTCGTCGCTGATGGTCATAAAAATATCGTAGATGTCATCATTAAAGAAGAAGTCGTTGATCCAGATGACGTTGAAATGATTCAAGATCTCGTCTTAGCTGCAACGAACGATGCTTTGAAGAAGGTCGATGAACTCGTAGCAAGTAAAATGGGGAAATTCACACAAGGTATGAATCTGCCGGGAATGTTTTAATTCGTAGGAGGAAACCACTTGCAATATCCTGAAGCGATTAGTCGTTTGATCGAAAGTTTTACGAAACTGCCGGGGATTGGTCCGAAGACAGCAGTTCGTCTAGCGTTTCATGTCCTTGATATGGAAGAGGACGATGTCTTGATGTTCGGAAAAGCATTGGTCAGTGCGAAGCGCGACATTGCCTACTGTAGTGTCTGCGGGAATATCACGGATCAAGATCCTTGTTATGTATGTACAGATAAACACCGAAACCGTACGATTGTCTGTGTCGTCCAAGATTCAAGGGATGTCATTGCAATGGAAAAGATGCGAGATTACCAAGGGTTGTATCATGTCTTGCATGGAGCGATCAGTCCAATGGAAGGAATCGGTCCAGAGGATATCAATGTATCTAGCCTACTGACACGTCTTCAAGCGGACGAAGCGATTACGGAAGTCATCTTAGCAACCAATCCGAATATCGAAGGAGAAGCGACAGCGATGTATCTATCGCGTCTCTTAAAACCGACGGGTATTCGGATCACTCGAATTGCCCATGGTCTTCCGGTTGGTGGAGATCTTGAATACGCAGATGAAGTGACGTTATCTCGTGCAATGGAGGGACGTCGCGAACTATGAGTTGGTTTCGAAAGAAGATTCGCAGTGAGTACGACCAGCGTTTGTTAGAAGAATTAGCAAAAGCAAAAGAAGATTATTTGATGAAGCGTCATCTCTTAGAAATCAGCTATGATGACTACGGTGATTTAGAAGCACAAATGAAGTTAGCGGAATCACTGTATTTCTTCTATATAAGCGAAGCAAAAAGAAGACGCGTCTCATTGATGATGAAGTAAACCGCAGCCATTCTTGTCTGCGGTTTTTACATGCTCTAAAAAAACTATAAGTTATTTTAATAAAGTAGTTGCGCATGTCTAATTATCGTGATATATTAATTCATGTCCTTAAGAGGACGAGCGCTTACGGCAAACAAGTAAAAAACAATTTCAAAAAAGTTGTTGACTTCTTGTTTCAGACTTGGTATTCTAATTGAGTCGCCAAAACAGGCGCGGACGAACTTTGAAA
>NZ_JACSMX010000009.1:0-38053 GCF_018618895.1 Exiguobacterium sp. s143 | reverse complement strand
ACTTGCATGTATTAGGCACGCCGCCAGCGTTCGTCCTGAGCCAGGATCAAACTCTCCATGAAGTGTTTGACTTGCTCGTTGTGTGACCGGAGTCACGATTGACGAAGCTTGCGCTTCATTCATGTTTGTATTCCGTAGAATACGATTTTTGCCTCATCGTTCAGTTTTCAAAGTTCGTCCGCGCCTGTTTTGGCGACTCAATTAGAATACCAAGTCTGAAACAAGAAGTCAACAACTTTTTTGAAATTGTTTTTCTCGTTTGTTTCAAGCGCTTGTCGTTGTTAAGGACATGTAATAATATATCATGCGTTTTATTATTGTGCAACACTTATTTTAAAATTGTTTTTAAAATCATGAACAAGCCTCTTGAACCTTGCGATTCCGGCTCAAGAGGCTGTTTATTCCCTATTAATCCATCAACTGAATAATACTATGTTGTCGTTCTTCCATTAAATCAATGATCGTCATCCGTCCTTGTTCTTCATAAGAAATGACAGGTCGATCAAAGACTGGATTCTTTCGCGTGATGGTTGCAATCTTTCCGTTACTCATCAGCACGCGATCACCGACTTCTATTGGTAGAAGTAATTGTCCGAGCAACAATACATACTTTGAGCAATATTGCATCGGTCTTGCTTTCAAATGACGATAGGCATCAAACGGCGTATAAGCTTCCCGATACGGACGCCAACTCGTCATTGCAGCAAAGACATCCGCTACGATGAACAATCGTGTGTGATCTGCGATCTTATCTCCTTTTACCTTTAAAGGGTAACCTGTTCCATCTAACCGTTCATGATGTTGAACAATTAAACGATTTACTGTATCAGAGATGATCGTCTCCTTTTGCAAGGCTTGATACGCCATAGCCGGGTGACGTTGAAAAATTTCTTGTTGCATCGCTTCATATCGTTTCGTGTGACGCCATTCCATGATTCGCGCTAGTCCATAGTCTGCAAAATAGGATGCGGTCCACAACTCATGAATCATTTTCCGTTCTTTTCCGACTGCTTCCGCCAGCATTTGCGCAATTGCCCCTCGATAAATGGCATGTCGCACTGTATAAGCTTCCGTTCCCCGCTCTAGGAAGAATGGTAAGACATCTTGTCTCGTAATCCGTTCTGGAACGGACTGTTTGACCCAACTCAATGCTTCGTATACATTCGGCTTCATTCCTTGTTCCCATGACATGAAGACTTTATTGTAAAAGCGAATAAATTCTTCAAATGGATGTTCCACATGGGCTTCAACTGTTTCAGTCTGCACTTGTTCATCTTTACTGAAATCAGGTCGATCTTCAATGACGACTTCCTTAATTAAAAAACGCTGGATTCGTCGTAACTCATCGCTTCCTATTTTTTTCCCTGCTTCTACGATCGGATGATCCGTATGTAAATAGATGGATTCAGTCAAACGATCCCCGATGCGTAATTGGTCACTTGCCACTCGCATATCGCTTCGTTCCTTTCTCTTCTTTCTATATATGTAGATAAAAGCAGCAGAGTAGTATATCACTCTGCTGCTTTCTTGCTGACGTCTTGCTTATTCTTCCGCTTCTTCTGAAGCATCCGACACGATCTCATTCTCTTCTGACACAAGATTCGTGTCTTCTTCCATTTCATCAGTCTCTTCGCGTTTCAGTTTGGCAACCGTCGCAACACGGTCACCCTCTTCGATTCGAATGACCTTCACCCCTTGGGTATTCCGGCCGACACGTGAAATGTATTGCGAGTCTGTCCGAATGACGATACCACTCTCTGTCATAATCATGATGTCATCATCAACATCAACGATTCGCATGGCAACGATTTGACCGACGCGATCCGTCACCTTACTCGCGATCAATCCTTTACCACCACGAGACTGGCTACGGAACTCGGTCATCGGTGTTCGTTTACCGAATCCTTTTTCCGTAATGACAAGAACATCTTGTGCATCGCGTGCAAGTTCCATCCCGACGACGAAATCGTCTGGGCGTAACGTCATCGCTTTGACCCCACGAGCACCACGTCCCATCGAGCGGACATTCGTGATTGGGAAACGAATCGCTTTCCCGCTTGTTGAAACAGCAAAGACTTCATCGTCCGTCGATGCGAGACGAACCGATGTCAACTCATCGTCTTCAAACAATCGAATCGCGATCAAACCGTTTTTGTTGATCCGTGCGTACGCAGACAACGGTGAACGTTTAACGCGTCCTTTACGTGTCATGAAGATCAATGATTTTTGCTCATCTTGAACGACTTCTTCCGTTTCGAGCGTTTCTTCCGTCTCTTCAATCTCTCCTTCAATCACCTCGACAGGTGCTTCAGTTGCTTGTTGCTCCTCGAGATAACGTTTGAAGTTGACTGGAATCATCGTCTCGACCTTTTCGTCGCGTTCGATTTGGATGAGGTTGATGATTGGTACACCTTTTGATGTCCGACTCATCTCCGGTACTTCATATCCACGAATCCGGTAGACTTTCCCACGGTTCGTAAAGAATAGAATCGTATCATGCGTCGAACAAGACAAGAGACGCGTGACGTAATCCTCGTCGTTCGTTCCGATTCCCTGAACCCCACGTCCACCGCGGCGTTGTGTCCGGTACGAATCCGTCGTCATCCGTTTGATGTAGCCACTGCTTGTCAACGTGATGATGATATCCTGTTCCGGAATCAAATCTTCGTCTTCGAATTCGATGTGGTCCATGCGGATTTCCGTCCGACGTTCGTCGTTGAAACGTTCTTTCAACTCTTCAAGTTCTGTCCGGATCAAATCAAGCAAGACTTCCTCACTCGCAAGGATGCGGTTCAGTTCCGCGATCAATTGCATGATTTCGTCATACTCTGCTTCAATCTTCTCCCGTTCAAGACCTGTCAGGCGTTGCAAGCGCATATCGAGAATCGCTTGTGATTGTTTCTCGGATAACGCAAAACGCTCCATCAACTGTTCACGTGCTGCGTCCGCTGTCCGGTTCCCGCGAATGATTTGAATGACTTCATCCAAATGATCGAGTGCAATCCGTAGACCAGCGAGCAAGTGTTCACGCGCTTCTGCTTTTTCGAGATCGAACTGTGTCCGACGACGCACGATTTCTTTTTGATGCTCGAGGTAATGATAAAGCATTTCCTTGAGCGTCAATGTTTTCGGACGTCCTCCGACGATCGCTAGCATATTGACACCAAACGTCGTTTGCATCGACGTCTGTTTATACAAGTTATTTAAGATGACGCTCGCATTTGCGTCACGACGGATTTCCATGACGATGCGCATACCGCGGCGATCTGACTCATCTCGTAAATCGGTGATACCTTCGATCTTTTTCTCGCGAACGAGATCGGCAATCTTTTCAACGAGGCGGGCTTTATTGACCTGATAAGGCAGCTCCGTCACGATGATCCGTTCCCGGTCTTTTTTCGTCTGTTCGATTTCAGCTTTCGCACGGACGATGATTGAGCCACGTCCTGTCTCATAAGCGCGACGAATACCGCTACGACCAAGAATTTCACCAGCTGTCGGGAAATCAGGTCCCGGAATGTGCTGCATCAGTTCTTGGATCGTGATTTCTGGATCGTGCGACAAGGCTAAGACACCATCGATGACTTCGCCAAGCTGATGTGGTGGAATGTTCGTTGCCATCCCGACCGCGATCCCGCTCGAACCGTTGACGAGTAAGTTCGGGAAGCGTGACGGTAAGACTTCCGGTTCGCGTTCCGAACCATCGTAGTTATCTTTGAAATCGACTGTGTTTTTGTTGATATCGCGAACGATCTCCATCGCGATTTTTGACATACGAGCTTCCGTATATCGCATCGCAGCCGCCGAGTCCCCATCGACAGACCCGAAGTTTCCGTGTCCATCGACGAGTTCGTAACGGTAGCTGAAGTCTTGCGCCATGCGGACCATCGTGTCATAGACGGCAGAATCCCCGTGCGGGTGATACTTACCGATGACTTCCCCGACGATACGGGCAGACTTTTTATGTGGTTTATCGGCACGAATACCGAGGTCGTTCATCGCATAGAGAATCCGGCGGTGTCCGGGTTTTAAGCCGTCCCGTACGTCCGGAAGAGCACGTGCGACGATGACGCTCATCGCGTAGTCCATGAAGGACGTACGCATCTCTTGACTGATATTAATATCCTTGATGATTCCGTGATTTTGTTCGGACATGCTTCTGGCCACCCTCTCTGTTCAGCGTTAAATATCCAGGTTCTTGACGTAATGTGCGTGTGATTGAATGAAGTCGCGTCGTGGTTCGACTTGATCTCCCATCAAGATATCAAAGACTTCATCTGCTTCGATCGCATCTTGAAGCTCGACACGCAACATTTGACGACCACTTGGATCCATCGTCGTTTCCCAAAGTTGCTCTGGATCCATCTCCCCAAGACCTTTGTAGCGCTGAATGTCGTACCGTGCGTTTTCAGGAAGCGCTGCAAGCGCCTCTGTCAATTCACGTTCGTTATGCACGTACGTGATGTTCTTCCCTTGTTTGATCCCGTATAGCGGTGGCTGAGCGATATAGACATACCCATGCTCGACAAGCGGACGCATGTAACGGTAGAAGAACGTCAACAAGAGTGTCCGAATGTGGGCACCATCGACATCGGCATCGGTCATGATGATGACTTTGTGATAGCGTGCTTTTTCGATATTGAACTCAGAACCGATACTTGTTCCGAGTGCCGTGATGATCGTCCGAATCTCATTGCTTCCGAGAATCTTATCGAGACGTGCTTTCTCAACGTTCAAGATTTTACCGCGAATCGGTAAGATCGCTTGGAAATGACGATCGCGTCCGGATTTCGCAGAACCACCCGCTGAATCACCCTCAACGATGTACAATTCGGAAATCGAGGCATCACGTGACGAACAGTCGGCCAGTTTACCTGGAAGCGAGCTCACTTCGAGAACACCTTTACGGCGTGTCAGTTCACGGGCGCGTTTCGCTGCCATCCGGGCGCGTGACGCCATCATCCCTTTTTCGACGATTGCGCGTGCATTCGTCGGGTTTTCGAGCATGAACTGCTCAAATGCACCAGAGAAGAGTGAATCCGTAACCGTACGCGCGTCGGAGTTCCCGAGTTTCGTTTTCGTCTGACCTTCGAACTGTGGGTTCGGGTGTTTGACGGAAACGATCGCTGTCATTCCTTCACGTACGTCCTCACCGGATAACGTACCGTCTGCATCCTTCATCAAACCGAACTTCTTCGCGTAGTCATTGATGACCCGTGTCAAAGCCGTCTTGAAGCCGGTCTCGTGCGTACCACCTTCATGCGTCGGGATGTTGTTCGTGAACGAGTAGATGTTTGACGCAAATCCGTCGTTATACTGAAGCGCGACTTCAACTTCGATGCCGTCTTTTGTTCCGTGTACATAGACGGGTTCCGCATGAACGACTTCTTTTGAACGGTTCAAGTGTTCGACGTAGGACTTGATCCCACCTTCGTAGTGGAAGCTACGCGTCATCGGCTCATCCGCACGATCGTCCGTGATGATGATCTTCAAGCCTTTGTTCAAGAAAGCAAGTTCCCGCAGGCGTGTCGCTAGCAAATCATAGTCATACTCGAGCGTCTCTTGGAAAATCTCACCGTCTGGGAAGAAACGAATCGTCGTTCCTGTCTCTTCTGATGTTCCGATTACTTCGAGATCTTGCGCTGGTACACCGCGATGGTACGCTTGGTAATACAGTTTCTCGTTCCGTTTGACGAACACTTCAAGTTTCGTCGACAGAGCGTTAACGACCGAAGCCCCAACACCGTGTAATCCGCCCGATACTTTATATCCGCCGCCGCCGAACTTACCACCGGCGTGGAGGACTGTTAGGATGACCTCAACGGCAGGACGACCCATCTTCTCTTGAATGTCGACTGGAATACCGCGTCCATTATCCTCGACTAAGATCGAGTTCCCTGGTTCGATCGTCACCTTGATCGTGTCACAGTATCCTGCGAGCGCCTCATCAATCGAGTTATCGACGATCTCCCATACGAGGTGATGGAGACCCTTTGATGCCGTCGAGCCGATATACATCCCTGGACGTTTACGAACTGCTTCTAATCCTTCAAGTACTTGAATCTGATCGGCACCGTACCCCTGTTCCAATTCCATATCTTCATGATTACTCATCGGTTTTCTCACCTACTGTTTCTTTATATGATGTCTCTTCCAAATCGACCGTCCCTTGTTTCACGTGGAACAACTTCGCTTGGTTGATCGTTTCATGCGCAATCCCGTCGACGCTTGTCGTCGTCAGGATCGTCTGGACCTTTTGTTGCATCGTATCGAGCAAATGTGTTTGACGATGATCATCAAGCTCGGATAAGACATCGTCGAGTAGAAGAAGTGGATATTCCCCTACTTCCTCATGAATCAATTCGATCTCCGCAAGCTTTAACGAGAGAGCTGCTGTTCGTTGTTGTCCTTGTGAACCATACGTTTGGACGTTTCGTCCATTGACTTCCATCTCGAAGTCATCGCGATGTGGTCCAAACAACGTAACTCCTCTTCGGATTTCATTTTCTTTTATTTTACCAAACTTCCGCGTGTAGGACGCAGTCATTCCTTCGACATCGAGTAATTCGTCGCCGAATGTGTCCGAACGATAGATGAGCGCGAGTTCTTCCTGTCCACGACTGATTCCGTCATGAATCGGTCGTGCCCACTTTTCGAGCTGGGCCATGAAATGATGCCGGCGCTGAACGATTTTAACGGCTAGCGTAATCATTTGCTCCGTCAAGATATCAAGGAAGGTCTCGTCTCCTCCCTTCATGGACAGTTGTTTCAGCAATGCATTCCGCTGCTTCAACACTTTCAGATACTGGCTCAATTCATGCAGATAGACCGGGCTGACTTGACCGATCTCCATATCGAGAAATCGTCGGCGGACTTGTGGACTACCTTTGACGATATGCAAATCTTCCGGGGCGAATAAAACGATGTTCAGTGCCCCGACATAATCACTCAAGCGTCGTTGCTCTAGATGATTCAGCTTTGCTTTTTTCCCGCGACCCGAGATGACGATCTCTTGGACATGGGAGCCGGTCCGCTTGACGACACGTCCTTCGACGCGCGCTGTTTCCTGATCCCAACCGATCAGTTCCTTGTCATGCGTCGTCCGGTGCGACTTCGCGAGAGCAAGAACATAGATCGCTTCCAATAAGTTCGTCTTCCCTTGTGCATTTTCACCAATCAGGACATTCGTTTTTTCGGAGAATGACAGTTCGAGTGCGTCATAGTTGCGATAATGACTGAGTCGGACTGAATCCAGCCGCACGTTAGTTGCCCTCGTTCTTGATGATGAACTGACCGTAGTCTTCTACATCAATGATGTCTCCATCCCGTAATTTACGACCACGTCGCTGATCGACCTCGCCGTTGACTAGAATCGGTACCTCTGCTAAAAACGGTTTGGCTTGTCCTCCGCTTGAGATGATATCCGATAGCTTCAGGAACTGCCCTAATGTGACGTATTCCGTTGTAATTCTGATTTCTTGCATGGATTGACTCCTCCTACCTACATATTATAAATGACGTACTCTTTATTGTACTAAACATTGAGCGATTTAGCAAAATCCCCGAACGTATATACGGTATACGAAAAAGACGGGTCCGATGTCGAAACGATCGAACCCGTCTTATCACGTATTTCGTGTTTATGCTTACGCCGTCCGGACTGGAAGAATCAGTTGCAGGACGTTATCTTGATCGACTGGGTGCAAGATAAATGGACGAATCGAACCCGTGAACTGGATTTCGATATCTGTCGCGTCAAGTGCCTTCAAGGCGTCCATCATGTACTTCGAGTTGAACGAGATTTTCAGCTCTTCTCCTTCAAGCGAAAGAATGCTGACTTGCTCCGAGACTTTCCCGACTTCTGGTGAATGTGAAGAGATCTCGACCGCTGTCGTTCCTTCAGCTGCGAACTTGATGACGTTGTTACGGTCCTCACGTGCAAGCAGTGACGCGCGATCGATCGCTTGGAGCAATTCTTTCGCGTTTATGCGGACAGCTGTCCGGTACTCTTCCGGAATCAAACGTGATGTATCCGGATAGTTTCCGTCGAGTAGACGCGAGAAGAAGAGGACGTGCTTCATCTTGAATAAGATTTGTTGGTTTGTGATCGTGATATCCACATGACCATCCCCAAGCAACTTCGATAATTCATTTAAGCTCTTCCCTGGAACGATGACGTTCTGGAACGAGATATCTGTATCTGTCTCGAACTGTGCACGACGAAGGGCTAGACGGTGACTATCCGTTGAGACACACGTCAAGATACCTTTATCAGCTGAGAAGTTCACACCTGTCAGAACAGGACGTGTTTCTTGAACGGCGACAGCGAAGCTTGTTTGACGAATCATCGAACGTAAGAGATCAGCCGGTAAACGGAAACGTTGTCCCCCATCGACTTGTGGAAGGCGTGGGAACTCATCTGGATCAAGACCGTTCAAATGGAATTCCGCTGTTCCTGACTGGATCCGTGTCATGAAGTTCGGTGAGACTTCGAGTGTGACTTCGTCTTTTGGCATCTTTTTGACGATATCGCCGAAGAAGCGGGCATTCAAGACGACACTACCAGCACGGTGAACCGTGACATAAGATGTTCCATTCTCTTCTGCATAGATCGTCCGTTCAATCGAGATTTCTGTATCGCTTCCTGTCAGCGTCATGCCATCTCCATGAGCTTCGAGTTTGATCCCTGTCAGAATCGGAATCGTCGTGCGGGATGAGACCGCTTTGGCTACATCTTGTACTGCTTGAATTAAAGCTTCGCGTTGAATGGTGATATGCATATCGTCGTTAGACTCCTCTCGAAAATAATGGGCATGCGCCCATCATAACATAATAATATATTTTTTTAATAATAGTCTTAGGGGCTGTGGATAGTGTGGATAAGTCGGTGGATAACTTGATATAAAGCCAAAAACGGTGTGGATAAGTTGTGGATAACTACCCTACTTTATCCACATGTTTATCCACAGTTTTATGAATGCTTTAATTCATGTTTAATTTGTTCGATGACTTTGCCTGTTTCCCCGTCCGATTTGATCAACATACTGATTTTTTCATGGGCATGGATGACGGTCGTATGGTCGCGTCCCCCGAATTCTTCTCCGATTTTCGGTAAAGAGCTTTCTGTCATCTCACGCGAAAGATACATCGCGATTTGACGTGGGAAGGCAATCGATTTCGTTCGTTTCTTCGCCTTAAGATCATCAAACGGTAAGTTGAAATGTTTACTGACCGACTCCTGGATGTCACGAATCGTGACTTTACGCGGTTCAGCGACCGGCATGATGTTATGCAAGGCTTCTGCAGCGACATTTGGATCGATTGGTCGCCCGACGAGATTCGCATAGGCAATGACACGCGTCAACGCCCCTTCGAGCTCCCGAATGTTCGTATCAATTTGACTCGCGATGTAGAGCATGACTTCGTTTGAGACGTCAAGTTGCTCCGCATTCGCCTTTTTCCGTAAGATCGCAATCCGTGTCTCGAGATCCGGTGGCGTGATGTCGGTGATCAATCCCCATTCAAATCGAGAACGAAGCCGATCTTCAAGCGTTGGAATCTCTTTTGGTGGTCGGTCACTTGAGATGATGATTTGTTTTTGGTCGTTGTGCAGGGCATTGAACGTGTGGAAAAACTCTTCTTGTGTCTGTTCTTTGCCCGCAAGGAACTGAATGTCATCAATTAAGAGGACATCGATGTTACGGTATTTATTTCGAAACTCAACCGTTTTATTATCGCGGATGGAGTTAATGAAGTCATTCGTAAAGCGTTCAGAAGAGACATAGGCAATCCGTGTCCCGAGATTTTGATCTTGAACGTACTGTCCGATGGCATGCATCAGATGGGTTTTGCCAAGACCAACGCCACCATAGATGAAAAGCGGATTGTATGCTTTAGCAGGCGCTTCCGCAACAGCGAGTGAAGCGGCATGCGCAAAACGGTTCCCCGATCCGATGACGAATGTATCGAACGTATACTTCTCATTCAATTGTCCGAGTTCACTCATCGTCAATTCCTCTGTTGGTCTCCGCATGTTCGATGGACGCGATTTCGGAGTCGGTGTTGCCTCAACACGTTCCTCTTCTTGTCGATCGAGCATTTTCTTCGCTTGTCCCTCTTCAATGAACTGAATATCGAGTCGGCTTCCTGTTACTTCCTCAACTGTGTCTTCGAGTAAAGATAAGTACTGGCGCTCGAGCCATGTCACCGTAAATGCAGCTGGTGCTGAAACGAGTAGTGTCGTTCCATTTAGCGTGACGCCTTCTGTGGATTTCAACCACATATCATAACTAGCTTTTGGTGTTCGTTCCTCTTCCTCGATCACAGATAAGACATTATGCCAAAGTTCGGCAGCGTTTTTCATAAATACCCCCCTTTTTTTATCAAGATAGAAAATTTTTGTACACAGGCTTATACACAGACAAAGTTAATGAAGAAACTCGACTTATCCCCATAACGTAAAAACTGTGGATAACGTTATCCACAGGCAGTTGAATCTGTGTATAAAGTTATCCACAGGGTGTGTATAACTTGTTTTGTCCTGAACAATCAGGATCATGTTATGCACAATTAGTGTATCAAAAGAAATGAGCCCTGGCAATGGTTGGAATGATTTATCCACAAGTAAATTAAACCGTCCACAGGTAGTTACCCACAAGCTGTGGATAGTGTGGATAAATTGTGGATAAGAGGTGGATAACTTTTCGAAAGAGGAAGCGTTGAAAAAGAGTTATTCACAAAATACGAAAGAGGACGAAAAAAGGAATCGAAAATCGAGGATTGACGTCGATTTTAAAAAATACTATTGTAGACAAAGTGAAGAGTTATCCACGGAAAGTGTGGATAATGTGGATAAGTCTGTGGATAGGTGGATAAGTCAACAAACATCCCCTCCATGATCGATATGTATTCTATCGCGTAATAGAGTTTGCGCAGTCGAATCCTATCGCCTGTTTTCGAACCAGAAATCCCTTAAGCAGGACAAGAAATCTTCTGAACTTTCATTGACAATGCCACAATCAGTTTATATAATGTACAAGACTGCCTTAAAGTAGAAAATAACAATTGGTTATAAAGATCTTTTAAAGGAGGTGCAGACGAATGAAACCAACTTTCAACCCAAACAACCGTAAGCGTAAAAAAGTTCACGGATTCCGTGCGCGTATGGCTACGAAGAGTGGCCGCCGTATCTTGGCTGCTCGCCGTCTTAAGGGCCGCAAAGCCTTGACTGTCTAATGCATTGATGCATCCATCACTTCGGGCATGATCCGAGGTGATTTTTTTTATGTTTTTTCGTGTGTTCGTGCTTTTGTCACATGCGCCCTATCGCGTCGCATGTTTATTCTATGATATGATGAGAGACGACGAATTTTCGTAGTGTCAGGATGGAGTGTGAATAAGGTGAAGAAGGAATACCGCGTCAAGAAAGACAAGGAGTTCCAAGCGGTGTTTACTAAAGGAGCCTCTGTCGCAAATCGGCAATTTGTCGTGTATGCCTTGAAAAAGGAGCAACAGACTCACTTTCGGGTTGGTTTATCCGTCAGTAAGAAAATCGGGAATGCCGTCGTCCGGAATCAGGTAAAACGGTATCTTCGGGAAGCATGCCAGCAGCATGAAGCCTCGATTGCCCCGAATTATGATTTGGTGATCATCGCGCGCAATCCGGCCGCGAAGATGACCGCGCAAGAAGTGGCTGACAGTCTCCGTCACGTGCTCAAACGTTCCGGTGTCTGGATGCGATCAAAAAAATGAATCGTAGCAATGCATCCTGTTGATTTGTACGGCGCTCCCTTTCCTTGCCTTACTATAGAAGAAGATGGCGTTCGACAAAGCGTAAACAATTTCTAGGAGGAATTATGAACAAGAGAACTAAGATTTGGTTAACTCTCGGACTCGTGTCCGTGCTCGCGATCGTATTATCCGGCTGTACACCTAGCACGTATGGTACTGGTGAACCGATCACAAAAGACACAGAAGGTTTTTGGAAACATTACTTCGTTTGGCCGATGGCGTGGTTGATTCGTGAGATTTCACTTTTCTTTAATGGTGATTACGGTATTGGAATCATCATCACGACACTTCTCGTTCGTCTTGTCATCCTTCCGTTGATGATTAAACAAACGAAGAGTATGGGTGGGATGCAAGTCATTCAACCGGAAATGATGAAGCTTCGTGAAAAATACAGCTCAAAAGACCAAGAGACACAACAGAAATTGCAACAGGAAATGATGAAGCTCTACCAAGAGCACAACGTCAATCCACTCGCAGGCTGTCTACCGATCTTGATCCAAATGCCGATCTTGATCGCGTTCTACAATGCGATCATCTACACACCAGCTATTTTCCAACATCCTTTCCTCTGGTTCGACCTTGGGAAACCGGACCAATTCTTCATCTTGCCGATCATGTCTGCGATACTGACGTATCTGCAACAAAAGATCTCGATGGCAGGTCAAGAAGACAATCCACAAATGAAAATCATGCTCTACGTCTTCCCGATCATGATCTTCATCATGGGGGTTACACTCCCATCTGCCCTTTCGCTTTACTGGGTCGTCGGTTACATCTTCTCGATCATCGTCACGATCGTCATCATGAAGCCAATGCGTGAAAAGATTAAGTTGCAGACGGAAGCGACAATGGCTGCTAAACGTGAAAAAGAAGCGGCACAAGCAGCTCCGGCTCCTAAAAAATCGAAAAAGAAACGCTAATACGTGAAGAGCGACGCTTTGTTTTGACAGAGTGTCGCTCTTTTTCTTTTGCGTCATTTCGTGTATAGTTGTTTCGTTATACCCATTGCAACGATTAAGGATTAAATACTCATAAAAAGACAGAAGAAAAACGAGGTGGAAGAACGGATGATGGAATTTGATACGATTGCCGCGATTTCGACGCCGATGGGAGAAGGGGCGATTGCGATCGTGCGCTTATCAGGTCCTGATGCAGTCGCTGTAGCCGACCGTGTTTACAAAGGGAGCAACCGCTTGACGGAAGTACCAACCCATACGATTCATTACGGGAAATTGGTCGACCATGAGGCGGACCGTGTCGTCGATGAAGTAATGGTGAGTGTCATGCGCGCACCAAAGACGTTTACACGTGAAGATGTCATCGAATTGAATTGTCATGGAGGAGTCGTCGCGGTCAATCGTGTCCTCGAACTCATCCTCGCCCAACCGGAAGTCCGGCTGGCGGAACCTGGTGAATTTACGAAACGTGCGTTCTTGAACGGACGAATCGATTTATCACAAGCGGAAGCCGTCATGGATCTGATCCGGGCGAAGACGGACCGAGCGATGCATGTCGCCGTCAGTCAGATTGAAGGACGTCTCTCAAAACTCGTCCAAGACTTACGTCAACAATTGTTACAGACGATTGCTGCGATCGAAGTCAACATCGATTACCCAGAGTACGATGCAGAAGAGATGACGCAACAGATCGTCGAACGTGATGCTGGTGCTGTCCGCGCGATTTTGGCAGAGTTATTAACAACGGCACGCCAAGGAAAAATCTTGCGCGAAGGGTTATCCACAGCGATCATCGGTCGTCCGAACGTCGGAAAGTCGTCTTTGCTCAACACATTGGTGCAAGAAGCAAAGGCCATCGTCACGGATATCGCGGGAACGACACGCGATACGATCGAGGAGTACGTCAATGTTCGCGGTGTACCGTTGAAGTTGATTGATACGGCAGGGATTCGCGAGACGGAAGATATCGTCGAACGGATGGGTGTTGAAAAGTCGCGTCAGGCTTTGAAGACGGCCGATTTAATCTTACTCGTCCTAAACGGGAATGATGTTCTGACGGATGAGGACGTCTTGCTGTTTGAAGCAATCAAAGGAATGAACGCGATCATCATCGTCAACAAGAGTGACTTGGCGCAACAGATTGACTTAGCGCGTGTCACGGAGCTTGCTGATGGTCGACCAATCGTCACGACATCCTTGCTCGAAGAAGCAGGCGTCAACGATCTCGAAGCAGCGATTGCGAGTCTGTTCTTTGAACAGGGTGTCGAAGGTCAGGATATGACGTACGTCTCAAATGCGCGTCACATCCAGCTCATCAAACGAGCGAGTCAAATGATTGAAGATGCTCTCGGTGCAGCAGAAGCAGCGATGCCAATCGACATGGTACAGATCGATTTACGACGAGCGTGGGATACGCTTGGCGAAATCAATGGTGATACAGCACAGGATAGTTTATTGGATCAGTTGTTTTCGCAGTTCTGTCTCGGGAAATAATTCGAGACGACTGCGTGTGGAATAAGAAGGAGGAACCAGTACTATGGCTTATCAAGCAGGTGAATTCGACGTCATCGTCGTCGGAGCCGGACATGCCGGCATCGAAGCCTCTCTTGCTGCGGCACGAATGGGCTCGAAAACGGTCATGTTGACAATGAATCCCGATATGGTCGGATTCATGTATTGCAACCCGTCGATCGGTGGTCCTGCAAAAGGAATCGTCGTCCGGGAAATCGATGCGCTCGGTGGCGAAATGGCACGCGCGATCGATGCAACGTATATTCAAATGAAAATGTTAAACACATCAAAAGGTCCTGCCGTGCGAGCACTACGGGCACAGGCGGATAAATTCGAATACCAAAACCGAATGAAAAAAGCGCTCGAGGATGAGCCGAATCTGCTCTTACGTCAAGCGCTCGTCGAACGGTTATTGATTGACGACGAAGGACGCTGCGTCGGTGTCGTCACGAATACAGGGGCGGAGTACCGGGCAAAAGCGGTCGTCATCACGACAGGAACGTTCATGCGTGGAAAAATCATCATCGGTGAATTGTCGTACGAGAGTGGTCCGAACAATCAGATGCCATCGATCAATCTATCGAAACATCTTGAAGAACTCGGATTCGAGCTCGCACGTTTCAAAACAGGTACACCACCACGAATCGACGGGAAAACGATTGACTACTCGAAGACGGAGATCCAACCAGGTGACGAAGTAGCACTTCCATTTAGTCATGAAACGACTCAGATGATCACGGAACAGATCCCATGCTGGTTGACGTATACGACGGAGTATACGCATCAGTTGATCGATGCGAACCTGCACCGCTCCCCGATGTTCTCTGGAATGATCAAAGGAACAGGTCCACGTTATTGCCCATCGATCGAAGATAAGGTCGTCCGGTTCAACGATAAACCGCGTCACCAAATCTTCCTTGAGCCAGAAGGTCGCGATACGGAAGAAGTCTACGTGCAAGGGTTATCAACAAGCTTGCCGGAAGACGTCCAACACGATATTCTCCGCTCGATTCCAGGGCTTGAGAATTCAGAAATGATGCGTCCTGGTTATGCGATTGAGTACGATGCCGTTGTTCCGACACAACTCTGGCCAACGCTCGAGACAAAACGTGTTCCTGGTTTATTCACAGCGGGTCAAATCAACGGAACAAGTGGGTATGAGGAAGCAGCGGGACAAGGAATCATGGCAGGGATCAATGCCGGACTACAAGTCCAAGGCAAAGAACCACTTATCTTGTCACGTTCACAAGGCTATATCGGTGTCATGATCGATGATCTCGTCACGAAAGGTACGAACGAACCATACCGTCTCTTGACGTCACGCGCCGAGTACCGGTTGTTGCTCCGTCATGATAATGCGGACCTTCGCCTATCGGAAATCGGACATGAACTCGGATTGATCTCGGAAGAGCGCCAAGCGAAGTTGCTCGATAAACAAGAACAAATCCGTCTTGAGATGAAACGTCTTGAGAAGGTCGTCATCAAAGCGACAGCGGACGTGAATGCACAGCTAGAAGCAATTGGTGCATCACCACTCAAGGAAGCTCTGCATGCGATCACGTTGCTGAAACGCCCGGAAATCACGTATGCGATGATCGCGCAGATGACACCACCGGAAACACCACTGTCTGCAGAAGCAGCAGAACAAGTCGAAATCCAAGTCAAATATGCCGGCTACATCGATAAGCAACTTGATCAAGTCGAAAAAATGATGCGGATGGAGCAAAAACGGATTCCGGATCGTCTCGATTACGATGCGATCAGTGGATTAGCGATTGAAGCGAAACAAAAACTAAACCAAGTGCGTCCGCTCTCGATCGGACAAGCATCCCGGATCTCAGGGGTAAACCCGTCTGATATCTCGATTCTGCTTGTCTACATCGAGCAAGGCCAATACGCATTGACTGCGGAGTGAACGAGATGAACCAACAGCAATTCGTAACAGCATTGGCAGCACAGGGACTTGAAGTCTCAGAACATCAGTTGCATCAATTCAAACGGTATTATGAACTGCTCGTCGAGTGGAATGAAAAGATGAACCTGACAGCGATCACGGACGAAGAAGATGTCTATCTCAAGCACTTCTACGATTCGATCACAGCAGCGTTCTATTTCGATTTCACGACGGTCACGACGGTTTGTGATGTCGGAGCGGGCGCTGGTTTCCCAAGTCTGCCGATCAAGATCATGTTCCCACATCTCCAAGTGACGATCGTCGATTCACTGAACAAACGAATCGGCTTCCTCAATCATTTGGCGACGGAACTCGGACTAGAAGGTGTCGCGTTCCATCATGGACGCGCCGAAGAGTTCGGTAAAAATAAACAATTCCGCGAACGGTTCGACGTCGTGACAGCTCGTGCGGTCGCCCGGATGTCCGTTCTCGCGGAATATTGCTTACCGCTTGCGAAAGTCGGTGGACAATTCGTTGCCTTGAAGGCAGCGAAAGTCAGTGAAGAGCTCGAGGATGGTGCGATTGCCTTAAAAGTACTCGGTGGGAATTTACGGGAAAGTTTCCAGTTCCAATTGCCAGGCGAGGAAAGTGAGCGTAATATCGTTATTGTAGATAAAAAACGAACAACACCCGGGAAATATCCGCGTAAAGCGGGTACGCCTGCGAAAGATCCATTAAGCTAAACACCGTTTCACGTGAAACGATGACTGATAAAGGTGAGGTGCGCCAACGTGAGAAATGCAATTGCCAAGCTGCTCGGTAAGGGAGGGCAACCTGCTACGATCGAGCTTGACCCACAAGAGACGGTTCAGGAATTACCATTGACAGAACTTGTCGCAAACCAGTTCCAACCACGGACAGTGTTTGATGGGGACCGAATTGAAGAGCTAGCCGTTACGATCGAAGAGCATGGATTACTCCAGCCGATCGTCGTTCGAAAACAAGGAACAGGATACGAGATCATTGCGGGAGAACGACGATACCGGGCAGTGCGCTCGCTTGGCTGGGAAACGATTCCTGCCATCGTCAAAGAGATGACGGACGAGACGACTGCTTCACTGGCATTGATTGAAAATCTGCAACGCGAAGATTTGACACCAATCGAAGAAGCAGAAGCCTATGAGCGCTTGCTTGCGTTACAAGACATCACGCAAGAAGTGTTAGCCCGTAAGCTCGGACGTAGTCAATCGACGATTGCCAACAAATTGCGTTTGCTTCGATTGCCAACGGATGTCCGGGAAGCATTGAAGCAACGGACGATCACGGAGCGTCATGCCCGTGCGTTATTACCGCTCAAGGATGAAGCGCTACAAGTAACGGTACTCGCTGAAATTCTGGAACGGGAATGGAACGTCAAGGAGACGGAGCGCCGGGTGGAACGATTGATGACACCACAGCCACCGAAGAAAAAACGTCATAAGAGCTTTGCTCGCGATACACGGATTGCGTTAAATACCCTTCGCGATTCTGTCGATATGATCGAGCAAACCGGATTGACGATTGAAAAAGAAGAAGTCGATTGTGAAGAATATGTAGAGGTGCGGATTCGCATCGTGAAGGCACGTCCGGAATAAGCGGTCGTGCCTTCCGCTACGTTTAGGAGAGAAGGCAAGTGAACGAATTACCTGTTCGGGCGATTCGCCCGAATCCGACTCAACCCCGGAAACGATTCAATGAAAAAGCATTAGAAGAACTCGCCCAATCACTCGTTCGGCACGGGATGATCCAACCGATCGTCGTCCGACCACGTGATGGCTATTATGAAATCATCGCCGGCGAACGACGGTATCAAGCAGCGAGTCGCGCAGGATTCGAACGTGTACCGGTCCTCGTGATCGAAGCAGACGAGACACGCGTGATGGAGCTCGCTTTGATCGAAAACATCCAACGGGCGGATTTATCAGCGATTGAAGAGGCGATGGCGTATGCGGAGATGATCGAGGAATTCGGCATCACGCAAGCAGAGCTTGCGCAGCGTGTCGGCAAAAGTCGTTCGCACATCACGAACAGTCTTCGGTTACTACAATTGCCACTACTCGTTCAACAAGCCGTCATGGATGAACGGCTATCGATGGGACATGCCCGTGCCCTATTGTCGCTGAAGCATCCAAAGAAGATCGAGCAGATGGCAGAACGCGTCATGGCGGAAAACTGGAACGTTCGTCGGTTGGAGCAGGCACTTCGGGAGCGAAAGGAAGCCGTCCGTCCGCAACAAGCGACCGCTGTCCAATTCGTCGAAGAGTCGCTTCGCGAAAAATACGGGGCGACGGTACGAATCAAACAAGGAAAACAGGCGGGGAAACTCGAGATTGATTTTGCAGATGAAGACGACCTCAATCGGTTGCTCGATTTGTTATTACCTGAATCGGATCAATGAAAAAGAAGCGTTCCGGTAACGGTTCGCTTCTTTTTGATTACATCGAACGTGGCGTGAAAGAAATCGTCGTCCGTGTCGATTCAGCGGATAGTTTCGCATCGAGCATATGGAAACTGTTCGCGACGAGTTCTGCTAGTTCATAAACGAGATGTAACCGTGTATTTTGGAGAATCATCATCTCCATGAATCCACTGACGTTAACGACGGCTTTAATGTTGAAGTCACCGACCGCTGGCAATTCTTTTTGGACGCCAGCACCGGGTGCGAGTGGTCCTTCCGAAAAGAAGACATGCCCAACGCTTGAAAGCCGACCAAGACACGCATCAATTGCGATGACGAGCGGACGGTAATGGGTCGTTTGGATCGAGTGAATCGTTTCAGCGAGATTCAGTGCATGGACGGGTTTAGCGAGTGTACCGTAAACGTGGAGATGAGCAGGTGCTTGTTTTTCAAGGAATGTTCCGACAAGTGGACCGAGTGAGTCGCCCGTCGAACGATCAGAACCAATGCAGACGAGTACGATTGGTCGTTTTTCTTGGACCGCGGAGATTTGTTCGAATAGTTGTTCGGCTAAGCGTTCTTTCGCGAACGGTTCCGTATATTCTAAAAAGAAAGAATAGGGCTTGGGCTCGTGCGAATGAAAGCGGAAATTCATCGAAATCATCCTTTCTTCTCTTGGTGTCGGTGTCGTGGTGGATTGGCAAGAGTGAAGGGTTCTTAGATGATTTTCCTTTCCCGGTTTTTCCAAAAATCTAACGTCAAAATCGGCTCTTTGGTTGAAACTCAATTAAAATCACGTATACTGTCGTAATAGAGAGAACAAGAAAGGATGAGAGAATGGCTACCAATCAAGATGTACAAGAATCCGTCGCCCAAGTCGATAAACTAATCAATCAAGTAATGGATGCGGATATGTGGATTCGTTTTGGGATGAAACTACTGATTGCGCTCATCATCATCGCGGCGTTCTATATCTTAACGCGCGTTTTGACTGGGGCAGTCTCACGTCTCTTTACGATTAGGAAAATCAATGAACAGGACTACTTGGCGCAACGTCAGAACGAGACATTACTGAAATTGCTACAAAATGCAATCCGTTATGTTCTCGGAATCGTCATGTTGTTGACGGTACTCAGTCAGTTCGGAATCAACATCACCGGTCTTGTCGCCAGTGCGGGGATTGCCGGTCTTGCGATTTCGTTCGGTGCGAAGAACTTGGTGCAAGATATCATTACCGGAGCGTTCATCATCTTCGAACGCCAGTTCAAAGTCGGAGATTATGTACGCGTCGGTGTGATCGAAGGGGTCGTAACGGAACTTGGAATCCGGACGACGAAACTAAAAGGACTCAACGGGGAGATCCACATCATCCCGAACGGTCAGATTTTGCAAGTCACGAACTATTCGGTCGACAACAGTTTCGCGCTCGTTGATGTTCAAGTCTCCTATGACGAAGATCTCGAACGGGTCGAACAAGTCTTGCATGAGATCGCGGACCGGACAACGAAGAAGTATGTCGATATGTTCGTCGAACCGATTCAGATGCTTGGCGTCCAGACGCTTGGTCCTTCTGAAGTCGTCTATCGTTTGATGGCAGAAGTACCACCGATGCAACATTTCCAAGCCGGTCGTCTAATCCGGAAGGAATTGAAGCAAGGACTAGAAGAAGAAAACATCAAGATCCCGTATCCACGGATGGTCATGATGAATCCAGAACAAAAGAATGGTGGACAGACGGATGATTCCAAAAACGTATCAACTCCATGATTATGTTGAGATGAAGAAGCAGCATCCATGTGGTACGAACCGATGGCAAATCATTCGGGTCGGCATGGATATCCGAATCAAATGTCAAGGTTGCGGGGCAAGCATCTTGATGCCACGTCGTGATTTTGATAAACGATTGAAAAAAGTCTTACCAGAGTGATGAAAAGCGGATGTGATTCTCGTGATCAGATCCGCTTTTTGATTGTCTTTTGTAAGCAGGGCAGTTGCCTTCGTTTAAGGCGTGATTAAAAAAGACGGTCGAGCTCCTTGCTTAAAAAAATTGAACTATCTATAATTGTGAAAGATGTGCTGACGTGGTGTAATCATTCTACCCACTGCGGCCGCTAGCACGGATTTCCTAGGAAATACCGAAAAGGAGGAATTCCAAGTGGGATTAACAGCAGGAATCGTTGGCTTACCAAACGTAGGAAAATCAACACTTTTTAACGCCATCACACAAGCAGGTGTAGAGGCAGCGAACTACCCGTTCGCAACGATCGACCCGAACGTCGGTGTCGTTGAAGTACCAGATGCACGTCTTCGGAAATTGACGGAACTCGTCAACCCGAAAAAGACAATCCCGACAGCATTCGAATTCACGGATATCGCGGGTATCGTAAAAGGAGCGTCTAAAGGGGAAGGGCTCGGAAATAAGTTCCTCGCGAACATTCGTGAAGTGGATGCAATCTGTCAGGTCGTACGTTGTTTCGTCGACGAGAACATCACACACGTGGCCGGAAAAGTCTCACCGATCGATGATATCGAGACGATCAACCTCGAATTGATCCTCGCAGACCTCGAGCAAGTCGAAAAACGGATTCAGCGTGTCCAAAAACAAGTCAAGTCACGCGATAAAAACGCAGCGGCTGAACTCGAAGCACTTGAAATCGTGCAAGCATTACTCGAAGACGAGAAACCAGCACGTCTGGCTGAATTGAACGAAGATCAAGCAGCTCTCGTCAAACACTTCCAATTGTTAACGATGAAACCGATGCTTTACGTCGCAAACGTCGGCGAAGATGAAGTCGCAGACGCGGACAATAACGAAAATGTCCGTCTCGTACGCGAATTCGCAGAAAAAGAAGGTTCTGAAGTCATCGTCATCTGTGCTCGGATTGAAGAAGAGATTGCAGAGCTTGAGCCAGAAGAACGCCAAGAGTTCCTCGTCGATCTCGGAATCGAAGAATCAGGTCTTGATCAACTGATCCATGCAGCCTACAGCACGCTTGGTCTTGCGACATACTTCACAGCAGGTGAAAAAGAAGTCCGCGCTTGGACGTTCAAAAAAGGGATGAAAGCTCCACAATGTGCGGGTGTCATCCACTCGGACTTCGAACGTGGATTCATCCGTGCAGAAGTCGTTTCGTACGAAGATTTAGCAGCGGCAGGCAACATGGCGACAGTCAAGGAACAAGGACGTTACCGTTCAGAAGGTAAGGAATATGTCTTCCAAGACGGCGATGTCGTCACATTCCGCTTCAACGTCTAATCGAAAACGAATCGTTATTGCATAAAGCAAAATACTTTGGTAGTATTAACGAATGTGAGTAATGAATTATTGCTCCTTGCTCGAACATTCGAGCCGCCAGTCCAAGAGGAGGTGACAGATATGCGTAAATACGAAGTACTTTACATCATCCGTCCGGAACTTGATGAGGAAGCACGCAAAGCAACAGTGGAGCGTTTCAACAAAGTCCTCACTGATAACGGTGGTACAGTTGATAAAACAACTGAAATGGGTAAACGTCGTTTCGCTTACGAAATCAATGATATGCGTGAAGGGTTCTACGTTCTTCTTAACGTTTCTGCTGAACCAGCAGCTACAAAAGAACTTGACCGTCTCATGAAGATCAGTGACGATATCGTTCGCTTAATGATCACAAAAGACGAGAAATAAGCTGAAACAGGAGAGTGATTCTGATGATTAACCGCGTCGTTTTAGTCGGTCGGTTAACTCGTGACCCGGAAATGCGTTATACGCAGAGCGGGATTGCGGTAACGCGATTCACACTCGCATGTGACCGTCCTTTCACAGGGCAAGATGGGAAGCGAGAAGCTGATTTCATCGATTGCGTCGTTTGGCGCAAGCAAGCAGAGAACGTTGCTCAGTATTTGAAGAAGGGTAGTCTTGCTGGTGTAGAGGGTCGCCTCCAGATTAGCAGCTACGACGATAAAGAAGGGCAACGCCGTTATCGTGCGGAAGTCGTCGCTGATAGCGTCCGCTTCCTTGAGTCACGTAACGCGAGCCGTTCTTCGGATGGTAGCGAAGGCTACGCTTCATCTACTGGTGGAAACGGGAATGCTGCAGGATGGGGTTCACAGCAACAGCAGAACAACTCTTCCTCGCCAGCACCCGCTTCATCGAATTCGGGCTTCGGCGCTGATCCGTTCAGCGGCGGTAGTTCGATCGACCTTTCAGACGACGATCTCCCGTTCTAAGGAAATCGTCCTGAAAAATCCAAGTTAAAAAGGAGGTTAATCACATGGCACGTCGTCCAGGTGGAAAACGTCGTCGTAAAGTATGTTACTTCACGTCGAACCACATCACTCATATCGATTATAAAGACGTAGAACTTCTCAAACGTTTCATTTCGGAACGCGGTAAGATTCTTCCACGTCGTGTGACTGGTACTTCAGCGAAATACCAACGTCCACTTACAATCGCAATCAAACGCGCACGTCAAATGGCTTTAATCCCATACGTGGCTGACTGATTTCGTAGCACCATCCTCATGCGTGAGGATGGTGCTTTTTTTCGCTTCCCTTTCATCCCCTCCTGCTTTTCGGTTATAATAAACAAGTTACTAAAAATTTAAATGAACCCTATAGAGCATATAAGGAGGACACGATGGAGTCAGGTCAACAAGTATCACCGGAACGAGAACGACGCATCGTTCGCTTCATTCCGTATCTATTAATCGTCGGTCTGCTTCTCGTCGTCGCTGTACGTGAACCGATCATCTCCGCTATCGGAGCCGTCGTGACTGCCCTCCTCTTCGGATTGCACCTATTCGAAGAACGTCGTGCACGCAGGGCATGGGAGGCGTACGTCGCCGGAATCTCGATGCAAGTCGAGGAGACGGGACAAGATGCGTTGACGAACATGCCAATCGGGATTTTGTTATACGATGAGGAAACCCTCGTCACCTGGTTCAATGATCCGATGCGGGACATCTTTGATGATGTAGCGATGGGACAGACGCTCAATGAGCTCGATCCCTTATTCATCGAGATGGTCGCGACGAATGAGGACCAAGCGACGCTTGAAATCGGTGATGCCGTATATCGCGTCTTTTCAAATCATGAGAACCGGACGTTCTATCTGTTCGATATGACAGAAGAGGCACAAGTCGAACAACAACTCGTCGACAATCAGACGGTCATCGGCGTCATCTATCTCGATAACTACGATGAGATGACACAAGGTATCGAAGATCAGTTGCGCAGTGAGTTGAACAGTCGTGTCACTCAACTATTGAATCACTGGGCAGCCGAACACGGAACGTATATCAAGCGGACCGCATCTGATCGGTATTTCATCGTCACGACAGAAGAGAATCTCCGGATTCTCGAACGATCGAAGTTCACGATTCTCGATACCGTTCGCGAAGAGACGAGTCAGCGTGGTGTCCAGTTGACGTTATCGATCGGAATTGGTTGCGGAAGTGACCCGATTCCGGCGCTTGGTCTGATGGCTCAGTCGAGTCTCGATCTCGCATTAGGACGGGGAGGCGACCAAGTCGTCATCAAACGCGATGGAAAAGTCCGCTTTTATGGCGGCAAGACGAATCCGACAGAAAAACGGACACGTGTCCGAGCACGTGTCATTGCCAACTCGCTTCGTGACTTAATGCAGGAATCGAGCCGTGTCCTGATCATGGGGCATAAGAATCCGGATATGGATGCACTCGGATCAGCGATCGGCATTTTGAAGCTTGCGGAAATGAACGATAAGGAAGCGCATATCGTTTTACCGCCAGAAGAAATCGGTCGTGGGATTCGCCGGATGATGGACGAGATCGCTGAAGTACCACAACTCGAGACACGGTTCGTCAATGCGTTTCAAGCAGATCAGTTAATTGACGACCAGACGTTACTCGTCGTCGTCGATACACATAAGCCGTCGCTCGTCGTCGTGCCGACGTTACTCGATCGATTCGAGCATATGGTCGTGATTGATCATCACCGGCGTGGGGAGGACTTCATCGAAGATGCGGTCCTCGTTTATCTCGAGCCGTATGCTTCTTCGACGTCAGAACTCGTCACCGAGTTGATCGAGTACCAGCCGACGAATCAGAAGCTATCGATGCTTGAGGCGACGGCGTTACTTGCCGGAATCATCGTCGATACGAAAGGCTTTGCCCTTCGGACCGGCTCGCGGACGTTCGATGCTGCATCTTACTTGCGTTCACAAGGTGCTGACACGGTGCTCGTGCAAGAGTTCCTCAGTCAGGATCTTGAGACGTACGTTGAGCAGTCACATATCCTCGAGCGGTCCGAGGTCTATACGAAAGGGATGGCGATTGCGACAGCAGAACCTGGCGTCATTCACGATCAAGTCTTGATCGCACAAGCGGCTGATCAATTGTTGTCGCTTCAAGGCATTCGTGCTGCCTTCGTCATTGCGGAACTTCAAGACGGACGGACAGCGATCAGTGCCCGTTCACTTGGAGAAGTCAACGTCCAGTTGATCATGGAGACGCTCGGAGGCGGCGGTCACTTGACGAACGCGGCGACACAGATGTCAGAATCGGTCGTCACGGTCGCGGATGCGTTGCGTAAAGCGATCGATCAATATCTAGAAGATGAGACAAAAGGAGAGGAATCAGAATGAAGGTTATTTTCTTACAAGATGTAAAAGGACAAGGTAAAGCAGGAGACGTCAAAGACGTGGCCGATGCTTATGCAAATAACGTACTCTTCAAGAAAAAGTTGGCACGTCCTGCGACGACTGGCAACTTGAAGCAACATGAAGCACATGAACGTAAAGCAGCAGAAGAAGCGAAACAGAACTTGCTTGACGCACAAGCGTTAAAAGAGAAAATCGAAAAAGAGACGATCGTCGTCGCGACGAAAGCCGGTGAAGGCGGTCGTGTCTTCGGTTCTGTCACAAGCAAACAGATCGCGGAAGCACTCAAGAGCATGGGTTACAAAATCGACAAACGTAAAATCGAGCTCGAGCACCCAATCAAGGCACTCGGCTTTACGAAGGTACCATTGAAGCTACACAACGAAGTGACAGCGACGCTGAACGTTCAGGTCAAAGAGGCGTGAGTAGAAAAGGGGAACGGTGATGAGTGAAGTCATGCAAAATATGCCTCCCCAAAGTATCGAGGCAGAACAAGCCGTCCTAGGGGCGATCATGATTGATGCGGATCGTTTGATCAGTGCATCAGAACGTCTGTTACCGCAGGACTTTTACCGTGCCTCTCACCAACGGATCTTCGAAGCGATGCTCGTGTTGTCTGACCGAGGCGAAGCAATCGACCTCGTCACGGTCACAGCCGAGCTCAGTACGCTTGGGATCCTAGATGAGATCGGTGGTCTACCGTATCTAGCGGAACTAGCCGAAGGTGTACCAACCGCAGCCAACATCAATTACTACGTTAACGTCGTTGACCAGAAGTCGACGCTTCGGCGTCTGATTCGGACGGCGGGTGAAATCGTCACTGACGGATACGAGCGGCAAAATGAGGTCGATGTCCTGCTGAACGAGGCAGAACGGAAGATTCTCGAAGTATCACAAGGAAAAGGTAGCGCAAGCTTCATCCCGATCTCGGACGTCTTGACGAGTGCCTATGCAACGATTGATAAATTGCATAAGCAAAGCGGCGAGACGACGGGGATTCCGACCGGTTTCCAGGATCTCGATAAGATGACGGCCGGCTTCCAGCGTAACGATCTAATCATCGTCGCAGCACGTCCATCGGTCGGGAAGACGGCGTTTGCCTTGAACATCTCGCAAAACGTCGCGACACGCGCTGACGAGAACGTCGCCATCTTTAGTCTTGAGATGGGTGCCGAACAGCTCGTCATGCGGATGCTCTGTGCTGAAGGAAACGTCGATGCGCAGCGTCTGCGGACTGGTCAACTCGAGGAAGAGGACTGGGGCAAGTTATCGCTTGCGATGAGTAACCTGTCTCAAGCCGGCATCTACATCGACGATACACCAGGGATTCGGGTCAACGATATCCGGGCGAAGTGCCGTCGTTTGAAGCAGGAGCACGGTCTTGGGATGATCATGATCGATTACTTGCAGCTGATTCAAGGGAATGGTCGCTCAAGCGACAACCGTCAACAAGAGGTTTCGGAAATTTCCCGTTCCTTGAAATCACTCGCGCGGGAACTTGAAGTTCCGGTCATCGCCTTATCGCAGCTCTCTCGTGGGGTTGAGAGTCGTCAAGATAAGCGACCGATGATGTCGGATATCCGGGAATCGGGAGCGATCGAGCAAGATGCCGATATCGTTGCCTTCTTGTATCGTGACGATTACTACAATAAAGAAACGGAAGATGCGAATACGATTGAGATCATCATCGCAAAACAGCGGAATGGTCCAACCGGTACCGTCAAACTCGCCTTCCGAAAAGAATTCAACAAGTTCGTGGATCTCGAGCCAAGTAACTCGTACGCGCCACCAGCTTAATCCAAGCTACGCTTTGTCTTCGATCAATCGGAGACAAAACGTAGCTTTTTTTATTTTCACCTAAAGATTCTCAGTTTATTTATCAAAAACGATAATTAAACGAACGAAAGAGAATTGTAACAATTAATTGTTCGGTATTTGGTTGACTTCTTTTTTTTATCGCGTTACACTTAGTCGTGGTTTTGAATCGTACGTGGAGGTGGATGATAAGATGTCATCAGTAGTAGTAGTCGGAACACAGTGGGGCGACGAAGGAAAAGGGAAAATCACCGATTTTCTTTCGAAACAAGCCGACGTCGTAGCACGTTATCAAGGTGGAGACAATGCAGGACATACGATCGTATTCAATAACGAGACGTACAAATTGCACTTGATCCCATCAGGTATTTTTTACTCGGATAAGAAATGTGTCATCGGGAACGGTCTCGTCGTTAACCCGAAATCACTCGTCAAGGAATTGAAGTATCTACACGATCGTGGTGTTTCAACGGATAACTTGTTAATTTCGAATCGGGCGCATGTCATCTTGCCGTATCATCAGTTGCAGGATCAGTTAGAAGAAGAAGCGAAAGGCGACGCTAAAGTCGGAACGACGCTAAAAGGAATCGGACCGTGCTACATGGATAAAGCCGCTCGAATCGGAATCCGGATGGCAGACTTACTCGACAAAGAAACGTTCGCTGAGAAGTTGAAGATCGTTCTCGACCAAAAGAATCGCATGTTCACGAAGATGTATGATGCTGAACCAATCGCATTCGACGATATCTTCGAAGAGTACTATGCGTATGGACAAGAATTCGCGAAATACGTCTGCGATACATCCGTCGTCGTCAACGATAGCCTCGACCATGGTGAAAAAGTGTTGTTCGAAGGCGCACAAGGTGTCTTACTCGACCTTGACCACGGAACGTATCCGTTCGTTACATCATCGAACGCATCAGCTGGTGGTGTCGCATCAGGTGTCGGTGTTGGTCCAGCTCGGATCGATCACGTCGTTGGTGTCTGTAAAGCGTACACGTCACGAGTCGGTGACGGTCCGTTCCCAACGGAATTGTTCGATGACATCGGTCATCAAATCCGTGAAGTCGGTCGTGAATACGGAACGACGACAGGACGTCCGCGTCGTGTTGGTTGGTTCGACTCGGTCGTTGTTCGCCACTCGCGCCGTACAAGTGGATTGACGGATCTTTCGCTCAACTCGATCGACGTTTTGACAGGACTCGACACATTGAAAATCTGTACATCATACGAATTCAACGGTAAACAGATCGATGAGTACCCAGCAAGCTTCCGTGATCTCGAAGCATGTGTTCCAATTTACGAAGAACTTCCAGGCTGGAAAGAGGACATCACAGGTGTCCGTCGCTTTGAAGATCTACCGTTGAACGCACAGAACTACGTTAAGCGGATTGCGGATCTGACAGGTATCTCACTCGTCACGTTCTCGGTCGGACCGGGTCGTGAACAGACAGTCGTCTTGCGTGATCTCTACGAAGAAGCATAAGTCTCAACAGCCTCTTGCCTCCTGCAAGAGGCTGTTTTTTGTGCGAAATGGTTCACAAACGGAAGCAAAAACAGGTATACTGAATACAGTGTTTCACGTGGAACCTCTCTCGTGAGACGACGAACAGCAGAGAGAGTGGCGCCGGGAGTTTCCGTCGCCACCTTTCTATATGCCGAAAAAACAGGTAAAATAGATTGAATAGAAATTTTTAAGGGGGCACACCCAGTGACGGAACGCAAAATTCTAGTCGTCGATGACGAGTTACCGATTGCAGATATACTCAAGTTTAAATTAGAAAAAGAAGGCTACCAGGTCGCGATCGCAAATGACGGCGTGGAGGCATTAGAGAAATTCGAGGAGTTCAAACCGGATTTGATGTTACTCGACATCATGCTTCCGCTGATGGACGGGATGGAAGTCTGCCGAGAAGTCCGGAAGACGTCGAAGATTCCAATCATCATGTTGACAGCGAAGGATTCCGAGATTGATACGGTACTTGGTCTTGAGCTTGGCGCGAACGATTACGTGACGAAGCCATTTAGCTCGCGCGAGTTACTTGCCCGTGTGAAAGTCCACTTACGCAACACGAGTCCTGAAGCTACACCACAACCGGTTGGACCAGGTCCACTCAAAGTCGGAGAACTGTATATCGATACGAATTCGCATACGGTGACACGTAAGGATCAAAAGATCGAGCTGACGCAACGTGAGTTCGAATTGTTGCACTACCTCGCGAAAAACATCGGTCAAGTCATGACACGTGAGCATTTGTTGCAAACGGTCTGGGGCTATGACTACTTCGGTGATGTCCGGACAGTCGACGTGACAGTACGTCGTCTCCGTGAGAAAGTCGAAGACAACCCAAGTACGCCTGTCTATATCATGACGCGTCGTGGTGTCGGCTACTATCTCCAAGACGGGGAGAATGAATAACGATGTTAAAAGGAACGAACTTCTTTAAATCCATCCAATGGAAACTCGTCGTCATCTATGCCTTATTGATTTTAGTGGCGATGCAGGTCATTGGCGTCTATTTCGTTCGTTCCCTTGAAAAGCAGTACATTACGAACTTCTCGAAGTCGGTCGAGGACCGAGCAGGCCTTGTCGCCTATAACGTCGGGAAGGAATTCGATAAAACAGGCGATGATGACGCCTCCAAGCGGCAGTTGTCCCAATCACTAGGGCAACTGCTGTCTGAGTTTAGTAATGGCTCCACCTCAAGGAACGACATCCTCGAAGTCCAGATCATTGACCAGGACTCAATCATCCAAGCGACATCGGATAACGAGAACCAATCAGCAGTCGGACAACGGGCGACGAATTCACTGATTAAAAAGGCACAGGCAACGAGCTCGACCCGGACGGACACCGTGCTTGATCCGGAATCAGAGGATAAGATCCGGATCTTTGCCGTACCGGTCACCTCGGAACGAGACGGTGTAACGACCGGTATGATTTATGTCCGCGCTTCGATGGAGTCAATCTATTCGCAGATGCAACAGGTTACGCGGATTCTTGCGACCGGAACGGTCATCGCCCTCGTCATCACGTCAATTCTCGGTGTGTTGCTGTCGCGGACGATCACGCGTCCGATTTCCGATATGCGGCGTCAAGCGATCGAGATGCGACGCGGGAACTTCTCGCGGAAGGTTAAGGTCTATTCGGACGATGAGATCGGGCAACTCGCCCGTTCGTTCAACGAATTGACGGATGAGTTGCTCGAAGCAAACGCGACGACGGAAGCCGAACGACGGAAGTTGACGAGCGTCCTTGAGAACATGACCGATGGCGTCATCGCGACGGATCGAACACTGCGCGTCATCTTGATGAACGATCAAGCGAAGGATATCGTCGGTGCGGACGATGCGAGCGTCGTCGGAACGAACTTGAAGGACTTACTGGCACTCGGTGACGATTTCATGATTCCGGAAGACGGTACGATGCCACCGCGTCTGCTTGATTTCAGTAGTGAGGACGAACTGTTCCTCGTCCGGGCATTCTTCTCGCCCGTCAAGAAACACAGTGGTCCGATTACCGGGATGATCGTCGTCCTGCATGACGTCACGGAACAGGAGCAGGTCGAACAGGATCGTCGCGAATTCGTCGCGAACGTCAGTCACGAGCTCCGAACACCGCTGACGACGATGCGCAGCTATCTTGAAGCCTTGGCAGAAGGAGCGTATCAGGACGAGGAGCTCGCACCACGTTTCCTTGAGACGACACAGAACGAGACGGAGCGGATGATCCGCCTCGTCACCGATCTCTTACAACTGTCGAAGATGGACAGTAAGGAATACAAAATGAACAAGGTCCGCTTCGATTACATTCAGTTCCTGAATGAGATTCTCGATCGCCATGACATGACGAAGCCGGAACGGATTCGTTTCCGTCGTAAGATCATGAAGCGGAAAGTCTATATCCGTGGTGATCAGGATAAATTGATTCAGGTCGCAGACAACATCCTGACGAACGCAATCAAGTACTCACCGGAAGGCGGAACGATCACCGTCCGGACGATGCTCCGGGCAAAACGGATCGTCATCAGCATCAAGGATGAAGGTGTCGGAATCCCGAAAGCGAATCTCCAAAAAATCTTCGAACGCTTCTACCGTGTCGATAAAGCCCGTGCCCGTAAAATCGGCGGCACCGGTCTTGGTCTGTCGATCGCAAAAGACGTCGTTTCGGCACATGGTGGCGACATCTGGGCAGAAAGTGAATGGGGACGCGGCACGACGATTTACTTCACGCTTCCGTATGAGGTGATCGAAGAGGTGGATGCCGGATGAAGAAACAACACTGGAGTTCGCTGTTACTCGTCCTACTTGTCGCCGGTTCGATCGCTCAGACAGCGATGCTCTGGACCTATCATCCAAGCAGTGAATCAATCGAGCGGGAACAGGTCTCGTTCAACGAGATCGATGCCTCAAAGACGATTGAAAGCAACCAACTGATCAACCCGGAACTACTCGTCTATTCGGATCAGGAAGGGATCTATCAGACACAAATCATCGGTCGGACCTTCCTTAACCGAATCGGTGCGTCGTTTAACATCGGTGTCCTTGTCTTGACGGATAAAGCGAACAACATCCCGGTCGGTGACCGGAGTGTCGAGATGATCTTCCCGACACCGATCAGTGCGACGATTCTTGAAGAGTTACTCGGAGAAAAACAGATCGCCTTCTCGGAACCGATCAAACGACTCTATTTACTCGATTATGATGGACCAATCCTCCGTCTCGAGTCGGCGACCGGTCGCCTGAAGGACTTCAAGCTCGTCGGCGATGAGACGGTTCTGAAGCGACTGTTCGCGCATGATAAGAAAAAACCGATGACACGCGTCGAACTCAAAGGTGGCGATTACACGTATGTCGCGAGCGGTACGACGCGACTAGAGCAAGTCTTCGTCTATGACGAGGTCGGACAATCGCCGAAACCACTCGACCGCATTCGGAGTGCCTTTTTTGCCGAGAACTCGAACGTCCAGCAAATCAAGAGTCGGGATGATCTCGACGTCTTGACGGACGGTGTCAGCGTTTCGACGTATGACCGAAACTACAATGTGTATCGTTTCAATACATTATCACCGAATACTCAAAGCTCGACGGTCGATTACAGCACGCTCGTCAGCTATGTCAACATTCATGGGGGCTGGCTCGATCAAGATACCCAACGCAGTGGCTTTCGGTATTACTTTGATCAGATGAGTAAAAAGAGTGAGGAACAGACGGCGACGTTCCGGTTGTACTTGAACCGGTATCCGGTATTTGGGGAGAGTGGTCCACTACTCGAACAGACGAAGTTCGATCTCGCGACACTCAAGATCATGTATGAGGAAAACCAAGTCCGGTCGCTCAGCCGTAGCATGCTCCGAGCGAAGCGGAAGCTCATCCTTCGGGAAGAGACGGTGCCAGCCGTTGAAACGGTTCTCGAACGTCTGAGCCGTGCTGATCTCTTAAAAGAGATCAGTGGAATCCGGATTGGATATGAGATGACGTATAAGATTTCAACGAGCCGCTATGCCGTCTTTGAGCCGACGTGGTTCATCAAAATCGACGGCGTCTGGCAATCGATCAATCAAGCTGTCGGGAATGAGGGGTGAGGATGAATGGACTGGAGTAAAGCGAAGACCTTATTGATGCTGACCTTTTTGATCCTGAACGTCTACCTTGCCATTCAATTGATGGACCGGATGGTCGAACCGCGGATCGTCGCGACGAGTGCGACCGGTAAATCGATCTTGAAGGATCGTCAAATCGATGAGAAAAAACTACAACCGGTCACGCGAGACATCGGCTATTTAACAGCCGAAGTCGATGCGCGGACGCTAGCGCCACTCGCGAGTTCACCGATTCGTGACGCGGTCGCTTCCGTCAAGAACGATGTCGAGTGGTCGGTCCGGTTGACGAAACCTTATCGACTCGATGCGAAGACGATGCGGGATTCTGCTTCATCGTTCGTTCAAGCATCAGTTCGATATGGTGCCGAATATACATTTTGGAAGTATGATAGTAAGTATCAGGAGATGACATTCGTTCAGACGTATAAGGGACAGCCGCTCTATTCGACACCACAGCAGTCGCGTGAGGACGATGCGATGATCGGACCGTCCCTGCTCGTCTTGCAGCTCAACGATGCGAAGGAAATCGTCAGCTACAAACAACGCCACTTGAACAAGGTCGTCCGGCAAGCGCAGGACGTGACGTTGTTATCGGCAAGTGAAGCGATCGTCCAGTTGTCGGAGCAAGGCTTGTTCTCGGCATCGAAGCGGTTGACGAGTCACAAGCTCGGTTATTTCTGTCTCGTCACGGAAGGCACGGAATCGGTCCAAATCCTGCCGCCGACGTGGCAAATCGAGCTCGACAACAAGGAAGTCTACTTCGTCAATGCGATTGACGGCGGTGTCCAGACCGTCGAACGATTGGATACAGTCTCAGAGAAATGAGGAATGCACGATGAGCCTACACTACAGCGTCATGGCCAGTGGCTCGACGGGGAACGCCCTCTATATCGAAAGTGAACAGACCCGCTTGCTCGTCGACGCGGGACTGACCGGCAAGGCGATGCTCGCCTTGTTCGACCAGATCGACCGGTCGCCGCATGGCATCGATGGTCTGTTCGTCACCCATGAACACTCCGACCATATCAAAGGCGTCGGCATCATGGCACGGAAGTACAATATCCCGCTCTATGCGAATGAAAAGACGTGGGCAGCGATGGAAGCGAAGATCGGTAAGATTGATCCGGCGCTGAAGTTCCTCTGGGAAGTCGGAGAGGTCAAGCAGTTCGGTGACATCGAAGTCGAATCATTCAACGTCAGTCACGATGCAGCCGATCCGATGTTCTTCCAGTTCGCACACGAAGGAAAACGATTGGCGCACATCACGGATACCGGATACGTCTCGGACCGAATGAAAGGTGTCATTCGGGGCGCTGATGCTTATATCTTCGAAGCGAACCATGATATCGGCATGCTCCAGATGGGACATTATCCGTGGAGCGTCAAACGACGGATCCTCGGCGATTACGGACACATCTCGAACGAGGACGCCGCGATCGCGATGAGCGAGGTCCTTGATGACCGGACGAAACGGATCCACATGGCCCACTTGAGCAAGGACAACAACATGAAGGAACTCGCCCGGATGAGCGTCTCCCAGACGCTCGCGAGCCGTGACGTCGATCTGAGTAAGATTCAGCTTCTCGACACGGATCCGGTCATTCCGACGCCGCTCCTAAAGCTTTGATTATGGGAAATTACTGAATATGCTCAAAAGACCCCCACATTTGGCTCACTTGCCACGTGATGGGGGTATACTTGTGTAAAGAGAGTCATAAAGGAGGCGTATGTCGATGGATCGACCCGAAGAACCACGGAACGAATCCGAACGATACGAACAGTCATCCGATGAGAGCGGCTTCCCGCCCCGTCAACCGGCAACGAGCGAACCGGTCAGCCCTTATCGTGAACCATATGAAGAACAACCAGAACCACCGCGTCGTCGCGGTGCCGGAAAAGCCTTTTTCGTCGGTCTGATCGGCGGAATCGTCGGAGCCTTGTTGATTGCTCTCGTCGCGTGGCCGTTCGTCCGCGATGAGATGACGAGTCCGACTCCGGTTTCGTCGACGACAGCGGAACAGACTGCGACACAGACGACAGAGGATGAAGCCGACATCGTCGGTGCGGTCGGTAAGACGAAGGAAGCCGTAGTGAGCGTGACGAACCTTCAGAGCTCGTTCCAAGGAACCGATCAGGAAACGGGTGCGGGGTCCGGCGTCATCTATAAAAAAGACGGCAATAAAGCCTACGTCGTTACGAACTACCACGTCGTTGAAGGCGCGAGCCGCTTGTCTGTTACGTTATCCGACGGAACAGCACTCGAGGCAAAAGTCCTCGGAGAAGATCCGACGTATGATTTAGCGGTCCTCTCGATTGATTCATCGAAAGTGACACAAGTCGCAAAACTAGGGGATTCGGATACGTTACGTGCCGGTGAAACGGTGCTTGCGATCGGGAACCCGCTTGGAATCTTCGCGAACTCAGTCACGCGCGGTGTCATCAGTGCGCAGGAACGGACGGTTCCAGTCGATACGAATAAGGATGGACAGCAAGACTTCAACACGGAAGTCATCCAAACCGATGCAGCGATCAACCCGGGGAACTCCGGTGGAGCGCTCATCAACACAGCTGGTCAATTGATCGGGATTAACTCGATGAAGATTGCAGAAGCAAGTGTTGAAGGAGTTGGATTTGCGATTCCAATCAACGAAGCGTTACCAATCATGCGTGATCTTGAGCAAAACGGCGAAGTCGTTCGTCCACAGCTCGGGATTCAGATTCGCGACGTGCAGGAATTCCCAAGCGGATACCGCGAAGATCGTCTGAAATTACCGAATGATGTCACGAAAGGAATCGTCGTCGTTGGTCTAACACGTAACAGTGGAGCGGAAAAAGCGGGTATGAAGGCAAACGATGTCATCGTCGAGATCAACGGAAAAGCGATCGCATCGTTCGCGGACCTAAAAAGTGTCCTCTACCGGGATGCAAAAGTCGGTGAAACAGTCAAAGTCACGTTCTACCGGGGCGGTGAAAAACAGACAGCAGATGTAAAGTTGTCGGCTCAGTCGCCAACCGTTCAGTAAGGCATCACTTGAAAAACCATCCACAGGTCCGACCTGTGGATGGTTTTTTGAGTGAGGAAACCTGCGGCTTTTTCGGTCAGGAAGGTCGATATTTGTTATACTGGAAGCGGATAAATGTGGATAAGTGAAAGGAGGAGACCACCTGTGGATAAGTACGTCTGTTTAGAACATGTCGAGCTCGCGCTTGACGAAATCGTAGATGAAACAGAACAATACCCGATTCTCGATCAGCTAAATCCAGAAAAAAACATCACCTGTGAATACTGTGACGCACCGGCAACATATCTTGTGTCAAGCAAAAAATAAATATCAACATGTGGATTTGTGGATAACTCTGTGGATAACTCCTGAATTTTCTGTCAGAAAGCGAGAAATAAGATGCAAATTACCATCATTACGGTCGGAAAGCTAAAAGAGAAGTATTTGAAGCAAGGTATCGCCGAATATACGAAGCGTCTCGGCGCCTACTGTTCGATCCAAGAAATCGAGGTCGCCGACGAAAAGGCACCGGAGCAATTGAGTGAAGCGGAGATGGCGCAAGTAAAGAAAAAAGAGGGCGAACGGATTTTAGCGAAGATCGGACCCGACGTTCACGTCCTCGCACTTGCTATTGAAGGAAAACAACGGACGAGCGAACAGTTCGCAAAAGAACTCGATCAACTCGCGACATACGGTAAGAGCAAAATTGCCTTCGTCATCGGTGGATCACTTGGTCTTGCACCAGAAGTGATGCAGCGTGCGAATGATACGATCTCGTTCTCGAAGATGACATTCCCACATCAATTGATGAAGATGATTCTCTGTGAACAGATTTATCGGGCGTACCGGATTAATCGGAATGAACCGTATCATAAATGAGTTATTATTTCTGTGGAAATTTTAAATTATATTCATTTTAGGTTTATATAAGGAGTTAATATTAAATGAATAAAAAAATAAATGAAAATGAAGTTGAATTATCACCTTTACCACTTAGCAAAAAAATTGTTTCATATCTTGTAGCTTTATTACTTTTGATTGTAATTTTATATACAGCACTTACTGCATTCAGCGAACCTATAACTTTTGTACTTCAAAAGCTGAATTTAATAAGTAATGACCAAAAAATAAATAAAATTACTATATACAGCACTGTTAGTATAATTTTCTTAACCTATAGGATTGTTAGTTATATGTCAAGAATGTGGAGACGGAATGAAAAAATTGAAATAGGCACAGCTGTTACTAGTTTTCCTAATCCATTTTTTGATCCTACCTTCGAAAAAAATCAAGATGATTTACAAAATAAATATAGTAAATTGACAATAGATTATGCAAGAAGTATGGAACTTCTTAACGAAGCTAATGAAATACAAGATGAGTTAAAAAATAATTTAATTGCTTTAGAAAATAGACTTAGAATTATGATTAGACATATTAGTAATAGTAATAGAGTTACAAGATCTCTAAATTATGCACTTCATCATAAAACTAAGTACTCTACGGAAGAATGTTTAAAAATTGTTTTAGAAGAATGTATAACTATACTAGAAAAAGATCAAAGTGATAAAAGCATTACGTTATTTGGAATAGAGAATGAAGAATTAAAAATAGTATCTAGTGTTCGAATAAACTTAGAATCTGTAGATAAAAGAAAATTTAGAAAAGGTGAAGGTTTTGCAGGGTACATTTGGGGAATAAATAAACCAGAAATAATTAATAATATAAACTTTAGCGACTCACGATTTTCCGAAGGGGGATTACCTGTTACTAAAATTGGATCCATAATGGGGTTTCCTTTAAATGTAGATGGAGAAATATTGGGCGTATTTTGCCTACAATCAGAAGTGGAGAATGGATTTGTAGAAGAAGATTTGTTAACTATAGAATTTTATGCTAGAATCTGCACTCTTATTTTGTTGTATGATAAACTTAAATTAGACTAAAACATATAATTGGAGTGATTTTTATGAAGACTTTAGAGAAATATAAACCTACTGGTTCAAATGAAGTAGACAAACTCTTAAAAGTTGCTCATCAAACTATACAACGAAGTAATAATTTACAAAATGAAATTCATGGCGAAGTTAATCAAAAAAATATTCAGCAGCGTAAACAACATCAAAATTTGGTTAGGTTAATTATGAACCGTATATTTAAATAAATTCTAAAAGTTTCAGGAGAAACTGACTCAACAGTGAGAAAATTTCTTGATTAAATTAAATAATGGAAGTAAGTTTTTCGGAATGTAGCCGATAATCTTACTTTGAACTGAGCCCCGTAATATGGACAGTTTAATAAAAAGACCACGTCTTCTATGCTGCGATTAGATGATCCCAATATTGTTTCGGGGTCATCTTTTTTAGGTTCCATTGACCGCGTTCGTAGTTGTAATAGCTGATGTAGTCCCCGACCATCTCTCGGACCT
>NZ_JACSMX010000008.1:0-41564 GCF_018618895.1 Exiguobacterium sp. s143 | reverse complement strand
CGAAAGTAGTTGGGGGCTTCCCCCTGTGAGGATAGGACGTTGCCAGGCACTTGACCGATCTGCAGATTGCAGGTCGGTCTTTTTGTGTAATCATTTTAGAGGAAAAGGAGTTTTTTCATGAAACACGAACTTCCTATTGTACATGCACTTCAACGCCATTTAGATCGAACGCCCATCTCCTGGCATGTTCCTGGTCATAAGAATGGAACATTGACACCTCTTCCTGACTTCTTTAAATGGGACGTCACAGAATTACCTGGTCTAGATGATTTTCATCATCCGGAAGAGGCCATTGCAGACGCGATAGCTTTGCTGCAAAAAGTCTACGGTGCAAAAGCGAGTCATTTCCTTGTGAATGGTTCGACCGTTGGGAACTGGGCGATGCTTGCCGCTACAGCAACAAGAGGAGAGCGTGTTTATGTACAGCGTAATTCCCATAAATCGGTGTTCAATGCGTTAGAATGGCTGGGGATCGAACCGATCTTTCTTGAACCAGACATCCATGAGGAAACGGGAATCAGTGGACATGTTTCACGTGAAACATTAAAGGAAGCGTTTACGAAATACCCAGGAGGAGTCGGCGTGTTTATGACTTCACCGACCTATTACGGGGAAGCAGCTGATATCACGTCACTCGTTCAGCTCACAGCGTCGCACGGGCTCTCTTTATTAGTGGATGAAGCACATGGCGCACACTTCGGTGAAGCATTTGGTGTACGCTCTGCATTTGAATTAGGAGCAACTGCTGTTGTCCAGTCTGCCCATAAAACACTTCCAGCACTGACGATGGGAGCATGGATGCATGAGCGATTTTCAGAAAAGATGAGAAGGAAATTACAGCGAGCACTTCAAGCGTTTCAGACTTCGAGTCCTTCATATTTACTGCTAGCTTCATTAGACTACGCCCGTTCCTATCGTGAACAATGGACAGTTAAGGGTATGTCAGAGGTTCAAGCTAGTCATAATGCATTCATCGAAGCACTTCAACGGTTCGATCATATGACGGTTCTGCGATTCGATGATTGGTCACGGATGACATTAACGTATGAGGGATATTCAGGAGATGCGTTGCTGCACGCGTTACGAGCTGTTCAACTCGATGCAGAATTTGCTTTAGGAGATCACGTCGTCTGTATTTTGCCACTTCGTCCGCTCACAAAGTCTGAGCAGAATGACTGGGTCCACCGTGTCGAACGAGCCATTCAAATGATGAAATCAGAAGGAATTCCTTTGAAAAGGTATATCGAGCAACCAATTATGGGTAAAATACAGGTATCTGCTTTAGCTTGTTCTTATGAACAGTTAGAACAAGCAACAGGTACGTTCCGTCAGCTGGATGAGTGTATCGGTCATGTTTCACTCGAAACGATTATTCCGTACCCGCCAGGCATTCCGTTGATTGTCAGAGGCGAACGCATTACGGCGGAACAGGTACTACGTTTACGACATTATCAAACCGTAGCCGTTCATTTGCAAGGGGGCGAACAATTGCAACGAGGAGCGTTACGCGTCATAGAGGAAGGGTTTGAAGGATGAAAGGTACGTTCATTACTGTCGAAGGACCAGATGGTGCCGGTAAAACGACACAACTACAATTGCTTAGTGATGTGTTAAAAGAAAAAGGCTATAACGTCATGACGACCCGTGAGCCAGGTGGCACACGCGTTGGGAACGAAATTCGTTCGTTGATTTTGAATCCTGATTTTGAAGAGATGAAAGAGATGACAGAAATTCTGTTGTATGCAGCGTCTCGTGCCCAGCATGTCGAGGAATTGATTCGACCGGCGTTAGAGGCAGGCACAATTGTTTTATGTGACCGATTCGTTGATGCGTCACTTGCGTATCAAGGGTATGGTCTTGGACATCCGATTGATCTCGTGCGTCAAATCAATGATTCTGCAACAGGTGGGTTAGCGCCAGACCGAACGTATTTATTTGATTTAACGGTGACGGATTCTAAAAAACGAATGATGGACCGGGGAGCACTTGATCGAATCGAGCAACGAGATGATGCGTTTCGTGCCCGCGTCTATGATGGTTTTCAGCAGATTGCGGCGTCGGATCCGGAACGGGTGCAGATCGTACAAGCCAATCGATCGATTGAAGCGATTCATCAGGACTTAGTGGAAGATGTCATTACGTATTTAGAAGAAAAGGAGAGATTCTCATGAAAATGGTCATTACGATCGTTCAAGATAAAGATAGCTTACGTTTGGCGGAAGCACTTGTCGAGCATGATTTCCGAGCAACGAAACTAGCAACGACAGGTGGTTTTCTTAAAGAAGGGAACACGACGTTCATGATTGGTGTACAGAGTGAGCGTCTCGATGATTTGTTGCGATTGATCAAAAAGAACTGTTCAAGCCGCGAACAGATGGTTTCTCCAATCTCACCAATGGGTGGTCATGCCGATTCGTATATCCCGTACCCTGTTGAAGTCCAGGTAGGCGGGGCAACGGTCTTCGTCTTACCAATCGAAGGGTTTCATCAATTCTGATGCAGACGTTTCATGAATTGGAACAGACACAATCGGTCATTTCGACGATTCTTCAAAATTCGTTACGAAACGATCGAATCAATCACGCTTATATCTTCACCGGAGACTATGAGCCGCTTCTACTTGAAGCGGCTCACTTGTTCGCGAAAAGCCTTTTTTGTGAGGTCCCGGTTGATGTAGAGCCATGTGGTGTCTGTCGTAGCTGTCGGCGAATGGAAAGTGGCAACTTGGTCGATTATTATGAAATCGAACCAGATGGCGCGACCATCAAAAAAGAACAGATTCAACAATTGATGCATGATCTCTCACTCCGAGGACTTGAAGGCGATCGTCAGATTTATGTCATTACCCAGTCCCATAAGATGACTCCCCAGGCAGCAAACAGTTTGCTGAAGTTCTTTGAGGAACCAGGAGAAGGAAAAGTGGCATTATTGTTGACTAATCAACCCCAGCTCCTTTTACCGACGATTCGATCGCGGGGACAGTTATTAAGTTTTCGTCCGGCGGATCGTCAAATGATTGGCGAGGTTTTATCTGAAAAAACGGGACGGGACCACGAGTTGACGCAATTGGCAGCGCGTGTCTATCCAAAAGTCGAGGATGCAGAAGAAGCATTACTCGAAGACTGGTTTGTAAATGCGCGAGCGTCAGTGTTACAATTGATGGAGGAATTAGCGAATCGTCCGGCTGATTTACCACTGTTCGTACAAGAGAAATGGATGGGACAATTCAAGAACCGTCAGGATGTCCGAATCGGTCTTGAACTCGTCACCTGTTTCTTTGAGGATGTCTTACGTCTGAAACTGAATCCGGCGTGGGAAGGTATGACCTATACGAATAGTAAACCCCAACTTGAACAGATGGGGTCCAAGAGCCAGACGACGATCACCCGCTGGTTGCAAGCTGTGCTTGCCGCAGTAAGACGGGTCGAAGCGAATGTTAATCCCCAATTAACAGTTGAGCGTCTCATGTTTGACTTACAGAAAGGGTAGAGCGACATGCTAGAAGTAGTAGGCGTTCGCTTTAAAGAAGCGGGCAAAATTTATTATTTTGCACCTGGACAAGAGTCATTATCACGAGGACAAGCAGTCATCGTTGAGACGGTACGGGGCATTGAATATGGCGAAGTGGTCATCGCCGATAAACAAATGGACGAAGAAGATGTGGTGTTGCCACTGAAATCCATTCTTCGGATTGCTGACGATAAGGATGCAATGATCGTCCGCGAAAATAAAGTCGCAGCGCTTGATGCGCATGCGGTATGTGTCGAAAAAATCCGTGAACATAAACTCGATATGAAATTGGTCGATGTCGAGTACACGTTTGATCGCAATAAGGTCATCTTCTACTTCACGGCAGAAGGACGTGTTGATTTCCGTGAGCTCGTCAAAGATTTAGCGGCGGTCTTCCGGACGCGTATCGAACTCCGTCAAATCGGTGTTCGGGATGAAGCGAAGTTACTGGGAGGCATCGGTCCGTGTGGTCGTGTCTTATGTTGTTCATCTTTCCTCGGTGAGTTCGAACCGGTTTCGATCAAGATGGCAAAAGATCAAAACCTGTCGTTGAATCCGACGAAGATTTCAGGAGTATGTGGTCGTTTGATGTGCTGCCTGAAATACGAGAACGATACGTATGAAGAAATGCGCCGTGATTTGCCGGACTACGGAAAACGTTTGACAGTACCTGAAGGCGAAGGACGCGTCGTTGGTTTGAACATCCTCGATCAAGTCGTTCAAATCGAACTGAAGGATCGTTCCCGCGTCTTGACGTATTCAATGGAAGAACTATTATCCGTTGGTGCCGTAAAACCAAAACGACCAAAAGAATAACGGGGTGCATACGCGTGGAGAGAGTCGATAAAAAAGAAATCATTACGCGTGTCGATGCGATTGAGCAACAGATTCATTTGCTGACTGAGCATCTGAGCGTGTTAAAGGATCAGCTGGCTTACATGATGGAAGAGAACCAACATCTGTATCTGGAGAATCATCATCTTCGGGAAAAAGTCGAACGCGATGAACAACAGCCGGTCACGGAAGCGGAAGAAGCGGAAGCGGGCGTCGGTGCGGGCTACGATAATCTCGGACGATTGTACCAGGAAGGGTTCCACATCTGTAACTTGCATTATGGACAAGTAAGAAAAGACGGCGATTGTCTCTTTTGCTTATCCATGTTAACGAAACATTGAGAGGCTGACTTCTACATGAGTCAGTCTTTTTTTCGGAAAGGAAGGCACGACATGTTTGAACTATTACCAGACGAACGACTTGATTATCTCTTAGGACAGGAAGGGAAAATCATTCAAAGTCCATCCGTCTTCTCGTATTCACTCGACGCGGCACTGCTCGCACGATTTGCGTGGGTCCCGATTCAACAAGGACGGATTGCCGATCTCTGTTCAGGAAACGGTGCAATTCCACTCTTTTTATCTTACCGGACGAAAGGGCAGATCACGGGTCTTGAAATCCAGCCGCGACTAGCGGAGATGGCACGACGGAGCGTCACCTTGAATGAACTGAACGACCGGATTGAGATGATTGAAGGGGACGTCAAAGAGGCGGGTACGCGTCTTGGATACGGCATCTATGATGCTGTCACCTGCAATCCACCTTATTTTTTAGCAAACGAGACATCGAACCAAAACCAAAGTGAACATTATACGATTGCAAGACATGAAGTCCTCTGTACCCTTGAAGACTGCATTCGAGGTGCATCTGATTTGTTGAAACAAGGCGGAAAGGCAGCGTTCGTTCATCGACCGGAACGACTGCTCGATATCGTTACCTTGATGCGGACGTATCGCTTGGAACCGAAACGGATGCAGCTGATTTATCCGAAAGCAGGGAAGGAAGCAAACATGCTGTTGATCGAGGGGATCAAGGATGCAAAACCTGGACTGAAGGTGCTCCCCCCATTCATCGTCTATGAGGCGGACAACTCGTATGCGGCTCAGATGAAGGAACTGTTCGATGTCTGAGCATGCAGTCTATATCGTTCGTTGCCAAGATGATACGTATTATACGGGTTACGCGGTAGACGTCACGCAACGCATCGCGACACATAACGCAGGTAAGGGTGCGAAGTATACACGTGCCCGTCTACCGGTCGTCCTCGTTCATCAGGAAGCTTTTGCGACGAAGTCAGAGGCAATGAAGCGGGAATATGCGATTAAACAATTAACCCGTTCACAAAAAGAACGGTTGATTCAAGGAGGAACCTCATGAAAGCGACGAGTAGCTATCAACAGCAAGGAGCCGGTCTCTATATCGTCCCGACACCAATCGGCAATTTAGAAGACATGACATATCGGGCAGTACGGATCTTACAGGAATCCGATATCGTCGCAGCAGAAGATACCCGGCAGACGATGAAACTGTTTCGGCACTTTTCGATTGAGACGAAGCTTGTCAGTTACCACGAACACAATAAACAAACGAGCGGAGAGCGACTCCTCGCTGATTTAGAGGCAGGAAAACAAATCGCTCTCGTCTCCGATGCCGGCATGCCAGGTATCTCGGACCCGGGAAGTGATTTGATTCGTCAAGCGATTGCAGCAGACATTCCTGTCATCGTTCTTCCGGGTGCAAACGCTGCGTTAACAGCTCTTGTCGCGTCTGGTCTTTCGACAGAACGCTTTTTGTATTACGGCTTTTTGCCACGGAAGAAAAAAGAGCGTCGCGAAGCGTTAGAGCAATTGAAATACGAAACAGGAACGCTCGTCTTTTATGAAGCACCGCATCGTTTGAAAGAGATGTTACAAGGGGTCGAGGAAGTACTTGGTGATCGTCACGTGACGTTAGCTCGGGAACTAACGAAACGGTATGAAGAATACATTCGGGGGAGCGTGAGTGAATTACGCGCTTGGGCAGCAGAAGACGTTCGGGGCGAGTTCGTCGTTCTTGTCGAAGGATCAAACGAAGAACGACCGGATGCTGTCATCCAAGACAGTGATCCGCTCGAGCAAATCCGCCGGTACATCGAAGAAGGCGAAAAGCCGAATGCGGCGTTGAAGCGTGTCGCAAAGGAACGGGGACTGGACCGTCAGGAACTGTACCTCGCGTTTCACGAAGCAGATTAAAAAAGGAAGCCCCGTCAGGAGCTTCCTTTTGTGTTTATTCGTTGCTTGCGTAGTGACGATCGAGGAAATCTTTTAATTCAACGAGAACGCGTTGTGCGCCATCTGGTGAAAGAATCAATTTACCATCAGCCAATTTGAAGTTATCTTCTGAAACTTCTCCTGTGACTTGGCAAGTCATGTTTGGTTTATATTTTTTAAGGATGATCTGTTCGTTATCGACATAGATCTCGAGGGCATCCTTTTCTGCGATTTGAAGTGTACGGCGTAATTCGATTGGAATTACGACACGACCGAGCTCGTCTACTTTACGTACAATACCTGTTGATTTCATTTTGTTGTTCCTCCTTTGATGTCATGGATCTCTTTTTCTTTTGAAAAATCGTCAAAATTCGACATCGTTTCTATAGAATGTAGAATACTAGACTTTCCAAAAGTAGTCAACCAATCTGAATAGCTTGAAATCAAAATGTCATTTATTTCTCAAAAACACCATATTTGAAACGATTTATTAATACATTTTCCCTTTTTAAAGGAAATGAAACTATAGAGTGTGTTTTTTTGTAATTTGATGTCTGATGTCAAAAAATGTTTCGATTCGACAAAAAGTGAGTTTCGACATCAGTCCCGTAACAGCGTATAATAGCCTATAATGAAGATGGAAATCAGAGAACGGAGGAATAACATGGCAAAGACATTTTATATCACGACCCCGATTTATTATCCAAGTGCAAAACTACATATCGGTCACGCGTACACGACGGTGGCTGGAGATGCGATGGCACGGTACAAACGACTTCAAGGATTCGACGTCCGGTATTTGACAGGTAGCGATGAGCACGGTCAAAAGATCCAGGAAAAAGCAGCAGAAGCAGGGATCTCGGAACAGGCATTCGTCGACGGTGTCGTCGAGCAGATTAAAGTCTTATGGGATCGTCTCGACATCTCGTACGATGATTATATCCGGACGACAGAACCACGTCACAAGAAAGTCGTCGAAAAAGTGTTCGAAACACTTCTTGAATCAGGCGATATCTATTTAGGTGAATACGAAGGTTGGTATTCGATTCCGGATGAGACGTACTATACCGAATCACAACTCGTCGACGGGAAGAGCCCTGACAGTGGACACCCGGTCGAACTCGTTCGCGAAGAATGTTACTTCTTCCGGATCAGCAAGTACGCGGACCGTCTGCTTGAGTACTTTGAAGCGAATCCGTCATTCATCTTGCCAGAATCACGTAAACACGAAATGATCAATAACTTCATTAAACCAGGTCTTCAAGACTTAGCGGTCTCACGGACGACATTCAACTGGGGTGTACAAGTCCCGTCGAATCCGAAGCACGTCGTCTACGTCTGGATCGATGCGTTGACGAACTATATCTCGTCACTCGGTTATGGTACGGATGATCATGGTAACTTCGATAAGTACTGGCCAGCAGATGTTCATCTCGTCGGAAAAGAAATCGTTCGTTTCCACACGATTATCTGGCCGGCACTCTTGATGGCGCTTGACCTCCCATTACCGAAGAAAGTCTTCGCACATGGTTGGTTATTGATGAAAGACGGAAAAATGTCGAAATCAAAAGGAAACGTCGTCGATCCGATTCCGTTGACGGATCGTTACGGTCTCGATGCCCTTCGTTACTACCTCTTACGGGAAGTGCCATTCGGTTCGGACGGTATGTTCACACCTGAAGCATTCGTTGAGCGGATGAACTACGATTTAGCGAACGACCTCGGGAACTTACTCAACCGGACGATCGCGATGGTCACGAAATACTTTGATGGTGAGATCCCAGCCTATACAGGTAACGTGACACCGTTTGATGCGACTCTGTCGGATCTTGCAAAAGAAACGGTCACGAAAGTCGATGCATCGATGGAACACATGGAATTCTCTGTCGTACTGTCGAATATTTGGCAATTGATCAGCCGTGCCAATAAATACATTGATGAGACACAACCGTGGGTGCTTGCAAAAGACGAATCCAAAACGGCGGAACTCGGTTCTGTCATGGTGCATCTCGTCGGCGTCTTGCGTCACGTGGCGATCATGTTGCAACCGTTCATGACGCGTTCACCAAAAGAGATCTTCGCGCAACTGGGTCTCTCTGGACAAGCGATGGACTGGGCAGCGCTCGAGAAATTCGCAGACATCGCACCAGGAACGAAAGTCGGTACAGCGACACCAATCTTCCCACGTCTCGATGTCAAAGAAGAAGTCGAAGCAATCGTCGACATGATGCGTCAAGCTTCTGCAGCACGTGTTGAGGAAGAGGAAGTTGAAGAAGAAGACGAAGATATTCGTCCAGAAACGACAATCGATGTCTTTGACCAGATCGAATTACGTGTCGGTGAAGTCGTGACGGCTGAAAAGATCAAAAAGGCAAAAAAACTATTGAAGCTACAAGTCGATATGGGCAAAGAAACACGCCAAATCGTCTCTGGTATCGCTCAGTGGTATGAGCCGGAAGATTTAGTCGGACGCAAAGTCATCGTCGTGGCGAACTTAAAACCGGTCACATTACGTGGCGAACTCTCACAAGGAATGGTCCTTGCTGCTGAAAAAGCAGGAAAACTTGAACTAGCGACGGTCCCGTCAACGATGGCGAACGGCGCAAGCGTAAAATAAAACCGATGCCTGTGGACTTCATGTCACAGGCATTTTTTTAAAGAAGGAGTCGAACAGCTATGTTAATCGATACACACACTCACTTGAATGCAGACCAATTTGCGGACGACGTCCACGAGACGATCGAGCGGGCACGCGCGAACGGCGTCTCACCGATGATCGTCGTCGGATTTGATCATAAGACGATTGATCGTGCGATGGAACTCGTCGAAGCGTACGATGATCTTTATGCGGTCATCGGGTGGCATCCCGTCGACTCGATCGATTTTGATGAGGAAGCCTATCAAAAGGTTGAACGATTGATGGATCACGAAAAAGTCGTTGCGCTTGGAGAAATTGGGCTCGACTATCACTGGGACACGTCACCGAAAGACGTGCAGCAAGAAGCCTTCCGCAAACAGATCCGGCTCGCGAAGCAGAAGAAGAAGCCGATCGTCATCCATAACCGGGAAGCGACAGAAGATACGTTGCGGATTCTTGAAGAAGAAGATGCAAAAGAAGTCGGGGGAATCTTGCATAGCTATAGCATGAGTGCTGAATTATTACCGCGTTGTCTAGCGATGAACTTCTACATTTCACTCGGAGGTCCCGTTACGTTCAAGAATGCGAAGATGCCGAAACGTGTTGCGCAGGAAGTCCCACTCGATCGTCTACTCGTTGAGACGGATTGTCCGTATCTGACACCGACACCGCACCGCGGAAAACGCAACGAACCGGCTTACGTCCGGTTCGTCGCTGAAGAGATTGCGCAGCTCCGTGGCATGATGTACGCTGACGTCGAAGCAGCGACGACTGAAAATGCAAAACGGGTCTTCCGCTTGCCATGATGCGTTCGTTGACGTTTATTACGATCGGGTGCAGCCTGCTACTTGCGGCTGCACTCGTCTATGGGATGATGGATCATCCACAAACCGTGACTGTCTTGATTGATGGCCAAGAACAGCAAATTGAAACGACAGCTGACTCTGTCTATGGAGCACTCGAAGAAGCTGGTATTACGGCGCGTGACAATGATGTGATTGAACCAGCACTCAGTGCCGACCTGCCGAAAAAACGACTAATCGTCATTCAGCGGGCAAAAGAAATCACGCTGATCATGGGATATGGTGAGTCTCGTCGTGTTCGAACGCAAGCACGCCAAGTGAAGGACTTACTTGCAGAACGTGGTATCAAAAAAGCGGATACGGATGATATTTATCCGTCCTCTGACGCTGTGTTGACGAACGGAATGACAGTTCGGTATCGGGAAGCTTTTCCCGTTGATCTTGTCGTCGGTGGAAAAGCCCGACAACTCTACACATATGAGACGTCAGTTCGGGAATTGTTAGCGCGAGAAGGGATCCGCTTGCAAAAAGAAGACCGGGTCGCTCCGGATCCCGACACCCGCGTGACGGAAGGTACGTTGATTACCGTCAACACGACACGTCGTGCGACGTTGACGCAAGAACAGCTCGTTCCGTTTGAAATTGAAGAAGTCGAGGATCCGACCTTACCGGAAGGCGAGCAACTCGTGACGGCATCTGGTCGTCCAGGTGTCCGAACGAAAAAGTATCAATTGACATTAGCTGACGGTCTTAGCAAAGAGAAGAAACTGATTGATGACCAAGTGACACGGACACCGATCAAACAAGTCATCAAGGTCGGAACAAAACCAATCGAGACGCCTACTGAAGCACCCGTCTTTAACGAAGAGCAGGCGACGAATCCACTAACGGAAACACCGAAAGCCGATGCGGACCTTGATTTTTCGAGTGCGAAGAGTTTGATGGTCGAAGCGACGGCGTATACGAACGACCCAGCTTCGAACGGCAGTCGTTTGTACAACGGACGTGCCTTGACAGCGACCGGGTATGACGTGACGGATACGATCACTTATCAAGGGATGCCGATCATCGCGGTTGATCCGAAAGTCATTCCGCTTGGAACGAAGGTCTACGTCGAAGGAGTGGGTCTTGCGATCGCCCTCGATACAGGTGGAGCCATCAAAGGAAATAAGATCGATGTCTTGGTCGACGGAGAACAAAAAGCGAAGACGTTCGGTCGAAAACAACTGCAAGTCTGGGTCATTCCTAGTGCAACGGAAGCGGACACGTGACGCTTCCTTGTTTTTTTCGTGGAAACAGGTACAATTACGAGAGTGTTTGAAGAAGGTGGAGAGATCATGCGGAAACGCTTAAAAGAAGTCATCGTCGTCGAAGGACGGGATGATACGACACGATTACAAGAAGTCTTTGATGTCGATACAATTGAAACGAACGGTTCAGCCGTTAATGAACAAACGATGCAACGCATCGAGAAGGCACTGGAACGACGCGGTGTCATCATCTTCACGGACCCTGATTTTCCAGGAGATCGTATCCGTGCCCGAATCAATGAACGCGTACCAGGCTGTAAACACGCCTATCTTCCTCGTGCCCAAGCAAAAGATAAGCGAGGGAAAATTGGTGTGGAGCATGCCTCACCTGCCGCAATCGAAGAGGCGCTCGCTGCTGTCTATGAGACGGAAGAAGCACCGGTTGCCGAAGTGACACGTGAGATGATTCTAGCAGCCGATTTGATTGGTGGACCAGCAGCCTCGATCCGTCGTCGTCGTCTCGGTCAGATTCTTGCGATTGGTGAACCGAATGCAAAACAACTCGTCAAACGCGTCGCATCGATCCGAATCACGCGGGCGGAATGGGAAGCGGCATTGAAACAATTAGAGGAGGAAGAAGTTTGAAAGACATTGCTACATTGCACCGGACGAAAGAAATTTTAGCGAAACATGGCTTTTCGTTTAAAAAATCGTTGGGACAAAACTTTTTAATCGATTTAAACGTATTAGGAAACATCGTCGGGGCAGCTGGATTAACGCCTGAAAGCGGAGTACTCGAGATCGGACCAGGAATCGGCTCATTGACGGAACAATCGGCGAAACAGGCGAAAAAAGTCGTCGCTCTTGAGATCGATCAGCGGTTGCTACCGATTCTTGACGATACACTTTCACCGTATCCTCATACGAAGGTCATTCACGGCGATGCTCTTGAACTTGATCTTTCGACGATCGTCGCAGAAGAGTTCACGCAAGAAGGCATCACTGACATTGCCGTCGTCGCGAACCTTCCGTATTACGTCACGACACCGATCATCATGCGGATTCTCGAAGCGAAAGCACCGTTTCGGACGCTCGTCATGATGATTCAAAAGGAAGTCGCTGAACGAATCGGTGCAAAACCTGGCACGAAAGCATACGGTTCTCTATCGATCGCGATTCAGTATTATGCGGAAGCTGAAGTCTGCTTCACGGTTCCAAAACAAGTCTTCATTCCGGCACCAAATGTCGATTCAGCAGTCATCCGTTTGAACATTCGAAAAGAGCCGGCGGTACAGACACAGGATGAGGCATTATTCTTCGAAATCGTCCGAGCAAGTTTTGCACAACGCCGGAAAACGATTTTGAACAACTTGACGACACACTTCGGGAAGACGGAAAAGGCGGCGGTCGAAGCGGCATTGTTGGAAGCTGGAATCGAACCACGTCGTCGCGGAGAAACGCTCAGCCTGCAGGAATTCGCACAGTTAGCGGATGCACTTTTGCCAATTAAAAAACGTTGACGGATACGATTAGAACAGATATAATATTTTCCCCTTTCTAATATTTATTTAATATGCTATAATAAATATTAGTGAGGTGAAGCGTATGCCAAAGACGTTGAACGAAATCAGACATGTTTTCGAAACACATGTTGGTGAAAGACTGACGCTAAAAGCAAGCGGCGGTCGTAAAAAGGTCGTAACCCGAATCGGAACGCTCGTTGAGACGTATCCTTCGGTGTTTGTAGTCAAGCTAGACGCAGAGCGCCACAATGTCGAGCGAGTTTCTTATAGCTACGCCGACGTGCTAACAGACTCCGTACAAATCGAATTTGCGAATTCGTAAACTTACCTTCCGAAGCGGACAAAATGTTCGCTTCTTTTTTTGTGGAAAGGTTGATACAATTCCTACAGGAAACGAACTAGAGGAGGAACGGCACGATGACGATTATTGTAAAGGCTCCGGCCAAGATCAACCTAGTCCTGGATGCGACGGCAAAGCGCCCGGACGGCTATCACGATGTACATATGGTGATGACGACAGTCGATTTGGCAGACCGTCTAGAATTGACGGAGCTGCCGTCAGGAGAAATTCGAATGAATGCCCAGCATGCTTACGTTCCGAACGATGAACGTAATCTTGCGTATAAAGCAGCAGCGATCTTAAAAGAAAAATACGACGTCAAGACAGGGGTCGAAATCTTCTTAGAAAAACACATCCCGGTCGCAGCGGGACTTGCAGGTGGTTCTAGTGACGCAGCAGCGACATTACGTGGTTTGAACGAGTTATGGCAACTTGGCTTGACGCTGGAAGAGTTGGCGGAAGTCGGGGCAGCGGTTGGCTCTGACGTCCCATTTTGTGTCATGGGAGGAACGGCGATTGCAACGGGTCGCGGAGAGAAGCTAGAAAAACTTGTTTCACCACCCCCATGCTGGGTCGTTCTTGCTAAACCGACGATTGGTGTCTCGACGGCTGACGTCTATGGTGCCCTTGACTTGAACACGGCAAAACGTCCGAACGTCGAAGCGATGATCGATGCGGTGAAGGCGCAAGATTTCCAAGGCATTTGCCAGTCACTCGGTAATGTTCTCGAATCGGTCACGTTGCCGATGCACCCGGAAGTCGAGCAGATCAAGGAATTCATGGCGAGTTGTGGCGCAGAAGGCGTCTTGATGAGCGGAAGTGGTCCGACGGTCTTTGCGTTGACGGAACACGAGAATCGGGCACAACGTCTCTATAATGGATTACGCGGCTTTTGTAACGAAGTCTACGTCGTTCGTCTTTTAGGCGAAAACCATTGATAATATCCGTATGAAAATGATATATTCACTATTGAATATTCGGAATTACGGAGAGGTGGAACAAAACAAATGAAAATTCGGAGAAGTGGTCGATTGGTCGACATGACGCGGTACTTGCTTGACCATCCCCATCATCTCGTCTCATTGACGATTTTTGCAGAACGCTATAAATCGGCGAAATCGTCGATCAGTGAAGATTTAGATATCGTCAGCGAGATGTTAGAGCATGAGGGAACGGGTCGTCTCGTCACGGTACCAGGTGCTGCGGGTGGCGTCATGTTCATCCCGACGTGGAGCAGTAAGAAGGCGTTACCGTTCATCGACGATCTATGTGAACGTGTCGCACGTCCAGATCGACTGTTGCCAGGGGGATACCTTTATTTGACGGACTTACTCGGGGATCCGAAGATGGTCAAACAAATGGGGCAAGTGTTTGCATCTGTCTTTAGCCAAAAGAAAGTCGATGTCGTCATGACAATCGCGACGAAAGGGATTCCACTTGCTTATGCGGTCGCTGAGCAACTTGGTGTGCCGTTCGTCATCGTGCGTTCGGATAGTCGCGTGACAGAAGGTTCAACGGTCAGTATCAACTATGTCTCAGGTTCTTCAAAAGCGATTCGGACGATGGCACTTGCGCGTCGGAGTTTACCACGCGGGGCGAACGTCTTATTGATCGATGACTTCATGAAAGCCGGCGGAACGATTCGCGGAATGATGAGTCTCTTGAGCGAGTTCGAAGCAAAGGTCGCAGGTGTGGGTGTCTTGATCGAGGCAGAGGGTGCCGAGAAGAAGATGGTCAACGAATACGTCAGCTTAATGAAATTAGCGGACGTCGACGTCGATCTTGGTCAAATTCAAGTCAAGCGTGGAAACGTCGATCACTATTTCTCGGAAGCAGAGACTACCTGAAATTGACAGCCGCATGGATTGTAACTATACTGTAATTATCAAACTTTTGGAAATTATGCGTAAAAAGATTGGGAAAGACTAAACCTTTGTTTGTTTTAAGCCGTAAGTAGAAGTAGACAACGAAGAGTTGTGACAACGGTTAAAGGGGTGCGGACAAAATGAACGTTACGGACGTTAAAATTCGTCGCGTCGTGGCAGAGGGTCGAATGAAAGCACTTGCCTCTATTACGCTCGACCACGAATTCGTGGTACATGATTTGCGTGTGATCGAAGGGAACAGTGGTCTCTTCGTCGCCATGCCAAGCAAACGAACGCAAGAAGGTATCTTCCGGGATGTCGCTCATCCAATCAATGCATTAATGCGAAAAAAGGTCGAAGATTCGGTACTCGAAGCCTATGCGGCACGTGAGGATCAAGAAGAAGGTCTCGGTTACGAAGTCTCTTCTGCCCAAACGACAGATCAAGCATAAGAAAAAGACAGGTTTTCTCTTCTTGGGAAAAGCTGTCTTTTTTCTCGTTTTTTCCTCGATTCCGCTTCGTCCCATCATTGAATAACGATGCCATTTTCGTTATAGTTGGAACGAGTGTACTATTTCAGAACGAAATCAACACTAATTTACGTGGAGGAGCGACAAGGATGAATCATTTCGCGGTAATTCTAGCAGCGGGTAAAGGAACTCGGATGAAATCGAAGCTTTACAAAGTACTTCACCCAGTCGCTGGGAAACCTATGGTACAGCACGTCGTCGATCAATTAGCGACGCTCGGCGTCAAGCGACAGGTCGTCATCGTCGGTCACGGTGCGGAATCCGTCAAAGAAGTGCTTGGCACATCGGTGGAATACGCACTTCAAAGTGAGCAGCTTGGCACAGGTCATGCTGTTCAAATGGCAGAACCCGTACTCGGGAACGAACAGGGAGCAACACTCGTCGTCTGTGGCGATACACCTCTCTTGACGAGCGAGACACTGACTTCATTGTTACAACATCATACGGATACGAACGCAAAAGTGACTGTCTTGACGGCACTCGCTGACGATCCGACAGGTTACGGACGAATCGTGCGTGGCGAAGATGGAAACGTCTCGAAAATCGTCGAGCACAAGGATGCGAATGCAGAAGAACTTGCACTTCGGGAAATCAATACAGGTACGTATGTATTTGATAACGAGATGTTGTTCGCAACGCTGAAGCAGGTCAAGAACGATAACGCGCAAGGTGAGTATTACTTACCAGACGTGATTGAGATTGCTAAAGCAGCAGGCGAAACGATCGCAGCGTACGCTGCACCTACGTTCGAAGAGACAATCGGTGTCAACGATCGCGTCGCACTTGCGCAAGCGGAAACATCGATGCGTAAGCGGACGAACGAGTACTGGATGCGTCAGGGTGTCACATTCGTTGACCCGTCTTCGACGTATATCGGACCGGACGTCACGATTGGTTCAGATACTGTTCTTTATCCGGGAACGCAATTACTCGGTCGCACGGTCATTGGTTCAGAATGTACGATTGGTCCGAACTCGGATATCCGCAATAGTGAAGTGGCAGACGGTGCCATTGTTCGTCAATCCGTCGTCACGGATAGCAAGATTGGTCCAGCGGCACAAGTCGGTCCATTCGCGCATTTACGTCAGCAAGCGGTTCTCGGTGCGAACACACGCGTCGGAAACTTTGTTGAGATCAAGAAATCAACATTTGGCGAAGGTAGCAAATCAGCACACCTGAGCTACGTCGGAGATGCGACGATCGGAGAGAACGTCAACCTCGGTTGTGGATCGATCACGGTCAACTACGATGGAAAAAATAAATTCCAGACGATCATTGAGGACGATGCCTTCATCGGCTGTAACGTCAACTTGATCGCACCGGTCACGGTCGGCAAGAACGCCCTTGTTGCTGCCGGATCAACCGTCACGGATGATGTGCCGGAAAACGGTCTCGCGATCGCACGGGAACGTCAAACGACGAAACCTGATTATCGTTAATTCATTACTTGTCGCTCTACTCGTCTAAACCCAAACAAATGGAGGCCACCTACACATGTCTACTGTCTTAGAACATGAAATTCGTATTTTCGCACTCAACTCGAACAAACCACTGGCAGAGGAAATCGCTAAAGTCATCGGAATCCCGGTGAGCGAAAGTTCAGTCAAACACTTCAGTGATGGCGAAATTTCGATGAACATCGAAGAAAGTGTCCGAGGGGATGATATTTACATCATTCAATCGACAAGCCAACCAGTCAACGAAAACCTGATGGAACTTCTCATCATGATCGATGCACTGAAACGGGCGTCTGCACGGACAATCAACGTCGTCATTCCATATTACGGTTATGCGCGTCAAGACCGCAAAGCACGTTCACGTGAGCCAATCACGGCGAAACTCGTTGCGAACTTGCTTGAAGTAGCAGGGGCGACACGCGTCGTGACGATGGATCTCCATGCAGCACAAATCCAAGGGTTCTTCGATATTCCAGTAGATCAATTGATGGGTGTACCGCTTCTCGCTTCATACTTCGAGAAAAAGAACATCGATCCAAACGAACTCGTCATCGTTTCTCCAGACCATGGCGGTGTCACACGGGCACGTAAATTAGCAGAACAATTAAAAGCACCGATCGCGATCATCGACAAACGCCGTCCGAAACCGAACGTCGCAGAAGTCATGAACATCGTCGGTCAAGTCGATGGCAAGATTGCCATCATCATCGATGACATCATCGATACAGCGGGTACGATCACACTTGCAGCGAACGCTTTGATCGAAAACGGAGCGAAACAAGTCTATGCATGTTGTACACACCCTGTTCTTTCGGGTCCAGCAATGGAGCGAATCGAGAACTCAGCGATCGAAGAACTCGTCGTCTTGAACACGATCGACTTGACACAACGCGAATGTGCAAGCAAAATCAAACAAATCTCTGTGGCACGCTTGCTTGCAGAAGCAATCATCCGTGTACACGAACAGAAATCAATCAGCCCGCTCTTCAGCTGATTGCTTGATGCATACGAACGACGTGGTCCGGTTTATTGAAATCGGACCCTTGTTCGTTTACTTTTTTTAATAGAAATGAGGAATCGATATGAAATGTATCGTCGGATTAGGGAATCCTGGAGCGAAGTATGCGAATACGCGCCACAACATCGGTTTTCTTGCGATTGATGCCTTAGCGGAGAAGCACGGGATCAAGCTTTCAGAATCGAAGTTTAAAGCCCTCTTCGGAACGGGAATGATAAACGGAGAACGTGTCGTGCTCGTCAAGCCATTGACGTATATGAACTTATCAGGTGAAGCGGTGCGACCGTTACTTGATTTCTATAAAATCGCGGTCGAAGATGTGCTCGTCATCTATGACGATCTGGACTTGCCGCTTGAGAAACTACGGTTGCGTTCAAAAGGCAGTGCAGGCGGTCATAACGGCGTCAAGTCGTTGATCCAGCACCTCGGTACGCAGGAGATCAAGCGCCTTAAGCTCGGCGTCGGTCGACCACCGGCACCCATCCAAGTCATTGACTGGGTGTTAATGAATTTTTCGAAGGCGGAGCAAGGAAGTCTGCAACACGTACTCAATGCGTCTGTCGATGTAGCGACGGACTTCATAGACACACCGTTTCTCGCTTTGATGAATCGGTATAACTGAACGCAACGCTTTGGGGTTCCAAAGCGTTTTTGCTGTCGTGTTTTAGGAGGAAGAAGATGAAACAATTACAAGAACTCTTACTAGCGATTCCTGAAATCAAGACGGTTCGGGAACGTTTCCGGGACGGTGTCAACGCTCAGTTGATCACCGGTCTGATGAACAGTGGGAAAGCATTGTTCGTCGCCGGGATTTATCAGGAGACGAAACGTCGATTCGTACTCGTGACACATAATATGTTCCAAGCACAAAAACTGTACGATGATTTGATTGAACTCGTACCGGAAGAAGACGTCATGCTCTATCCGGTCGATGAGACGTTAGCAGCAGAACTTTCTTATGGCGCAAGTCCAGAACTGCGGGCGACGCGGATTGAGACCCGTCATCGTTTACTGACGACGGACGACGGAATTTTGATCATTCCGCTCGTCGGTTTACGTCGATATGTTCCGGATGCACAGACATTCCTGTCACACGTCAAACAAGTGAAGCCGGGCGACATCTTATCGATTCCGGACTTCGTCCAAGATTTAGTCGATGCGGGGTACGAACGGACAGCGACAGTGACGACGCCCGGTGAGTTTGCTGTTCGCGGAAGTATCATCGATATTTATCCGCTCACGGTCGAACGCCCGTACCGGCTCGATCTATTCGACGAGGAAGTCGACTCGATCTATACATTCGATGCGGAGACCCAACGTTCGCTCGGTGTCGTCGCAGAAGCATGTTTGATGCCAGCAGCGGAACACTTCGCGACGAAGGATCAGTTGAAGGACGCGGGTGAAAAAGTCCGTCGTCTTTATGAGGCGACGAAAGAGCGCGTCCAAAGTACGGAAGTCCTCGCGGCACTTGAAGAGGGAATCGCCTATGACGTCGAGTTGTTAGAAAACGGCGATCGTCCGAAACAGTTCGCGAAGTATGCACCGATCCTCTACACGTCGACGCTACGTCAAGACGTGAGGGGAAGCGTCTTGATCGTCGATGAAGTCGCACGGGTCGAAGAAGCGGCGGAAGTCCAGGATGCAGAGGAAGCAGAATGGATGGCGTCTCTCATTGAACGCGGACAAAGTGTCAGTGATTACGTCCTGTCCGTTCCGATGGCACATGTCTTTGAAGGACAGCCCTTGTTGTACCTCTCGCTCTTACCGACTCGCCGGAGTGGGGTACCGGAAAGTGCGGCAATCCATTTCAGCATCAAACCGATTGCGCCGTTCCATGGTCAGATGGAACGCCTGAAGCAAGAAGTCGAGCGATATCGTCGCGCGGACATGTGGATGGTCTTCTTAGCGAGTAACCGAGAACGTGCCGAGCGGATGCGTCAGACATTGTCCGACTATGGGGTCGAAGCGTCGATCGTAACAAAAGAAGGCATCACTCGTGGTCAACCCGCGATTCTGATTGGCGGAATCCATGGTGGATTCGAGATGACGAATGCGCGCCTCGTCGTCATCACGGAAGAAGAAGTCTTCAAGCAACCGGCGCGTCGCCGGAAGCAAACGACGAAGCTGACGAACGCTGAACGGATCAAGAGCTACCAAGAATTGAAGACAGGCGATTACGTCGTTCATATTCATCATGGGATTGGACGATACCACGGCATCAAGACGATTGATGTAGCCGGTAATCATCAGGATTATCTCCATCTCGTTTACGCGGGAGAGGACTCGTTGTATGTTCCTGTCGATCAAATCGACTTGATTCAAAAGTATGTCGGCGCTGAAGGAAAAGAGCCGAAGATCTATAAACTCGGTGGAACGGAATGGAAAAAGGTCAAAGCGAAGGTCCAGAAATCGGTCGAGGATATTGCTGATGAGTTGATCAAGCTCTATGCGGCTCGTGAAGCTGCCGTCGGTTTTGCGTTCCCAGAGGACGACGATAACATGCAAGCATTCGAGGCTTCGTTCCCGTATGAGGAAACGGTCGATCAATTGCGATCGATTGCTGAAATCAAGAAGGATATGGAACGTCCGCGTCCGATGGATCGTCTATTATGTGGCGACGTCGGGTATGGGAAAACGGAAGTTGCGATTCGAGCGGCGTTCAAAGCGGTCATGTCTGGAAAACAAGTCGCGTTACTCGTACCGACGACCGTCCTTGCGCAACAACACTACGAAACGATGCTTGAGCGATTCAGTGAATGGCCGATTCGTGTGTCGGTCATGAGCCGGTTCCGTTCGCCAGCAGAATTAAAGGCGACGAAACAAGGATTGAAAGAGGGAACGATCGATGTCGTCGTCGGGACACACCGTGTGCTGTCGAAAGACGTTCAGTTCGCTGATATCGGATTGTTGATCATTGATGAAGAGCAACGATTCGGCGTGAAACACAAAGAGCGTCTGAAACAGTTGAAGACGAACGTTGACGTCTTGACGTTGACAGCGACACCGATTCCACGGACATTGCACATGTCGATGATTGGGATCCGCGATCTCTCGGTCCTTGAGACCCCACCTGAAAACCGTTATCCGGTCCAGACGTATGTCATGGAATACGACGGAATCGTCATGCGAGAAGCACTTGAACGAGAACTTGGCCGGGGTGGACAAGCGTTCTTCCTGTATAACCGGGTCGAAGGCATCGAGCGAAAGGCAGAAGAGATTCGCGCGCTCGTACCGGAAGCACGGATTGTCACGGCGCACGGTCGGATGACGGAAACCGAACTCGAGAGTCAGTTGATCGCGTTCTTCGAAGGGGACGCGGATGTTCTTGTCAGTACGACGATCATCGAGACAGGAATCGACATTCCGAACGTCAATACGTTGATCGTTCATGACGCGGATCAAATGGGCTTATCGCAGCTGTATCAATTGCGCGGTCGTGTTGGTCGATCAAGTCGCGTTGCTTATTCGTACTTTACGTACCGTCCGCAAAAACGATTGACGGAAGTAGCAGAAAGTCGTCTACAGGCGATCAAGGAATTCACGGAGCTCGGTAGCGGCTTTAAGATCGCGATGCGCGACTTATCGATTCGTGGTGCCGGGAACTTACTCGGTTCCCAACAATCGGGCTTCATCGACTCCGTTGGTTTCGATCTTTATTCGCAGATGCTCGCAGAAGCGGTTGAAGAACGCAAAGAACGGATGAAAGGTAAAAAACGCGTCCAGAAATTCGTACCCGAGTTCACGTTCAGTCTTGATGCGTATATTCCATCACACTACATGACGGACTCCGAGCTGAAAATCGAGTTCTATAAACGCTTGAAATATGTCGATACCGTCGATAGTCTCGAACAACTTGAAACAGAGATGCTTGAACGATTCGGTGAGTTCCCTGATGAGGTTGCGCGTTTGATCCAATTGACACGGATGCGGATTTTTGCCGAGCGGGCGCGTGTCGAACGCGTCAAACAAACCGATCCGAAAATCGAGATCGTCTTGTCGCTTCAAGCAACACAGCAGCTTGACGTGGCGGACTTCGTTAAATGGACCGTTCCGCTTGGGCGTGGTCTAGGGATGGGACAACAAGAACAGAAACTCGTCTTGACCCTGAACCGCAACAAGCAGTCGACGCAACAGATGACGATGCAGGCAGAACAGTTGCTAGCAGAGCTTGATCGTCGGCTCGTCGCACGATGAATAGACGAACGATTGCGCAAGGCGCAGCACTGCTTGCGATCTCTAGTTATATCTCGAAACTGCTCAGCTTCTTTTACCGGATTCCGTATCAGAACCTTGCTGGTGATTTCGGATTGTATGTCTATCAGACGGTCTATCCCTTATTCGCGATAGCGGCAGCGCTTGGAATTTATGCGCTGCCCGTCATCGTGGCGAAGTTGACGCTTCACCACCCAGATGAGAAACGGGAAGTCCTTTGGTCGATTTTTTATGTCTTACTTGCGATGACGGTCTTTTTTGGTCTGCTCGGATGGTGGATTGCCCCGACACTCGCGGGCTGGTTTGGGGACGACAAACTCGTTGTTCCGTTGCGAGCTGTCACGTGTACATTTTATTTACTACCGGTGATTGCCGTTCTTAGAGGCATGTTTCAAGCAGATCTCGAGATGCGACCGACGGCTGTATCCCAAGTCTCTGAAAATGCCGTCCGTGTCGGACTCTTGTTGCTCGTGACCTATATCGGCGTCTCGATGCAGGCTGACCCCTACTGGATTGGTGCCAGTGCCCATCTGACAGCGATCGGTGGCAGCATCGTTTCGTTATTCGTCCTGTTACGTTTTGCGAAAGGGAAGATCGGTCGTCCTGTGTTTTCAGGTATTCACGTACGTCGGGTCGGGAAAGTGCTCGTGACAAGCGGGGTGGCGGTCAGTATCGCCTCACTTGCCTTGTTACTAATGCAATTGATCGATGGATTGACGTTCGTCAATCTGCTTGGTAATACGACGGAGACGAAAATTGAAAAAGGGGTGCTCGACCGTGGGTATCCGTTACTGCAATTCGCGATTCTCTTTGCGACATCGATGAGTCTTGCGAGTGTTCCGTCCTTATCAACCGCATATCGAAAGCATGATCCGCAGATGATGCGTCAACAACTCGAGACATTACTCCGTTCCGGTCTGTTGATTGCCGCTGCAGCGACAATCGGACTAATGGGTGTGATGCGTCCGCTCAATATTGCGTTATATCAAGATGACCAGGGAACAGCAGGGTTGATTTGGATCGCGGCGACGGCATTTGCCGCTTCGATTGCGATGATGATCATCTCTTGTCTCCAGTCGGTCGATGCTGAAAAATATGCGCTCGTTGGTGTTCTTGTCGGATTAGGGGCGAAGCTCGTTCTGAATCTCTATTTCATTCCCCGATATGGTATGATCGGGGCGGGTATGGCGACATTTGGCGGTTTTGCCGTCATGGCGACAGCACAATGGATTTTATTGAACCGGAAGTTCGGTCGCGTATCGGCAGGAAACGCGTTCTACCAACGACTGGTCTTACCTGTGTTCGCCATGAGTGTGTTTCTGTATCTGATCGAAACGTTCTTCCAGCTGTTTAAGCTTGAGACACGAATCGGTGCGGCACTCGAAGTCGGCGTCCTTGTCATCGGTGGTGCCATCATTTATGGCAGTATGGCATTACGCGTCCGTGCATTAACAGAACAAGAGTGGGCCCTATTGCCTTTAGGAGATAAGTTATATCAGATGTACCAACGTAGGAGGAGTATATGACACACCGAATCACGATCGTCGGCCTTGGCGTCGGCGAACTCGAACAATTGCCGTTTGGCATCTATCGATTATTAAAAAACACGACACATCCTGTCTATTTACGGACAATGGATCATCCAGTCGTTTCAGAACTCGCAGCAGAGGGAATGAACTTTACATCATTTGACTCGGTTTACGAACGACATAGTCGGTTTGAAGACGTATACACAGAAATCGTTGAGGAATTGCTTCGCCTCTCAAAGACGACGGACATCATCTATGCCGTCCCAGGTCATCCACTGGTCGCTGAGAGTACCGTCCAACAGTTATTAGAGCGGACGGACGCGGTCGACGTTGTAGGCGGACAAAGTTTTCTTGATCCGATGTTCGCGGCGCTTGGTGTGGATCCGATTGAAGGATTCCAGTTGCTTGATGCGACGGCGTTTGCCGTCGATGAAGCACAGATCCGTCAACATCTGCTGATTGGACAAGTCTATGATGCGCTCGTCGCCGGTGACTTAAAGGTTCAGCTGATGGAACGTTATCCGGACGAACATCTTGTCACTTTGGTCACGGCAGCGGGTACAAGCAAACAAACTGTCCAAAGCGTGCCGTTATATGAACTCGATCATGTGACGACGCTCAGTAACCTGACGACAGTCTACGTGCCACCAGTCACGGATGAGCAGACGTTGAACCGTGACTTCGCGACATTAAAAGAGATCATCGCGCGATTACGTGGTGAAGGTGGTTGCCCATGGGATCAAGAGCAGACACATGAGTCCTTAAAACGTCATTTAATCGAAGAATCTTACGAATTACTGGAAGCAATCGACCTTCAGGACGATAACTTAATGATAGAAGAGCTAGGAGACGTCCTTTTACAGGTCATGCTCCACGCACAAATTGGTCTAGATGAAGGGTATTTCGACATTCGAGATGTCATCGGAAGCGTCAGTGATAAGATGATTCGTCGTCATCCACACGTCTTCGGAGAAACGATTGTCGATTCTTCAGCAGACGTCGTTTCGAACTGGCAAGACATCAAAGCACAAGAAAAACCGGAGCGGACTTCCTTGCTCGATGGCGTGACGAAAGGAGCACCTGCCTTGATGCGCGCAGAAGACATTCAAAAGAAAGTGGCGAAAGTCGGTTTTGAATGGAGTGACGTCGAGGGTGCACTTGAAAAAGTAATCGAAGAGTTACGTGAATTGAAGGAAGCCACACCAGAAGAACGACTAGGTGAATTCGGAGACGTTCTGTTTTCGATGACACTCGTCGGGAAATACCTTGGTCTCTCGGCAGAAGAGGGGCTACAACAGACGAATGATAAATTCATCCGTCGCTTTACGCGAATGGAACAACTAGCGGACCGACCGCTCGTTGAGATGACGCTTGAAGAGCAAGATTCACTCTGGCATCAAGCGAAGCAGGAGGAACAGTCATGAGACTTGATAAATTTTTAAAAGTATCGCGTCTGATCAAACGACGGACGCTTGCCAAAGAAGTAGCCGATCAAGGTCGCATCACGATCAATGGTAATGTGGCGAAAGCAAGTAGCACGGTAGCAGCAGGTGATGAGATGACGATCCGGTTCGGAAACAAGATCGTCACAGTTGCGATTTCGAGCATTAAAGAACATGCCAAAAAAGAAGAAGCGTCTGATATGTATGAGATCATCCGTGAAGAAAAGGTGAATTCCGAAGAATCGATGTAATTTACCTGAAAAAGGAAGTATACTAAAGAGTGTCAGGGATGACCACTCAGAAAGAGGAGGGATGATATGCCAACACCGCTCGAATCAGGGCGTCCAGCGCCAAAGATCAAGCCGCTCAATGACCGTAAGAAGCAGTTGAGTCAGAATGCCATCGAAAACCGTCGACGCCTCAAAAATCGCTTTTTCCTGTGTCTGACCGTCTTTTTGCTCATCTTTTCCCTCATGGGGTGGTCATACATGGAAAAACGGCAATTGATCGCTGAACAAAAGCAGTCGTTTCAAGTCGCTGAACAAGAGCAGACGAAAGCGAAAAAAGAGACCGCCCGTCTGAAGGAAGAAATCAATCGTCTCAATGATAAAGAGTATGTAGCGAACTTAGCTCGGAGCGAGTTGCTCTATTCGAAAAAAGGGGAAACGATCTTCTACTTTTCACCGGAAGACTAATTGAAGGTTGCCGATTGATTGAAAAAAGAATGAATCACTCGTATAATAAGAAACGAATCAACTAAAAAGGAGCAATACAATTTATGTCGATTGAAGTAGGCAGCAAAGTGCAAGGGAAAGTAACAGGCATCACGAATTTCGGAGCGTTCGTTGAGTTACCAACAGGGAAAACTGGTCTTGTTCACATCAGTGAAGTGGCAGATTCTTACGTTAAAGACATCAATGATGTGTTGACGGTTGGTCAAGAAATCACCGTCAAAGTCTTAAGTGTTGAAAACGATGGTAAGATCGGTCTTTCCATCAAAAAAGCCGTCGATCGTCCAGAAGGCGAACGTCCTCGTCCTGCACGTCAGTTCGACCGTGGACCACGTCCAGCAGGACAAGATCGTGGACCACGTTCGTTCGATAACAAAGGACCACGTGGAGGCGGTAACCGTGGAGGCTTCAACAAAGGCGGCCGTGGTACACCACCACCGCGCAAAGAACAATCGTTCGATACGCTGATGTCTAGTTTCCTGAAAGATAGTGAAGATCGTCTTGCTACATTGAAACGTCAAACGGATTCAAAACGTGGCGGACGCGGCGCAAAACGTCAATAACTTGCTGACCTGTTCTTTATAAGAATAGAGATGGAATGACGCCGTTCATTCCATCTTTTATTTTTTTGAAATTATTTTTAGAAAAAGCGTTGACTTTCATTTGACCTGCCCGTATTATAGAAAATGTGCTTAAGACGCACGAGTTAAAAATATGGCGGTGTAGCTCAGCTGGCTAGAGCGTACGGTTCATACCCGTGAGGTCGTGGGTTCGACTCCCTCCGCCGCTACCATATTTTTTTTGGCCCGTTGGTCAAGCGGTTAAGACACCGCCCTTTCACGGCGGTAACACGGGTTCGAATCCCGTACGGGTCATTCTCAAAAGCTATCTCTATTATATAGAGATAGCTTTTTTTAGGTTTTAACGGAAAGGGGGAAGTCGCTATGGAAGGTGTGCCGTTCGAACCACTTTTAGTAGGTGTGTCGGGAGGGTGTGATTCGATGGTACTCGTCGATCGGTTGTACAAAGAGGGCTACGATATCGCGATTGCGCATGTGCATCATGGATTACGAGAGGCGTCCGACGAAGAAGCACGCTTTATTAAGGAGTGGGCAACGTCCCGAAAGATATCCTTTTTCATGACGCGTTTAGAATGGATAGGACGTACGAGCTCTCAAGCAGCTTGTCGCGAAGAGAGATATGCGTTTTTTGAACGAATCATGGAAGAGACCGGGCGCTCGCGTCTGATTCTCGCTCATCATCAAGACGATCAAATCGAGACGCTACTCATTCAGCTCATTCGTGGAGAAGCGCAGGTTGATGGTATTCCCGTCGTTCGTCCGTTTGGTAACGGTTGGTTGCATCGACCGTTACTACATGAATCGAAGCAAACATTACTCGAGTATGCGCTGCAACATGAAGTTCCGTGGCGAGAAGATGCGTCAAATGCAGAAACCAATTATTTGCGCAATCAAATCCGGCATGCGATTGTTCCAACACTCCGAGAAATGCGTCCAGAGTTTGAACAAGCAACAGCAGCGGCAGCACATGCGCGACAGCAAATCATGCGTGAGCAGGCGACATTCGTCGCGACCTATCTCGACCGGTGTAAGGAAGCGAACGGAATTCCGGTAGCACGTATTTTAGAATTACCGACGGATTTACAGCGGCTTGTCTTGCCGACACTAACGGGAGAAACATTTTCTTCAGAAACGATTCGTCACTTCATCATGTGGCTTCGGGTGGATAAGGGCTCGGACGAAGTGTATTATGGAAACTGGAGGATGCGACGTGCATATGGCTTTTTGATGCAGGATCGTGTGATACGGTCAATGAATGACGATTTACCGTTTCAAGTAGGGGAGAATTTGGGAACGTATCATTATGGTGAACAAATGGTTCGCTTCTCAATCGGAAACCAAGGTATCCCGCTGGACGCGATTGCGTTCCCGTTGACGGTGCGTCCGCCACGTCCAGGAGATCGGATTCAGCTTGCTGTGGGTTCGAAAAAAGTCAGTCGAATTCTGATTGATGCTAAGGTTCCACGTTATCTCCGAGAACAGGTTCCGGTCGTCGTCGATGCAAATGGAGTGATTTTAGCCGTCATTGGACATCGAATTGCAATATTCGGGTCATTTGAACTCCTCGCAAAATCTTATTTAATGATAGAATGGTAATGTAGTGTTTATTATGGAGGAGGAATACCTAGCATGACCTTGATGAACGATATGGAAAAAGTACTGATTTCAGAAGAAGAGATCCAAAATAAAGTGGGCGAACTCGCCGGCGAATTGACAGCGGATTATCACGATCGTTTTCCGTTGCTTGTGTGTGTCTTAAAAGGCGCAATGCCTTTCATGTCTGATCTTGTGAAAAAGATGGATATGCACCTTGAAATGGACTTCATGGACGTTTCAACGTATCACGGTGGGACAACATCAACAGGTGAAGTCAAGATTGAAAAAGATTTGAACACATCGGTAGAAGGACGCGACATCTTGATTGTCGAAGATATCATCGACAGCGGATTGACGCTTGGCTACCTCGTCGACCTCTTCAAGTACCGGAAAGCGAAGTCCGTTAAGATCGTGACGTTGCTCGACAAACCAACAGGACGGAAGAATGACTTGCACGCAGATTACAGTGGCTTCGTCATTCCACACGAATTCGTCGTCGGTTATGGTCTGGATTACGAAGAGAAATACCGTAACCTTCCGTATGTAGGTGTCTTGAAACCTGCAGTCTACGGCGGCTAATTATTTTTAATCTCGTCTGTCCCATGATAAGATGAAACCAATTACAAAGCGCGCCCTGTCGCGCCAGGATTCGTATTCATCCACTAGAAAAACGAGATGGATGCGGAGAGGAGGCATAAGATGAACCGAGCAGTGAAGAATACCCTCGTGTTTGGGGTCATTTTTCTAGCTTTGATCTTGTTTCTGCAATACTTGCAGAGTCCAGTGAACAAAAGCAAAGAAATCAATTACACACAGTTTGTCGAGTCTGTTGAAAAAGGTGAAATCAAGACGGCTACCTTCCAATATGAAGGGCAGACGTATAATGTGACAGGAGATTTGCGTGAAAAAGATTCGACGTATGAGACGGTCGTACCGGCTGTTGATACGGAACTAACGGATCTCTATACGCAACTCAGAAGCCAAGGAGTCAAATTGGACTTCAAGGCAGCAGAAACGAATGGTGGTTGGATCGCGTTACTGACGACGATCGTTCCATTCATCATCATCTTCATCCTCTTCTTCTTCTTGATTAATCAAGCACAAGGTGGCGGTGGTGGCGGTCGCGTCATGAACTTCGGGAAATCGAAGGCACGCCTCTATGATACAGAGAAGAAAAAGATCACGTTTGATGATGTAGCCGGCGCAGACGAAGAGAAACAAGAACTCGTCGAAGTCGTTGAATTCTTGAAAGATCCGCGTAAATTCGCGAAACTCGGTGCCCGTATTCCGAAAGGGGTCCTCCTCGTAGGTCCTCCAGGTACAGGTAAGACGTTGCTCGCACGTGCTGCAGCTGGTGAAGCTGGCGTACCATTCTTCTCGATTTCAGGTTCTGACTTCGTTGAGATGTTCGTCGGTGTCGGGGCATCACGTGTCCGTGACTTGTTCGAAAACGCGAAGAAAAACGCACCATGTATCATCTTCATCGATGAAATCGATGCTGTCGGTCGTCAACGGGGCGCAGGTCTCGGTGGTGGACATGATGAGCGTGAGCAGACATTGAACCAACTTCTCGTCGAGATGGATGGATTCAGTGAAAACGAAGGTATCATCATGATCGCAGCAACGAACCGTGCTGATATTCTTGACCCAGCCTTACTCCGTCCAGGTCGTTTTGACCGTCAAATCACGGTTGATCGTCCAGATGTCGTCGGTCGTGAAGCAGTCTTGAAAGTTCACGCACGGAACAAACCGCTCGATTCGACGGTTGATTTGAAAGCTATCGCACAGCGGACACCTGGATTCTCAGGTGCGGATCTTGAGAACCTTCTGAATGAAGCAGCACTTGTTGCAGCACGTTCAGACCGTGATAAAGTCTCGATCGTTGATCTCGAAGAAGCGATTGACCGTGTCATCGCAGGACCAGCGAAGAAGAGCCGGATCATCTCGCCGAAAGAGAAAAAGATTGTCGCATGGCACGAAGCAGGACATACGATCATTGGTGTCACGCTCGACGATGCGGATGAAGTACACAAAGTAACGATTGTTCCTCGCGGTAACGCGGGTGGATATGTCGTCATGTTGCCAAAAGAAGATCGTTACTTCATGACGAAGCCGGAACTCGAAGATAAGATTACTGGATTGCTCGGTGGTCGTGTCGCAGAGGATATCGTCTTCGGAGAAGTCTCGACTGGGGCAAGCAATGACTTCCAGCGTGCGACAGGTCTTGCACGGAAAATGGTCATGGAGTTCGGGATGAGTGAAAAACTCGGACCACTTCAATTTGGATCAGGTCAAAGTGGCAACGTCTTCCTCGGACGTGATTTCCAAAACGAACAGAACTACTCGGATGCAATCGCACACGAGATCGATACGGAAATCCAAGCGATCATCAACCGCTGTTACCAAAAAGCGAAAGATATCCTGACTGAGAAACGCGATCAGCTCGACTTGATTGCAACGACGTTGCTTGAAGTCGAAACACTCGATCAAAAACAAATTCACCATCTCCTAGAGACGGGCGAATACAAAAAACATGAACCAGAAGCAACGACTCCAAAAGCAGAAGAGAAAGCACCGGAATCGACAGATGCAACTGTTGATCAACCGACGCAGTCTCCAACGCAAATGGGTTCAGTCGTTGACGAAGGGAAAAATGTAGATACGGATACACCAGACACGCCGCGTCGCGACGATCAAGTGTAAACGGATGGAACGGATTCGATCTCGCATCGAATCCGTTCTTTTTTGTGGCAGACCGAGCGAATACACATCGGTAGGTGTGACCATATGAGCATGGTATAATCACAACGTATATTATTCCGATCGTGAAACAACGGAATATAGAAGCATGAAAATCGAGAAGAAGCGGGGAAATAAGCAAATGATTTTAGTCATCGATGTCGGAAATACGAATATCGTCTTAGGTGTCTATCAGGGACAAGAGTTGATTGAGCATTGGCGGATTGCGACAGACCGGACACGGACGACGGACGAATACGGTATGCTCGTCAAAGCGTTGTTCCGTGACGCAGAGCTAAACGTGGAAGAAATCGAGGGAATCGTGTTATCATCTGTCGTACCCCCCGTCGTGTTTCCACTAGAAAATATGTGTGTGCGTTACTTTAAACGCCGTCCGTTCTTGATTGGACCAGGAATCAAGACAGGACTGGATTTAAAAGTCGATAATCCACGGGAAGTGGGAGCCGATCGAATCGTCAACGCAGTAGCGGCGACGGCGAAATACGAGGGACCGATGATCATCGTCGATTTCGGAACAGCGACGACGTATTGTTACATCGATGCACAAAAACGGTATTACGGCGGCATCATCTCACCCGGTGTGATGGTTGCAACCGAGGCACTCTATAATAAGGCAGCAAAATTGCCACGAATCGAAATCGCGAAACCGCAGTCAGCCATCGGACGGAATACGATCCATGCGATGCAGTCGGGGACCTATTTCGGATATGTGGCACAGGTGGACGGACTCGTTCACCGGATGAAAGAAGAAATGGGAGAAGCGAAGGTCATTGCGACCGGCGGCTTAGCCCGATTAATCAGCGAGGAATCCACGATGATTGAGGTCGTCGATCCATTCTTGACGTTAGATGGATTACGGATTATCTACGAACGAAATAAGTGAGGGAATCAAGATGAAACGTGAAGAATTATTAGCACAATTAAAAGATGACTATTTAGTACGGGCGTTAGGCTTCAATGGAGAAGTCCGTGCGTTTGCAATCCGTTCGACGAAGACGGTCTATGAAGCACAACTGCGCCACCAGACGACACCTGTCGTCACAGCAGCGCTCGGTCGGACACTGACGATCGGTGCAATGATGGGTACGATGCAAAAAGGCGATACACGTGTCACATTAAAAGTCGAAGGCGATGGACCGATCGGGAAAATCATCGTCGATGCCGACGCAAAAGGTGTCGTACGTGGATATGTGAGTCGTCCCCGCGTCGAGATGGATACGTATGTCAATGCAGATGGTCTGACGAAACTAAAAGTCGGTGAAGCGGTCGGTCGCGGAAACATCTCTGTCATCAAAGACCTCGGGTTGCGTGACTTCGTCGGTGGTCAATCGCCGATTCAAACAGGTGAGATCAGTGAAGACTTCACGTATTACTTCGCTGTATCGGAACAAAGCCCATCGGTCGTTGGAGCTGGCGTTCTCGTCTATCCAGAAGACGAATCGGTCATTGCGGCAGGTGGATTGATCGTTCAATTGATGCCAGGTGCATCGGAAGAGACGATTGCAGCACTCGAAAAACGTGTTGGAGCTCTAAAACCGATCTCGATTCTTGTCGGTGAGGAAAAAACACCAGAAGAAATGTTAGAACTCGTTCTCGGTGACTACGAACATCTTGATACGATTCCGGTATCATTTGAATGTACGTGTGATCGTGACAAATTAGCGACAGCGATCATTGCCCTTGGACCAGATGAGATTCAAGCGATGATTGATGAAGATGGCGGTGCGGAAGCCGTTTGTCACTTCTGTTCAGAGCATTATCACTATGATGTTCCAGAATTAGAGGAACTTCGTGAAAAATCACTCGAAAGAGCATAAGAGGGATCTAATATGGGGAATGTACAACCTAAGTACTTGTGGATGTTGATCTTCATCTTAATGTTGACGAATTTCATGACCGGTGCTTACGCCTTCATGGGTGAGCTCCCAAAGGTCGATTCTCCTAAAATCGTTCAAGACAGCATCGGTGGTCCGCTCGAGGATGTCGTCGCCGAAGTCGGTGATGAGAAAATCACGCGCGCGATGGTCTATCAGACGATGCGAACGGAACAGGAAAAGCAGACGATTGATCGTTTGATTCAAGAAGCGGTCGAACGCCAGACGAAGGATGGAAAAAAGCCGGAAGTCAAACGCTTTGATTGACAGATTTCATCCAGTCCGCTGATAATTAGTTTATCGGATTACTTGGAATTCAAGCGGTTCACTAATGAGGAGGAATGGTCATGCGTATTGCGAATTCAGTATTAGATTTAGTCGGTCGGACCCCGATCGTCAAGTTACATCATCTAACGGGTCCTGAGGATGCAGATGTGTATCTGAAATTGGAGTACATGAACCCTGGATCAAGCGTAAAAGACCGGATCGCGTTATCCATGATTGAGGCAGCGGAAGAAGCGGGTCAACTTAAAGAAGGAGACACGATCATCGAGCCGACAAGTGGGAACACAGGGATCGGACTAGCGATGGTCGCTTCGGCGAAAGGGTACCGCGCCATCCTCGTCATGCCGGAAACGATGAGCATGGAGCGCCGGACGTTGCTCCGCGCCTATGGTGCAGAATTGATTTTGACACCGGGACCTGAAGGAATGAAGGGTGCGATCGCTCGCGCGACAGCGGAAGCAGAAGAACACGGTTACTTCATGCCACAACAATTCAATAACGGTGCCAATCCAGTCGTTCATGAAAAAACGACAGGTCCTGAAATCGTCGAAGCGTTCGAAGGCATGCAACTCGATGCATTCATCGCGGGAATTGGAACGGGTGGAACGATCACCGGTGCTGGTAAAGTGTTACGTGATGCTTTCCAAGGTATTGAAATCATTGCCGTCGAACCAACGGATTCACCCGTCTTATCAGGTGGTAAACCGGGACCACACAAACTGCAAGGAATCGGTGCTGGATTCGTCCCGTCGATTCTCGATACTGAGATTTATGATGGTGTCGAGCAAATCACGACGGAAGAAGCATTCGATCACGCACGCCGAGCAGCGAAGACGAATGGTGTCTTAGGTGGTATCTCGTCAGGTGCTGCGATTGCAGCGGCGCTCAAGACAGCGAAACGTCTCGGTAAAGGGAAAAACGTTCTCGCAATCATTCCTTCGAATGGAGAGCGGTACTTAAGTACACCGCTGTATCAAATCGAGGAAGAAGCAGACCAATCGAAGTAATCAACTGGACGTACACGGAAGTCATTCGGCTTCCGTGTACTTTTTTGCGTATAATGAGAGCAGAATAGTGTGAAGTGAGGGACGCGTATGCGACAGACGAAATACAAAGCAGTACCATGGACGAAAGAACAATTCTACAATCGATATGTTGAACAGACGAATGGCACAACGGGACACGTCTGGCTCGAAAGCGGTCGAATCGGCCGGTATACGATGGCGGCGACTCGTCCTGTCGGATACGTCCGGACAAAAGGCGGAACGACGACGATTGAGACAGATGGAAAAGTCGAGACGTCGACGGCGAATCCGTTTGATGTACTCGAACAGCTCCGCGTCGACCGTGAATCAGTCCGACCGGATGGAATGCCACCGTTCTTTGGTGGGTTTGCCGGATACGTCAGTTATGATGCCGTCCGTTATTTAGAAAAGCTACCGGAGCGAGCGACGGATGATCTGCAAACACCCGAGCTGTCATTTTACTGGTACGATGAAGTCGCCGTGTTTGATGAGGAAACGAAGCAGTTGTTCATTGCCGTGACACGAGACACGGCAGAAGAAGCAGAGCGAGTTCTTGAAACGGAAGTCGCGCGTTGGTGCATCGAGACGGATGCACCTCAATTTACAGCGACTGGTTCATCAGGTGAGCGAGAACGGGCTTTCGGGCAGGAAGCGTTCATGACAGCGGCACACCGAATTAAATCCTATATTGAGGACGGTGACGTTTTCCAAGTTAATTTGTCCGTCCGCCAACAAGAACCGCTTGGGACGACAGCGGAACATTTGTATGATGTATTACGACAAGTCAATCCTTCTCCATACATGGGTTACTTTGCGGATGAAGATTTAACACTCGTGTCCGCCTCACCCGAGTTGCTCGTCGAAAAAATCGGTGATGCGTTAGCGACACGTCCGATTGCCGGAACACGACCGCGCGGGAAGGATGAAGCGGAGGATTTACGACTTGCGAAAACCTTACTCGATAATGAAAAAGAACGGGCAGAGCATGTGATGCTCGTTGATTTAGAGCGAAATGATTTAGGGCGCGTCAGTCGTTATGGTACGGTTCATGTCGATGAGCTGATGGTGATCGAGAAATACTCGCACGTACAACACATCGTCTCAAACGTCAGAGGGGAAGTAGCTCCGGAACACTCGGGGAGTCAGGTGCTCGCTGCGATGTTCCCAGGTGGTACGATCACTGGAGCACCAAAAATCCGGACGATGGAAATCATTGAAGAACTGGAACCGGTCCGGCGCGGAATCTACACCGGATCGCTTGGCTTCATCAGTTGGGCGGATGATGTCATCTTCAACATCTTGATCCGGACACTCGTCGCAAAAGACGGGATGGCATATGTTCAAGCAGGTGCTGGAGTCGTCACGGACTCGGACGCAGCACGTGAATACGAAGAGTCACTTAGTAAAGCCAAAGCGTTATGGGTGACCAAAGAAACAGCGGAGGGAACGCAATGATTGTATTGATTGATAACTATGATTCCTTTACGTACAACTTAGTCCAGTATTTCGGCGAACTTGGGCAAGACATCCGGGTATTTCGCAACGACGCGATCACCCTTGCGGAAATCGAAGCATTGCAACCGGATCATCTGGTCATCTCGCCGGGTCCTTGTACGCCGAATGAAGCGGGGATCAGTTTAGAAGCGATTGCTTATTTTGCTGGGAAGGTGCCGATACTAGGGGTCTGCTTAGGTCATCAAGCGATTGGGCAAGTATTCGGTGGTAAAGTCGTCCGCGCGAAGGAATTGATGCACGGAAAAGTCTCGCCACTGACGCATGACGGACAAGGTATCTTTGAACGGATCCCACAAGCGACACCGGTGACACGTTACCACTCGCTCGTCGTTGAACGCGAGACATTCCCGGAAGTGCTCGAAGTGACGGCGGAAGCCGGTGGAGAGATCATGGCACTCCGTCACCGGACGTTGCCGATTCTCGGTGTCCAGTTCCATCCGGAAGCGATTTTGACGCGAGACGGGAAGCAGATGTTAAAAAATTTCTTGGAGTTGACGCATTATGTATCTCTGGCATGACGGAACCATTAAACGAGAAGAAGAAGTACGCATCTCCCCGCTCGATCACGGATTCGTCTACGGGATGGGTGTATTCGAGACGTTTCGGACCTATAACGGACATCCGTTTTTGTTCGATGATCATATTGAACGCTTACGGATGAGTTGTGTCGCACTCGGAATCCAGCTAGCATATGACCGGGAAGCCTTACGGCAAGCGATCCAAGATTTATATGCAGCATATGGGGCGAACGATTTATACATTCGGTTGAACGTCTCTGCCGGTCCACGCGAGATCGGTTTATCAATCGATCCTTATGACACGCCGACCGTGTTGATCTATGCGAAACCAATCGCTCCGCGAAAACGGGCGGAACGTGCACTCGAGACGATTCGTTTACCGCGCAGTACGCCGGAGACGACTTACCGCTTGAAGTCACATCATTACATGAACAATCTAGTGGCGAAACGACAATTGTTCAATCCGGAAGCAGAAGGGCTGTTTTTAACGAAGGAAGGTCATGTCTGTGAGGGCATTACGTCAAACATCTTTTGGCGTTACGGAAGTACATGGTATACGTCACCGCTTGAGACCGGTGCACTGAACGGGATTACCCGTCAGTTTCTCATGCAACATGTACCGGTCGAAGAACGCTTGTCTTATTTACCGCAGCTCGAAGAAGCAGATGAGATCATCTATACGAATTCCGTTCAGGAAGCGGTCGCGATTTCGTCACTTGACGGACGCCCTTTCCCTGGAATCAACGGAACAGGATATGCACAAATCATGACGCTGTTCGATCAATCCGTCGAACATGTGACGACAAGGAGAGAACAACGATGACTTACATCATGGGTATCTTGAACGTGACACCGGACTCCTTTTCGGACGGTGGACAATATGTCGATGTCGAGCAAGCGATGCGGCAAGCGCGTCAGCTCGTCGCGGATGGAGCAGATGCGATCGATGTCGGTGGAGAGTCGACACGGCCGGGTGCAGCGTTCGTATCAGTCGAAGAAGAACTCGCCCGTGTTTTACCGATCATCAAGCGCATCAAACGAGAGCTGAACGTACTGGTGTCGATCGATACGTACAAACCTGTCGTCGCAGAGGCTGCTATTCAAGCGGGAGCGGACATCATCAACGATGTTTGGGGCTCGAAGTGGGGCGATCGTTCGATGGTCAACGTTGCTGCGCAGTATAAAGTACCCATCATTTTGATGCATAACCGGGAGACGGCGCATGGGACAGATATGCTGGCAGAAGTCCGGGCTGACCTTGAGGAATCAATTCGGTTAGCAAAACAGGCAGGCGTGGCGGAAGAGCACATTTGGCTCGACCCGGGGATTGGATTCATGAAGACGCATGAAGAGAACTTGTACCTGATGCGTCATCTATCGATCGTAACGGACTTCGGGTATCCGGTTTTACTCGGGACATCCCGTAAATCGATGATTGGTCTCGCGCTTGGATTACCGACAGAAGAACGACTCGAAGGAACGATTGCGACGGTTTGCTACGGGATTCAACAAGGATGTGACTGGATGCGTGTGCATGACGTCAAAGAAGTCAAACGGGCAGCGCAGATGATGGACATCATGTTGGCTGCGACGAAGGGGGAATAACGATGGATCGAATTCATGTAACAGGAATGCGTTTTTATGGGTATCACGGTGTATTCGCAGAAGAGACGAAACTCGGTCAACGCTTCAATGTCGACTTATCGATCGGACTTGCATTGGCAGAAGCCGGTCGGACGGATGATTTGACGAAAAGTGTCAATTACGCCGAATTGTATGAAGCGACGAAACGTGTCGTCGAAGGAGAACCGCTCCAACTCGTCGAAGCCTTGGCGGACCGTATTGCAAAAGCAGTATTTGCGTTAGACGAACGAATTCAAGAAGCGTCGATCAAGGTCATCAAACCGGATCCGCCGATTGCCGGTCATTATGAACATGTGGCGGTCGAGATCAATCGCCTTCGGGAGGACTATGCATGAAGCAAGCTTACATTGCACTCGGCTCGAACATCGGCGATAAGGCGGCTCACTTAAGAGCAGCGATTGCTCGCCTGAGAGCATTACCGTCCGTTCATGACGTAAAGACCTCTTCCATTTATGAGACGGTACCTGTCGGATATCTCGAGCAGGATTTATTCTATAATATGGTCGTCGCAATCCAAACGACGGATGAGGCATCTGTCTTACTTGGGCGACTGCAGGAAATTGAACAGCTAGAAGGACGCGAGCGCCTGTTCAAAAATGGACCACGGACGCTTGACTTAGATATTTTGCTATATGAGGAAGAACGCATTGACCTCGAAGGATTAACCGTTCCGCATCCGCGGATGCAAGAGCGGGCATTCGTCCTCGCACCATTACGTGAACTCGCAGCAACATTCGTCATACCCGGTCTAGGACAAAGCGTCGAGCAGTTGTATCAGCAGTTACCGGAGACAGAACGAAACGGTGTACGACGGTTAGGTGGGCTTTTAGAAGCGGAGGAACAATAATGGAATTTAACATTGGCGATGTCAAACTGAAGAATCAAGTCATCTTGGCACCGATGGCAGGCGTCTGTAATCCGGCGTTTCGGTTAATTGCAAAGGAATTTGGTGCGGGACTCGTTTGTGCGGAGATGGTCAGCGATAAAGGGATCTTGTACGAGAACGAACGAACGCTTCAGATGCTGTACGTAGATGAGCGGGAAAAACCGCTGAGCCTTCAAATCTATGGGGGTTCAAAAGAGACACTCGTTCAAGCGGCGCGATATGTCGAGGCGAACACGAATGCCGACATCATTGATATCAATATGGGCTGTCCTGTCCCGAAAGTCACGAAAAGCGATGCTGGAGCGAAATGGTTGCTTGATCCGGATAAGGTATATGAGATGGTCCATGCGGTGACGCAAGCGATCGATAAACCCGTTACTGTTAAGATGCGGACCGGCTGGGACAGTCATCATATCTATTGTGTCGATAATGTCAAAGCGGCAGAAGCGGGTGGTGCGAAAGCCGTTGCCATCCACGGGCGGACGCGTTCGCAAAAGTATGAAGGTGTCGCAGACTGGAACATCATTGGGGAAGCGAAAAAAGCGGTCAACATTCCGATCATCGGAAATGGAGATGTTCAGACTCCGCAAGATGCAAAACGGATGATTGATGAGATCGGCGTCGACGGTGTCATGATCGGACGGGCAGCTCTCGGGAACCCGTGGATGTTGTATCAGACGATCCAGTATCTCGAATCAGGAACGCTTCCGGCAGAACCGACGGCGCGTGAGAAGATTGATATCTGTCTCTTACACGCCACACGACTAGTCGCGCTAAAGGGAGAAGAACTCGCCGTACGCGAAATGCGGACACACGTCGCCTGGTATTTGAAAGGAATGAAGGGGAACGGTCGCGTTCGCAATGCGTTATTCAATATCGACACACACGCAGGACTCGTCGAACTGTTACAGCAGTACTTGCAGACACTCGAAGAAGACGTAGCATATGCCTAACAGGTAAAGTATAGTCGGACATAGTCGTTTTGTGGTACGCTAGTTGCATTGAAGATGAGCGTATCGGTTTTCTAAAAGGGCTGTCGGTCATTCCGACAGCTTTTTATTCGAGAGAATCGTCGTGAACCATTATTAAAAGGAGTGAAGACAGTGAGTCAGGATATGGAAATGAACGATCAAATGCAGGTGCGTCTCGGTAAGATGAACGCCATGCGTGAACAAGGTCTCGATCCATTCGGCGCACGTTTTGAACGTTCGACGGATACTGAGAGCATTCGTGCATCATTTGGTGAACATACAAAAGAAGAATTGGCTGAACTGAAACCGGAAGTTGCCATCGCGGGGCGTGTCATGACGACACGTCGTAAAGGGAAGGTTGGCTTTACGAATGTTCAGGATGTGCAAGGTCAAATTCAGTTGTATGTCCGTAAAGATGACGTCGGCGAAGAGGCGTATGAGATCTATAAGACATGTGACTTAGGCGACATCGTCGGAATTCAAGGATATGTGTTCAAGACGAATGTTGGTGAACTCTCTGTTCACGTCACAGCATTTACGTTATTAACGAAAGCATTACGTCCGCTTCCGGATAAATATCACGGATTAAAAGATATCGAGCAACGCTACCGTCAGCGTTACCTCGACCTCATTACGAACCAAGAATCACGTGAGACATTCATCGCGCGGAGTAAAGTCATTCGTGGAATTCGTCAATATCTCGATAACCTCGGATACTTGGAAGTTGAAACACCAATGTTGCACACGATTGCGGGTGGAGCATCGGCTCGTCCGTTCATCACGCATCATAATGCACTCGACATGACGCTTTACATGCGGATTGCAATCGAGCTCCATTTGAAACGTTTGATCGTCGGTGGACTTGAGAAAGTCTACGAAATTGGTCGCGTGTTCCGTAATGAAGGAATCTCAACACGCCATAACCCAGAGTTTACGATGATCGAACTCTATGAAGCGTATGCGGATTATAAAGACATCATGAACTTAACAGAGAACCTGATCGCTCACGTCGCAAAAGAAGTACTCGGTACGACACAAGTCACTTACGGAGAAGACGTCATCGATCTATCTGTCGGTTGGAAACGAGCACACATGGTCGATCTCGTTAAAGAAGCGACAGGTGTCGACTTCTTTGAACAGATTTCAAACGAACGTGCCCTCGAACTAGCACATGAACACGGTGTTGAGGTCCAGTCACATATGACGACGGGACATATCTTGAATGAGTTCTTTGAACAAAAAGTAGAAGAAACACTCGTTCAACCAACATTCGTCTATGGTCATCCTGTTGAAGTATCACCGCTTGCGAAGAAAAATCCAGAGGATCCACGCTTTACGGATCGCTTTGAATTATTCATCGTCCGTCGTGAGCATGCGAATGCCTTCACGGAATTGAACGATCCAATCGATCAACGTGAACGTTTCGAAGCACAACTCGTCGAAAAAGAAGCAGGAAACGACGAAGCACATGAAATGGATACAGACTTCATTGAAGCACTCGAGTACGGTATGCCGCCAACGGGTGGTCTTGGGATCGGGATCGATCGTCTCGTCATGTTGTTGACGAATGCGCCATCGATTCGTGATGTATTACTCTTCCCAACGATGCGTCACCAACAAAATTAATGAGTGGAGCTCCGTTCTTTCTATACTGTATAGAAGGAATGGAGCATTCTTTTTGAAGTCAACACAGGGATAAACGAGTCGAAAAACGGGTAAATAAAAGTTTTTAAATGTTTTTCTAATAAAATGCTTGTACGATTCAAAAAGCCATGGTATATTACTTCTTGTGCCGCGAATGGTCGTGACACACAAAAATAAATATCGAAAAAGTTGTTGACAATCGAGTTGATAACTTGGTAAGATATTAAAGTCGCTGAAAACGACACGACGAACTTTGAAAACTGAACGATGAGGCAAAAATCGTATTCTACGGAATACAAAAACGAATGAAGCGCAAGCTTCGTCAATCGTGACT
>NZ_JACSMX010000007.1:0-54389 GCF_018618895.1 Exiguobacterium sp. s143 | reverse complement strand
ACCGAAGTCACGATTGACGAAGCTTGCGCTTCATTCGTTTTTGTATTCCGTAGAATACGATTTTTGCCTCATCGTTCAGTTTTCAAAGTCCAATATGTCATTTGACGACTTTTAAATCTTACAGTAAAGTAATATGTGATGTCAATTACTTTTTTGAAGTTTTTTTCGTCTGTGACGCTCGCGTTTGGCGTGTGCCTCAGCGACATGTATTAATATATCAACTCTTGTTTTTTTCGTCAACTGTTTTTCTAAAAAAACTTTAGAAAAAAGATAGACCCGCTTGAACCGGTAAAACACTACCCGTTCGCGGGTCTTTTTCGTTACGCCTGTTTTTGAGATTGTCCTTGAGAAGCGGGCTTTTCTTGCAAGCGATGCAGCATTAGAATCTGATACGCATTACAGATTAAAAGTGTCGCAAGTGCCGCCCATAACATCCGCTTATCTTGTGTTGCCTGCAAAGCAGGTACCCATTCGATCAACGTGATGACTGTCATGAGGAACAATGTCGGAATGAACGCTGTGAAGTTCGTTTCCCGTGCTTTCGTCCGCGCTACTAAGAACGCTATTAACAGCAAGACGACCATCTCACCAATATAAAGGCTCGTCTTATCAAAGCCGTATGCTAATCCGCGTAGATAAACACCATCAAATAGTGCAAATGCGATCAAGACGACCTGGACACGATTCCAAAGCTTTGCGCCGCGGAATAAATCGAGTCCGACGCGATGTAAGATCAAGTACGAGAAGAATCCCATCAAACTGATGGCTGTCCACGTACTACTGTAGGAGAGAGCCGTCACATATCCGCTAATCGATTGATTTCGGATATATCCAGGTTCTGCTACCAAGTTAAACACGAAGCCGGCGAGCGTTCCGATTAGGAGCGTCATCCAAAACAGCTTCAAAAATCCTTTAATCTTCATTCTTATCCCTCTACTTTTTCGATGACACGCGTGGCGAGTTCATTATAGTACGTCTCAAATGGATGTTCATCGCGATAGATCGATGGGGCGAAGTCCGCATCATTCGCATATGGTTGTCCAAGTGGAATCTTAGCTAGAATATCGGTTTTTAACGCTTCTGACAACCTCTCTCCGCCACCACTACCGAAGACATATTCTTTTTCGCCTGTCACTTTACTTTCAAAGTACGCCATGTTCTCGACGATTCCGAGGAGACGATGGTTCGTTTTAATTGCCATTGCTCCTGCTCGTGCTGCAACGAAAGCGGCTGTTGCGTGAGGTGTCGTGACGATGACTTCCTGACAGCTCGGGAGCATCGAATGAATATCGAGTGCGACATCCCCTGTTCCCGGTGGAAGATCAAGCAACAAGTAATCGAGATCGCCCCATTCGACGTCTGCGAAGAAGTTGTTGAGCATCTTCCCGAGCATTGGTCCCCGCCAGATGACTGGTGCATTATCTTCGACGAAGAAGCCCATTGAGATGACCTTGACGCCAAAGCGTTCTGGTGGAACGATTCGGTCGTTCACGACAGTCGGACGTGTTTCGATTCCCATCATGTCTGGAACACTAAAGCCGTAGATATCGGCATCAATCAAACCGACCTTCTTCCCTGCTCGTGCGAGGGCGACTGCTAAGTTAACGGAAACCGTCGATTTCCCGACGCCCCCTTTACCAGAAGCGATCGCGATGAACGTCGTACCAGATTCTGGTTTGAGAATTGATGGTGTCGTAGCTGCTTGAATCCCGTGATCACCGAGTGCCTCAAAACGGAGTCCCACCGTCTTGAATCCTTTTTCTTTCAGTTCCTTGACGATTTGCTGTTGGAGCACGAGTTGCTCCCCAGAACCGGATTGTGCTAAAGCGATTTTCAGACTGACATAATCACCTTTAATCCGGACGTCACGAATGCCGTTCGTATCTGCAAGCGGGCGGTCAATCGTCGGATCGACGAGCGTTCCGACTACCTCGCGAATTTCTTGTTCATTCAACATAGTGCCTTCCCCCTGAAAACGTTCGATTTAATCCCTATTAGTATAACAAAAATAAGAGAGCGCTTGCACATTTCGACACCGGAAAGGATGACTTTTCCATGTCCAGTGTCGGTTTTCATCATTTTACTCGATCATTCGCTCGTTTTAGAACATTCGGTTCCATGTACCAGGACCCACGACACCATCGACATCAAGTCCTTGACGTGTTTGATAGGCACGCACCTTCTGAGCCGTCTCTGCATCAAAGCGCTGAGTCACGGTTGCTTTGACTGCACGTTGGATCCGTTCGATATCCCGCGGATTCATATTGGCTGCACCTTGATATAACGGACGACCTGGATACGGAACGATCGCACGAGAGCGATTAGTCGTTTCTTCAGACACTCCTAGTAATTCAAAGTGTGGATAATCCTTAAAGCTCGTCCAGTCCCCACCCCAAGAAAAGCCACGTCGTTTCATCGCAGCAACAATCTTTTGAAAGCTTTGGTCGTTTCGAAACAGCGCTTGTGTACCGTCTTTGGAATATTGAAAGAGGTCGACGGCAATGCCGCGGTTATGATTGGATTGTCCCCCACGTGCATTCGTTACGATTGGTCCCGGTAGTGTCCGTCCCTGTGCGTACAACCGATTCTGTTCTGCAATGGATCGGTACCCTTGTGCGACGCCTACATAAATCCCTTGCGCATGCATCTCCCGAATGACCTCTTGCGTCCGTTTGGCGACTTCTCGCGAAAGTCCCGAAGCATTCAACTTCCGATTCGCTCGCTCGAGTAACCAGCTGATCGATAATGCCATCTATGCTCACTCCCTTTGTCTCCTGTTCCCGAAAACAAAATCCGCTATACTTATGGAATGCAGAATGATTTTAACTCATATCAAAAGGAGCATCCTATGAAAAAACGCATCATTTGGACACTTGGCGTCACCTGTCTCTTACATCTTAGCTTCGTCCTGTATCTGACGCTGCAACCGACTGTCGCTACCGAGACGAAGTTACCGGACAATGCAACCGTCTTAAGTGAAGAAACCTCTTTTACAGGACATGTCGGTCAAGCGACGGCACATACACCTACCCAATTCATACAATCTCTCTTTGTTTGGAGCATCCCGCTGACGATCGTCATCCTCTACGTTCTTCTGACGATATTGCACCGATTACGCTCCACTCCGTCGACTTGACTTGAATCGCTGTTCTGACACTTCGTCAGGAGAGCGGTTTTTTAGTGCATAAAAAAACCTCCCACCACAAGGGTGAGAGGGATTCGAAAAGAATTAACGTTTCGAGAATTGTGGTGCACGACGAGCTGCTTTAAGACCGTATTTTTTACGCTCTTTCATACGAGCATCACGAGTCAAGAAGCCTTTCGCTTTGAGTGCGCCGCGGAATTCTGGATCCGCTTGAAGAAGAGCACGTGAGATACCGTGACGGATAGCGCCTGCTTGACCAGTGAAGCCGCCGCCTTTGACCGTTACGATTACATCGTACTTGCCTTCTGTTTCTGTGATTACGAGTGGTTCTTTTGCAGTCATGATCAATGTCTCATAACCGAAGTATTCGCTGATATCGCGACCGTTAACTGTGACTTTACCGTCTCCAGCAACGAGGAAAACGCGCGCTGCCGCGTGTTTCCGGCGACCAGTGCCGTAGTAACGTACATCTGCCATCGTGTAGTTCCTCCTAAATTCGTATTAACCGCGAAGTTCGTAAACTTCTGGTTGTTGTGCTTCGTGCTTGTGTGCAGCTCCAGCGTAGACGTGGAGTTTGTTGAACATTTGACGACCGAGGCTACCTTTTGGAAGCATCCCTTTGATCGCGAGTTCAAGCATGCGCTCAGGTTTGTTAGCAAGCATATCGCGTGCAACAGTCTGCTTTAAGCCGCCTGGATGACCAGAGTGACGGTAGTAGACTTTTTTATCGAGTTTGTTACCAGTTAAAACGATTTTCTCAACGTTGATGAGGATAACGTTATCCCCACAGTCAACGTGTGGTGTGAACGTAGGCTTGTGCTTACCACGGAGAAGTGATGAAACTTCGCTCGCAAGGCGACCGAGTGTTTTACCTTCAGCGTCGATAAGGAGCCATTTGCGTTCTACATCAGTAGCTTTCGCCATGAAAGTTGTGCGCATGTAAAATACCTCCTAAGGAATTAAAAGTTCTGTTTTTGATTTTTCATTTATTCACTAGGTGAATCTATCATAATCTTAGGTGTACGGGGCTAAGATTGTGGTTTCATAATAAATGAAATGCCAATAAACATTGTATGTTTTTTAATAGCCAATGTCAATTGCCTTTTTTCACTCCGGATAGAAAACTTCCCATAGATAGAGTCCATGGGGAGGCGCTGTCACGCCTGCGACGTTCCGGTCCTTTGCCAGCAACATTTTTTTTATGTCCTCTGGTGCAAAACGACCGCGTCCGACGTCAAGTAACGTCCCGACCATAATCCGGATTTGATTATAGAGAAACCCACTGCCCTGGAACCGAAAGACGAGTTCGTCACCGACTGTCATCAACTCTGCCTCGTAAATCGTCCGGACTCGGTTATCCGTTTCCGTCTTCGCGACACAGAACGAACTGAAATCGTGCGTGCCGACGAGATGTGCCATCCCTTGACGGATGAGCTCGAGATCGAGCGGATACGGAATATGAACCGATAGATTCCGACGAAACGCATTTTCTTCGCGGCGGACGAAATAGCGGTATTCCTTCCCTACGACATCGTAACGCGCTTCAAAGGTCGGTTCGACCTCCTCGCAGCTCCGGACACGAATATCCGCTGGTAAGAGCGTATTCAGTGCCTTGACGACGTTCTCCGGTGGAATCGCTAGTTCCGTATCAAAATGAATGACTTGCCCGTAGGCATGCACCCTCGCATCCGTCCGTCCCGACCCGATGATCTTGACGGGATGTTTGTGCATCCGCGCAAGTGTCGTTTCAATTACTTCTTGAATCGTCAATCCGTTTGGTTGCACCTGATACCCGGCGTAGCCGGTTCCGTCATACTGAATCGTACATTTTAAACGACGCATTAACCGATCCCTCGCAATCCTACTAAACTGATCGTTAGGAGGACGAGTAGGATGATCAGACCTGTATCCCGCATCGTCCACTTGGACTCCCGTAAGCGTGTCCGTCCCTCTCCTCCACGGTATCCCCGCGCTTCCATTGCTGTCGCAAGATCCTCTGCCCGCTTAAAGGCGGAGATGAACAACGGAATCAATAACGGAATGATCGCCCGTAAACGTTCCTTGATCGGTCCTGCCGATAAATCAACACCACGTGCTTGCTGTGCCTTCATGATTTTCTCCGTCTCCTCCGCTAAGGTTGGTAAGAACCGTAGCGAGATCGATAACATGAGCGCGATCTCATGCGTTGGAACACGGACGACCTTGAACGGCTTTAACAACAACTCAATCGCATCTGTCAATTCGATCGGTGAGGTCGTCAGCGTGACGAGTGTCGTGATCGAGACAAGATAGAAGAAACGTAATGAGACGATGATCGCGAGTCGCAGTCCTTCTTCATAGATCCGAAGCCAGCCGAACTCAAAGAGGACAGCCCCTTCGCGTGTGAAGAACAGCTGGATGACGAACGTAAAGACGATCAGGAAAAGAATCGGTCGCAGTCCCTTTAGAACATAACGAAGTGGTAACCGACTACTCATGAGTGCTAAGAACGTAAAGATGAGTAAAAAGATGTTCGTTGCTGCATTGTTCGCGAGAAAGACGAGCGGAATGAAGCAGAAAGCAAAGATGATCTTCGCAAGTGCCGACGACCGGTGCAAGTACGACTGACCGGGAATATGTTGTCCGACGATCATTCGCTCACCCCTTTCGTCATCAACCACTCGATCAATTCGGTCTCCGTCCGGATCTCCGGTCGTTGCAATCCACGCCGATCAGCGACTTGCCAAGCAAGCGATAGGACGTGCGGGAGATCGAGGTGGAATTGCTCGAGCAATGTCTCTTCTTTAAACAGATCAAGCGGTAGCCCGTCAAACGCCACCTGGGCGTCTTCCATGACGATGACACGCTCGGCATACTCAAGCACCTGATCCATGTCGTGCGTGATCAGGAGCAACGTCATACCGGTCTCTGCATGGAGCCGGGCAAATAGACTCAGCATATGCTTGCGCCCTTGCGGATCGAGTCCTGCCGTCGGCTCATCGACGATCAACACGTCTGGTTGACTAGCGAGTACGCCGGCAATTGCAACACGCCTCATTTGCCCACCAGACAGGTCAAACGGCGAACGACTCCAAAAGACTTCATCGAGTCCGACAGTCCGTAATGCCTCTTTCGCTAATTGCTCAGCCTTCGCGGCGTCATGACCGAAGTTCATCGGACCGAACATGACATCCTTTAAGACCGTCTCTTCGAACAATTGATATTCCGGATATTGAAAAACAAGCCCGACGCGACGTCTTAATGGCTTGAGGTCTTGTTTTTTCTTCGGTTCGACGATGATGTCATCGACTTGTACCTTCCCCGCTGTCGGCTTGAGCAACCCATTGATGTGCTGCACGAGCGTCGATTTCCCGGATCCGGTATGCCCTACAAACGCAACAAGCGCCCCTGACGGAATCTCAAGATTCACATCACGTAGCGCGACTCGTTCGAACGGACTATTGAGTTGATACGTATAATTTAATTCCTGGATTAAGATTGGCATAAACGGTTCACCAATTCTCTTTCATCTAGTATCGTCTCCTCGAGTGAGAGACCTTGCGCCCGTAAACGTTCTTGTACCCGAACAACGAATGGAACATCGAGTCCGATGTCTTCTAAGAACGATGCATGACGAAAGACTTCCTGAGGGGATCCTTCTAATACGATTTTCCCGGCATCCATGACGATGACACGACTAGCCCGTAATACTTCGTCTAATTCGTGTGTAATCGCGATGACCGCCATTGGGTGAGTCGCATGGAGTTCCTGAACGGTCGACATGACCTCTTGTCGTGCTAATGGATCAAGCATCGATGTAGCTTCATCGAGCACGAGAACATCAGGGCGCATCGCAAGCGCCGAAGCGATTGCGACACGCTGCTTCTGTCCGCCGGATAGTTGATGGGGTTCCCGATCAACAAAATCCGTAAGGCCAACGCGCGCTAGACTGTCGTCGATACGACGAACCATTTCCTCGCGTGGCACACCCCAGTTTTCTAGAGCAAATGCCACGTCGTCGCGCACGGTCGTGCCAACGAATTGATTATCTGGATTTTGGAAGACGATGCCGATTGCTCGGCGCATCTCCCACAGTTGCTCCGGATTCGCACTTGAAAAGCGCTCAGCAACCGTAACGGTCCCTGTCTCCGGTAACAACAATCCATTAAACAATTTCGTCAGCGTTGATTTTCCAGAGCCGTTGTGACCAACGATGGCGACCCATTCACCTGAACGAATCGTCAGAGAGACCTCGTGTAGGGCTGCTTGCTCCTGTTCCGGATACCGATAGGTGACCTGTTCCAGTTCAATCAGCTTGTCCATGATCTCTCCTCCTTCATCAAATCAATACTTTCATTTTGTAGCAAAAGGGCAGAAGCGGGATACGCACTGCCCTTTTATGGCGAATCATTTAATGAGGATTAAACGAGTTCGATGATGACCATTTCTGCGCCGTCACCACGACGTGGTCCCATTTTCATGATGCGTGTGTAACCACCTTGACGCTCAGCAAAACGTGGAGCCACATCAGCGAATAATTTTTGGATCGCGTCTTGTGCTTTGCCCTCTGCGTTTTGACCAGCAGCTTCACGGCGAACGAACGATGCAACTTGACGACGAGCGTGGAGATCACCGCGTTTACCTAAAGTGATAAGTTTCTCTACGACTGGACGAAGTTCCTTCGCTTTTTGTTCTGTAGTTTGGATACGCTCATTGATGATGAGATCAGTCGCAAGGTCACGCAAAAGTGCCTTACGTTGTGAGCTTGTACGGCCTAATTTCGAGTATGCCATGGATGGATTCCCTCCTTCGTGCAATTAATAGTATTAGTCTTCTTTGCGCAAGCCTAGTCCGAGTTCGTCGAGTTTCGCTTGAACTTCCTCGAGTGATTTACGTCCGAGGTTACGGACTTTCATCATCTCGTCTTCGCTCTTGTTCGCGAGTTCTTGAACCGTGTTGATACCAGCGCGTTTCAAACAGTTGTACGAACGAACTGAGAGATCGAGTTCTTCGATCGTCATTTCGAGTACTTTTTCTTTTTGATCTTCTTCCTTTTCGACCATGATTTCAGCATGGAGCGCTTCGTCCGTAAGACCAACAAAGATGTTTAAGTGTTCTGTCATGATTTTCGCACCGAGTGACACTGCTTCTTCAGGGCGGATTGAACCGTCCGTCCAAACATCTAGCGTCAACTTATCGAAGCTCGCATCTTGACCGACACGTGTTTTTTCAACTTGATAATTTACACGTTGAATTGGCGTGTAAATCGAGTCGATTGGGATTACACCGATTGGCATATCGTCCCGTTTGTTATCTTCAGCCTGAACATACCCACGACCACGGCGTGCTGTAAGACGCATATGAAGTGATGCACCTTCTGCAAGCGTTGCGATGTGAAGTTCTGGGTTGAGGATTTCGACGTCGCTGTCATGCGTAATGTTCGCAGCAGTGACAACACCAGCGCCTTGAATATCGATCTCAAGCGTTTTCTCTTCTTCCGAGTACACTTTGAGGGCGAGTTTCTTAAGGTTCAAGATGATTTGGGTAACGTCTTCTACAACGCCATCAATCGTCGAGAACTCATGAAGAACGCCATCGATTTGGACTGCAGTGACTGCAGCACCCGGAAGTGAAGACAATAGGATACGACGCAATGAGTTACCAAGCGTTGTACCGAATCCACGCTCAAGCGGCTCAACTACGAATTTACCAAACGTAGCGTTCTCGCTTAACTCGATCGTTTCAATCTTCGGTTTTTCGATTTCGATCATCTGAACCCCTCCTTGAATATCGTCATGTTGGCCATCGCGTTCAATCGCCAACCGCCTTGTGTACGTTTCTACTGCCTTGCTTGGTCAAACGATCAACAAAAGTCTACTCGAATCCCCGCTCTGCAGTACAAGACGGGTTACACGCGACGACGTTTTGGAGGGCGGCAACCGTTGTGTGGTACTGGAGTAACGTCACGGATTGCAGTGACTTCGAGACCGATTGCTTGAAGAGCACGGATAGCTGCTTCACGACCTGCACCAGGACCTTTAACGTTAACTTCTACAGTACGCATACCGTTATCCATTGCTGTTTTAGCAGCTGTTTCAGATGCCATTTGTGCAGCGAAAGGAGTCGATTTACGTGAGCCTTTGAAGCCCATGTTACCTGCAGTTGCCCAAGAGATTGCATTCCCTTGCATATCAGTGATCGTAACGATCGTGTTGTTGAATGTTGAACGGATATGCACGATACCAGATTCAATATTCTTTTTGACTTTACGTTTACTACGAACGTTCTGTTTGCGTTTTGCCATCTTAGTTTACCCTCCCTTACTTCTTCTTGTTCGCTACTGTACGGCGTGGGCCTTTACGAGTACGCGAGTTGTTTTTAGTGTTTTGACCACGAACTGGAAGACCACGACGGTGACGAACACCACGGTAGCAACCGATTTCGATCAAACGTTTGATGTTGAGTGAGATTTCACGACGAAGGTCACCCTCAACTTTGATTTTGTCTAAACCATCACGAAGTTGGTTCAATTGTTCCTCAGTCAAGTCGCGAGTACGAGTATCTTCAGAGATACCAGTTTCTTTCAAGACTTTTTGAGCAGTCGTTTTACCAACACCATAGATGTAAGTGAGTGAGATGACGATGCGTTTCTCACGTGGAATATCTACACCAGCAATACGTGCCATGTGTGCACCTCCTTGTTTAATTACCCTTGTTTTTGTTTATGCTTAGGGTTTTCGCAAATAACCATTACTTTGCCTTTACGGCGGATAACTTTACATTTTTCACAGATCGGTTTAACCGAAGGTCTTACTTTCATTGTGAATACCTCCTCCTGAAAAAATCGGAGTTTTTATTTGAAACGGTATGTGATCCGTCCGCGAGTCAAGTCGTATGGTGACAACTCAACCGTTACTTTATCTCCTGGCAAGATCCGAATGAAGTGCATCCGAATTTTTCCTGAGACGTGCGCGAGGACCGTGTGGCCGTTTTCTAACTCCACCTTAAACATCGCGTTTGGAAGCGGCTCGATAACCGTACCTTCCACTTCGATTACATCTTGTTTCGCCATCAATTATACCCCTTTCTCTATAAAGTTGATTGGGAGCCCAGACGATTTGTAGCGCTAGGGGCTTTCTACAAGAGCCATTGAGAGATCATCGGTCACAAACACGAGTGGATACTGGCTTATAGAAAGGTGACACCAATAACGCGCACAGCTCACTCTGCATCGACCGTTAAGATCTCGTAGCCGTCGTCTGTGATGGCGATGGTGTGCTCAAAGTGGGCGCACATGCTACCGTCCACCGTCACTACCGTCCAATTGTCGGATAGTGTGCGAACATAGCGTTTCCCGACGTTGACCATTGGCTCAATTGCCAGTGTCATGCCGGTTTTCAGGCGCGGCCCTTTCCCCGGTGGTCCATAATGTGGAATTTGCGGATCTTCATGCAAATTTTGTCCCACGCCGTGGCCCACATATTCGCGGACTACAGAAAAATTCGCAGCTTCAACATGTGACTGAATCGCATGCGAAATATCTGTCAGGTGCACGCCAGCTTTGGCGCGCTCCAATCCTTTATACAGAGATTCTTCAGTTACGTCAAGTAACCGCTTCGTCTCTTCAGAGATTGTACCTACCGGATATGTCCAGGCTGAATCTCCGTGATACCCATTGTACTCTGCTCCGATGTCAATCGAGATGATGTCACCGTCCTGAAGTACACGATCTCCCGGAATACCATGGACAAGCTCTTCGTTCACGGAAGCACAGATGCTACCCGTGAAACCATTATACCCTTTAAACGATGGTGTTGCCCCTTGACTTCGAATATAGCGTTCAGCGATCGCGTCGAGTTGCCCCGTCGTGATACCTGGGCGAATGTGAGCTTGAAGCTCCTTATGCGTCCGGGCGACGATTTGTCCTGCTTTACGCATGATGTCGATTTCACGCGGCGCTTTCGTGATGATCATTACTGATCACCAAGGAGTGCCTGAACATCGGAATATACATCGTTGATTGGACGATCACCGTCCAAATTACGAAGATACCCTTTTTCTGCGTAAAAGTCAATCAAAGGTTGCGCTTGAGCGACGTTGACTTCCAAGCGACGACGTACTGTCTCCTCTTGGTCATCTTCACGTTGTACAAGTGCTGATCCGTCGATATCACAGATCCCCTCCACTTTTGGTGGGTTGTAGAGAACATGATACGTTGCTCCGCAAGTTGGGCAAATCCGGCGACCTGTCAAACGAGGGACAAGTTTCTCCGGGTCTACACCGATGTGGATGACGTGATCAATTTGTTTGCCCAGATCTTCAAGTAATGCTTCAAGAGCATCTGCTTGTTTCACTGTGCGTGGGAAACCGTCAAGGAGAAAACCATTTGCACAGTCTTCTTTGGCGAGACGCTCACGTACGATGCCGATTGTGACTTCGTCCGGAACGAGTTCCCCTTTATCCATGTATGATTTCGCTTCTTGTCCGAGTGGCGTTGAATCTTTGATCGCCGCGCGGAACATGTCTCCTGTCGAGATGTGGGGGATCGCATAGTCTTCGATGATTTTCGCAGCCTGCGTTCCTTTACCAGCACCCGGCAAACCCATCAATACTAGATTCATGTCGGTAGCCTCCACTTCTATAGCTCTATAGACACAACAGAAAGGAAAGGGATGGTCCCCTTCCTCCCGCCTTATCGGATAAAGCCTTTGTAGTGTCGTTTAACCAATTGACTTTCAATCTGTTTCATCGTCTCTAGTCCTACACCGATGACGATCAACAAGCTCGTTCCACCAATCTGCACCGAGTTCGGTAAGCCAGCAAACTTAATAAAGAATGTCGGCGTCACCGCGATGACAGCGAGGAAGAGTGAACCGAAGAATGTCAGACGGTATAGAATCTTCGTGATGTACTGCTCCGTTTGCTTACCAGGACGAATACCAGGAATGTATCCGCCTTGTTTTTGAAGGTTCTCTGCCATTTGTTCCGGGTTAACCTGAACGAATGTGTAGAAGTACGAGAACGCGATGATCAGTGCCACATAGATCGACATACCGATTGGACTCGTATAGTCGAAAATGTCACGGATCTTCGTTGCCGTCTCCGGACTTGCAAAGAAACTCGCAATCGTTGGTGGCGTCACCATGAACGACACCGCGAAGATGACTGGAATAACACCGGCAGCGTTCAATTTAATCGGCAAGTGTGCCGATTGACCGCCAACTGGTGTCCGGTTCACCGTACGCTTAGCGTACTGAATCGGAATCTTACGTGCAGCTTGCTGAACATAGATGACTCCGACGATGACCGCAATGATGATTAAAAGCAAGAGTACGATATAAAGCACGTTTACAAACAAAGCATCCCCTGCATTTTGGAGCTTCGTTTCGTAAATCTGGCGGAATGCATTCGGGAAGCCCGCGACGATCCCAGCGAAGATGATCATTGATATCCCGTTACCAATGCCCTTCTCCGTGATGAGTTCACCGATGAACATCAAGAATGCTGTTCCCGCTGTCAATACGAGTGCAATCATAACGTATGTCCAGGTGCCGAACTGTTCGTCGACAAGACCTGGGTAGATACGGTTAAATCCAAGCGCGATTCCAAACGCTTGGACTAAGCCGAGTACGATCGTTCCATAGCGCGTTACCGTTGCTAACTTCTTACGGCCCGCCTCTCCTTGTTTTGCCCATTCGGCAAACTTTGGAACAACGTCCATCTGTAAGAGTTGGACAACGATCGAGGCCGTGATATACGGCATGATTCCCATCGCAAAGAGTGAGAAATTCTGCAAAGCATTCCCGCCGAACGAGTTCAAGAAACCAAGAATACCATTCTGGTCAATCTTGAACACTTCCGTGTTTACCATCGGCACCGGGATATGTGCTCCAATCCGGAACACGATAACCAATGCCAAGGTAAAGAGAATGCGCCGACGAATGTCAGCTACGCGCCACATATTGGAGATCGCTTGAAACATTAGATCACCTCAACCGTACCGCCGGCAGCTTCGATTGCTTGCTTCGCAGCGTCGGAGAACTTATGAGCTTTGACTGTTAGTTTCTTTTCGATCTTACCGTTAGAAAGAATTTTCACGCCGTCTTTCATGCCTTTGACTGCACGAGTCTCGACAAGAAGTTCTGGAGTGACTTCAGTTCCTTCTTCAAAACGGTTGAGTGTGTCAAGGTTAATGACCGCGAACTCTTTACGAGTTGGGTTGTTGAAGCCGCGTTTTGGTAAACGACGGTAAAGTGGGTTTTGTCCACCTTCGAAACCTGGACGAACACCACCGCCTGAACGAGCTTTTTGACCTTTGTGACCACGGCCAGAAGTCTTACCGTTACCAGAAGACATACCGCGACCTACACGGTTGCGTTCTGAACGTGAACCAGCAGCTGGTTTCAATTCATGGAGTTTCATAGTGGGGCACCTCCTCATAAAATTATATCGAACTATTACTCTTGAATTTCTTTTACTGTCACTAAGTGTGACACGTGGTTAATCATCCCACGCATAGCAGCGTTGTCAGGTACGACAACAGTCTGGTGCATCTTACGGAGACCAAGCGTACGAGTAGTAACGCGTTGGTTCTCCGGACGACCGATCATGCTGCGTGTGAGGGTAACTGCGAGTTTCGCCATCTGTTTTCCCTCCCTTTCTTAACCGCGAAGTTCTTCGACGGTTTTACCGCGGAGTTTCGCAACTTCTTCAGCACGTTTGAGTGATGTGAGACCTTCGACAGTCGCACGAACCATGTTGATTGGAGTGCTTGATCCAAGTGATTTTGAAAGAATGTCGTTGATTCCCGCTAATTCGAGAACCGCACGAACTGGACCACCAGCGATGACTCCAGTACCTTCAGAAGCAGGCTTCAAGAAGACGTGACCTGCACCGAATACACCGTTGACTTCGTGTGGAATTGTTGTGTTAACGATTGGAACGTTAACCATGTTTTTCTTAGCATCTTCGATTGCTTTACGGATCGCTTCAGGCACTTCCTGAGCTTTACCCGTACCGAAACCTACGTGACCATTCTTGTCACCAACGACGACGAGGGCAGCAAAACGGAAGCGACGGCCACCTTTTACTACTTTCGCGACGCGGTTTACGGTAACAACGCGTTCTTCGAGTTGATCCATGTTAATTTCTAACTGGCGCATGTAGAGGTTCCCTCCTTTTCTATTAGAATTTGAGACCAGCTTCACGAGCTGCTTCAGCTACAGCTTTGATACGTCCATGATAGAGATATCCTCCACGGTCGAAAACGACTGTTTCGATACCTTTTTCAAGAGCGCGCTCAGCTGCGAGCTTACCAACTGCTGCCGCAGCGTCAGTCGTGTTGCCTTTTTCAAGGTCGAGTGATGATGCAGATGCGAGTGTTGCATGTGTTGCATCGTCAATGACTTGTACGTAAATGTTCTTGTTCGAACGGAATACGTTCATACGTGGACGTGTTGCAGTCCCGATGATTGTACGACGGACACGACCATGACGTTTTTTACGCGTAGCGTTTTTATCTGCCTTTGAGATCATTTATGCCACTCCTTTCCGGTCAATTCGCATTCGCGAATTACTTACCTGTTTTACCTTCTTTACGACGAACGACTTCATCACTGTAACGAATACCTTTACCTTTGTACGGCTCAGGTTGACGGTACGAACGGATCAATGCAGCGACGTGACCAACACGTTCTTTGCTGATTCCGCGAACGATGAGTTGCGTATTCGTAGGAACTTCGACTTCGATGCCTTGTTCCGGAGTGTACTCGATTGGGTGTGAGTAACCGAGGTTGAGTACGATTTTGTTACCTTGCTTTTGTGCACGGTAACCAACACCTTGGATATCGAGTGTCTTAGCGAAACCGTTGCTTACACCTTCGACCATGTTCGCGATAAGCGCACGAGTCGTTCCGTGGATCGTACGGCTTGCTTTCTCGTCGTTCGGACGAGTGACAGTCAATTCATTACCTTCTACGTTGATCGCCATAGCTGGGCTGAACTCGCGTGAGAGTTCCCCTTTAGGACCTTTTACCGTAACCGTGTTGTTTTCAACTGTTACTGTAACGCCTGCTGGGATGACGACTGGCTTTTTACCAATACGTGACATTTAAGACACCTCCGTTCTTTTTATGCGTGTATTACCAGATGTATGCGATCACTTCGCCGCCGACTTTTTGTTGGCGAGCTTCTTTATCAGTCATTACACCTTTAGATGTTGAAACGATAGCGATTCCGAGACCACCGAGTACTTTCGGGATTTCATCAGCTTTCGCGTAAACGCGAAGACCTGGTTTCGAGATACGTTTGAGTCCAGTGATGACGCGCTCGTTGCTTGCGCCGTATTTAAGGAATACGCGGAGCGTACCTTGTTTGCTGTCCTCGAGATATTCAACATCGCGGATGAAACCTTCACGTTTGAGGATTTCAGCGACTTCACGTTTGATTGTAGAAGCTGGCATTTCCAACTTCTCATGGCGAACCATGTTTGCATTACGAATGCGTGTAAGCATATCTGCAATCGGATCTGTCATAACCATGCGATGTACCTCCTTTCACAACTTTAATGAATTACCAGCTTGCTTTTTTAACACCAGGGATTTGACCTTTATGAGCAAGATCACGGAACTTAATACGGCTGATACCGAATTTACCAATGTAACCGTGTGGACGGCCAGTGATACTACAACGGTTGTGTAAACGAACCGCTGAAGAGTTACGTGGGAGTTTGCTCAAGCCGATGTAGTCGCCTTGTGCTTTCAATTCTGCGCGTTTTTCAGCGTAGCGCTCAACGAGTGCTTGACGTTTTACTTCACGTGCGATCATTGATTTCTTAGCCATGTTGTCGACCTCCCTTATTTTTGGAATGGCATGCCGAGTGCAGTGAGAAGCTCACGTGACTCTTCATCCGTGTTAGCAGTAGTTACGATAACGATGTCCATACCACGGACTTTCGATACGCGATCGTAGTCGATCTCTGGGAAGATCAATTGTTCCTTCACGCCTAGCGTGTAGTTACCACGGCCATCGAAAGATTTTTTCGATACGCCACGGAAGTCACGTACACGTGGAAGTGACACGTTGATCAACTTGTCGAGGAATTCGTACATGCGCTCGCCACGAAGTGTAACCTTCGCACCGATTGGCATACCTTCACGAAGTTTGAAACCAGCGATTGATTTCTTAGCTTTCGTGATGAGTGGTTTCTGACCAGTGAGGAGCTGAAGCTCTTCAACTGCCATGTCAAGTGCCTTAGAGTTCGTAACAGCGTCACCAACACCCATGTTGATTACGATTTTATCGACTTTCGGCGCTTGCATTACAGAACTGTAATTGAATTTCTCCATCATTACTTTGACGATTTCGTCTTGGTATTTAGCTTTTAAACGGTTCATCAGAAAGTGGACCTCCTTTCTTTAAATCTTCTTATTTATCTAAAGCTTCGCCCGATTTTTTAGCGATACGTACTTTCTTGCCGTCAACCACAGTGAAACCAACACGTGTTGGGTTACCTGTCTTAGGGTCGATGAGCATAACGTTCGATACGTGAATCGGTGCTTCTTTCTCGACAATTCCGCCTTGCGGGTTGAGTTGAGAAGGTTTTGAGTGTTTTTTGATCATGTTAACGCCTTCGACGATTACGCGATCTTTTTTAGGCATAGCTGTAAGGACAACGCCTTGTTTGCCTTTGTCTTTACCAGTCATAACCTGAACTTTATCACCTTTTTTGACATGCATCGTTAGAGCACCTCCTTGTAGGAATTCTTTGGAATTAAAGTACTTCCGGTGCCAACGAGACGATCTTCATGAAGTCTTTTTCACGAAGTTCGCGTGCGACTGGTCCGAAGATACGTGTGCCACGTGGGCTTTTGTCATCTTTGATGATGACTGCTGCGTTTTCGTCAAAACGGATGTACGAACCGTCTTTACGACGAACGCCACGTTTAGTACGAACGACTACTGCGCGTACAACTTCACCTTTTTTGACAACGCCACCTGGTGTTGCTTGTTTTACTGTACAAACAATAACGTCACCGATGTTAGCAGTTTTACGACCAGAACCACCGAGGACTTTGATCGTCAAGACTTCACGAGCTCCTGAGTTGTCTGCTACTTTTAAGCGAGATTCTTGTTGAATCATACGATTGTACCTCCCTCCGGATGTTTATTCACCCGAACTAATTAGAGTTTAGATGATTACTGCTTCTTCAATGACTTCTACGAGACGGAAACGTTTGTCCTTAGATAATGGACGTGTTTCTTGAATGCGTACAACATCACCGATTTTAGCTGTGTTGTTTTCATCATGCGCTTTGTACTTTTTAGAGTAGTTTACGCGTTTGCCGTAAAGCTTGTGCTTTACTTTTGTTTCAACTGTAACTACGATCGTTTTGTCCATTTTGTCAGAAACGACGCGTCCAGTTAACACTTTGCGGTTGTTAGTGCGTTCCATTGAGTGTTCCTCCTCTCAGAATCCGAGTGAATTATGCGTTGTTGATGCCGAGTTCGCGTTCACGAAGAACGGTTTTCGCGCGTGCAATCGACTTGCGCACTTCACGGATACGAGCAGGGTTCTCAAGCTGACCAGTCGCGAGTTGGAAACGAAGGTTGAACAACTCTTCTTTCCACGAACCGACTTTACCGTTAAGCTCTTCAGTTGTTTGCTGACGGAGATCAGTTGCTTTCATTCGTATCACCACCATTTTCTTCACGTTTTACGAACTTACATTTTACTGGAAGTTTGTGTGATGCAAGACGGAGAGCTTCGCGTGCGATCTCTTCCGATACTCCTGCGATTTCGAACATTACTTTACCCGGTTTGACGACTGCTACCCAGCCCTCCGGAGCACCTTTACCTGAACCCATTCGGACTTCAAGAGGTTTTTTAGTGTATGGCTTGTGTGGGAAGATCTTGATCCACACTTTACCACCACGTTTCATATAACGAGTCATCGCGATACGCGCTGATTCGATTTGACGGCTAGTGATCCAGCTAGCTTCTTGAGCTTGGATACCGAACTCGCCGAAGTGTACTGTAGTACCACGTTTCGCTTTACCACGCATGTTGCCGCGGTGAACACGACGATATTTTACACGTTTTGGTAACAACATGTTGTGTTGCCTCCTTCCCTAGACGGATGTGGATTATTCTTCGTTTGCTGCTGCTTTTTTCGTAGGAAGCACTTCACCGTGGTGGAGCCATACTTTTACGCCAATTTTGCCGTAAGTTGTATCAGCTTCTGCAGTACCGTAATCGATGTCTGCACGGAGTGTATGAAGTGGAACTGTTCCTTCCGAATACTTCTCAGAACGAGCGATATCAGCGCCACCAAGACGACCAGAAACTTCAGTCTTGATTCCTTTGATACCAGAACGCATTGAGCGTTGGATTGATTGCTTCATAGCACGACGGAACGATACGCGACCTTCAAGTTGGCGAGCGATGTTCTCAGCGACGAGCTTAGCAACTGCATCCGGGTTTTTCACTTCAACGACGTTAACGTGAACGCGTTTGCCTTTTGCAAGGTTAGTGATGTCTTTACGAAGTGTTTCGATTTCAGAACCGCCTTTACCGATAACCATACCAGGCTTAGCAGTGTGAAGTGAGATGTTCAAGCGGTTAGCTGCGCGCTCGATTTCTACTTTAGAGACACTAGCGTCTTTAAGACGTTTTTCGATATATTCACGAACTACGTAGTCTTCATGAAGGAGATCAGCATAGTCTTTATCTGCGAACCAACGTGATTCCCAGTCTTTGATGATACCTACGCGAAGACCAGTTGGGTTAATCTTCTGACCCACGGTAATCCCTCCTTATTTTTCAGATACCACGATGTGAACGTGGCTCGTACGTTTGTTGATGCGGCTTGCGCGACCCATTGCACGTGGGCGGAAACGTTTGAGCGTTGGACCTTCGTTTACGTAAGCCTCAGTGACTACGAGGTTTTCGATGTTCATGTCGAAGTTGTGCTCAGCGTTCGCGATTGCCGATTTCAATACTTTCTCAACGATTGGCGTTGCTGCCTTGTTCGTGTAAGCAAGAATCGAAAGTGCTTCGCCGATTTGCTTCCCGCGGATTAAGTCTACTACGAGACGTGCCTTACGAGGAGCAATGCGAACCATATTAGCCGATGCTTTTGATTGCATAATGAGTACCTCCCCTCAGATTAACGTTTCGTTTTCTTATCGTTTCCAGCATGTCCTTTGTAAGAACGTGTTGGAGCGAATTCACCAAGTTTGTGACCGACCATATCTTCTGTCACGTAAACCGGTACGTGTTTACGACCATCGTAGACAGCGATCGTGTGACCGATGAACTCTGGGAAGATTGTCGAGCGGCGTGACCAAGTTTTGATGACATGTTTGTCACCAGCTTCGTTGGCTTTATCAACCTTAGCGAGCAGATGGTGATCTGCGAATGGACCTTTTTTCAAGCTGCGACCCATAGTTGTACCTCCCTTTGGCATGATTCAGGAACGGTTCCTACGAACCGTCCAGAAATCATGTAATTATTTTTTAGAACGACGGACGATATATTTATCGCTCGCTTTGTTTTTCTTACGAGTTTTGTATCCGAGTGCCGGTTTACCCCAAGGAGTAAGTGGGCCCGAACGACCGATTGGAGCACGTCCTTCACCACCACCGTGTGGGTGATCGACTGGGTTCATGACAGAACCACGAACTGTAGGACGTTTTCCGAGCCAGCGTGAACGACCAGCTTTACCGATATTGACGAGCTCGTGCTCTTCATTACCGACAGCGCCGACTGTTGCACGGCAAGTAGCAAGGATCATACGAGTTTCGCCTGATTGAAGACGAACGATCGCGTATTTACCATCTTTACCGAGAAGCTGAGCAGAAGTACCAGCTGCGCGAACGAGCTGACCACCTTTACCTGGCTTAAGTTCGATGTTGTGGATCAACGTACCGACTGGGATGTTTGAAAGTGGAAGAGCGTTACCGACTTTAATGTCAGCTTCTGGTCCAGCCATGACTTGCATGTCTACTTTCAAGCCTTTCGGTGCGAGGATGTAGCGTTTTTCACCATCGATGTAGTGGATCAATGCGATGTTAGCAGAGCGGTTTGGATCGTACTCAATTGTAGCGACACGACCAGCGATGCCATCCTTGTTCCGTTTGAAGTCGATGATACGATATTTACGTTTGTGTCCGCCACCTTGGTGACGTACTGTCAAGCGACCTTGGTTGTTACGTCCGCCCTTTTTCGAAAGCTTTTCAGTTAACGATTTTTCAGGACGTGAAGCCGTAATCTCAGCAAAGTCAAGTGCAGTCATATTACGACGACCGTTAGTGGTCGGTTTAAACTTTTTAATTCCCATCGAGAGTTCCCTCCTTTTCTACAGAGTTCCGATTAACCGAGGTAATCGAGTTCTTTGCTATCTGCAGTAAGCGTAACGACCGCTTTTTTGCGGCGTGCTGTGTAACCAGCGTGACGACCTACGCGTTTTGCTTTTGGTTTTGAGATCAATGTGTTGACTTTGTCAACTTTCACTCCGAAGATCGCTTCAACTGCATCTTTGATTTGAGTCTTAGATGCCTTCACGTCTACTTCGAATGTGTACTTTTTCTCAGCCATTTGGTTTACTGAACGTTCAGTAATGACAGGACGTTTGATAATGTCGTGTGTGTGTGCCATTATGCAAGCACCTCCTCTACTCTCGCAACAGCGTCCTTCGTAATGATGACTTTGTCATGAGCGACAAGATCAAGGACGTTTACACCTGCAGCGTCAACGACTGTGACACCTGGGATGTTGCGTGTTGAAAGAACGACTGACTCGTTGTAATCAGCAGTAACGACGAGAACTTTACGTTCGATTGAAAGAGCAGCGAATACTGCGATCATGTCCTTAGTTTTAGGAGCATCGATTGTCAATCCTTCAAGAACGATGAACTCGTTGTTAGCGACTTTCGAAGAAAGTGCTGAACGAAGTGCGAGACGACGAACCTTTTTAGGAAGTTTGTAAGCGTACGAACGTGGTGTTGGACCGAAGACTGTTCCACCGCCAACCCATTGTGGCGAACGGATCGAACCTTGGCGTGCACGACCAGTACCTTTTTGTTTCCATGGTTTACGGCCGCCACCGCGAACTTCCGAGCGACCTTTTGTATCATGTGTACCTTGGCGACGTGAAGCTTGTTGCATGACGATTGCATCGTATACGACTGCTTCATTTGGCTCGATTCCGAAAACGGCATCTGCGAGCTCGATGTCTCCAACTTGTGTACCTGTTTGGTTAAGCAAAGCTACTTTAGGCATTCGTTATTCCTCCTTTCCTTGCAAACGGATTAGTTGCCTTTAACCGCAGTTTTGATGACAACTTGGCTCTTACGTGCGCCTGGGATAGCACCCTTGACGAGGAGTAAGCCGCGTTCTGCATCAACTTTTACGATTTCAAGGTTTTGAACAGTGATTTGCTCTCCACCCATGCGTCCAGGGAGCAATTTCCCTTTGAATACACGGTTAGGAGCAACAGGACCCATTGAACCTGGGCGACGGTGGTAACGCGAACCGTGAGCCATTGGACCACGTGATTGGTTGTGACGCTTGATTGCACCAGCGAAACCTTTACCTTTCGACGTACCTGTTACATCAACCATTTCGCCTGCAGCGAAAGTATCTGCTTTAATCTCTTGACCGATTTCGAAATCTGCTACTGATGTACGGATTTCTTTAATGAAGCGCTTAGGTGTCGCGTTTGCTTTCGCAGCGTGACCTTTTTGCGGTTTGTTTTGACGACCTTCTTTGATATCACCAAAGCCGAGTTGAACTGCTTCGTAACCGTCAACTTCCGTTGTTTTCAATTGAAGAACAACGTTACCTTCGACTGAAACGACAGTAACAGGGACGACTTCGCCTGACTCGTTGAAGATTTGTGTCATACCGAGTTTAGTTCCTAAGATTCCTTTAGCCATGAGATACACCTCCTAATATTGAATGATTTTGATCTTCTGGCTAGTATCAACTATCTATAGAAGAAAAATTAAAGTTTGATTTCGATGTCAACGCCCGATGGAAGTTCGAGACGCATAAGCGCATCAACAGTTTTCGGTGTTGGGTTAACGATGTCGATCAAACGTTTGTGTGTACGCATTTCGAACTGCTCACGAGCATCTTTGTACTTGTGAACGGCACGAAGTACTGTGTAGACCGCTTTCTCCGTTGGGAGTGGGATCGGACCAGATACAGTAGCACCTGAACGTTTTGCTGTGTCGACAATCTTCTCAGCCGATTGATCAAGCACGCGGTGATCGTATGCTTTCAAACGGATCCGAATTTTTTCATTTGCCATGTTATTTCCCTCCTTTTCGCCTATTTCGTAAATAGACATTCTCCGCGGAAATTTCCACACTAGCCATGGCAATGCCGCCTGGTGTGTCATAACCTCCCGCTTCATCGCGTTGTGTTTGTGACCAACATATTCTATCATACTGAATCACCAGCAAGAATGCAAGCACTAATAAAATAGAATATGTATTCAAGTCTCTCACCACTCGCACAAACACTTTCCTCAGTATATAAGATGTCAGACCATGTTGCAAGACTGTTTTCAAAGAAATGAAAAAAGGTCTTCCGCCACGGGAGACGGAAGACCTTTGTCTTAAAAATTACTCAACGATTTCTGTAACTGATCCAGCGCCTACTGTACGGCCACCTTCACGGATTGAGAAACGAGTTTCTTTTTCAAGAGCGATTGGTGCGATGAGTTCAACAGTCATTTCGATGTTGTCCCCAGGCATAACCATTTCAGTACCTTCTGGAAGTTGAACCATACCAGTTACGTCAGTTGTACGGAAGTAGAACTGCGGGCGGTAGTTCGCGAAGAATGGCGTGTGACGGCCACCCTCTTCTTTAGAAAGAACGTAAACTTGCGCTTTGAACTTTTTGTGTGGTGTGATTGTGTTTGGTTTCGCGAGAACTTGTCCACGCTCGATGTCGTCACGTGATACACCACGGAGAAGAGCACCGATGTTGTCGCCAGCTTCAGCATAGTCAAGAAGCTTACGGAACATCTCTACACCAGTACATACTGATTTTTTAGTTTCTTCGTGAAGACCAACGATTTCGATCTCGTCGTTGACTTTAAGAACTCCACGCTCAACGCGGCCAGTAGCAACTGTACCACGACCAGTGATTGAGAAGACATCCTCAACTGGCATCATGAAGTCTTTTTCAGTGTCACGAGTTGGTTCTGGGATGTACTCATCGACAGCTGACATGAGTTCAAGAATTTTTTCTTCCCATTTAGCTTCGCCGTTAAGCGCGCCAAGAGCAGAACCTTGGATAACTGGGAGGTCATCACCTGGGAAGTCGTACTCAGAAAGAAGCTCACGGATTTCCATTTCGACGAGCTCAAGAAGCTCTTCGTCGTCAACCATGTCAACTTTGTTCATGAATACTACGATGAAAGGAACACCTACTTGACGTGAAAGCAAGATGTGCTCACGTGTTTGTGGCATTGGACCATCTGTTGCAGAAACAACGAGGATCGCGCCGTCCATTTGTGCAGCACCAGTGATCATGTTTTTAACATAGTCAGCGTGACCTGGGCAGTCAACGTGTGCATAGTGGCGTTTTTCTGTTTCGTACTCGATGTGAGCTGTTGCGATTGTGATACCGCGCTCGCGCTCTTCTGGAGCACCATCGATTTGGTCAAACTTAGTTGCAGCTTTACCTTGTGCTTTTGCAAGTACAGCTGAGATAGCTGCTGTTAAAGTTGTTTTACCGTGGTCGACGTGGCCGATTGTACCAACGTTAACGTGCGGTTTAGAACGGTCGAATTTTTCCTTACCCATTCTGAATTCCTCCTCTATGTGTCTAATAATTTTTTATAACTAGGAAGGTGAGTCGTAAGATAACGTACACCTTCCTTAGCTTACACTAATCATAAAAGCGTGACAACCTGTGAAGGATTAGCCGTTTGCTTTTTTGATGATTTCTTCCGCAACTGATTTCGGTACTTCTTCGTAGTGATCGAAGTGCATCGAGTACGTTCCGCGACCTTGTGTGCGTGAACGAAGACCAGTAGCGTATCCGAACATTTCAGAAAGTGGAATCATTGAACGGACAACTTGAGCGTTACCGCGTGCTTCCATACCTTCTACGCGACCACGGCGTGATGTAACATCACCCATGATGTCTCCCATGTATTCGTCTGGGATGACGATTTCAACTTTCATCATTGGCTCAAGGATAACAGCGCCGCTCTTATCTTTAAGTTGTTTGACTGCCATTGAAGCCGCAACTTTAAATGCCATCTCGTTTGAGTCGACATCGTGGTACGATCCGAAGACGAGTGAAGCTTTTACGTCAACGACCGGGTAACCAGCAAGGATACCGTTTTGAAGTGCTTCTTCGATTCCGTGCTCAACCGCTGGGATGTATTCACGTGGAACAACACCACCGACGATTTTGTTGTTGAACTCGAAGCCAGCGCCTTCTTCGTTCGGCTCGAATTCTACGACGACGTGACCATACTGACCACGACCACCAGATTGACGAGCGAACTTCGAATCGATCTTCGCCGCTTGGCGGATCGTTTCACGGTAAGCTACTTGTGGAGCACCAACGTTTGCTTCGACTTTGAACTCGCGACGCATACGGTCAACGATGATGTCGAGGTGAAGCTCACCCATACCTGAGATGATCGTTTGACCAGTCTCTGGGTTTGTTTCAGTGCGGAACGTTGGATCCTCTTCAGCAAGCTTAGCGAGGGCTTGACCCATTTTATCTTGGTCAGCTTTCGTTTTTGGTTCGATAGCGACCGAGATAACTGGTTCTGGGAATGTCATTGATTCGAGAACGACGTTGTCTTTCTCTGCACAAAGCGTATCTCCAGTAGTTGTATCTTTCAAACCTACAGCTGCAGCGATGTCACCCGCGTATACCATCGGGATCTCTTCACGGCTGTTTGCGTGCATTTGAAGGATACGTCCAAGACGCTCACGTTTGCCTTTTGTTGAGTTTTTAACGTACGATCCTGCCGAAGCTGTACCAGAGTACACACGGAAGAATGTAAGTTTACCGACGTAAGGGTCAGTCATGACTTTGAACGCGAGTGCAGAGAATGGTGCTTCGTCCGAAGACTCACGCACGATTTCTTCATCCGTATCCATGTCGATACCTGAGATCGCTTTTACGTCGATTGGTGATGGGAGGTAATCGAGAACTGCGTCAAGCATAAGCTGAACACCTTTGTTCTTGAATGCCGAACCTACGAGTACAGGATAGAAGTCAACTGTCAGAGTTGCTTTACGGATAGCCGCTTTCAACTCGTCGATTGTGATTTCTTCACCCTCGAGGTATTTCATCATCAATTCTTCTTCGTAATCCGCAACTGCTTCGATCAATGATCCACGGAGTTCTTCAGCTTGATCAGCGAGATCAGCTGGGAAACCGTCAGTCACTTCGATGTCAGTTCCGAGATCGTTGCCGTACATGTATGTTTTCTGTTCGACGAGGTCGATGATTCCTTTGAATTCATCTTCCGCACCGATTGGAATTTGGATCGCGTGTGCGTTCGCTTGGAGGCGTTCGCGAAGCGTTCCAACCGAGTACAAGAAGTCTGCACCGATTTTATCCATTTTGTTAACGAAAACGATACGTGGTACGCCGTAAGTTGTAGCTTGGCGCCATACTGTCTCAGTTTGTGGCTCAACACCAGACTGAGCGTCAAGTACTGCTACCGCACCATCAAGTACGCGAAGTGAACGTTCAACCTCAACTGTGAAGTCTACGTGTCCAGGTGTATCGATGATGTTTACGCGGTTACCTTTCCATTGAGCAGTTGTTGCTGCCGATGTAATCGTGATCCCACGCTCTTGCTCTTGCTCCATCCAGTCCATTTGTGAAGCACCTTCGTGCGTTTCACCAATCTTGTGGATACGACCCGTGTAATACAGGATACGCTCAGTCGTTGTTGTTTTACCAGCATCGATGTGAGCCATGATCCCGATGTTACGAGTGTTCTTAAGGGAGAATTCTCTTGCCATCTTTAAACATTCTCCTTTCGCATTTTAGTTTAGTGGTCGTGTGTTGCCACACGTCATGACTATACCCGAAAGCCACCTCATAATTCCATTAAAAATGGCATGCATGAGGTGGTGATTTTCGGAATTACCAGCGGTAGTGAGCAAACGCTTTGTTCGCTTCCGCCATTTTGTGCATATCTTCGCGCTTCTTAACAGAAGCACCAGTGTTGTTTGCAGCGTCCATGATTTCGTTAGCAAGGCGCGCATCCATAGTTTTTTCGTTACGGAGACGTGAGTAGTTCACGAGGTAACGAAGTGCGAGTGTCGTACGACGCTCTGGGCGAACTTCGACAGGAACTTGATAGTTAGCTCCACCTACACGGCGTGCTTTAACTTCAAGAACTGGCATGATGTTGTTCATCGCTTCTTCAAAGACTTCCATTGCATCGCGACCTGAACGTTCAGCGATAGTTTCGAAAGCTTTGTATAAGATTTGTTGAGCAGTACCTTTTTTACCATCTAACATAAGACGGTTGATAAGGCGGGTAACGAGTTTAGAGTTGTAGATCGGATCAGCCATTACATCACGACGTTCTGCTTGACCTTTACGTGGCATTCCGAGTCCCTCCTTTCATATAGTGAGGTGATATCTTAAGATATCTAGATTATTTTTTAACTTTAGGACGTTTAGTACCGTATTTCGAACGACCTTGCATACGGCCGTCAACACCAGCTGTATCAAGCGCACCACGAACGATGTGGTAACGTACCCCTGGTAAGTCTTTTACGCGGCCGCCGCGGATAAGAACAACACTGTGCTCTTGAAGGTTGTGGCCGATACCTGGGATGTAAGCTGTTACTTCCATTGTGTTCGTCAAACGTACACGTGCGTATTTACGAAGAGCCGAGTTCGGTTTCTTCGGAGTCATTGTACCTACACGAGTACAAACACCACGTTTTTGTGGTGAGCTGATGTCAGTACGAGCTTTAATGAAGCTGTTGTACCCTTTGTTCAGCGCTGGCGAATCTGATTTCACAACTTTTGATTGACGTCCTTTACGGACTAATTGGTTGATAGTAGGCATCTTTGAGATCCTCCCTTCCTGAATTCATGACAAATTTCAAAACCACCGAGCCGGGTGGTTCATCGAAAGTCATAATGAAACGTTTTGCGTGGCTCAGGCATTCCATCGCCACACAAAACGCATTATCAAACTTTCTTAATGGCAACAGCGGTTGCTGCGACATCGATTCCACAAGCTTTTCCAAGCTCTTGCTTAGAAGGAACATTCACGACTGGAACGTTAGCTTGTTTCGCCGCATCGAGCAATGCTTGTTTTACGTGTTCATCTGCGTCATCCGCAATGATCACTTCCGACGCCTTGCCAGATCGCAATGCTTTGAGCGTTTGCTTTTGACCGACAAACTTCAAATCTGCGCCGACTACTTTTTTGTAAGACATGAAGATATCCTCCAAAATAACACAGCCGGTTGGCAACACTATATCATAGTAGCACCGCCATACCGGCGTGTCAAGGCGTTTTATTCTACCGGAGAATCGGCTTCTACAGGTGCTTCGCCAGCTACTTCGAGATCGATCTGACGGTAACGTGCCATCCCAGTACCAGCTGGAACCAACTTACCGATGATGACGTTCTCTTTCAAGCCGCGAAGGTAGTCGCTCTTCCCTTTAATCGCTGCATCCGTAAGGACACGAGTCGTTTCTTGGAACGACGCAGCCGATAGGAATGAATCTGTTTCAAGTGACGCTTTCGTGATACCGAGAAGAACTGGTTTCGCCGAAGCGAGAGCTTTCCCGTTACGGAGCGCTTCTTTACAAGCTTCCTTGAACGTGCTGATATCGACGAGCGAACCTGGTAAGAGTGAAGTCTCACCAGACTCGATGACACGTACGCGACGGATCATTTGGCGAACCATGACCTCGACGTGTTTGTCACCGATCTCAACCCCTTGCATCCGGTATACTTTTTGAACTTCTTGGAGCAAGTAGTTCTGAACGCCGGATACACCTTTAACGTTCAAGAGTTCTTTCGGATCAATCGAACCTTCCGTGAAGACTTGACCGGCTTTGACCTCGTCCCCGAGCTGAACACGTAGACGCGAACCGAATGGGATCGTGTATGTGCGTGTTTCGCTGAGTCCTTGGACCGTCAATTCACGTTTGTCACGCGATTCCGTGAAGTCGATGACTTGACCATCGATTTCCGAGATGACCGCTTGACCTTTCGGGTTACGCGCTTCGAACAACTCTTGGATACGCGGAAGACCTTGTGTGATATCATCCCCGGCAACCCCACCTGTGTGGAAGGTACGCATCGTAAGCTGCGTTCCTGGCTCACCGATTGATTGTGCCGCGATGATACCGACAGCTTCGCCGACTTCGACGTCGTTGCCTGTTGCCAAGTTGCGTCCGTAACATTTCTTACAGACACCATGGCTTGTGTTACATGTGAAGGCAGTGCGGATCTCAACGTTATCGACACCTGCGTCCGTGATTGCACGAGCGATGTCTTCATCGATGAGTTCGTTCGTTGAAACGAGGACTTCTCCTGTTTCTGGGTGAACGACGTTTTCGAATGCAGTACGGCCGACGAGGCGGTCGTAGAGGCTTTCGATCTCTTCCGTTCCTTCACGGAGTGCTGTGACGCGGATACCACGATCCGTTCCACAATCATCTTCACGGATGATGACGTCTTGAGCGACGTCAACGAGACGACGAGTCAGGTAACCTGAGTCAGCCGTTTTCAAGGCTGTATCGGCAAGACCTTTACGCGCACCGTGTGTTGAGATGAAGTATTCCTGTACCGTTAGACCCTCACGGAACGATGATTTGATCGGGAGCTCGATGATCCGTCCACTTGGAGCGGCCATGAGTCCACGCATACCAGCGAGCTGCGTGAAGTTCGACGCGTTACCACGGGCACCGGAGTCACTCATCATGAAGATCGGGTTGAGACGGTTGAGGGATTTCATCAGACGAGACTGAATTTCATCCTTCGCATCATTCCACGATTTAACGACGCGCTCATAGCGCTCGTCTTCTGTGATGAGACCACGACGGTACGATTTCATGACGCGGTCGACATTGTCCTGCGCTTCAACAAGAATTTCTTGTTTATCAGGAAGAACGATGATGTCCGCGATCCCTACCGTGATACCGGCACGAGTCGAGTGTTTGAATCCGAGGTTTTTCATGCGGTCGAGCATGCGGCTTGTTTCTGTTGTCTCAAACCGTTTGAAGACTTCCGCGATGACATTTCCAAGGAATCCTTTTTTGAACGGGTCGATGATCGGACGGTTCTTCAGTTCTGCCGCGACATCTGTTCCTTTTTCAAGGAAGTACTTGTCTGGCGTCGCTTCTTGAAGGTTCGTCATCGTTGGTTCGTTCAAGTAAGGGAACGTCGTTGGGAGGATCTCGTTGAAGATCAACTTACCGACTGTTGTAATCAATAATTTCTCGTTTTGCTCTTCCGTGAATGTCGGGTTTTTCAGAACGCCGGCTGGAATCGCAACACGTGTATGGAAGTGCGCATAACCATTTTGGTAAGCGATGAGCGCTTCGTTCACTGTCGAGAAGATTTTACCTTCGCCGATCGCGTTTTCGCGTTCGAGCGTGAGGTAGTAGTTACCGAGGACCATATCCTGCGATGGTGTAACGACAGGTTTACCGTCTTTCGGGTTCAAGATGTTTTGTGCAGCGAGCATGAGAAGACGTGCTTCTGCTTGTGCTTCTGCCGAAAGTGGTACGTGAACCGCCATTTGGTCACCATCGAAATCGGCGTTGTACGCCGTACATACGAGTGGGTGAAGGCGAATCGCGCGTCCTTCGACGAGCGTTGGTTCGAATGCCTGGATACCGAGACGGTGAAGTGTCGGTGCACGGTTCAAGAGAACCGGATGCTCACGGATGACTTCTTCGAGGACATCCCAGATTTCAGGTTGAACGCGCTCGATTTTCCGTTTCGCACTCTTAATGTTCGGTGCGATGCCACGAGAGACGAGTTCTTTCATGACGAACGGTTTGAAGAGCTCAAGGGCCATTTCTTTTGGAAGACCACATTGATACATCTTCAGGTTTGGACCAACGACGATAACCGAACGACCAGAGTAGTCGACACGTTTACCGAGCAAGTTTTGACGGAAACGTCCTTGTTTCCCTTTCAACATGTGTGAAAGTGATTTAAGTGGACGGTTACCTGGTCCAGTGACTGGACGACCACGACGACCGTTATCGATCAAAGCATCGACTGCTTCTTGAAGCATCCGTTTTTCATTCTGAACGATGATGTTCGGAGCGCCAAGGTCAAGAAGACGCTTGAGACGGTTGTTACGGTTGATGACGCGGCGGTACAAGTCGTTCAAGTCAGACGTTGCGAAACGTCCGCCATCGAGTTGAACCATCGGACGAAGTTCCGGTGGGATGACTGGAAGTACTTCAAGCACCATCCATTCTGGATTGTTGCCTGAGTTACGGAACGCATCGAGGACTTCAAGGCGTTTGATCGCACGCGTACGACGTTGTCCTTGAATCATACGAAGCTCTTCACGTAATGCAGCGACTTCTTTATCGAGTTCCACGTCACGGAGCAATTTACGAACTGCTTCCGCACCCATTTCAGCAGTGAACGAACGACCGAACTTCTCACGATATGCACGGTATTCTTTCTCTGAAAGGAGTTGTTTCTTCTCAAGTGTCGATTCGCCTGGATCTGTGACGACGTACGACGCGAAGTAGATGATCTCTTCTAACGCACGCGGTGACATGTCGAGGACGAGTCCCATACGACTAGGAATTCCTTTGAAGTACCAGATGTGCGAAACCGGTGCTGCGAGCTCGATGTGACCCATGCGCTCACGACGGACTTTCGACTTCGTGACTTCAACGCCACAGCGGTCACAAATGATTCCTTTATAGCGGATCCGTTTGTATTTACCACAGTAACATTCCCAGTCTTTTGTTGGACCAAAGATACGTTCACAGAACAAACCGTCTTTCTCCGGTTTGAGTGTACGATAGTTGATCGTCTCCGGCTTTTTCACTTCCCCGAAAGACCATGAACGGATCTTTTCGGGGGAAGCGAGGCCGATTTGCATATATTCAAATCTATTAACATCTACCAAGGGGTGGACCTCCCTTTCGCTTATTCCTCTTCAGTAACAACTGGTGCGACAGGCGCTTGAACTTCTTCGAGTGCTGGAGTCGCGTTCGGGATATTGTCCTCGTCTTCGTCGCGCATTTCGATTTCTTCATCATCAGCAGACATCATCTTGACGTCCATACCGAGGGATTGAAGCTCTTTAATGAGGACTCGGAACGATTCCGGTACGCCCGGTTGTGGTACATTCTCACCTTTGACGATTGCTTCGTACGCTTTAACACGACCGATCGTGTCATCCGACTTGATTGTAAGGATCTCTTGGAGCGTGTAGGCTGCGCCGTATGCTTCAAGTGCCCATACTTCCATCTCACCGAAACGCTGACCACCGAACTGGGCTTTACCACCGAGCGGTTGTTGTGTGACGAGTGAGTATGGTCCTGTCGAACGTGCGTGAAGTTTATCATCGACCATGTGAGCAAGTTTAATCATATACATGACACCGACAGAGATGCGGTTATCGAACGCTTCACCCGAACGACCATCATAAAGGACAGTCTTCGCGTCGCGATCCATACCTGCTTCTTCAATCGTTGCCCAAACATCTTCCTCGCGCGCACCATCGAATACCGGTGATGCGACTTTGATGCCGAGTTGACGTGCTGCCATCCCGAGGTGAAGCTCGAGCAACTGCCCGATGTTCATCCGTGATGGAACCCCAAGTGGGTTCAACATGATGTCAATTGGCGTACCGTCTGGCATGTACGGCATGTCTTCTTCTGGAAGGATACGCGAGATAACACCTTTGTTACCGTGACGACCCGCCATTTTGTCACCCTCGTGAATCTTACGCTTCTGAACGATGTAAGCACGGATCAACTGGTTGACACCAGGTGAGAGCTCGTCCCCATTATCGCGGTCGAAGATTTTGACGTCGAGGATGATTCCATCACCACCGTGTGGTACACGGAGAGATGTATCACGGACTTCACGTGCTTTTTCACCGAAGATTGCATGAAGAAGACGTTCTTCCGCTGTCAATTCCGTTACACCCTTCGGCGTAACTTTACCGACGAGGATATCGCCGTCCTTGACTTCCGCACCGACGCGGATGATTCCGCGATCGTCGAGGTTTTTCAAGGCATCATCACCGACGTTCGGAATATCACGTGTGATTTCTTCCGGTCCGAGTTTCGTATCACGCGACTCACATTCGTATTCTTCGATGTGGATCGATGTGTAGACGTCGTCTTTGACAAGACGCTCACTCATGATGACAGCATCCTCATAGTTGTAACCATCCCATGTCATGAAACCGACGAGTACGTTGCGACCAAGCGCAAGTTCCCCACCGTCCATCGATGGACCATCTGCAAGGATCTCGCCTTTATCGACTGGGTCGCCCGCTTTGATGATTGGTTTTTGGTTATAACACGTTCCTTGGTTAGAACGGATGAATTTTTGAATCTTGTAACGGTCGAGTTCCCCTTCAACGATGTTGCCATCGACTTCCGTCGTACGACGGACAAGGATTTCACGCGCCGTAACACGCTCAGCGATCCCTGCGTGCTTCGCAACGACAGCGGCTCCTGAGTCTTTCGCAGACACGTACTCCATACCTGTACCGACAATCGGAGATTCCGGGTTCAGAAGTGGGACGGCCTGACGTTGCATGTTTGCTCCCATGAGGGCACGGTTCGAGTCATCGTTCTCAAGGAACGGGATACAAGCCGTTGCGGCAGATACAACCTGCTTCGGTGAAACGTCCATGTAATCGACACGTGCTGGTTCGACAGACAAGTTTTGTCCACGGAAACGTGAAAGAACGTGTGAATCTTGGAACGTCTTCTCTTCCGTCAACAACATGTTTGCCTGAGCGACGACGTAGAGATCCTCTTCGTCAGCAGTCATGTAGTGGATTTCATCCGTGACGACGCCCGTTTCCGGATCGACACGACGATATGGCGCTTCGATGAAGCCGTACTCATTGACCTTCGCGTACGAAGACAACGAGTTGATCAAACCAATGTTTGGTCCCTCTGGCGTTTCGATCGGACACATACGGGAATAGTGCGAGTAGTGTACGTCACGAACTTCGAAACCAGCGCGCTCACGTGTCAAACCACCAGGTCCGAGTGCTGAAAGACGACGTTTGTGCGTCAATTCCGCAAGCGGGTTCGTTTGGTCCATGAACTGAGACAACTGCGAGCTACCGAAGAACTCTTTAATCGATGCGATAACCGGACGAATGTTGATCAATGCCTGTGGCGTGATCGCATTCTGGTCCTGAATCGACATCCGTTCCTTAACGACACGTTCCATCCGTGAGAGACCGATCCGGAATTGGTTCTGGAGCAGCTCACCAACTGAACGGAGACGACGGTTACCGAGGTGGTCGATATCGTCTGTCGTACCGACTTCATGCAACAAGTTGAAGAAGTAGTTGATAGAAGCAATCATGTCAGCAGGCGTGATGTGCTTGATGTCACGATCGATGTTACCGTTACCGATGATATTGATGATGCGTTCACCTTCAGCATCGTCCGGTGCGAACACCTTGATTGACTGTAAGTTGAAAGCCTCACCCTGCGTTACGCCGCCTGTTGGCGTCGCTTCGATGTAACCAACGGATCCTTCGAGGAATGGAAGGACTTTATCGAGCATACGACGATCAAGGACCGTTCCTGCTTCCGCGATGACTTCACCTGTCTCAGGATCAACAAGCGTTTCCGCAAGTTTTTGACCGAAGAGACGGTTCTTAAGATGAAGCTTTTTATTGATTTTATAACGACCAACGTTTGCCAAATCATAACGTTTCGGGTCAAAGAAGCGCGATACGAGCAACGCTTTTGCGTTTTCGACTGTCGGCGGCTCTCCCGGACGTAGACGCTCATAAATCTCAATGAGGGCTTTTTCCGTTGATTCCGTATTATCTTTTTCAAGTGAATTCCGGAGGTACTCATCATCACCGAGAAGATCGATGATTTCCTGATCCGTACCGAAACCAAGAGCACGTAAAAGAACCGTTACTGGAATCTTACGCGTGCGATCAATGCGAACATAAACGATGTCTTTCGCGTCTGTCTCGAGCTCGAGCCATGCACCACGGTTTGGGATGACTGTCGCGGAGAATCCACGCTTACCGTTCTTATCTAACTTATTGTTGTAATAAACACTTGGCGAACGAACAAGCTGCGAAACGATTACGCGCTCCGCTCCATTGATGATGAATGTTCCCGACTCCGTCATAAGCGGGAAGTCACCCATGAAGACTTCTTGTTCTTTCAATTCACCCGTCTCTTTATTTTGAAGACGGACTTTAACGCGTAGTGGTGCCGAATAGGTCACGTCGCGCTCTTTCGATTCATCGATCGAATACTTCGGCTCTCCGAGCGAGTAGTCGATGAATTCTAATACGAGATTCCCTGTGAAATCGGAAATCGGCGAAATGTCATGAAACATCTCACGAAGACCTTCCCGCAGGAACCACTCATACGAATTCGTTTGAATCTCGATTAAGTTTGGAAGTTCCAATACTTCGCTGATACGTGCATAGCTTCTTCTCTGACGGTGACGACCGTACTGAACAAGTTGACCAGTCAACTGATTCACCTCTCAGACCCACTTCTTCTTATAGAGAAGGACGGGTGTAATATCGAACATTGAAGCCATTTTTTGATTGATAAGCGCAAAAAAGCGACGTCTTGTCTACTCAATCATCTGTAGTCGAGAACGCCAGCTGCTTTCAAACATCTTATCCAAAAATCACTCCAATGGCATTTTATAATACTATCATAGACACAACATGCGGTCAACGACAAATCCTTCGATTTGTCAAGACCGAATTGATTTAAATATCGAGTACCCTTTATCGCGGGTAACTGTCTCACACATACCGAATACGTCTTCCATCAATTTCTTCGCTGATGGTCCACCTTGTTTCTTTTGAATGACGACCCAAAGCTCGCCGCCGACGACAAGGTGATCATACGCTTCCCGGAGAATACGATGAACGACCGTTTTTCCCGCCCGAATCGGTGGATTCGTCACGATCGCTGCGAATGTCGATTCGCCTACCCCATCATACCCGTCACTCACACCGGTCGTCACGGAAACACCGTTCGCGCGCGCATTGTCTGCCGCTAGTTCGAGCGCCCGTTCATTGACATCTATCAAGTGCGCCGGACGACCCGTCGACTTCGAAAGCGCGATGCCCATCGGTCCGTATCCGCAACCGACATCCAAAATGTCTCCCGCTACAGCCGGTTCCGTGAATGCCTCGATCAACAGACGGGAACCAAAATCGATTCCGTTCTTCGAAAAGACACCATGGTCCGATGTAAAGCGGAGCGTCTGACCACGCAGGACATATTCCCACGTCTTCGGATCTCGTTTCGATGAAGGGTCATTCGTATAATAATGATCCGCCATGTTTCCTTCCCCTCTCATGTAAAAGATGAAAACAAAAGAAGCTCGCAATGCGAGCTTCTCTTGTTTCTACGGAAGAAGAAAATTACTTAACTTCTACAGTAGCGCCAGCTTCTTCAAGCTTAGCTTTCATTGCTTCAGCGTCTTCTTTCGAAACGCCTTCTTTAACTGGTGCTGGAGTTCCGTCTACGAGAGCTTTCGCTTCTTTAAGACCGAGACCAGTCAATTCGCGAACTGCTTTGATGACGTTGATTTTACCAGATCCAGCGTTAGTAAGGATAACGTCGAATTCAGTTTGCTCTTCAGCTGCTGCGCCTGCGCCAGCACCTGCAACTGCTACTGGAGCTGCTGCTGATACGCCGAATTCTTCTTCGATTGTTTTTACGAGTTCGTTAAGTTCAAGAACAGTCATGCCCTTGAGGTCTTCGATAAATTGCTCTTTGTTGAAAGCCATTATGGTTTTCCTCCTTTGATTTAGCCCACGTTGGGGTGTGAAAATTGTGTTGGTTGCCTATCCCGCTAAGCAGAAATTAAGCAGATTGTTCTTCTTTTTGCTCTGCGATTGCGTTCGTTGCCACCGCGAGTCCACGGATTGGCGCTTGAAGCACGCTGAGGAGCATCGAAAGGAGACCTTCGCGTGATGGAAGTTCCGCAAGGGCTTTGACATCTTCTACTGAAGTGACTTTGCCTTCGATGATACCACCTTTAAGTTCGAGAGCCTTGTGCGTTTTAGCGAAGTCGTTCAAGATCTTAGCTGGCGCGATAACATCTTCATTGCTGAAGGCGATCGCACTAGGACCTGTGAAGACTTCATCAAGACCTTCGAGGTTGCTTTGAACTGCCGCGCGGCGGAGGAGACCGTTTTTGTAAACTTTGAATTCAACGCCCGCTTCGCGGAGTTGTTTACGAAGTTCAGTGACTTCTTCTACTGTGAGACCACGGTAGTCGACGACAACTGTTCCTGCGCTCGCTTGGAGTTTCTCAGCGATCTCAGATACGAGATCCGCTTTGACAGCGATAACTTTTTCGTTTGCCATTTCTGTTGCACCTCCTGGTAGATGAAATGTACCGGTGCGAGGGGCTGCTCGATTTCAAATAAAAAGCCTCCGTCTGCAGAGCAGAGGAGGCGTAATCGTCAAAAAGGATACCTGAACAAACAGGCTCTCTGAGCAAGAACACCTCGGAAGGATTTATGCCCATGTGAGCACCTTCTGTCTACGGTATGTCGAAATATATCAACGTTTTATACTGTAACAGCGTTCTTAGAACGTTGTCAAGTTCGTTTTAGACGAAATTATTTCGCGAAGTCAGCTGAAGATACTTTTACACCAGGACCCATTGTAGAAGCGATCGCGATGTTCTTAAGGTATACACCTTTAGCAGTAGCAGGCTTAACTTTTACGAGAGTTTCGATAACTGTGTTGATGTTATCAACGAGTTTCTCGTTATCGAATGATTTTTTACCGACAGGAACGTGGATGTTACCTGATTTGTCGACACGGTACTCAACTTTACCAGCTTTGATATCGTTGATTGCTTTTGTGACGTCAAATGTAACTGTACCTGTTTTCGGGTTTGGCATGAGGCCTTTTGGTCCGAGAACGCGACCAAGTTTACCAACTTCACCCATCATGTCTGGTGTCGCGACGATAACGTCGAAGTCGAACCATCCTTGTTGGATTTTGTTGATGTACTCAGCATCACCAGCGTAATCTGCTCCAGCAGCTTCCGCTTCTTTTAATTTCTCACCTTTCGCGAAGACGAGAACTTTTTGTGTTTTACCAGTACCGTGTGGCAATACGACTGCTCCACGGATTTGTTGGTCTGCTTTCTTCGGATCTACTCCGAGACGAACAGCCAATTCGATAGTCTCATCGAATTTCGCAGTTGCAGATTTTTTAGTCAAATCTACAGCTTCTGCGAGTTCGTATGAAACCGTACGATCGATAAGCTTAGCAGCTTCTTTGTACTTCTTACCCATTTTAGGTTCCTCCTTTGTGGTTGTGCGGAAAATCCTCCCACATAATGAAAGGGTAGCAGGCTTCAAGAAACTATCCGCCTGCGACCCTCATCGTTGTTCATGGTAATCAAAAAGACATTAGTCTTCGATTACGATACCCATAGAACGTGCAGTACCTTCAACCATCAACATTGCTGTTTCAACAGATGATGCGTTAAGGTCTGGCATTTTTGTTTCAGCGATTTCACGAACTTTGTCACGTTTGACAGTCGCTACTTTCTTACGGTTCGGTTCACCTGAACCACTCTCAATTCCAGCTGCTTTCTTCAAGAGAACTGCTGCTGGAGGAGTTTTAGTGATGAATGTGAATGAACGATCTTCAAAAACCGTGATGACTACAGGGATAATCAAGCCGGCTTGGTCTTGTGTACGAGCGTTGAACTCTTTACAGAAGCCCATGATGTTCACACCTGCTTGACCGAGTGCCGGTCCAACTGGTGGAGCTGGGTTTGCTTTGCCCGCAGGAATTTGAAGTTTTACGAGTTTCATAACCTTCTTCGCCACGAGACACACCTCCTTAATTCTTTAATGTGGTTTAATTGGACGTTGCGCGTCCTCCCACTCATTCTATTCGACGAGTTATTTATCGAAATAAGCACAACATCAAACACGAAAAATTGTATCATTAAAACAAAACATTCGCAATAGGAAACTTAATCGATTTTATCGACCTGTGCGAAATCAAGCTCGACCTTCGTTTCGCGACCGAACATATCAACAGAGACTTTCATTTTCTCAGCATCTGTATCAAGCTCCTCGATCGTACCTTCGAGATTTTCGAAAGCTCCTTCTTTGATTCGGACGATTTGTCCGAGTGAGAAGTCGTAACGGCTCTTCAGATCGACGAGACCCATTGATCCAAGGATGTTTTCTGCTTCTTCCGGAAGGAGCGGTGTCGGTTTTGAACCGCCGCCGACTGATCCGAGGAAGCCCGTGACGTTCGGAGTATTCCGGACGACATACCAAGAATCATCCGTCATGACCATCTCGACGAGGACATACCCCGGGAAGATCTTGACTTCACGTTCCTTGATTTTCGTTTCTCCCTTTTTGTTCGTTACTTCTTCTTGTACCGTTTCAATCGGAACGAGTACACGGAAGATTTTTTCGTCCATGTTCATGGATTCAATCCGACGTTCAAGGTTCGCCTTGACGTTGTTTTCGAATCCGGAATACGTTTGGACGACAAACCATTGTTTCTCCATGGTAGGCCACCTCTTCTTTTTACTTAATCAACCAGCTCATCAATGCGCTAAGCCCTGAATCGACGCCGAAGATGAAGACACCCATGAAGATCACCATACCGATGACCGTCAATGTGTATTTCGTCAGCTCTTTCCGTTTTGGCCAGCTCGTCTTTTTCAATTCATTCCATACGTCACGCAAAAATTTCATCGTACTTTCCCTCCAGGATGTAATAAATCGGGACAGATGAAGCCTTATTTCGCTTCTTTATGAATCGTATGCGCGTTACAACGACGGCAGAATTTCTTCAATTCCAAGCGGACAGTGACGTCCTCTTTTTTCATCGTCGTATAGTCGCGGGCACCGCAATTATCACAAGCAAGGCCTACTTTCTTCGCCATCTCAAAGTCCTCCTTCTTTGCCACTCTTCTCTTCTGTTAAGGTACTTTCCTTCCGAAAAAGAGCGTAAAAAAAAAACGCCTATGAGCGGCGTCTCGCTAGTAAGGCGCTAGTTATACAGTAGCATAGGAAGGGATTACGGTCAATCTACCTCTCTGTTAGACCGTCATCTTTCGTGCTTCAAGATAACGCTCAAGCTTGCGCTTGACGCGTTGCAAGGCATTATCGATCGATTTGACGTGACGATCGAGGTCGTCAGAGATTTCCTGATACGTCCGTCCGTCGAGATAGAGCGCGAGGACCTTCCGTTCGAGGTCGCTCAGAATCTCATCCATCTTCGATTCGATGTCTGCGTATTCTTCCCGGTTGATGATCAAGATTTGTGGATCAGAAGGTGCTGTCGACGTGATGATATCAAGTAACGTCCGCTCCGATTCATCGTCATAGATCGGTTTATCGAGCGAGATGTACGAGTTCAACGGGATATGTTTCTGACGTGTCGCCGTCTTGATCGCAGTGATCATCTGTCGCGTGATGCATAATTCGGCAAATCCTTTAAACGAGGCGAGCTTATCCGTTCGGTAATCCCGTACCGCCTTATAGAGACCGATCATTCCTTCTTGAATGATGTCTTCGCGGTCTGCCCCGATCAAAAAGTAAGAACGGGCTTTGGCACGTACGAAATTTCGATACCGCTCGATCAAAAATTCGAGCGCATCGCTGTTATCGAACTCTTTCGCTTGTTCTACAAGCGCTTCATCGGTCATGCACTCAAACTGGTCGAACGAAACCAAACTCATCCTGTATCCCTCCAAGCATCATTGACGAATAGTTCAATTGTTTTTAATTATACAATAATTACCTGTCGCACGACAATGAAAATTGGCATGACCTCTTTTGTTGTATCCAAAATGTATCTTTTCTACAAAAAAATCCACCGCTCTCGAATGAAGGAGAACGGCGGATTACTCATACGAATGGTTCATATCATGTATCTGAATTCTTTCGTCGACGAATCGCTTCGAGGCGCGCGACGACATCTTCCGGTAAATCAATCTTCGAGCGCGGTTGAGCCGTCGTCTTCGCAGACGTCGTTTGTTGCTTGATGACGGCAACTGCTGCTTTCCACTCACGCCGGAGTTCCTGCGCTGATATACGGAGTGCTCCAAGCGTGAAGATGACCCATTGCTCCGTGTAGTCGTTCGTCGCTACCGTCAGCTTGACCCGGATATCCTGCAGCCAGTCAGCGGCGGTTTTCTCAATCCACTCGTCCGCCGTCTCGTTTTCTCGTGTATAGACGATATCGATTCCGCTTTTTAGCATCCGAGACTCACGCCCTGGTTGCAGATAGGCATCAAAGACGATCGTAACGCTGATCCCTGTGACGGCTTGGTACTCCGCCATCGCATGAATCAACCGTTCCCGTGCTAATTCAAAGTCTTGCTCCCGCAACGTCCGAAATTCTGGCCATGCGCCAATGATATTGTAGCCATCTACGATGAGGCGATCATATTTCATCGCGCATACGGCTTTCTAGTCCGGTAGACTTCATATAATAATAGCGAAGCCGCGACCGATGCGTTGAGCGACGTGACATGTCCTGCCATCGGGAGGTGGACGAGGAAGTCACATTTCTCACGGACGAGCCGGCTCATTCCTTTTCCTTCACTTCCAATGACGATTCCGAGCGGCATCGTACCATCGAGTGTCCGGTAGTCGTCACTTTCACGTGCATCCGTTCCGACGAACCAGATGCCTTGTTTCTTTAGATCCTCCATCGTCCGAGCGAGGTTCGTCACACGAACGACCGGGATATGTTCGATCGCGCCTGTTGATGCCTTGGCGACGACTTGCGTCAACCCGACTGAGCGACGCTTCGGAATGATGATTCCGTGTGCTCCGACAGCATCTGCTGTCCGCAAGATTGATCCGAGGTTATGTGGATCCTCGAGCTCATCAAGCATGATCAAGAGCGGTGTTTCATCCTTTTGACGTGCAAGCTCGAAGATGTCTTCCATCTCGGCGTATTCATACGCAGCAACCGCTGCGACGACACCTTGGTGATTTTCCGTTCCAGCTAAACCAGTTAACCGTGAACGTGGTACGAGCTGGATTTGGATGCCCGCTTCCTGCGCCATCGCATGGATGACGGCAAGCGGTCCTTTTTGTTGTCCTTCCTGCAAGAACAGCTTGTTCATCTCTCGTCCACTCCGCAATGCCTCTAGGACCGGATTACGACCTGACAAGAAATCTTGTCCTTCTTCAAGCGGTTCGATCACGACGGGCTGTTCCTTGACTGGAGTGGCTTTTCGTTTCTCTTGTGCTGGGCGCTGTGCCTTCGTTTTCGGCTTCGCACCGGTAGCCTTAGGATTCGTCTGTTTTTTCGGCTTCGAGTAGTTCGAACGCTTGTCCGATGAGTTCTTCAAGGCGATCCCCTCCTTCTGAAAGATAAATATAACCGAGTAATGCTTCAAATGCTGTCGCGTAGCGATACGTGTGGACGTCCGTGCTCTTCGGGACAGAACCGGATTTCGCGTTCTTTCCGCGCCGGACAACCGCTGCCTCTTCTTCCGTCAACGCATCCGTGTTCAACCAGTGCGTCACGACCGTCGCTTGTGCTTGTGCCCGAACGTACCGGACAGCTGCTTTATGCAACTCGCCCGGCTTCACATAACCTTGTTCGAGCAATCGCTCCCGCACACGAATCTCATAGACGACATCGCCCATGTACGCTAACGCGAGTGCATTCAGTTGTTTGTAATTCTTCATCCGCGCTTCCACCGCATCCCTTGCGCTGTGTCTTCCAGCAAGATCCCTTGATCACGTAGCTGATCGCGGATTGCGTCCGCTCGTGCGAAGTCACGATTTTGACGGGCTGTGTTCCGCTCTTCGATCAACTGTTCGACTTCTTCATCGAGTAAGCCTTTGTCGACTGTCAACGTGACACCGAGGACATCTGATAATTCCGAGAAGAGTGCGAGGAACTGTTCGAGCACCTGTTTCGACACATGTGCTTCTCCAAGGTACAAGTTGGCTTCTTTCGAGAGATCGAATAAATCCGTCACAGCGTTCGCTGTATTGAAATCATCATCCATCGATGTGATGAAATGTTCCTTGATCGCCGCTAGACGATTCAACCACTTCTCGTCACCTGTTCCGAGATCGGCCGTCATTTCAAGGCGGTGTTCGATGTTTGCGACCGATTCCCGAATCCGTGCGAGACCATTCGCTGCTTGATCGATCAGTTCACGACTGTAGTTGATCGGGTGACGATACTGAACCGATAACATGAAGAATCGTAATACCATCGGATCGACCGCTTGGATTGCTTCATGAACCGTCAAGAAGTTACCGAGCGACTTCGACATCTTCTCGTTTTCGATGTTTAAGAACCCGTTATGCATCCAGTAGTTTGCGAACTTCTGTGAGTTGCATGCTTCTGACTGGGCGATCTCATTCTCATGGTGCGGGAACTTTAAGTCTTGTCCACCAGCATGAATGTCAATCGTCTCTCCAAGGTATTTCTTTGCCATCGCCGAGCACTCGATGTGCCAGCCTGGTCGTCCTTCGCCCCATGGACTCGTCCATGCCGGCTCACCTGGTTTTGCTGCTTTCCAGAGCACGAAATCAAGCGGATCTTCTTTTTTCTCTCCGACTTCAATTCGTGCACCTGCACGCAATTCATCGATCGACTGTTGGCTCAATTGACCATAATCCTTGAAACTACGCGTCCGGAAGTAGACATCCCCGCTCGATGCGTAGGCATTGCCTTTTTCGACGAGGACTTCGATGAAGGCGATGATATCGTCCATCGTTTCCGTGACGAGTGGATGGATATCCGCTTTTTGGACATTCAAGGCGCCCGTATCCGCGTGATACGCCTCAATGAAACGTTTCGTCAACGCATGATAGTCTTCTCCGAGTTCGTTTGCTGTCCGGATGATCTTATCATCGACGTCCGTGAAGTTCGAGACATATTTGACTTCGTATCCGCGGTATGTGAAGTAGCGACGGACCGTATCGAAAACGATTGCTGGACGTGCGTTCCCGATATGAATGTAGTTGTAAACCGTCGGGCCACAGACATACATCTTGACCTTTCCTTCTTCTAATGGTTTAAATGGTTCCTTTTTTCCGGTCATGCTGTTGTACAGTTGAATCATGACGTCGCCCTCCTTTAATCCGTTCAATTTCTTGTTTTAATACTTCTAGTTCCATTTCAATCCGCTCTTGGCATTCGCTGACCGGATCCGGGAAACGATGATCAAGTGGTGCTTCGACCTTCATGCCGTCTTGAATGACGACACGTCCCGGAATGCCGACGACGGTCGCATTGGGAGGAACGTGTTTTAAGACGACAGAACTAGCACCGATTTTTGAGTATGCCCCAATCGTGATATCACCAAGGACACGGGCACCGGCAGAGACAAGTACGCCGTCTTCAATCGTCGGATGACGCTTTCCTGTTTCTTTCCCCGTTCCGCCGAGTGTCACGCCTTGAAACAACGTGACGTCATCACCAATGATCGTCGTCTCACCAATGACGACACCCATCCCGTGGTCAATAAAGAACCGGCGTCCGATCGTCGCTCCTGGATGAATCTCGATGCCTGTCAAAAAGCGACTGAACTGCGAAATTAATCGACCGAGTAAGCGGAACTTTGCGTTCCAGAGTCGATGGGCCAGACGATGCATCCAAATCGCATGTAAGCCCGGGTATGTCAAAATGACTTCTAACGTGCTGCGGGCAGCTGGATCTTGCTCAAACACATTGCGGATATCTTCTCGTATCCGTGTCATATACGTTCTCCTCTCCATAAGAAAAAGCGCCTCTATGCATTGCTGCACAGAGACGCTAACGAAGCGCGGTCCCACTCTGTTTGGACGATTGACTCGTCCCTCTCGACGTCCGTTAACGCCGGAGATACGTCTGCGCCTACTCTCACGGATTTCGGGCAGCACTCAGAGGGGCATTTCATGATTCGCTTCTTCAAGCCCTCGCACCATTCGAGCTTGTCTCTGGAGAAGAAGACGCATCGTTACTTTCCTCGTCTACGCTTTCGTTATTCTGCTTCAAGCCGTGCAAGCACACGGTCTTTTCCTAGTAATTGAATCGTGTTCGGGAGTTCTGGACCATGCGTCTGTCCTGTCGTCGCGACACGAATTGGCATGAATAAATTCTTTCCTTTTTGACCAGTCGCTTTTTGCGTCGCTTTGATCGATGCTTTAATTGCTTCTGGTGTCCACTCTTCGAGAGCACGTAACTGGTTCGCGAATTCTGCAAGTACAGTCGGAACCGTCTCGCCACTCAAGACAGTGTTTGCCTCTTCATCATACACCACTTCGTCCTCAAAGAACATCTCTGAAAGCTTGACGATTTCCGCGCCATGCGTCATCTGTTCGCGGTATAACGCGACAAGATCACGTGCCCAAGCGAGCTCTTCTTCTGAAGGTGACGCTTCGACGCGACCTGCTTCTTGTAGGAACGGAAGACTTGCTTCGAATACTTCTTCGAACGATTGATGTTTCATGTACTGGCTATTGATCCAAGCCAATTTGTTTTGGTCAAAGACAGCTGGACTCTTCGAGAGACGATCCGCGTCAAAGATTTCGATGAACTCTTCTTTCGTGAAGATCTCTTGTTCGCCGACTGGTGACCAACCGAGAAGCGTGATGAAGTTGAGCAATGCTTCCGGGAGATAACCGAGCTCTTTATACTGCTCGATATACTGAATGATCGAGTGATCACGTTTCGAGAGTTTCTTGTGTGATTCGTTGACGATCAATGTCATGTGACCGAACGTCGGGTATTCCCAACCGAACGCATCATAGATCATCATCTGTTTCGGTGTGTTCGAAATATGATCATCCCCACGAAGAACATGGCTGATCGCCATCAAGTGATCGTCGATGACGACGGCAAAGTTATACGTCGGAATGCCGTCTTTTTTGACGATGACCCAGTCACCGAAGTCTTTTGATTCGAATGAGACATCGTCTTTAACGATATCATTCCATGTATACGTGACATCTTCCGGTACACGAATCCGAATCGACGGCGTGCGACCTTCTGCGCGGAACGCTTCTTCTTGTTCTGCTGTCAGGTTACGGTGTGCTCCTGAATAACGCGGTGCTTCTCCACGTGCGATTTGTGCTTCGCGTTCTGCTTCGAGCTCTTCCGATGTCATGTAGCAACGGTAAGCAAGTCCTTTTTCAAGTAACTCATCCGTGTACTTTTGATAGATATCGAGACGCTCCATTTGTGAATAAGGACCGTACTCGCCACCGCGACCTGGACCTTCGTCCCAATCGACACCGAGCCACTCGAGGTTCTTCATTTGACTCTCGACACCACCTGCGATGTTCCGCTTTTGGTCCGTATCCTCGATTCGTAATACCATCTTACCGCCTAAGTGGCGCGCAAAGAGATAGTTAAATAATGCAGTCCGGGCATTCCCGATATGCAAGTGTCCTGTTGGACTTGGGGCATAACGTACTCGTACTTCTGCCATTGCCAATCACTCCTTCGACTAAAATTCGCTTATCTAGTATACCTTATTCTTCGATTCGTTTCAGTAGAATCACTGCTTGACAAGCGATTCCCTCTTCTCGTCCCGTAAAACCTAACCATTCCGTCGTCGTTGCCTTGACATTGATCTGTTCAATGTCCGCTTCGAGTAATTCCGCGATTCGCGCACGCATCGTGTCGATGTACGGACGAAGCTTTGGTGCCTGTGCGATGACTGTCGCATCTAGGTTGCCAAGCTCATACCCTTGTTGTTTAACGAGCGCGTAGACATGTTGCAGCAATTTTGCTGAATCGGCATCCTTGAATTCCGGATCCGTATCCGGAAAATGTTTTCCGATATCCCCTGCTGCGATTGCACCAAGTGCCGCGTCGGCAATCGTATGTAACAAGACGTCTGCATCCGAGTGACCGAGCAATCCTTTCGTGTGCGGAATCTCGATGCCGCCTAAAATCAATTTCCGATCCTCTGCAAAGGCATGTACATCAAAACCTTGTCCAATTCGAATCATCGTCATTTCCCTCGTTTCATTAGAATCGCTTCACCGAACCACAAATCGTCCGGTGTCGTCATCTTGATATTTTCGTAGTGACCGTGGACGATCGTTACTTTTCCTCCGTCCCATTCTATCAAACTTGCATCATCGGTTCCTAGGTATTTCGTTGCCGCTTTTTCGTGAACCGTGCGAATCGTCGCAAGATCAAACGCTTGTGGTGTCTGCGCTGCCCTCAGATGTTCCCGTGGGACGGTCTCGCTGATGTGGTTCGCTTCAACCCGTTTGACTGTGTCTTTGATCGGCACGGCAAGAATCGCCGCCTGATCTAGGACTGCTGCCTGGACGACTGCATGAATCGCTGCTTGTGAAATAAACGGTCTGGCCCCATCATGGATCAGAACGATTCCTTCGCCTTTTAACGCTTCAAGACCACGGAGCACACTTTCCTGACGTTCGGTACCACCCGCGACAAGTCTAATCGATGTCTTATAAGACGCGATAATACTTGTAAACCATTCCTGTTCTAGTGGATTGATCGCAAGGACGATTTCCGTACATGCCGGATCTGCCTCGAAGACATCCAGTGTCCAAGCGATGATTGGACGTTCTCTTAGTTCAAGCATCAATTTATTACGATCTGCGCCCATCCGCTTACCGGCACCGGCAGCGGGGATGACGACGCGATATGTGGCTGTAGACATCCCATTCCCTCTTTTCTCTCTCACTGATCATCGTGATCCATTCCATCACACCGAAAACGGACTCGATCATGAAATCGAATCCGTTGCGGGGTCTATCCGAATGCCTCTCGATGTCTCTCTAGGCATAGTGTCTCATTTTTCTTGTGGTTTCGCAAAAATCATTCGTCCAGCTGACGTCTGCAAGACACTCGTGACGACAACGCCAATCGTTTTCGAAATGAGGTGTTTGCCTCCTTCAACAACGACCATCGTCCCATCTTCGAGATAGGCAATGCCCTGTTTTTGTTCTTTTCCTTCCTTGATGACAAGGACGGTCATCTCTTCTCCTGGAATGACGACTTGTTTGACGGCATTCGCCAGATCATTGATGTTAAGAACAGGAACATGTCGGACTTCACAGACTTTGTTCAAGTTATAGTCGTTCGTGACGACGATCCCTTTGACGAGTTCCGCGAGTTTGATCAGCTTAATATCGACTTCCGGTACATCCTCGAAATCGCCATCATAAATTTCGACCTCGACTCCAGGGATCTCTTGTAACTCTTTTAAGACATCGAGTCCACGACGTCCACGATTTCGTTTCAACGTATCGGAAGAATCGGCGATGTACTGCAACTCACCGATGACGAATTGCGGGACGATCAGTTTTCCTTCGACGAAACCGGTCTTCGTGATATCCGTGATCCGCCCGTCGATGATGACGCTCGTATCGAGTACCTTACTGTTTGATTTAACTGGAACGACGACTTCTGGCGTCGCCTTTTTCTCACTTTGGTTGCTGCGTAAGAAGATTTTCGTCAATTCATGACGTTTACGATATCCGACCGTAAAGCCAAGATATCCGAATAACGCGGTCACGAAGATTGTTAAGACGTTACTGAGGACAGGAATACCTACTAAATCAATCAATGTACTGACGAGAAAGGCCAGTACCAACCCAATCAACAAACCAAATGTTCCAAAAAAGAGATCTGCTACTGGGGCTTTGACGAGCCGTTCTTCTAAAAATCGGAGAAGTCGAATTACCGAATCCGTAATGAATAATCCAATTAATAAGAATATGAGTGCACCAATCGTTCCAGTTACGTATTCGCTCATCAACCATGCAGGGAATGTCGTATTCGTTGCCGTTTCAATTAATTGGAAGAACTGAGGAAGCAACAAGATTCCGAGGGCAAGTCCGAGTAATGCAAAAAATACCCGAATGACGATTTTCAATCTTCTCACCTCCTTTGCTTATTTTAAGTTCATTGTAACATGTACTGATTTGAACTACCTACGCCGTAAGGAGGGGAAACTGTTTACATATCCATTACAGTTCCCCCATTTTTTGCGTCATTCCAGCTTAAAACGGAATCGTTTCACGTAATGCTTCGTCCACACTCTCGACACCGACGACCGTAATTCCGTCCGGATACGTCCAACCACCCAAGTTGTTTTTCGGAATGATCGCCCGCGTGAAACCGAGTTTAGCTGCTTCTGCTACACGTTGTTCAATCCGCGATACACGGCGAACCTCACCTGTCAATCCGACCTCACCAATCACGACATCTGTCGGACGCGTCGGCTTGTCACGGAAACTAGAAGCAATTGCCACACAAACCGCCAAGTCAATCGCCGGTTCATCAAGCTTCACACCACCGGCTGCCTTGAGGTACGCATCTTGTGTCTGAAGGAGAAGACCCGACCGTTTCTCAAGCACAGCCATCAATAAGGCTACCTTGTTTTGATCGATTCCGGTCGCCATCCGTCTTGGATTTCCGAATGACGTCGGTGAAATCAGTGCTTGCAGTTCGACAAGGACCGTCCGTGTCCCCTCCATGGAAGCGACAATCGTCGAACCGGATACGCCGGATGTCCGCTCCTCGAGGAAAATTTCTGATGGATTCAAGACCTCTTCAAGACCAGACTCCCGCATCTCAAAAATTCCGATCTCATTCGTTGAACCAAATCGGTTTTTGACGGCACGCAGAATCCGGAACGTATGATGACGTTCGCCTTCGAAATACAAGACAGCATCCACCATGTGCTCCAGTAAACGTGGTCCAGCAATCGAACCCTGTTTCGTGACGTGACCGACGATGAAGATCGCAATACCGCGACTCTTCGCAATTTTCATCAGCATCGCCGTACATTCACGTACCTGTGTCACACTCCCGGGTGCAGACTGGATTTCATCAATGTAGACGGTTTGAATCGAGTCGATGATTAAAAAACGTGGCTGTTCTTCATCGACGACACGTTCAATCATGTTCATATCCGTCTCACTAAGGACGAACAAATCCTGAGTCGGTAAGCCAAGCCGTTCCGCGCGCAATTTAGTTTGTTTGAGCGATTCTTCTCCTGAGATGTAGAGCACTTTTTCGCCGCGTTGGGCAAGACGTGCGCTCGTCTGCAGTAAGATCGTCGACTTCCCGATCCCCGGATCTCCTCCAACAAGCACCATCGAACCTGGAACGATACCGCCTCCGAGAACACGGTCGAATTCACCACTTCCGGTAAAGACGCGACTCTCTTCTTGCGAGACGATGTTCGCGAGGCGCTCTGGCTTCAATTGTTTTGTTGTCGTATGAACGAAAGCTGCACCGCGCCGCCCTTTTTTCTCTTCGACGACTTCTTCGACCATCGTGTTCCATTCTCCGCACCCGGAACAACGTCCCATCCATTTCGGTGATTCGGTCCCACAGCTTTGACAAACGAATTTTGTTTTTAACTTAGCCAATCGATTCATCCTTTCTGTTTCAAAAAAAGAACCAGCTTCGCTCAGAAAGTGCGAAAGCTGGCCCTGTGCTCAGTGCTTATTCCGTTGCGGCAGAACTCACGTGATTCCGGCGAACGATGAATTCGTTCTCTTCGACATCAAGCGCAACATGTTCTCCTTTTTGGATATCGCCTGCGAGCAATGCTTCTGACAACCGGTCTTCCGCTTCCCGTTGAAGGGCACGACGGATTGGACGTGCGCCGTACTCTGGATCGTATCCGATATCGGCAATCTTCGAGAGGGCAGCTGGTGTCAATTCGAAATGAATTTCCTGTTCAGCCAAACGTTTTTCAAGGGTTTTCGCCATCAACTTCACGATCTCTTCGATGTGTTGTTTCTCGAGTGAGTGGAAGACGATCGTTTCATCAATCCGGTTCAAGAACTCTGGACGGAACGCCCGTTTGAGTTCTTCCATGACTTTATCTTTCATGTCTTTGTATTCGCGATCCGTATCTTCAGAAACAGCGAATCCGACATATTTATTACGTTTAAGGGCACTTGCACCGACGTTCGATGTCATGACGATGATCGTGTTACGGAAATCAACCGTCCGACCTTTCGAGTCTGTTAAGCGTCCATCATCAAGTACTTGCAAGAGAATGTTGAAGACTTCCGGGTGCGCCTTCTCGATTTCATCAAGTAAGATGACCGAGTATGGTTTCCGACGAACTTTTTCCGTCAATTGACCGCCTTCTTCGTAACCGACATATCCTGGAGGTGAACCGACGAGACGGCTCGTTGCATGTTTCTCCATGTACTCTGACATGTCGATTCGGATGATCGCATCCTCATCTCCGAACATCGCTTCGGCAACCGCACGGGCGAGTTCTGTTTTACCAACCCCAGTAGGACCGAGGAAGATGAATGAACCGATCGGACGTTTTGGATCTTTCAGTCCAGCACGTGCCCGACGAATGGCTTTTGAAATCGATTTAACGGCTTCGTTTTGACCGATGACACGATCGTGAAGGATTTCTTCGAGGCGAAGGAGACGATCCGTCTCTTCTTCCGCGATCTTCGTGACCGGTACACCTGTCCAGTTGGCAACGACTTGTGCGATGTCATCTTTTGTGACTTCAAGTTTTTCGTTGCCTTGTTTATTCTGCCATTCCTCTTTCAAGCGCTCAAGCTCATCGCGTAATTTTTGTTCCGTGTCGCGGAGGCTTGCTGCTTTTTCGAACTCTTGGCTTTGGACAGCTTCGTCCTTGTCCTTACGGATACCTTCGAGTTTTGCTTCGACTTCTTTTAAGTTCGGTGGTGCTGTGTATGAACGCAACCGAACTTTCGATGCCGCTTCATCGATCAAATCGATCGCTTTATCCGGAAGGAAACGATCCGAAATGTATCGATCCGACAAGGTGACGGCTTCTTGAATCGCTTCGTCTGTGATCGTCACACGGTGGTGTGCTTCATAACGATCGCGAAGACCAAATAGGATTTGTGTTGCTTCATCCGTTGTTGGCTCTGCGACTTGAATCGGTTGGAAACGACGTTCGAGTGCCGCATCTTTTTCGATGTATTTCCGGTACTCATCAAGAGTCGTTGCTCCGATACACTGGAGTTCGCCTCGTGCGAGCGATGGTTTAAGGATGTTCGATGCATCGATCGCACCTTCTGCTCCACCCGCTCCAATCAATGTATGCAACTCATCGATGAAGAGAATGATGTTCCCCGCTTGACGAATCTCATCCATGACCTTTTTCAAACGATCTTCGAATTCACCACGGTATTTCGTACCGGCAACGAGTGTTCCCATGTCGAGTACCATGACGCGTTTATTGCGTAACGTCTCCGGTACTTCATTGTTGATGATTTGTTGAGCGAGACCTTCGACGACAGCCGTTTTACCGACCCCTGGTTCCCCGATCAAGACTGGGTTATTTTTCGTCCGGCGGCTCAAGACTTCGATGACGCGTTGAATTTCTTTCGCACGACCGATAACTGGATCAAGACGTGTTTCACGCGCTTGTTGTGTCAAATCACGAGCAAGACCATCAAGTGTTGGTGTTGCGACACCTGAACCTGCTTGCGACGCGTTTGCTGTTGTTTCGCTGTTCCCGAGCAACTGGAGTACTTGCTGACGGGCTTTTGAAAGACTGATGCCTAAGTTATTTAAGACACGAGCAGCAACGCCCTCTCCTTCTCGGATCAATCCGAGCAAGAGGTGTTCTGTCCCAACGTAAGAGTGACCAAGTTTACGTGCCTCATCCATTGATAACTCAATGACCTTTTTCGCACGTGGTGTATAGTGAATCGTCGTTGCACCATCTTGTCCGCGACCGATCAATGCTTCGACTTCCATTTGAATTTTATCTGAACTGAGACCGAGTGCTGTTAATGCTTTCGCAGCAATTCCGTCTCCTTCACGTACAAGTCCGAGTAAAATGTGTTCTGTTCCGATATTGTGGTGCCCCAACCGTACTGCCTCTTCTTGAGCAAGTGCCAATACACGTTGTGCACGTTCTGTGAATCGTCCAAACATCATTATGCAAAACCTCCTTGTGTGTGATCCCTGTTTGTCTGTTCGGTTAACATCGTCCGGATTCGTTTCGCCCGTTCGATGTCCCGTTCTCTAGATGTTAATTGTTTCCCGAAATGCTTTTGTAGAAAACCTGTTTGTAGCGAGACGAGCAGTTGGTGAAAAAGATTTGGAGGTAGATTGACCTCTAGTCCCAGACTGTCCGCTAAGCGAACATCCGATAACCGTTCCGTTGCTTCCCGCGCTGTAATCAGTCGAGCTGATGTCAGGATGCCATAGGAACGATATAGTCTGTCCTCTAGTTCTTCTTGATACATCTCCAATAATCCTTTTCGTGCTGCCTGTTCTGCTTCAATTAATGCTTCGACCGCAAATTGATAGTCCGTAATCAGCATATCCTCACTTGCTCCAAGCGTCCGTTGGTTCGAAAGTTGGAACATACGACCAGAAGCATCGCTTCCCTCGCCGTAACGCCCACGAATCGCGAATCCGAGCTGTCGTAAGTGTTTGATATAGCCTTGAATCTGATTCGTCAGGACCAGTCCCGGTAAGTGCAACATCACGGAAGCACGAAGACCTGTTCCGACGTTACTCGGACACGTCGTTAAATAACCAAGCGTATCATCAAAAGCAATTTTAAATCGTTCACTGATCAAGCGATCGACTTGTTTTGCGATCCGAAACGCTTCTTCAAGTTGAAGTCCGGGTAGTAACGTCTGGATTCGGAAATGATCCTCTTCGTTTACCATGACACTGATCTGCTCATCCTCACTAATGAAAAGTCCTGTCCGCGGATGACTGGCTAACGCTGGACTGATCAGATGCTTTTCTACTAAAGCGGTTCGAGTCAGGACATCTGCTTGATCGACGCGACCAAACCGGAACCCTTTCATCCCGTTTAGTTGACGTTCGGTCTCTTCAATGAGCGCATTAGCTTGTGCTTCTGATAACATCGTTGAGAACGGATAACGTGTCGTATTACGTGCCAATCGGATCCGTGTCGAAACGACGATGTCGTCAAAGGGAGAAGATTGATTCATCGATTCGCTTAAAGGGTGTTGGAGCAACTCTTCAAACATGACGCAAATCCTCCTCGACACTCTCAATCTGTTGTTTTATGATTTCTGCTTCTTCATAATCTTCTGCTAAGATTTTGCGGTTAAGTTGTTCTTTCAATCGACTGAGCTGCTGGTTCAATCGTTTTTCAACGGATTCCTCATCAGGCCGTGAGCCATAATGTTGCGTATGACCGTGTTGGAACTGACGAACCATGCCGTCGACTTCGTCTTTAAAAAATGAATAACAAGTCGGGCAACCGACTTTACGAAGATGAAGCAATTGTTGACGGGTCATACCACAAGACGGACACGCCGTCCCTTGATATTCACGTGCTAACTCCCGCACACAAACCGAGCATAAGAACTTCTCATCGGTTTCCGATTCTTGTGGAAGTTTGACACGGACGATTGCTTCTCGTTCGCCACATCGTTGACAACGCATCATGCATTCCTCCAATGTCCGACGACTAGAGTCGCTTCATGGTTTGAAGAAGCGTCCGCATCAAGTGGGCACGCATCCGGTGTTGATCTTCGACCGCCATTGGCAAACTCTCTTTTTGCAACAGCGATTGAATCAAAATAGCTTCCCGCCGCGTCAATAATTGTTCGTTCATCAAACGAATCAAATAATCTTCTGCAGCTTGTTCCGTCAAATGATCACCGATCCATGAACTGACTTCGTCTAATAGATCGTGACTATCGAGCACAACGATTTTTTGAATCCGAATGTATCCACCGCCACCCCGTTTACTTTCAACAAAATAACCCTTTTCGACCGTAAAACGAGTATTAATGACGTAGTTGATTTGTGATGGAACACAGTCAAAACGTTGTGCAATTTCTTGACGTTTGATTTCAATCGTCTTTTCGTCGTGTAAAATTTGCTTTAAATAGGCTTCGATGATATCTGTGATGTTTTGCATTGGCACCACCTCTCTGACCATCTTTGACTATTGTTTGATTTAATAGTAATCATCTAAAAAAAGAAATGCAACTGATAAGGCTTTTTAGAAAACACAAAAAGACCGACCTGCAATCTGCAGATCGGTCAAGTGCCTGGCAACGTCCTATCCTCACAGGGGGAAGCCCCCAACTACTTTCGG
>NZ_JACSMX010000006.1:0-142686 GCF_018618895.1 Exiguobacterium sp. s143 | reverse complement strand
TTGGAACGTTCCCAACGGGAAGGAAAGATGTAATGCTTGAATCGCAGACTCCATCGATTGAGCGGACCGAGTTTCCATCGGTACAGCGAGATAAAAACGACTCTTTCGCTTGACGAACGTTGCGACACAGGCTTTTGACGTTCCTCTACCCGATACAACAGTATCAAGTTCCCAATGTCCAAACGTTTGACGCCCTTTGACGTCGGACGGACGTTTACTGATTGGCAGTCCGACGTTGAAGCGTCCGCGCGTCTCACGGGGTTTCTGACGCTTTCCCTTTTGCCGAAGAAGTCCAGAATCGGCCTCGACGAGGCCACTATAAATCCAACGATAAATTGTCTTGAACGAGAGTCCTTCTTCTTGAAATAATCGTCCGGCAATTTGTTCAGGGGACCACGTCTCCCGTAATTTTTCGAGGATGCAGATTCCTTTTTCGAGCGTAAACTTCGTACGTGCACCGCACTTCTTTTTTCGCTCCACATAACGATGGTCAGCATGAGAAGAATCGTAATGAGGATTTCGTTTCAATTCTCGTGAAATCGTAGAAGGTTGACGCCCCAGGCGTCCCGCAATCTTTCGGACAGAGAAACCTAGCTCGAGATACGTCTCTATTTTGACTCTTTCTGATATGGTAAGATGAATATAGCTCATAACGAATCCTCCGTTGAATTTTGTGTGGTAACTCTATTCTACACGAGGCCGTTATGGGTTTTTTTGTGTTTTCAGCTAGGTGTTGCACTTAATATTACAATTCGTCATTCCAATAAAAATAACAACAGTAAAAATGATGATCAAGATTTCAGGATTGCAATCGAACTTTTGAAAAAGGCTCAGGATTCGCAGAGGCTAGAGCAAGTCGTGAATCTAGACGTCGCGTCGGAAGACGTGCAAGAAGGACGATTTGTCGATGGCGGAATCAAGTATCGATATGTCAAGAGCTACGAGCGCAATCCTAAAAATAGATTGTTGGCAATCAAAGAGCATGGCGTCATCCGTAAGGCGTGTGGTTTTGATTTTGAAGCCGTCTATGGAGAACGTGGGAAGGAGTATATCGAAATCCATCATATCCAGCAATTGAGTGAGCTCGAAGAGCCCGCTGAAATTAATCCTAGAACTGATTTAATCCCGTTGTGCGCTAACTGCCATAGAATGATTCATAGAAAAAAAGATGAAGTTTTGACGGTCGAACAGTTGATTGAAATATTAGAAGGAAGAAGGCATTGAACATCACGAATGATGATGAGCCGTATACGACTTCATTTTTCTGAAGAGGTCCAACCGTATAATCTGCGTAATAATTCTAGTTCTATGACTTTTTATCCAATCAATCGATTGATTGGAATCTGTGTATATCATCTTCTTTTAAAATAAAATAGAGGTCCACTTGTTTACTCATACTAGTGCCTGATTCCTTTATATATACGGCACGTCGATTTCTAATCTCAAATAAAAAGATTGTATACGTTTCGATGTCGAAATGTATACAATCTTTTTTTGTTCTCTAATTCATTATTAACTAATACATTCAATCTCGAACATCACTTACGATTGATTAGCCAATGAGTGCGATGTTCGAGACTTTCTTTGACATGATCAGAATCAGCCGAGATGGGCAGCACCGATGACCCCCGCATGACCTTCCAATGTCGCGAGACGTACATCGATGCTCGGACGAAGAGCAGGATAGACGAGCTCGCGGACTCGGCAGATCAACTCTTCCCAGAACAAATCTGCAGATCCTGTGACTCCCCCTCCTATGATGATGACCTCGGGGTCGATCGTGTGGATGATGTTCGCGAGCCCTGTCGCCAAGTGGTTGATGAATCGGGTTCGTTCTGAGGGTACGGTGAGCAGCATCTCGATGGACGAGGCTTCCTTCTCCAAGGCACGTGATTGGAGTGCGGTGCCGCTCGCCAACCCCTCGAGGGAGCCGACGTTGAGCACCGGATGGACGGACCCGGATGAATCGATGATGGTGTTGCCAATCTCTCCCGCATATCCATTAGCCCCGCGAATGAGCTTCTTCTCATGGACATAGCCACCACCGATCCCGGTGCTGACCGTCACATAATAGACGGAAGAGGATGTCTGTCCTGCTCCGAACAACGCCTCGCCGAGCGCCGCAGCATTCGCGTCATTCTCGAGATGGGTCGGGAGCCCGAATCGGGAGGCGATGGGGGTGACGAGGTCGACGTGGTCCCAGCCAGGCAGATTCGGTGGGGATAACAGGTGTCCGGTCCTCGCGTCGAGCGGACCAGGCGCGGCGATGCCGATGTTCGTCAGATGGAACTCTTCCGAGAAGTATCGGATGGCATGTTCGATGTGCGAGATGGTCGGTCCGGGTCCGGCGGCCGGATTAGTCGGGAAGGACAACTGCTTGATGACCTTCTCCTGATCGACGACGGCGACGCGTGTCTGCGTACCGCCGAGATCGACACCGATCCGGAGCGGGTTCATCGTCTTCGGAGCAGGTCCGGTGACCAACATGAGACCGTCCCCGGAGACGACATGCTCGCTGCCGGCAGGGAGGAGTGCGGTCGCCCCGACCGATAACACGACGTCGTCCAATTCGATGGTTCCCTCGACGACGGTGATGATACGGAACGACGGGCTCGGGTCTAGTGCATGGGTCTGACGGATGGTCCATTCCTCGACGAAGAAATCAGGATTCCGCGTCAATCGTCTTCTAGATGGAGACAACGGGACGGAAGGCTCTAAGTAACGATAGTGAGGGAACCGTATCACGCGACGGGCCTGTTCGATGTGGAGTGTGCGCAAGGTGCCGGTGATTGGATCGAGACGATCATAGTCATGCAGACGATAGGTCGTGTCCGAGTTCTGTTGGATTTCGAGGACGACACATCCTTCCGTCAGGGCATGGACGGTCCCCGCCGGTACATAGAGGAAATCACCCTTCGATACCGGTACGTGATGCAATGACTGCAACAACGTCCCCTGCCGGACGGCCTCGTCGAATTCTTCCGGGCAAGACAAGGAATGACCGTGGATGAGGGAGGCGTCCTCCGGACAATCGATGATGTACCAACATTCGTTCTTTCCGTAAGGTTGTTGCTCATAACGTCTGGCATCGGCGTCGTTCGGATGGACCTGAACGGATAGGTCCGTCGAGGCATCGATCCACTTCAACAGGAGTGGGAAACCAGAATCCGTCTCCATACCGAAGATTTTAGGGTGGTTTGACCACAACTCTTCCAGATCGAGACCGACGAGCGGTCCGGATTTGACGCGCGTAATCCCGTTCGGATGACTCGCGAGTGTCCAGACCTCTCCCGTCGGAATGTCTTCGGGAATGGAAAACCCATACTCGCGAAGTCTCTGTCCGCCCCATATCCGTTCCTTGACGATCGGTTCGAAATAAATCGCTTCCTGCATGCTAACTCCTCCTTTATCCTGTTTTCAATTACAACTCTACACTTTTATAAAATAAAAATAAACAAATTAAATATCAAGTATAGACATGAAAAGGAAAACACGTATAATCATATTTGTAAGCGATTACAAAAAAGGAGGAGATTTTAGGTGAAGAAAATCATGTTGGCGTGTAGTTCAGGGATGTCGACGAGCATCCTGGTGTCGAAGATGCAGGAACATGCGAAGGATATCGGAGAAGAAGCGAAGATTTGGGCGGTCGGACAGGACCAGGCAATGAAGGAGATGGATGGCGCCGACGTCATATTGATCGGACCACAGATGCGGTTCCTTCTCTCGAAGTTCCAGCAGGCGACGGAAAAGCCCGTCGAGGTGATCGACATGATGGCGTATGGCATGGCGGACGGAAAAGCGGCCTATGAACAAGCCGTGAAGTTGATGGGGTGAACGACATGCAGACGAACGAACAGACGATCGAGCAAGTCGCGTTCATGATGATCCTACACAGCGGGAATGCCAGAAGTACGATTCGTGAGGCGATCGAAGCCTATAAGGAAGGGACGTTCGAGGAGTTCGAGCGGTTGCTGTCGGATGCACGCGCTCAACTACAAGAAGCACATCAAGTCCATTTCGGGCAGGTCCAGAAGGAAGCGAGCGGTGAACCGACGACGCTATCCTTGTTGTTGCTACACGCGGAGGACCATCTGATGTCGACGCAGACGATGCTGGATCTGACGGCCGGGCTCATCGAGCTCATGGAACATAAGTTCTCTAAAAAATGATAAGGAGTGTTTGAGATGACAGAGAATAGTAAGTGGTTCGACCTGTTGAGCCGTTTCCTGATGCCGATGGCGGCATTCTTGAACAACAGTCGCTACCTGCAGACGTTACGTGACGCATTCATGCTTGCTTTCCCGATTACGATGTTCGGTTCCTTGATCGTCGTCGTCGCCAACCTACCATTCCTCGACAAGTTCATGTCCCCTGGCGTGCTCGACGCCTTCAAGACGTCGCTCGGGAATGCACCATCTGCGACGATGGGCATCATGTCATTGTTCGTCGTGTTCGGTATTGGCTATTATCTATCCAAGAGTTATGAGGTCGAAGCCGTATTCGGTGGTGTCATTGCCCTCGTCTCGTTCCTATTACTTACTCCGTTCTTCGTCTCGGTCGAAAACGTCACGGAGCCGGTGGGTAACGTCATCCCGCTCGACCGACTCGGCGCGAAGGGCATGTTCCTCGCCATGATCACAGGATTCCTGGCAGGAGAGATCTATCGCTTCATTGTCCAGAAGAACTGGACGATCAAGATGCCAGCTGGTGTACCGATCGCGGTCGCCAAATCGTTCTCGGCACTCGTGCCGGCATTACTTACGCTCACTGTCTTCCTCGGGATCAACATCGCAGTCACTTCACTTTTGGACACGAACCTACATGACCTCATCTTCAATCTCGTCCAGAAACCACTCGTCAACTTAGGGAACGGTCTCGTCCCGACATTGATCGCCATCTTCTTCGTCCAATTGTTCTGGTTTTTCGGTCTTCATGGACAGGTCATTGTCAACTCGGTGATGGATCCGATTTGGAACACGCTGTCCCTCGAAAACCTGAACGCCTATACCGCGAACGGAGAAATCCCGAACATCATCAGCAAGCAGTTCATCGAAATCTACACCGTCGGGATTGGGGGCTCGGGTTCGACGCTGGCGGTGGTCGTCGCCATCCTGTTGTTCATGCGCTCCAAGCAATTGAAGCAGATCGGGAAACTATCGATCGGGCCTGGCGTCTTCAACGTCAATGAGCCGATGATTTTCGGGCTCCCGATCGTCATGAACCCGTTGATCATGATTCCATGGATTGTCGCACCATTGATCACGGTGACCGTGACATACTTCGCCATGTCTACGGGCATCGTCCCGCCTCCGACCGGCGTAGCCGTGCCGTGGACCGTCCCGATGTTCATCAGTGGCATGATGGCGACCAACTCCCTCGCCGGAGGTCTGTTACAGCTCGTCAACTTCGCCATCATCATGGCGGTATGGTTCCCGTTCCTCGTCTTCATCGATCGACTGAACCTGAAGAAGGAGCGTGAGGAAGCGAACGCCACGCAGGAGAAGAAGGAACAAATCGGCTGAACGACGTCGCTTGAGTGAAAAACAATAATAGATAGGATGTGCATAGGATGAATCAGACAGAGAACACGACCATGCAGGAGAAGAAGTATACCTTCCCGACCGACTTCTGGTGGGGGACGGCCGCATCCGCGACACAGATGGAAGGCGCTGCGCATGAGGGCGGGAAGGGACCGAACATTTGGGACTACTGGTACGAGCAAGAGCCGAATCGTTTCTTCGACGGCGTCGGTGCGACGGTGGCATCCGACTTCTATCACCAGTACGAAGAGGACATCGCCCTGATGAAGGAACTCGGTCACAACTCGTTCCGGATGTCGATCTCTTGGTCCCGTCTGTTCCCGACCGGGGAAGGAGAGGTCAATCCCCAGGCAGTCGACTTCTACAATCGCGTGATCAATGAGTTGATTGAGTCCGGCATCGAGCCGTTCGTGAACCTGTACCACTTCGACATGCCGCTCGCGTTACAGGAAAAGGGCGGCTGGGAGAGCCGACACGTCGTCACACGTTACGTCGACTATGCCAAGGTCTGCTTCGAGCTGTTCGGGGACCGCGTGACGAAATGGTTCACGCACAACGAACCGATTGTTCCGGTAGAGGGAGGCTATCTGTACGACTTCCATTATCCGAACGTGGTGGATTTCAAGCGCGCCGTCCAGGTCGCTTATCATTCAATCTTATCGAGTGCCCTTGCCATCGAGGCGTATAAGGAGTCGGGCCAGGCTGGCAAGATTGGCATCATCCTCAACCTGACGCCGTCCTATCCGAGAAGCCGGAACGAGGCGGACCTTCATGCTGCTCATCTGGCGGACATCCTGTTCAACCGCTCTTTCCTGGATCCATCTGTACTGGGTACCTTCCCGAAGAAACTGGTCGAACTGTTGGAGGAACAGGACGCCCTCCCGCTCATGGAGGAGAAGGATCGTCATACGATCGCGACACACACGGTCGACCTGCTTGGTATCAATTACTATCAGCCGAGACGGATCAAGGTGAAGGAACACCTTCCGAACCCGAAGGCACCGTTCATGCCGGAGCACCTGTTCGATTATTATGAGATGCCGGGACGGAAGATGAACCGTCATCGCGGCTGGGAAATTTACGAGAAGGGCGTCTATGACATCCTGACGAACCTTCGTGAGAACTACGGGAACATCGAGTGCTTCATCTCGGAGAACGGGATGGGGGTCGAGGGGGAGGAACGCTATCGCGATGCGGATGGCAGCATCCAGGACGGTTACCGGATCGACTTCATCGCGGAGCACCTGAAGTGGGTGCATCTGGCCATGGAGGAAGGTTCGAACGTCAAGGGCTACCACCTCTGGACCTTCATGGACAACTGGTCTTGGAGTAACGCCTATAAGAACCGCTACGGCTTCGTCGGCGTGGACCTTACGAGTCAGAGCCGGACGGTCAAGAAGAGTGGTCACTGGTTCAAGCGCGTGATTGAAGAGGATGGGTTCGTGAGATGATGAAGGATGATCAGGGTATATCTAGCCCTGGTCATCCCTTTTTGTTATATTATACGTATATGTCTATACATGGGGTGTAATCATGTCTACTAAAAAGAAACCAAAGTACGAGAAAATCGCAGATGAACTGCGCGGACGAATCCTTAACGGAGGTTATGACGTCGAGGAAGCCATGCCGGACGAAATTCAACTCGCGGAGGAGTTCGCGGTCAGCCGGATGACGATGAAGCGAGCACTTGAAATCCTGGTGTCGGAAGGCATCATCTATCGTCAACGAGGACAGGGGACCTTCATCCTGCCTTCGAGCTTCTCACAGGGTAGGATCAACGTGTTGAACAAAGAATCCCAAGGGCTGACGAAGCTTCTTGGCGAGCGGACGGTCAGGAGTGAGGTCCTCCAGTTCGAGGTGCGCTTCCCGGATGCAGAGGTCGCCCGTCATTTGATGATTGAGAAGACCGATCCCGTCTACGAGATACGACGCGTCCGTTATGTCGATGATGAACCTTACGTGATCGAGCATACGTTCATGCCCTCCTCGTTGATCACTGGAGTGACGAAGGAGGTCCTCGATAGTTCGATCTATCGATACATCCAGGAAGAACTCGGTTACACGATCACAAGCTCACATAAGATGATTCGGGCGGATAAACCGAACCAGTGGGACCGTGATTACCTTGGGAACGAGGAGACCGATCCGATCATCGAGGTCGAGCAAGTCGTCTTCCTCGGGAACGGGAAGCCGTTCGAGTATTCGTTCTCGAGGCATCGTTACGATAAGTTCGTCTTTACTTCCGTTCACATCGGTCGATGAATGACGATGGGGCAAGTAGATAAGCATTTTCCCGACCTGAGTGAACTTGAGTGATACTATTAAATGATCAAATAAGAAAGGCGTATACATTTCAATGTCGAAATGTATACGCCTTTCTTATACTTTTAAAGAAATTCTCGACGACTAGGTAACTGAAGAATTTTAAATGATGGTGAAATTGCTGAACAAGGTAAGCCTAAAGATTTGAAAGAAAAATACAATGCTACATACTTTAAAGAAGTATATTTCTCAATTGTAAATAAGGAAGTGAATAAGGTATGAACAAGTCCGTTGCTCGGTTGATTAAATACGACATGCTGGTATTTTTACGAGAACCATTTTTCGCTTTACCAATAATGATTCTTCCTGGTATATTCTTTTTCGTATTCATGAAAATATTTAGTGCTCAAATTGGTAGTGCTGAAAATTTTGGTCCATATATTCCGATTTATGCGTTATTAATTTCGTTCTTAATTCTGTTCTTTAACATCGGTCTTCAATACGTAACTGAAAAAGAACGAGGGATACATAAGCGCCTTGTCCTTTCAGGAATTAGCATTTACCAAGTCATATTTACATATGTATTTAGAGGTGTAGTGCTATCTTTAATTGGTTTTGCAGAGATACTTTTAATTGGTCTATTTGTATTTAAAACTACGATTACTGACCATTTATTGTTATTTTTAATTACATTTATATTCGTGATTTTCATTACATTATTGTTTAGCCTTTCTACCCATAATCTCTTTGAGAACTCACGACAGGTATTACCTTATACAATCATCATGTTCCAATATGTCTTATTTGGATCTGGGTTGATGTTTTCAGTAGATAGTATTCCAAGCTATTTGAAATTCCTAGTCGATATTAATCCTTTCTATCATATGAAAGAATTATTGCTAGCTGTTTGGAACTGGACACCTATCCACATGAATAACATTTATTATCTTATTTTTATTATCTTTGTATGTATCTCACTCATTTATTTTAAGGCTAGAAAAAAGCAGTACTGACTTTTTTCTATAGACATTTTGTTGAACGACTTTTAGAAAATCAACACAGTATTGAACTGTTCCCGGTCAAGTAGATAGTCAAAATAATAAATAATTATTAAACGGTTTGAGTCCTCAATTTTAATGGGCTCAAGCCGTTTAGTCGTTTTTGGTTTTTGGTACTGCTCTTCATTATAGAATCAAATGTATTGTTGCTTCGTATTACGGAAATCGTCGAACTCCTCGAATTTATGTAGACGATCTCTTTATTTTGTATCTCAGGTAGCATTACTGGATTGATGGTTGCCTCACTGATATCAGCACAAGCATTTCTAACATCTGCCTTCGTGAACAATATGATCCGTCCTTTGACGAAACGGATTGTTCTTGGTATGGCTCCCCGTCGTCCGCCAATCCGACGCGATCTTACAGCGCTAAGAATCGGGATCGGCAAGTAGTTGATCAAAGGGAACGGATCTTATTGGTTTTGATGCCAATGTACAGAGGAGAGACGGAGAAACTCATAATAGTTTACCTTCCGCGATTCGATGACCTTCTCGAGACTGATGTAGCGTCCGACTTCAAAGCCGTATTGATAAAGCAGCAAGAGCGTCAACAGTCGTGTCGTCCGACCATTCCCGTCATTGAACGAACGGATGGATCGATAGAAAATCGAGGACGAACAGGCTCGTCAGGATAAGCGGATCGACATCCTCTTGTTGCCGACGTTCGAATAGGATGTTGCATAACGCCTGCATCGCCGCTGGTGTTTCGAATGCAGGGACTGGAATGAAGCACTTCCGGCGAGTGCTATCAGGGAGATACCATGTAGTGTTATTGCTTCGTCCATTTCGCACTCCGTCCAAGACCGGATGGGGCAATGATTCCCTCGTCACGTAAGTCGCGCAACACGCGATTGATTGTCGCCTCACTGATGTCGGGGCAAGCTTTCCTTACGTCTGCCTTCGTGAATGGTGTGATGCGTCCTTCGACGAAACGACGAATCCGATTGTTCTTGTTCTGACTACCCGTCGTGACCAATCCGACGCGATCCTCGAGTTCTTTGTAGGCAGCAAGAATCGTGCTCAGCAAATAGTTGATCCAAGGGAACGGATTCTGTTGGTTCTGGTGCCAACGCACGGAGGAGAGACGGAGTGACTCATAATAATCTTCCTTCCGTGATTCGACGATCTTCTCAAGACTGATGTAGCGTCCGACTTCGAAGCCATACTGATAGAGCAGCAAGAGGGTCAACAACCGGGCCATTCGACCATTCCCGTCATTGAACGGATGAATCGATAGGAAATCGAGGACGAACAAGCTCGTCAGGATGAGTGGGTCGACGTCTTCTTGTTGCCTGCGCTCACGAAGGCTGTCGCATAATGCCTGCATCGCTGCCGGGGTCTCGAACGCAGGGACTGGGGTGAAGCGCGTCCGGCGCGTGCCATCCGGGAACGTTTCGCTGATCTCATTGTCGACGTTCTTCCACCGCCCACCTTCGACGGGGACGAATTTATAGAGTTCCTTGTGTAGTTGCATTAGAATGTTCGCATTGACCGGGATATCCTCGGCTGAAGCATGAATCAGGTTGAGGACGTCGCGGTAACCAGCAATCTCTGCCTCTGAACGATCGGCAGGGTCGGCTGACTTCGACATAATAGTTTGGAGACGACTTTCCGTGACGATGATTCCTTCGATCGCATTCGATGCTTTCGTCGACTGGATGACGGCGACATCGCGTAAGGTGTTGAGGATTTGAGGCGCTTGCTGTTTATAGAGATCCTGCTTGCCCTTATACTCATTGATCCGTCCAATCAAACGGACGGTCTCCATCGGCAGGGCGAGGTCTTTGAGATAGGTATATGTATAGTCGCGCATGCGTCGAACTCCCTTCACGAAATAGATCATATAAAGTTAAACATACTCATTTTCATAGTGTTTGACTATGTTTAAACTCATTATAACGTATTTAATGTCGTTCATACACGCATAAACATAGTCAAATCATCGCATTTTGACTATGTTTATTTGTTTTTGACCACGATTACTTTTTTTAACCGAAAGTCGAATGATCCTGACTGACTTAAAAACAATCCTGGCATTGAAAGTGTCTCGACGATCGCTCGCAGGCTTTCGTTAGTTTTCAATTCCTTCGAATTCACTGAGCTGAGATTAATCGTTTCAGTTTTTCTTCTGTACCGGATTCCTCAACCGGTGTATAGATGCTACATCGCAAGTCGTCTTCTCCCTGTACTTGGAGGGAGGTCAAGTCGAATAGCATCTTGCCAACTTTTCCATGACGGAATTCAATCAGGATTTCCGGAGCCTTACTGACCTGACTCTCCATCCAGAGTGATTTGAATTCAGGATACGTATTACTCATCTCCTGTATGAAGGACGTATACCATTCATCACCAGAGTATTGACCGTAGTATGTACGGAAAATGGACAAGAATCCTTTGGCGAAGTGTTCCCAATTCCCGGCAAGTACTTTAAATTCTTTCTGTGAGAACAAGAGGCGAATGAGGTTACGTTGTGATTCTGGAATGGTCGCAAAATCTACGAACACATGGGCCGCTGCAGGATTCCAGCCGACGATATGGCAGTAACGATCCGTAATGATCGTCGGGCACGTCGTCAAGGCAGAGAGAATTTTTTTGAGTGACGGACTGATAGTCATAGGGGAAGCTTGAATTTTCATACTGACGACCTGCGTCCCTAATGCTAAATCGTTCAAATATTCGTGTTCATCCCTGTTCAGACATAACGCCTGGGCGATACAGTCTAAGACGCTTCTAGATACCTTAATATCTCTTCCTTGTTCTAACCAGGTGTACCATGTCGTACTGACTCCTGCTAATTGAGCAACTTCCTCTCTTCTCAAGCCAGGCGTTCTCCTTCTTGATCCAGGCGGTAGCCCCACTGATTCCGGTTTGAGCTGTGCTCTTTTCGTCTTCAAAAAATAGGATAGAGCTTCTAATCGATTCGAGTCGTCCATATACGTTCCTCCTGATTTCTCTCCATCCAAGTATCAATTATAATAGGATAAATGAACACTTGTAATAGGATACATGACACGTATGATTATCTCATACTATTACAAGGAGTGAAGAAAAATGGAGCGCGTAGTGATTACAGGAATGGGTGTCGTCTCACCAATCGGAAACGATGTGGAGTCCTTTTGGAATAATATGATTGCTGGAAATTCAGGCATCACGGAAATCGATACGTTTGATACGACTGATTTCAAAGTAAAGATTGCAGGGAGTGTAAAAAACTTTGATGCGGAAAAGGCGATTGGTAAAAAAGCCTCTCGTAACCTGGATCGCTTCGTCCAGTTCGCATTAGCGGCTGCTGATCAAGCCTGGAACGATTCTAAGCTAGGAGAATCTGATCTGGATCGGGAAAGACTTGCTGTGTATGTGGGGTCAGGTGTAGGAGGAATTGAAACGTTGATTGACGGTGTTTATGCTTTACACCAAAAAGGTCCGAGAAGGGTCAGCCCGAGTCTCGTACCTTCGATGATGTCTAACGCAGCAGCCGCTCAGATTAGCATCAAGTGGCAAGCGATGGGACCTTCCATGTCACCTGTATCCGCGTGTGCGATCGGAAACACGGCTATTGGTGAAGCATATCGACTCATTCGAATGGGAGAGGCTGATGCTGCATTCGCTGGTGGAACGGAAGCGGGCATCACGGAATTGTCCATAGCAAGCTTCGGTAATGCGACGGCATTATCTACACGAAACGAGTCACCTGCTCAAGCGAGTCGCCCTTTTGACGGGACACGCGATGGTTTCGTGATGTCGGAGGGAGCGGGCATCTTGATTCTAGAATCGTTAACACATGCGAAGCAACGAGGTGCGTCCATCTATGCGGAAGTCGTCGGATACGGAGCAAGTTCAGATGCTTATCATATAGTGGCGACCCATCCGGAAGGTCAGGGAGCATACCTCGCCATGAAGCGTGCCGTCCAACAGGCAGGGATTGAGACGAAGGACATCGATGTGATCAGTGCCCATGCGACGAGTACGATCGTCGGCGATCAGTCCGAGACACGTGCGATTAAAAAATTGTTTAAGGAACATGCAAATACACTCCCGGTGACGGCGAACAAATCAATGTTGGGTCACATGCTCGGTGCTGCCGGTGGAGCGGAAGCGATTGCGCTTGCGAAATGTTTACAGGAAGGAATCATTCCACCGACGATCAATCTTGAAATCGAGGATCCTATGTGTGACTTGGATTATGTGGCAGAAGGGGCTCGTTCGGTGGAATTAGAGTACGGACTATCCAATTCTTTTGGATTCGGTGGTCATAACGCCGCCATCGTCTTGAAAAAATATATGGATTAAGCTTCAGAGTCTGAGTGCGGACAAGAGAACTCCATATGTAAGTACTCACTAAAAATGGATTGTAAACATTTCGACGTCGAAATGTTTACAATATTTTTGTGTATACAACGCTTAATAAATATTAGCGATTCGGGAATCTTCACCCCTGCTGTATCATCATTCATCCAACGATTCGTAACACATTCTATCTTTTTTGTGACAACGCGATACATCCATTTAATCAGATTTCGCTTGATTAAGGACGTCGAGATCTATATTTTTAGTAATCCACCTTCTGAAGGGAGATTTAAATCCACACCTAAAACACAACTGTATATGTCGTCATTCTAATTCTAGCTCCTTCATCACATCGTCAAAAGAAAGTGCTTTTGATTGCTTCTCATGTGCTTCTTTAGCGTCACGATAAAGCTGTAGATCTATGTCGTCTTCGATGCGATCGAGGACAGCATCTCGCACGAGTTCGGAAATCGTAATGCCCTTCGCCTTCGCATATTCTTGAATGAGGTGTATCTCATTATCGTTCAATCGAATTGTAATCATACTCATTTTCATCAACCCCTTTATCATAGATTGTAGTCTGGATGCAGATTTAGCTCATACGATTGCGATCGATACTGGATCACCTACATAAGATTCGACCTTTCAACATCTCGAATGAAGAAGATTCGTCATAAGGAAGTAGATTGAAATCTACTCAAATTGAGATAAACATGTTCATTCTCTTGTGTTTTGACTATGTTAAAAAAGAGGATGACTATCATTATCTTTTTCTTTACTCTGATAGCGTGACGCTCAAGATTTGCTTGAACGAGACGATTTCGACGTCTAGATTTCGTTTGACGAGATGGACCTCCTCCTGCACATAGTCGAGCTTCTCGACGAAGGCATCGAAACGATGCGTCAACGGACCGTTCATCGCCGTCACCGTGACGATGTCTCCGCTGAAGATGGCGTCGTTCAACGCGTTCTCGATCGTTCCGTCGATCGGTCCCTCCGTATCCTCGAACTTGAGATGATGGACCTCTTGATAATAGCGTTTCAGCAATCCTTTGTGTTCGGGCATCAGGAACGGGATCCATTTCTTGTTGCCACGGTCTTCATAACTCATTAAAAGCACTCCTTCCTATAATAAGAACATTTGTTCTTATTATGTTCCTCGTTTCTCTTGTTTTCAATCCGATATTTCGACGTCTCATCAATGCCTCCGTTTCTGGGACGAAAAAAGGCAGCGACGAGGATCTCGTCACTGCTCCAGTATGTTTCGGCTATTCGATTAAATGAGGAGATTCATTCTCCCACCATGCCGTCATGGTCGTTGTCCCGCATATATTGGTATAGCCAGTGCTTCTCCGTGATTGGCATCGCAAAGCCTGCGTCCTTCGCTTCCTGGATCGTCACTTGACCATTGCCGTCGGTATCGACGCGCGAGATATCCTCGGTCGCTGCAGTACCGGGAGCTGATTTCGCTACCGGTTCTTTTTTCGTCTCCTTTTTCTTCGTCAGACCGAGTGCGGCATTCGTCTCGTCCGGATTGTCGTTCTTGAACCGGTCGACGACGGTATTCCCGCGGACCGTGTAGGTATACTGATACGCGGATGGAATCATCGTCGACGTATTCGGGTAGGTGATTTGTGCTTCAAAGTTCGTTGCGCCACCCGCCTTGCGGATGACGTCCTCCATGTACGCCTGATCACCATGACGATTCAGTGTACTGTCCTGCGGAGTGATGTTGTAGGCATTCGAAACGCCACCGAGCGAATCGGCGATGATATGTCCTTCGTCGAGATCCGTACGTTCGACGCCAGGCACTTTCGCTTCATCGGAGTAGTAGCGTCCGTCACGCGTGACGTCTTCCGTCTCATCATCCTGGAGGACGATCTTCTTCGCGATGACGCGGACCAGCTGACCGTGTTCATTCGTGAACGCCCAATATTTCCGGTCACCGAACCCGATGTCGACGACGACGTTCGCCTGCCGACTACCGGACAGATCTCCGCCATCGATCGTAATCTTCTTATATCCTTTGAAAGAATCATGCGGAGTCTTCGTTTTTGATTCCGTTGATGGATTCGTCTCCTTTGATTGCGTGACTGTACGAGTATCCGCCTTTTTTTCAGGATGTTGATCGGCGTCCTTCGTCGCATCGGTCTTTTGTGTAGTCGTGTCTTCCTGCTGCGCTACTTGCTCTGTCTCATCTGGTAGAGGTGAGGTCGTCTCCGCATCTGTACATCCTGCCATCAGTAGGACGATAAGCGGAATTGTTATGTAAGAAATCTTCATGGGTGTACTCCTTTTAGATTAAGCTGTCGTTGCGTCCTTCATTATAACGCTAGTCCTTCATTTCTGCTGTCTTATTTCTGAAGGCTGATGCGATTGATTGATTACCTCAAGGGCGGGGGACAGATCGGGAACTGCTCTGTTTGATGGAAAGGAACCATATACCGTTCAGTTTCCGTATTTAAAATGACATCTCGTCAGCATTCGATTCTCAATCATGCAAAATTTTAAAAAATATAGCGTATAGTATTAATGAGTATATAAATATACAAATATATAAATGTAGTGAAAGAGGTGCTTTGATGAATTTTTGGGATGAGTTGTTAGAAGATGAGGTTGCTTTATCACTAAATAAAGAAAACGTGAAACAAATCGAAAAAGAATTAGGCGCTCGTCTTCCTAAAAAATATATCGAAAAGTTAGAAGAACAAAATGGTGGGGATCTTGTATTCGATTCAGTGAATGTTGATTTCGAAAACACATGGTCTGACGAAGAAGATAGTCTTCATCTACCGTTGAATCGTTTCAAACCCTTGACGGTGGAGGAATTTGAGGACGGCAGGTCTACGTTAGCTGAGTGGGGATTAACTGGAAAATTGATGCTGTTCGGCGAGGGTCAAGGCAGTTACCTTTGGTACTTCGGTTTCGATGACACCCCTAACGCACCACATATTTGGTGTTTGGACATTTCGGATGAGACAACACACTTCGTAGCAGAGAGCTTCGACCAACTCCTCGATCATCTCGTTCGTCGAAATGATCAAGTTGAAGGCGGAGTTGAATTAACACACGAAGATGTATTTGCCGACTATCCTTCGATGGATGAAATTCGAGAAGTAATCGCGGGGAATGATGAGGACGAACGACTGATGGCTTATCGCATGTGGTCGACAAGAGGTGAAGACGTTAAAGGATTGGTCAGTGAATTGCGTGGACGTGTCCAAGATTCGAACTATGAAGACGAACTAGATTCATACGCGGAACTATTAGCTCAAGTATTGATGGACAGATCAGTCGAAAACTATATGACACATGAGCAGGCAATTGCACTATTTAATGAAAAGGAAGATGTATCAGATTTGAGCCATGTAGTTGTACAGCTTGAATCAGATATGTAATGGATCAATAGCTTTTTAGCAACATGTCTTTGAAACCAAAAGAGACTAATCCTAAAAATTTGGGATTTGTCTCTTTTTTATACATTACTTTTTGTCAGTAGCGAGATCAGATATTTCAAATGCTGGAACGGTCCGCTCACAGACTACTCGGGATCGACGAGTAAGGAAGAATTCATTTTAGTCATCCTATTTGGAATAGCTAATGCGATAAATGATCATTTTAAAAGCACGGAACAGAGCGGTCCCGCTCTGTCTGATGGAAGGGGACCGCAAGCCGTCCTGTTTCCGTACTCTAGCTCGCTCCTCGCCAGCGCTCGCTGCGTTCCCGTCAACAGGACGGCACCGTGTCGGACTGCATCCCACTCGCGAAAGGAGTTTTTCCATGAAACTGACTACACTCGTTGAAATCACTCGTATCCGCCAAGAGGTCCGAGAGCCGGATGTCGCGCTCGAGACGACGCATATCACATCTCCCGAGGACGCGTTCTGTGTCGCGAAACGCTTCATCCAGGACGATGACCGTGAAGTGTTCCTTGTCATCCTGCTCAATACGAAGAACCGCGTCATTGCCGTCCATCGGGCACACGTTGGTAGCATCAACTCAAGCGTCGTCCATCCCCGAGAAATCTTCAAGTCCGCCATTCTTAACAATGCGACGTCACTCATCGTCAGTCATCAGCATCCGAGCGGTGACCCGCATCCATCACGGGAAGACATCGAGGTGACGGAACGGCTCGTTGAAGTCGGACGCATCGTCGGCATCCAGCTCCTCGACCACATCATCGTCGGTGCCGGAGAAGAATACGTCAGCTTGAAAGCACAAGGTGTTTTGTAAAGAGACGATAAGTGTAGACGGACGGGGAAACCCCGTCCTGTCCACGCGCAAGGGCATTGTTGTATTTAAATAAAGTAGTGTCTAACAAGCAATAGGGAACTCAGTAAATGAGAATCCTATTGTTTTTTGGGTTTTATTGCAAAAATAGGGGTTAACTATAGATAGTACAAGAATCAAAAGGAACGTTTAAAAGTCTTTTAAAAGTCTTTTAAAAGGTGTATACTAAAGAAAAATAAGAGGAGGGCATAATGATGGGAATGCGAATACTTGATATTCCAACCACTTCTATATCTGACGTGAAACGGTCTCCTATGGAAGCTTTCCAAAAAGCAGATCGTGAAGCGGCCGGCGTATATGTTTTTAACCGTGAAAAAGTTGCGGGCGTCATGTTGACGCAACAGCAATACGAATCACTCAATAAAGAAATCGAAGAATTGTACAGTCGATTAGATGATTTGACTGTTGAGATGCGACTATCTAACAAAAATGTCCGCACTTATACTGATTCAGAAGTCCGTGGAGAACAGGTAACTCACCCTACGACTATTGATGAAATGGATGGGTGGGAGTGATCATTGTATCAGCTTGAGTGGACGCAATATTCGAAAGAAGATTACGATAACCTCGATGGTAGTCAAAAGATATTCGTAGACAAAGCGTTGAACCGAATCGTTTCTATAGGGATGGCAGCAGGGCAGCCACTCAGTGGAAATTTGTCGCATTGCAATAAGTTGAAAAATAGAAAAATGGGGTTACGCGTTGTTTTTAGAGAAATCGGCGGTAAACTCCAAATCATTCAAATTGTAGCGATCGGTAAACGGGATAAAGATGAAATTTATAAAATGGCTGAACAACGATTAGATGGATAATTGAAAAAGGATCAACGTTCAGATACTCGATGGTATCTATACGCTGATCCTTTTTGTCGTGCTTTTTTCAAAGTATGACCGAAGTCATTTATCTTTTTATGCATAAAAGGACTATTAAAAATACATTGATAAAAAGATGCGTTTATAGACTTTGATATTGAAATCGATCCATTCGATTCATTTATTGTGAAAGAGTAATCATTTTTGTATACATAACGGTCGTTTTAAAAACAAAAAAAAAAAACTCACATATTTCCTCAGATGTGAGTTCTACCTGTCTTATTTATAGATATCACGACGATGCCCGATCTCGAGAATCAAAATCACGACTTTTTCATCCTGGATGTCAGCAATCAGACGATAATCACCGATGCGATAACGCCATTCACCCGATCTGTTCGAGACGAGTCCCTTACCATGACGACGCGGATCATCCGTCCCGACCAGATTCTTCTTGATCCAGGACATGATGATCCGCGCTTGTTGAGGATCCATCTTCTTGAGAGACTTTTGAGCTCCGCGCTCAAACTCTACCGTAAATGCTGTCATTCTAAATCAAGTTCCTTCATCATATCGTCGAAAGAGATCGCTTCTGATTTTTTACGGTGTGCTGCCATCGAATCATGATAGAGTTGTAAATCGATTTCGTCTTCGATGCGGTCGAGGACGGCATCGCGAACGAGTGTAGAAATCGTGATGTTTTTTGCCTTCGCATATTCTTTGATGAGTCGTGTATCCTGGTCATCCAGACGTACGGAAATGGTACTCATGATTATCAGCTCCTTTGTAATACATTGTAATACATATTCCAGTAGTAGTCTAGAAATGGCACCGATTTAAAATAGGATTGAACCTGTTATAACTAGTATGAAAATGATGAATAAGTATGAAAAAAGAAAGGCTGTTGTATCGCATGCCTTTCTTTTTGTATAAGACGTCGCACACGCTGAAATGCTCATGTGGAGGATCATAAATACACGGAAATACTATACAACGCTGTGAAAAATAATGAGATCGAGACGCCTAATCCAAGATAGAGGGTCTTGATGGAGTCTTGGGTTGATCGGATGACGTACACCAACAATCCCACGAAAAGGAGGCTGATTGCCATCAAGAAGAGGGATATCATGGTCGGCTCGAACCGGATATCAGAATAGGTGAAACGCAAGCTAGGGAAAAGAAACCCTGACAGTGGACCAGCCCCGCTGGATTGAAGAGTATCCTTGATCGAGTGAGGGGGTTCCTGTTGACCGAGCCACGCAGTCGCTGTGAAGAGAAGCAGGATCAAGATGCCTTCCATGCGCATCCGCATCCGTCGGACTTCAAACGATCGTTCAGGAGACGCGTAACTCCACTTCCCGTTCATGATACCGATGATCAGCACGGGTAGAATCAGGACGTGTTTCCAGAGTAAGGCTTGTCCATACGGTAAAATCCAGGAATCGGAATACTCCTCTACCTGCACGACGACAGACATCAGATAGATGCCGGAACCGACGATCAGTAAGAAACATAGCGTCACGAGTGGTTTGAACCATTCGAGGAAGATGCCCCAGTTACGGTCTAATGGACTCCAAAAGCCGAGTATGAGCAATCCACCGGTCCAGATGAAGACGGCGAGTGCGTGAATAGAATGTACGAGCATGCCTTCTGCCCCTTTGATGCTAGAGGCGTGCCCGGACCACGCGAACGTAACGACCATCGCCATAACAAGGAATACCCCTAGTTTTATACGTCCAGGACTGAGTGATGCACGATTGATGACGATGAGAAGGAGTACACTCCAGAGAGCCATCAGAATCCAAGCGTTCCCTGCCTCGAATGTAAGTAACACGGATCGCAGTGTTATCCAAAAACCGATCTCTTCATATAAATACAGTACGATTCGTAAGACGGACAGGGAAAAGGATAACAGCATCAGCACGATGAGCATGCGAACCCAGCGGATTGAAAGCGATACGTCAGGTCGGTAAGAACGAGGGATGAGCTGGACGGAAAAGAAACCGATCAACAGCGCAAGACAACCGTAGAGGAGCGTATCGCCGATCAGATAGAGCGCGGTCATCGCTTCCGCCCCTTCCCGATAAATCAGATCAGCTCGTCCAAACATTCACCGTTTCCGGGATGGACTGTAGTAGCTGTGCTAAGACGATCGAACAACACTTTCAAAAGATGCAAAATGTCCAGACCGTCACAGTTTCGTTTGCCCGTGGGGAGATGGAAATCGACCATCAGCTGGATGCTCGACAAGTCCAAAGCGAGCTGAACAAGATCGGTTTCGATGGATACGTCAAGGGAAAGAAAACGTCCGAGGCACCGGTCCGGTCGTTCGAGGGGATCTCCTTGATCCTGTCCGGGATTTTGATTGGTCTGGGATTGCTCATCCAAACGAGCGGAGTAGCGTATCTTCCGAATGTTTTGTACGGTATCGCCTTGATCCTCAGTGGGGGGAGAGTTTTCCGGAGTGCCTATTATGCCGTCCGTGCCCGCTCACTCGACATGAACGTATTGATGAGCGTAGCAGCCATCGGTGCCGCATGTATCGGGGAGTGGCTCGAGGGAGCGACCGTCGTCTTCCTCTTTGCCATCGGCAATTTGCTTCAGAATCGCTCCCTTGCGCGGACGCGCAATTCCATTCAGAAACTGATCGAACTGTCTCCGAAGGAAGCCTTCGTGCTGACGGACGGGGACGTTAGACGTAAACCGGTGGAAGCGGTGCGAGTCGGAGAAATCCTCCGGATTCGACCAGGTGATCAGGTTGCACTGGACGGCACGATCCTGAACGGGACGACGACCATCAATCAAGCACCGATCACGGGCGAATCGATTCCTGTCGATAAGAAGGAAGGCGATCACGTATTTGCCGGAACGCTCAACATGGATCGTTCGTTCGACATGATCGTCGAGAAGACGTATCAAGAGACGACGCTTGCGCACATCATTGAACTGGTCGAGGAAGCGCAGGATAATAAAGCACCGAGTGAAGCGTTCATCGATCGTTTCGCGAAAGTGTATACACCGTTCGTCTTCCTAGGTGCATTGTTGCTGATGATCGTCCCACCTTTACTCCAACTTGGTAGTTGGGGAGAGTGGTTCTATAAGGGGTAGCGTCAGGAAAATGCGGATTTACAATGCTAAGGAAATTCCCATACTAAAAAGCCAAATTTCTCAACATCAATTGAGAAATTTGGCTTTTTCCGTTGCTCAGTTAAAGCGTCCTTTAGTTGTATATTTCCTGTTAATATCCCTTTTGAAGCATAACATTGTTTTCAATGATCGCACCCGATAGTTGACGCCCATTTTAGAACCTATTCTTTGATTTTCAATAAGCGTAAACTGTTTAATGTTACAAGTAAAGTTGCTCCCATATCAGCAAATATAGCTATCCAAAGTGTTAACCAACCGGGCATGACCAAAAGTAATGCCACTAATTTAATCGCCAAAGAGAAGGTAATGTTTTGCTTGATGATTGCTAAAGCCTTACGGCTTAATTTTATTGTATATGGCAATTTACTCAAATCATCAGACATTAAGGCGATGTCAGCCGTTTCTAAAGCTGTATCAGTTCCAGCACCACCCATTGCTACACCAACGGTAGATGCCGCAAGGGCTGGAGCATCATTCACGCCATCTCCGACCATCCCCACACTTTGATGTTTTTCTCGAAGTTCTTTAATAAAATTAAGCTTATCTTCTGGAAGTAAGTCAGCTTTAATATCCGAAACACCAACTTGTTTTCCGATGGCTGTTGCCGTTCTTTGGTTATCGCCTGTTAGCATCACTGTTTCGATTCCCATATTGTTCAACTTGCCGATAACTTCTTTAGACGATTCCCTCATTTCATCGGCTACGGCAATAAACGAAAGAATTTCTTTTTCTGTTCCTAACACCATCACCGTTTTACCTTGAGTTTGCATATCGGCAATTTTTTCTTTCCTATCGCTTGAAATGCTTCCGTGTAATTCCTCAAAAAGATTTGGACTTCCCACATAATACATTTCATTATTTATTTTGGCTTTAACGCCTTTACCTGTAATGGATTGAAAATCCTCTACTGTTACTTCGTTGAATTTTAATCCATTTTCTTCTGCTTTTCGCATAATCGCTGAAGCAAGAGGGTGCTGTGATCCTTTTTCAATGGCTGCTGTTATGGTCATTAATTCATTTTCATTTCTACCATATGTCACAATGTCTGTTACAGCAGGAATCCCTTTGGTTAATGTTCCTGTTTTATCAAAGGCTATCGCTTTTAAGTGTCCTGCTTCTTCTAAATGGATACCACCTTTAATTAAAACACCATTTTTCGCTGCATTTCCTATTGCTGTAACCACAGCAACTGGAGTTGAGACTACTAAGGCACAAGGACAACCAACCACTAATACAGCTAAGCCTTGATAAATCCATTGGCTCCAGTCTCCGCCAAATAATGGTGGAACTACCGCAATTAAAAGAGCTAGTATGACAATAGCTGGTGTATAGTATTTTGCAAATTTATCGACAAACGCTTGAGAAGGGGCCCGTTCTGCTTGGGCTTCTTCTACCAAGTGAATGATTTTTGAAAGAGTAGTATCTTCAACTCGTTTTGTTACTTTAACCTCAAGTAACCCTTCTTCATTCAAGGTTCCTGCAAATACTTCATCATTTGTGGTTTTCGTTACTGGAACACTTTCACCTGTAATCGCAGCCTGATTTAATGTCGATGTACCTTTAACCACTATTCCATCCATTGCTAACTTTTGACCGGGCTTAACAATCATGATGTCTCCAACTTGAATATCATCAACATGAATCATCATTTCTTCATTGCTTCGTCGAATTAACGCTTCTTTTGGGGCAATATCCATTAAAGATTCAATAGATTGACGTGCTTTATCCATTGAATAACGCTCTAATGCTTCACTAATCGCAAATAGGATAACAACGGTTGCCCCTTCACCCCATTCACCAATGATTGCAGCTCCTATAATTGCAATAGTCATAAGCGTATTCATATCGAAATTTAATCTGCTTAGATTTTTGAGACCTTTAATGAATAACGAATATCCACCGATTAAAATGGACGCTGCATAACCAATTGTCGGTAGAACATGCTCTTCACCATACTGCTCTCCTAAGAACCAGCTAACTACAAGTAAAAGAGCTGATATATATACCTTAATGTTTTCTTTCTGCTTCCAAAAAGGTTCTCGTTCTACCCTTTGTTCTTTTTCATCTCGAATTTTTAAATTTTCAAATGCTCCTGCTTTTTCTAATTCTTCAATGGTTGTCGTCCCTTTAACATAAACTTTAGATGCTCCGAAATTTACTTTCGCATCCTGAACACCGGGAAGTTCTTTAACATTATTTTCAAAAATGGCTGCACAGTTAGTACAAGTAAATCCTTGAACACGATAGGCTTTCATTTCTTCTTCAGACAGTTTTGCTTTCCCACTAGACATTGATCTTCACCTCTTTCTTATGTGCCAATGCAATCATCATAATTTGTCTGATATGCTCATCATCTAATGAATAAAATGCAAGTTTTCCCTCTTTTCGAAACTTAACAATCCCTTGCTTATGGAGCGTTCGCAGGTGATGAGAGGCATTTGCAACCGTAACACCTATAATATTTGCTATATCACACACACACAGTTCGTCATCTTGACATAAAGCATAGGTAATTTTTGCTCTATTTTCATCTGCAATAGCTTTTAACATTTGGGCAACACTAGAAATATCTACTGTCTGTAAATTACCTTGTATTCGATTGACCTTTTCTTCGTCATAACAATAAATTTCACAAGTATCTTTCTTAATCACATTCTCACCCCAATATCATTCAAGTGTTTATTTGAATATAGTATAACCATTTTTAATAATTCATTCAAGTGTTTATTTGAATGAGTAAAAAAATTCATAAAAAAAGAATTGGAGTACCCAATTCTAATAACAAAATAACCAAACTGCATAAGACTTTAAGTACATAACATTATCTGGCCAATTAATGGAATAGGACTGAACTATTTGTTCTCTTCCGATAGCTTTCTATATAATGAAGCCCTAGACACATTTGTAATTTCACAAATTTGATTTACAGTCATATTTCCTTCTTTATATAGCTTTACTGCATAATTCATTCCCGCATGATTTTTATGATATTTCTTTATCCGACCTTTAAACTTTCCTTCTTTCTTAGCCAGCTCAATCCCTTCACGTTGACGCATACGGATAAGATCTCTCTCTAACTGGTTAACACCAGCCATTACTGTAATTAAGAATTGGCTGTATGGATTATCCTCTGATAAATCTAGCCATGTATCCTTGAGTGATTTTAAGCTGGCTTTTTTCCTTCGTATGTAATCGATCAATTCAAATAAATCTTGTGTACTACGAGTAATTCGAGTTAAATCTGTAACATAAATGGTGTCACCATCTTGTAAGTCCTCTAACATTTTTTGAAGTTGCTCACGTTCCTTCGTTGCCCCAGAAACTTTTTCTTCGTATATAATATCCATTCCGAATTCGCTTAGCTGCTGAAATTGTCTTGAAGGGTTTTGACTAGTTGAACTGACACGTACATAACCAATTTTCCGCAAAATATCACCTCACTTTTGAGACAAGTCTTATGAGACGCTAGATCACAGCAATCCACTTCAAAATAAATGACTTGATGAAGTCGCTTCAGATCATAGAAAAACCCTCATTTCGACGTCGAAATGAGGGTTTTTCTATGATCTGAAAAGATGCTGTCTTAGGACATCCTCTCTTCTTTTTTTAGGTTACAAATAGTTCAATGGGTTGACACTATTCGCTGCAGAATAACTGCTGTATTTATAACTGTTTTTATGAATCTCAAAGTGTAAATGATTTCCGAACGAGTTTCCTGTATTCCCAACTGTTCCAATCTTCATACCTTTAGAAACTGTCTGACCACTTTTTACCGAAAGGCTGTTCATATGAGCATAAACGGTTACGTATTTTTGATTCTTTAGACTATGTGAAATCATAACGTGTTTACCATATGCACCGCTGTTTTTAGAGGTAGTGACTTTTCCACTCGCAGAAGCATAGACGGGTGTGCCTTTTGTTGCAGCTAGATCAACGCCATTATGGAATGTATAACCGTAAGCACCATTAGAGTTTCCGTATCCTTGGGTCAGCCTCCCTTTAGTAGGAGAAGCAAAAAGAGACTCATTATACGTCATTTTTTTTGCAACGTGGCTCTTATATTTTTTTAGGTAAGAACTATAGATATATCGTGTGTTCCCTTTGTAAAGTACTTTTGTCCAAGCTCCTTTTTTTCCTAAATAAGAAAAGGTCTGCCCAGTGTTAGTCACGCCGACTATATTGTAATTGAGAGAAGGACCAGTCCGAACACGGAGATTGTCTGTCTTTACTTTTACTTTATATGCACTACTTGCTTCAACTTTTGGGCTATGCATCGAAAAAGTTGTTGTGAGTAAGACGCTAGAAGCGATAAGTATTACCTTGTTTTTCATTAGTTGTACTCCTTTAAAGATAAAGATACGGTGACAAACGATTTGTTAAAAGGAGTATAGCATCACTATATTACAAAAAAGTGTATCAAATTCATTTCAAAAATTGATACGAGATTTAATCAAAAAATGCATAGTTTTTTCACAAACAGATTTTATGTTTAAAATTAAACACATTTCTTTTTTATACATCTTAAAAAAAGATTTATTTTTTAGAGTTCGGGAGGAATTTGATGGAGTTATCTTTTTTGTTAGCTTTTGGAGCAGGGTTTTTATCTTTTATCTCGCCATGTTGCCTAGCTTTGTATCCTGTTTTTCTATCTTACATTACAGGAATTTCAGTTACAGAGTTAAAAGAAAATAAAAAGTGGAACTGGAATGGTGTTCCCCATACATTCGTTTTCTTACTTGGATTTTCGAGCGTATTTTTAGTGATGGGTTTTTCAACGTCATATTTGGCTGATTTTTTTATAGTGTATAAAGATGTTCTACGGATGAGCGGTGCACTTATTTTATTCATATTCGGTGTTATTTTAACTGGTCTGTGGACCCCAATATTTTTACTTAAAGAGCGAAGAATGAACTTAGGAAAAAGAAAGCGTGGTTATATCGGAACGTTTATTGTCGGAGTCGGATCGGCTGCTGGATGGACTCCTTGTACAGGACCAATCCTCGCTGGAGTTATTGCTTTGATCGCCACGAATCCTAGTAATGGATTTTTATATATGCTCTTTTATGTACTAGGTTTTTCTATTCCATTTTTCTTGATGTCGTTTTTGGTCGGGAAATCCAGATACTTAATGAATTATTCTTCAAAGGTTATGAAAATAGGTGGCTGGTTTATGATTTTATTAGGTATCATATTGTATTTCGATGGTCTGACGAAACTAACTACAATATTGATTGATTTTACAGGGTTTAGAGGGTTCTGACGCTCTATTTTCTATTTCGAGAGGAGATGCATCGTAAATGTCTCGTGAAAATGTCCTGATAATGGGAGTAGAGGAAAACTGGAAAGTGATGGAGAACATAAAACAACTTAAGCCTGTAAGTATAGATATTCATATTTCTTCAAAAGAAGGATGGGTTCGAAAGCTATTTCCTGATTTTAAATATTTTGATTCATTTTCAAAAAAAGAATCAGAAGAAGGGTATATTAGTAATCTGATTGAATATTGTACTTCTCAAGAAATAGGCTGGATTATCCCTTTAAGCGAACAAGAAGCATCTACGTTATCAAAACATAAGTTGAAAATGAGAAAAAATAACGTAGCGTTTATAACATCCTTTGACTGGGATAAAACAGTACTTCATGATTCATTTTCGGTTCAAGGTAATACTTTCACTTATTCTTTTGACCAGATAAAGAATGCGCCTGAAGGTGTAAAGGTGGGGAAAATTGATGCATATGTCGATTATCGATCTAGTGAAGTGATTTGCTGTTTTATGAGAGAAGAGTATGAACGGTACCAAGATACTGTTCTTTCATACGAGGTGTTTGCCAACTCGATTTTAGAGGAGTGCGTAGCAATAATTGCTCAAAGGCTTAATATAAAGGGTTCTTTTTCTTTCGATTATCAACGTGATTCGGAGGGAATGTATACGATTACAAAAATAGAATGTTTCATGACGCGTTCTACTCGTGAGGCTATTTTTAGTGATTATGATTTCGCTAATTATTTGTGGAGTAATATTCAAGGAATTGTCCTTTTAAAAGAATCAAATGATAAAAGCTCTTTTGTGTATCGCCTAAATGAAGAATACTTTCTTTTCTAAATCTCAACAGTTTGTTTTTATATGTAATCATCTTAAATGAGAAAGGTACTTTATGAATAAACTTTCATTTAAAATAACGTTATTTTATTTTTTCGGGATTCTCATGATTTTCATTCTCTCATCTGCTATTGTATACAACATTCTTGAGCATCAACAAGTAGAAAGTGAACTGGAGAGCCTTCAAGAGAGAGGCAATAGTCATCGAGATGTTCTTTCCACTAACTTCGACAAGCAAACAGTTGAACACGTTGTTTTAATGGAGGAAAAGGCGATGACTGATGTGATTATCTTAGACAAAAATAATCAAGTCGTCGATTCATCTAACGACGCTGAACAATTTTTGAACCCGGATTGGATTCAAAAAAAGGATGGAATCGTAGAAGGTAATTGGAGAGAGGGCAAATTTTTAGTGACGGTGAGTAATATTGAAGATGGCGGTCAAATAATCATGTTAGAGCCGACGAAGTATATACAGCATTTGATGGGGGAATTGAAACAACAAGTAGTGTTCTCTCTATTCTTGTTAGTACTTTTTCTATTAGTAAGTGTTTATTTTTTGAGTTATATCATTATAAAGCCACTTTTATCAATGAAAGAGGCAACGGTAAAGTTAAGTAAAGGCGAGGTGCTGAAAATCAGAGAAGCTGAGAGAAGCGACGAAGTAGGAGATTTAGCACGAGCGATCACTAAGTTATCTGTTGATTTACGTCACATTCAAAATACAAGAAAGCAATTTCTGACTTCAATCACACATGAATTGCGTACGCCGATTACCTACATTAAGGGATATGCAGGACTCCTCAAAAAAGACGAATCGAGATTTGGAGATATTATCTATGAGGAATCCGAAAGACTTCAAGAACTGATTGAGGATTTGTTTGAACTTGCTAGATTGGAAGAGCCACATTTTCAAATAGATCCTCAGATCACAGAGATGAATGATTTCTTAAAAAAAATCAGTGAAAGAATAATTTTTAAATTTGAGGAGAAACAAGTGAAATTAATTCTTCAAATTAATAAAACTCCCATCTACAAAGAGATAGACCAAGCTAGATTTGATCAGGTTCTCTTAAATTTACTGGATAACGCGCTAAAATATACACATGCGAACAAACGCGTATTTTTAAAACTTGATGAAAACTTTATTGAAGTTACGGATGAAGGTGGTGGTGTGGATGAGCAATCACTCCCGTATCTTTTTGATCGTTTTTATCGAGTAGATTCTTCACGAAATCGTGAAACAGGAGGTACTGGGCTCGGTTTGGCTATCACGAAAGAAATAGTTGAAGCGCACAAAGGGACCATCGTAGCTATTAATGTAGAAAACGGGCTGAAAGTTGTCATTGACTTGAGGGGGATTCCAGGATGAGAACCATTGCTTTGGTAGATGATGAGAATCGAATGTTAGAACTGATTGAACTCTATCTGCAAGACAGTTATACCTGTATTAAGCTGAACAGCGGAAGAGAGATATTGAACTTGATTGATGTAGATGAGCCTGACTTAATCATATTGGATGTGATGATGCCTTTAATGGATGGTTTTGAGACCTGTCAAAGGATAAGGGAAGTTTCGAATGTACCAATCATTTTATTGACAGCACTCGACGGAAAAGAAGAAATCGTAAAAGGATTACAACTGGGAGCAGATGATTACATTGTGAAACCGTTCGACGAGGCGGAATTGAAGGCAAGAATTCAATCGATTTTCAGACGAACTACAGTTTCTTCAGGATCAAAAATCGAATCGTCGGGTCTAATCTTAAATGAAGACGCCCATGAGCTGTATTATGATAATCATTTAGTCAAAGTCACGCCAAAGGAATTTTCATTACTTGCTAAGTTATTAAAAAATCCAGAACGTGTCTATTCAAGAGAGGAACTACTCTCAAGTTTATGGTTAGCAAATGAGTGGACAGATGAACGAACGGTCGACTCTCATGTAAGAAACTTAAGAGAAAAACTTAGGAAACTCGAGTTTCCTATTGAAGAACACTTTCGCACAGTATGGGGAATTGGTTACAAGTGGGTTCCTTAAATAAGGAGAAATAAGACAAGAGAGGAACGGTTAAAAAACCGTTCCTCTCTTGTTTATCGTTTATTCTGCAGATAGTTCGTCTTCAGTCACCCATTTATGATTTTTCACTTCTTCACCTGTAGTCGATTCGAAATCAATCATATACACTGTTGTTTGCTTAGCTGAGTCGATAGTGGCCGTAGCATCCTTCATTCCTTTCATATGATCCGCGTCTACTTTTACTTCATCGCCTACTTCATAAGGAGATGACTTGGCATCTACAATCTCTTCTTGAATAATCCATTTATGATTCGTGACGCGTTTCCCGCCATTTGTAGGGTCATAAGAAATGCTATAAGCAGTAGTATCATAAGCTCCTACAATTTTAGCCTCGGCCCCTTTCATGCCTTCCATATGTGCTTCTTTGATCATCGCCATGTCGCCAACTTTAAATTTAGGGTTTTTAGCCTCTTGGAGCCCTTTCGGAACCTCTTTCGATCCAGACATGTCCATCGTCGAATGATCCATACCGTCCATATTTTTATCCATGCTTCCTGTTGATTTAGAATCATCACCATTGCTTCCGCACGCAGCGAGTGCTAAAGAAAGCGAAGCAGCCATAGTTGTCATAAAAATCTTTTTCTTTAATTTCATAAAAATTACCTCCAAGTGTTTTTTTTTATGCTTTCCATAGACTTTATCACATAAATTTGCAGAAACATTGCAGAGAGCAGAAAAGTAACACATTGAAAAAAATATAAAATTCATGGGTGGAAAGACATATTTTTTTCACAATCATTCTTTAAGTTAAAGAAAATAATTAAATGAAGGGAATGATCCATGTGAAGAAAAGATGGTTAATCGCAACTATCGGTATCTTTACTCTCATGATGATAGTGGGCGGTTCGTATTTACTTTTTACCCGAGGTACTATGCCAAATAACAAACAGCATATGGAATCTATGATGAATGTAGGGAACACTACTACAAATCAGACCATGATGGAAGGTATGGGACATGGCGCGAGTGTCGATTTAAAATCAACTGAAGAAAAAGAGCGACGATTGAACATCCCTAAGATGCTAAAATCCGATCGTGAAACCAAGAATTCCATTCAATACACGATTGTCGCTAAACAAGGAGAGACACAGTTCTTCCGAAATAGTAAAAAAACTGAAACTCTAGGATATAACGGAAATTATTTAGGTCCTGTAGTGGAATTGAAAAAAGGAAAAATGGTAACAATCCGTACGGTGAATCGCTTATCAGAAGCGACTACATTCCATTGGCACGGTCTTGTTGTACCATCATCCGTAGATGGCGGACCACATCAAGTCGTGAAAGCTGGTGAAACGAAGGTAGTAAAGTTTAAAGTGAAGCAAGATGAATCGACATTGTGGTTTCATCCACATCCAATGGGGAAAACTGCTGAACAAGTATACAAGGGGTTAGCAGGATTGTTGTACGTAAAGGATGAAAAAACTAAAGAGACGATGCTACCTCAAAAATATGGTGAAAATGATATTCCATTAATTCTTCAAGATCGAAAAGTTAAAAACAGGAATGTCCTTGGATATGCTGATGTAGAAAAAACAGATGGGGCTTTAGGCGATACCCTCCTCGTAAACGGTACGATTAATCCATATTTCAACGTAAAATATTCGCAACTTAGAGTCAGATTGATAAATGGCTCCAATGCACGTAACTACGTAGTGAAGCTATCTGACGGTTCATCCTTTAAAAAAATTGCTGATGATGGTGGTTACATCTCAAAACCGAAAAACGTAAAGAAAATTGAATTAAGTCCAGGCGAACGTATAGAGGTATTGGTAGACTTTTCAAAAAGAAAAATTGGTGAGACTGTTTCATTTGAGACGAATGGAGTAAGGGTCGTTAACTTCAAGCTGAAGGATAAACAAGGGACGAACCTAAGTGCATTGGCGCCGAAAAGTGGATATGAAAAGCCGCTAAAGACCTTGTCTACAGTGAATCAAAAGTTAACTCTTTTCGGGATGGGCAAAAATGTTGAAATCAATGGGAAAAAGTTTGATGAGAAGAGAATCGATATTAAAGCGAAACAAGGAGAAACCGAAATTTGGGAGGTCTATAATAAAAAAGACATGATGGGTGGAATGACTCATCCCTTCCACATTCATGGAGTCCAATTCAAAGTATTAGAGCGAAACGGACAGAAACTAGATAATCAAGAAGCAGGTCTAAAAGACACTATCGCTATAAAACCAGATGAACGAGTTAAGATTCAGATGACTTTCAAGGAAAAAGGGGTATTCATGTACCATTGCCATATCCTTGAACATGAAGAGAACGGAATGATGGGTCAGTTGAAAGTGGACTAAAAAATAGGTGAATGTTTTCATCTTTTTTTCACAAACTAAGGAAATAGGCTTTGTGTAAGTCAAAAAAGACGGAAAATGGAGGTATTTTAGAATGAATACTGGACAACAAGAAATCTTAGGTGCCCTACACAACTGTATAGTGACTTGTAATGAATGCTTTGATGCGTGTTTGAGTGAACATCATATTTCTTCGATGGCAGAGTGTATACGTCTAGACAGAGATTGTTCTGAAATTTGTAGTCTTTTAGTACAAGCTATTTCTCGAAACAGCAGCAATATTGATGTTCTTGCAAGAAGCTGTGTTGAAATTTGTGAAAGATGTGCCGACGAATGTTCGAAACATGATCATGATCATTGTAAAAAGTGCGCTGAGGCCTGTAATGAATGTGCAAAAGTCTGTCGTAAATTAATTGCTTAAAGCGAAGTGTTAAAAATGAAGGAGCATCTATGTCGCCATGCCGAAAAAGGTATGAGCTAAAAAGCTGATGCTCTTTCATTATTTATAAGCACTAAGATACTTAGTTATGAAAAAGTTCATAACCCTTATAGACCAGTAGTATGGTGAGAGAAAATAAGGATACATAGAGGATAACGATCAAACTCTTCATAAACACTTTCATGAAAATCAACTCCATTCTATAGGTTGAATTGATTATATAGAAAGTTCGTGAAATTTATGAGGAAATAGACTAACAATCATTTATTATTAAAAAATTTTAATGTAAGAGGTGGTGACTAGGATGGATAAAATATTAATTGTTGATGATGAAATAAGAATGAGGCAATTATTAAGACTCTATCTAGAACCAATAGGATATGAATGTAGTATGGCGAATGATGGGATCGAAGCTTTAGAGAAAGTGAAAAAAGAAACCTTCGATTTGATTTTATTGGATGTAATGATGCCAATGTACGATGGATTCGAAGTATGTAAGAAAATAACGGATTCTCACCCGGAAGTCCCTATCATCATGATAACGGCTCTAAATGATGCTGAATCCATCGTCAAAGGACTAGATGCTGGAGCTACAGATTATGTCACAAAGCCGTTTAACGGGGACGTACTTTTAGCAAGAGTTCGGTCTGTCATGAGAAGGAAAGCAAAAGAACCCGTTATCTACCACGGACTTACGTTCGATGAGAGCAACAATTTAATTTTACTAGATGGCAAGTCGATTGACTTTACACCAAAAGCACATGCATTACTGCGACTATTCCTTCAACATCCTGGAAGGCTGTTCAACAGACTAGAGCTTTATGAATTCGTTTGGTCTTATACGTCAGAATCGGATCCGAGGACAGTTGATTCTCATATTAAGATGATTAGAGAAAAGTTAAGAGAGTTAGATTACCCGATCGATAGGCATCTGAAAACAATTTGGGGGAGAGGATATCGTTGGAGTGAGAATGAAACGAAATGACACTCTTACTATAGGAGCAAAAGTGTCATCATAAAAATCATAAGGGAGTCGGTGTCGGCTTCGAGTATCCATCTTTATATGAAGAATCGATTGCAGAACGAATATCTTTAACCGATTCTCCGTCCCGTTGCTTCAAAATAGACTTTACAGCAATCTCGAGACAGGTGCTGCATGTCGTTCCGTGACTTGTCCATTTCACCGATCCATTCGTCGCGTTTTCTTCTATAAAGCAATCATAATTATTTTTATGATTGACTGTTTCACCGCAACCGCAATAGCAAGGTATTTTCTCTAGTAGTTTACGATTTTTCCCTACAGCTTGATAAATATTTCGTACATCTTCAGGTTGAGTTTTTAAAAACGTGGGAAGTATCAACGATGATGATGTTTCTTCAATCTTGTCACCGCCCATATGTTTCGCATGATCTACCTCCTTTGAATGATTGGGAGTAGAAGACTTCATCGGGGATTGAGCACAGCCGACCGCAATCAGGGATAGGCTAATAAGACTTACGCTTTTTAAGAGTATGTTAAGTTTCACGATTGGATTCTCCTTAGAGATAATTTTGTAGGTGCATAAAACAAAGCTTTTTAATTGCGTTTTTTGTATTAGCTCATTTGTCTGTTCACGATAGTACCTATTCGTTCATTTGACCATAGTCTTCATCAGTTCAGTTAATTCATGAATTGTCATCAATCATTTGATGTCTACCTCGAACTTGTCCTTTAATTCTTTTTAAAGTTTCAGTACTTGTGATTTTGGCGCTAAATAGTCCTATTCAAACAAATGGTCTCATTTTTTAAAATATATCCTATACTTGTATGATAATTTTTATTTTTTAGTGTGTCAAAATACATTTTATATTTATATATATAAGTTTAACTGGAAGTAAAAACGAGATGTAGCTCTATATAGTCATGATCTCTCTATATACACCATACAGGTATATAGTACGTAAAAGGAGGTTTTCTTATGAATCACCATATCCATCACGAACATACTCATCATGAAGACCAACAAATGAGTGCTTCACATCATGAACATGAAGGAATGATCGGAGACTTCAAGAAAAGATTTCTCGTATCGTTAATGTTGACCATTCCAATCCTGCTACTTTCCAAAATGATTCAAGAATGGTCGGGTATCAACATTAGCTTTCCATATGACGACGTTGTTTTGCTTTTGCTATCCACAATTGTCTACTTCTACGGTGGATGGCCCTTCCTAAAAGGTAGTATTAATGAAATACGCCAAAAAAATCCTGGAATGATGATGTTGATTGCATTAGCGATTAGTGTAGCCTATTTCTATAGTGTCGCTATCATATTCGGTTTCGGACAAGGACATGATTTCTTTTGGGAGTTAGCGACCTTGATCGACATCATGTTATTAGGGCATTGGATTGAAATGAAATCAATCATGGGTGCCTCAAATGCGTTGCAGGAATTAGTAAAGTTACTTCCGAGTGTGGCGCATCGAGTGAAGGATGGGAAGGTTGAAGAGGTGCCGGTCAATGAATTAGAGGCAGGAGATCTCATTCGGATCAAGCCGGGAGAACAGGTACCGGTAGACGGAAAAATCGTCGAAGGAACAACAACGATTGACGAATCAATGCTTACCGGTGAATCACTTCCGGTAGATAAACAGGAGAATGACACCGTGATTGCTGGCTCTATCAATCAAGAAGGTGGTCTGACAGTCGAGACGACAGGTACTGGTGAAGGCACCTACCTTTCAAAAGTCATCGGCTTAGTAAGTGAAGCGCAATCTTCCAAATCACGGACTCAAAACTTAGCTGATCGAGCAGCAAAAATTCTTTTTTATCTCGCGGTGGGAGCAGGTGTTCTGACTTTCGTGATTTGGATTGTACTTGGATATTCGGTTAGTACAGCAATCGAGCGCATGGTAACGGTTATGGTTATCTCTTGTCCACACGCTCTTGGTTTAGCAGCCCCTCTTGTCGTATCCGTTTCTACAGCACTTTCCGCTAAAAGAGGTCTTTTGATTCGAAATCGAACACAATTCGAAGAGGCACGAAAACTAGATGCGGTTATCTTTGATAAGACTGGTACTTTAACGCAAGGTAATTTTGGAGTAACGGATGTGATGGCAAGTACAGGTATAAGTGAGGAAGAAGTATTACGACTCGCAGGAGCCATCGAACAGTCGTCGCAACATCCACTTGCTCGCGGGATCTTGACTGAAGTTCAAAGACGAAAGCTTGATTTACCATCGGTCGCAGGATTTGGATCGATGACAGGCATAGGATTGGAAGGAACAGTCGAAGGAAAGCAAGTCCGCGTCGTTAGTCCGCGATACGTACGGGACAAACAACTCGAAATCGACGAAGTGACATTCGAAGATTTGTCTGAAGAAGGGAAAACGGTCGTCTTTGTCTTAAAGGACACAGAATTAATCGGTATGATCGCCCTTGCCGACCTCGTTCGCGAGGAAGCTAAGAAGACTGTACAGGAATTAAAGGAGAAAGGGATTCAATCCATCATGCTGACTGGGGATAATCAAAAAGTCGCTTCGTGGGTCGCTTCCCAACTTGAGATCGATCAAGTGTACGCAGAAGTATTACCGGATGATAAGTCACGTCAAGTGAGACAGGTGCAAGCAGAAGGAAAAAAAGTAGGGATGGTAGGGGATGGAATTAACGATGCACCAGCTCTCGCACAAGCGGATGTAGGGATTGCGATTGGTAGTGGAACAGATGTAGCTGTAGAAACGGCTGATATTGTCCTTGTCAAAAGTAATCCAAAGGACGTCTTATCTGTCATCGAACTATCGCAAAAAACATATAATAAAATGATTCAGAATCTATGGTGGGCAGCTGGTTACAATATCATTACGATTCCTTTAGCTGCAGGTATTTTAGCACCATACGGCATTATTCTTTCACCAGCGATTGGAGCAGTTTTGATGAGTTTGAGTACGGTCATCGTAGCTATCAATGCGAAAACATTAAGAATTTAATAGAAGTTTGGTATATTTTTTCTTTTTTGTGTATGAACACACCCTATCTCACTTCATGAGTTAGGGTGTGTTCTTTTTTTCAATCAGATAGGATCCCATAGATAAAAGCATGGAACAGAGCGGCCCCGCTCTGTCTGATGGAAAGAGACCGCAAGCCGTCCTGTTTCCGTACTCTAGCTCGCTCCTCGTCGGCGCAAGGGTCATCAAAAAAAGCCGCTGCCGTTCCTTGTCTTCCTCCGCGTTTTGGCTCAAAGCAAGCTTTTCGCTCGCGGGCTCCGGAAGCCTTCGTCCCGGTGCGCTGTCCACTTTTTTTGATCTTTCCCTGCGGTCACCCTTGCGCCGTCTCGCGACGCTCGCTACGTTCCCGTCAACAGGACGGCACCGTGTCGGACTGCATCCCACTCGCGAAAGGAGCTTTTCCATGAAACTGACTACACTCGTTGAAATCACCCGTATCCGCCAAGAGGTCCGTGAACCGGACGTCGCGCTCGAGACGACACACATCACGTCCCCAGAGGACGCGTTCTGTGTCGCGAGACGCTTCATCCAGGACGATGACCGTGAGGTGTTCCTCGTCATCCTACTCAATACGAAGAACCGCGTCATTGCCGTCCATCGGGCACACGTCGGTAGCATCAACTCGAGCGTCGTCCACCCTAGAGAAATCTTCAAATCCGCCATTCTCAACAATGCGACGTCGCTCATCGTCAGCCACCAGCATCCGAGCGGTGACCCGCATCCATCACGGGAAGACATCGAGGTGACCGAACGGCTCGTCGAGGTCGGACGCATCGTCGGTATCCAGCTCCTTGACCACATCATCGTCGGTGCCGGAGAAGAATATGTCAGTTTGAAGGCACAAGGTGTTTTGTAAAGGAACAATAAGCGTAGACGGACGGGATAACCCCGTCCTGTCCGCGCGCAAGAGCATGGACGAAAAACGATGTCGTTTTTCTTTTGAGAGAGCGCAAGCGAGTAAGGAATGGATTCGTCCCGAATCCAAGGGCAATGAGAGACCCGCAGTGGATGGATCCACTGCGGGTGAGAAAGTACATCTGGTCTCTTCTATGTAGAAGGGTGTGATAGAGGATGCAGTAGTGAGACAAGTAGTGGAGTGGATGAAGGTTCGAGGAGAGATAGTTGATTGAAGTGAATCAATCCTCCTGTAGATAGGTAGTGATCTTCTTTCTACTGATTGTATAACTCAAGAAGAGCTTTCGGGCTCATGCGTGAGGCTGTAGGCTGCACGCAGCAACATCCTCATCGCACCGCTGCCCTCCTGCCGGACCGATAACGAGAGCTGCGACTCGCCTGCGCGAGGCATCTCTATGTTTCTGTTCCTTGCGACGGAAGGCACGGAGCGTTTTAAAAATAGAAATAATTAATTTAAAATATAGGTCTTATCACAAATACTTGGTTATTAATAAAAAAAACCAACAGCCAATTGACTGTTGGTAGAAGAGGAAGTATGGGGAAAGGGGAGGGGGTTAGTCTACTTTAACCAAAAAAGCGAATTGTCCGTCACCATTGGACCACTTTGCTTTGATTTCATAGGCATACGTTCCTGTTTCTTTCGGGACAGTAACGGCATCGCCAGTTAAAGTAACTTTTTCAGCATCTTGCTTATCTTTCCAACGAACGATCTCAATAGATTCCGGTTCGTCTTCAAACGAAATATCGATTTTTTTATTTGAGGATACTACAGTTGGTTTGCTTTTTTTCGTCATATCGAGTCCGTCGACATATACTTTATCGACACATTGGTTGCGCAATAGACCATCCCAACAAAATGATCCTTGAACCGTTGGAATATCTTTTCCTTGTGCTTCTACTTTGGGGTTTGGTGGTTCCCCACGAAAAGGGTCAAACACAAAAAATAGAACAACCAATACTACTAAAACACCCATCCATTTAAATTTACCCATAAAACGCTCTCCTTTGATAAAGATTATTTTTAAAAAAGTTTAAGTGTTCTTATTGAGTGGCTTGTTCCTCAACAAATCATTCTTTTAACTCGAGTTCATCGTGTCTCCCCATGATAGGTGAGATCGTTTGATTCTCAAATGCAGTTTCATACGTATCAACTACAGTTTGAATATATTCGCCATCTTCAATAAGAACTTCTCCATAAGCAGGAACTGGGTTGTGCCAATCCATTTTCTCATCATGGATTGTTGCAAATAAATATACTTTTCCAGATACAAGCATTTCTACTCTTCATACGTTCACAATACTTTATTACCTTTTATAATATAACGATTTTATGTAATTTACAATTGTATACAAAGTTATATTTTGGAAAAATTATTTTGTGACAGAATTGAAGAAGTTTTGCAATGCATGGATGAGCGAAGAAGTGAGTGAATGGACGGAGTTCTATGGATAGAGGATTGATGTTTCCATAGTAATGCGGACGACATAAAGACTTTCGAGCTCATGCGTGAGGTTGTAGGCTGCACACAGCAACATCCTCATCGCACTGCTTCGAACCGATAACGAGAGCTGCGACTCGCCTGCGCGAGGGATTTCTACGTTCCTGTTCCTTGCGACGGAGGGCACGGAGCGTTACATAGAATTATAAAAAGAAAAATAAAAGGTTAGGGTTTAGTGGAAGGAATGGCATACTAAAGGAAAGATTCTTGTCCACGTATGAGATCGTCGTTAGTGCTTCGGTCGTGAATGATGTGTCGTATGCGAGGATATCTAAAAAGGAGAAACTACATATGAAATTTGACGGATCGACTGATGTATTAGGTGCAGCACTTACAAATGCCCCTCTACTCTACCTCGTACCGATTGCATTTGGACTTTTCTTATTGATCGACTTCTTGTTTACAAAAGAAAAGAAGAGCTTTTTGAGCCGGACCGGTAAGATATTATTGGTTCCGTTCATTTTGATCGTAGGTGTACTTATTTATCTCTATTGATTCGATGTGCGTAGGAAACACTAATCATTTTTATGGCAGAAACGATCTTCAAAAGGTCGTTTCTTTTTTTATGTGTGAAAAATTAATCGTACATTGTTTCGTAATGACCCAGTTATCTTACATATCATTTCGCTTATCTTATCTAAGGTAATTCGTACAGACTCTAAAATCATTCTATGCTGTGCTTAACAAAACGATTAGGGGTGGAGTACATGAGTATAATTGAGATGTTTGAGGTCATGGATCAAGCAAAGGAGAAACAGGTACCAGATAAGGTAACATTGATTGATGCCCAGCTTCGATTCGTACGAGAAGTGGACGGTTCGATCGAGCACGTAACGTGGTTCATCGACGTCGATCGATTGACAGACTTCATGCAGAAACACTTTACTAAGCAGACCTGTTAAGGTCTGTTTTTTGTATGGACTTACATATATACTACCCTATCAATAAAAATAGGTGGGTGGGAAATATAACCAACTTTCTCCTGGTATTCACTGTATACTGAAGATAACTTACAAATCAGGAATGGAGCGATGAAAGATGAAACGAAAATGGATGGGTGCCAGCTTAGCGCTCGCAAGTATTGGATTACTCGTCGGACCACTGCAAGGTGCAGAGGCAGCGACACCGAAAATCAAGGTCCACTATATCGATGTCGGTCAAGGTGACGCGATTTACATCAAGATGCCAAGTGGTGAGGATATCGTCATCGATGGTGGCAACAAGGGGAAAGGTGATGCACTCGTCGCCTATCTAAAGAAACAGAAGGTCGGTGATATTGAGGTACTGATCTCGACGCATCCGGATGCCGATCATATCGGGGGGCTTGATGAAGTCCTCGACTCGTTCAAGGTCAAGAGCGTCTACGCACCGAAGGTCAAGCACACGACGCAAGCCTACAAGGATTTCTTGTTAGCGGTTAAGCGCGAGAAGTTGACGATCAAGACAGCAAAGGCTGGCGTCTCGCTTCCGGTCAAAGGTGTGAAGGCGCAGTTCGTCGGACCGGTCAAAGACTATGCGAAGAGTGATTTGAACAACTGGAGCGCGGTCTTACACGTCGCCTACAAGAAGAACACGTTTCTGTTCACGGGAGACGCGGAATTGAAGTCGGAGCAAGACATGATCGCGAAGAAGAAGACGCTGCGTGCGGACGTCCTCAAGGTCGGGCATCATGGGGCGAAGACATCAACAAGTGCGACGTTCCTCAAGTACGTTAAACCGAAGTACGCCGTCATCAGTGTCGGGAAGAACGCGTATGGACACCCGACGAAGGAAGTCGTGACGAACTTGAAGCGTGCGAAGGCGACGATGCTGCGGACCGATAAGAGTGGCACAATTGTCTTCGAAGGGAATGGATCGTCCTACACGATCAAGAAGTCGAAATGAAAAAGCGAAAAGGGATTATCGACCGAATTGAAGAGAAGTGGGTCGTCGTCGAGTTCGATGATGGGATGCGCGACATTCTGATTTCCCGCTTTCCGATGACGGTGGAGTCCGGTGATGTCATCTGGATGGATGAGTACGGTCATATCGAGAAGGACGACCGTGAACGGCAGCGACTCTCGAATGAAATCGATGAGCTGATGGAAGAACTATGGGAAGACTAAAAAAGAAATGAGCTGAAGCAGATGAATAAGTTAGGACAAGCGGTCGTCATCGTTGGGTTAGGGTTATCACTCGTTGGATGCGGCACACAAGAGACAATAGAAGATCCACCAAAAAAAGCAGCGAATCCGACTGAAAAGGTCGAGGTGGCAGAACCGAAAAAAGAAGATGTCTATTTCAAAGACGACACGTTAAAGATCGACATGGCGACCGTCAAGATTCTTTCGACAGAAGTACTTGAGCCGAGTAAAGAGTATTTCCGCGAAAAACCACAACTCGTTTTCACATATGAGACGACGAACGACAGCAAGAAGCCACTCAATGGGATGAATGTTTGGATTGCTTGCTTTGAAGCGACACAGGAAGGAACCGATACAATTAACAAGTTAGAGGTAGGGATGACGCCACAGGAAGAGAAGTATGCCTCTTATTTAGAGCATCAGTTGGATGATATTAAACCGGGTGGTACTGCAAAAGGGATTATGGCTTATGACATCGAGGACCCGAAGGCAGTCGTCACCTTGAAAGCAACCCAAGGATTATCAGGAAAAGAGTTGGGTGAGAAGAAGATTGAACTGAAATAAGAAGATGAATTGATAGAATCATATCTGGTGAAGAAAGGGAGATGACTATGAATCAAACATTTACAGAAGCGCAAGCACTCATTTTAGAAATGGGAGAAAAGTTTAAACCATATATTGTCGTAGGTCTTAAACAACGTTTAGAGATGGAAGAAATCATATCTACATTTGAAACGTATCTTCAAACACGAAAATTCGATCGTTCGGGACATCGAATCATTTCAAAATTTAGCTTTGAACAATTTATTTTGCAAATGAAATATTCTTAATTAAAAGAAGGCAATATGACTTCGCTTCAGGAAGCCATATTGCCTTCTTTTTTTGAAGTTCAAGCGCAAGAATATAATCATTTTTACGTTCAGCTATTTAAGATGGCACTGGCTTTCTTTTCAGCTGTTTTTTCATCTGTCCAGTCCATTTCAGACAGCATACTCGCTTGAACCTTTTCAATCTGTTCACGTGTGTAGCCGAGCTGCTCCATCGCGATGGCAGCATAAGCAATTGCTTGATTATTAGTCATGGTCAATCCTCCGTCTTGTCTGTATTGTCAGTTTTATCCTACTTTTTTATAGTACTTGATTTTAAAAGAAGAGAGGACATCTTTTTAACGGCTCCTGAAGTCCTGCTCCGGTACATTGAAGTGACGCGTCACGATTTGTCGGACCTTTTCTAGATCACGGTCTTCCGTCGAAATCATCTCGTCGTACCATGCTTTTTCGAGTACTTGTTCGGTCTCCTTACTGACGACTTCTGTATTCAGGATGTGATGGTACGGTCCCATCGCATCATCGAGGATGCGGAAGTGTTGGCTGATTGGTTCTTCGCCTGGGATGACGAGCGTATAGGCGACGGTCTCATGTTCGTCGAAGTCACGGTCGTTGGCTTTCGCGAACGGTTCGAAGAAGTCTGTCGCTCCATGAACCAGCATCATTGGTTCTTCAAAAGACGATAGATCTTGCTGCGTGTCTTGCTTGGCGATGCTCGTCAGGTAAGCACCGACGTCCTCCGGTGAATGTTGCATGATTCGTTCTAGCCGTTCAGCTAACGGTAATCCGTGTTCGGTGATCTGTGCATTCTGTTCGATGTACTCAATCATTTTAATCGGTGATGCTTCGCGTTCCAAGATTTGCTCCTGCTCGAGTGAAGCATGAATCTCACGGATGAAGTGACCGGATGTCTGATGGACTTCGTGCAACAGGTCTTCCTTATCGCGCAAGTCTCTTCCTTGCGTCCAGTTAGCGAGATACGACAAGGAAAACTCGTCCGTCGAAAAACCAAAGTGTGCCGCGACCGTATAAGCGACCATCTCCGCTTGGAATTCCTTCTCATGTGGATTCAACTCAATTCCACGCTCTTCATTTCGTTCCACGTTGTGCAGATTGGCATGCGCGAGTTCATGAATCAGGATGGTCACGTTTTCAATATCCGAGTTCCGCGGATTGAGGGCAATCGCGTTCAGTTCCGGATAGAAGCATCCTTTCGCGGTACCAAGCTCGCTTAAAGGCTGATCGAGTATTTTCACGTCTTGTGTCTCAGCAATCCCGTTCAACGCGCGGCGAAACGATTCCGCCTCACGAAGCGATCCATTTCGATGATAGGAAGCGAAGAGTTCAGAGACTTCGAGTCCCTTCTCCCGAGCATCGGTCTGTGTGTACTCGAAGACATGACCAATCTTGTAGTACATCGCTTTCCGCGTCGGAAGTGCGCCTTCCTTTGCACGCATTTGCTCCGTCTTCGTCGCGTCCTTCCATGCCACCCAATCCGTCTCTCGTTTGATGAACGTAACAGGGGAGGGGACGAAAATCTTGATCCCTTTCTCTCCTTTTTGAACCTGTACGCCTTGTTTCTCCCAGTACGCATAGGAACCGACGGCACGGGCGCCTTGGAACTGCTCTTCGATGAGTAACATATTCCGCGTCGAGTAGCGATGGAATCGGCTCATGAAGTCGAGGTGTTCCTTGATGCTCTCCTGACTGACGAAGTGGGAGGCGAGCTGCGTCTCCATCTTATCGGTCAACGCTTGGACTTCCTTCTGGTAATCCTCACGCGTCTTTTTCTGATATGCCATATCACTCACGCTCCTTCCGACGAAACGGACGAATCAGCAGCACCTTCAAAATCGTTCAACTCTTCTGATACCATCGGGTCGGTAGCCAGTCGATCGAATAATAACTGACGGCGATCATGTGATACCGGGAGTAATACCAAAGGTTCTTCCTGCAAGAGCTGAAGGAACGCTCGTTCATCCTGAGAAACCGGAATATCATAATGTGCTTGATGAATCATGACGGTGACGTGGGACGGATGCAATTCGAGAAATGTCGCGAGTGTGAAGGCTTCGAGTCGTCTCATTTGTGAGTCATCCTTTCTTCATCCGAATGCTTATGTTGCTTGCGCTGATCGATTCGCTGTTTGACAGCCGTCTCTGCCGTCTCAAGAAAAGAGGGACGGTATTCGGTCGTCGGAATGATGTCCTCGATGCTTTCCGTCTGCATCAAAGCTTGTACGAGTTCGATCAATACCTGTGTTTGAAGGTCTGTTTGTTGGACGCTCTTTCGTAACGGAGCAAGACTTTTCGAAATCTGTTCATCCCAAAACGGTGTCAACTCTTGCTCAATCTGTTTCGAGACGGAACGACTGACATAGTTCAAGTCCCATTGCTTTTTGATCATCTCTTGATAGTCGCGGATGATGTGATCGATGGCTGGACCGACCCCAGACAATCGTTCTCTCTCTCGGTATTCCTCTAAAAAATCAGTGGTCACGGCACTCATCTTGATCCGGACTTGTTTTGTTTCCTCCATTGCCCGTCACCTTACCTTTCGTGTTGGACTTCCTGTTCGAGTTGTTCAAACGCACGCTGATTCTTGATATGATCCCACTCATCATTCATGTGTCGTCCGATCCGATAGAGTGTCTCTTGCATGATCCGTTCACGTCGAAACGCTGACTGGATTCTTTGTCTAGGTGAGGATGTCTTCGTCTTCTCAAGCTTCTGGGATGACGTAGGCGACTCACGCATCTCGGAGAGGATAGCGTTTCCCATCCGCGTGTAGAGATCCTGTTCTTTCGTCTTCCGATAAGCAGACGCTTGCGATGCCGATCCGTAACTTCGCTCGTAGAATGCGACCTCGTTATCCAGTCGTTGCTTGAAAGAGGTATGCTCCTTCTCGAAGTAGGTCGCAAGATACGTGTCAGTCAATTGATTGAGTGAAGAACGTACTTCTTTCATACCGTTCATGTTGTAATACCACTGGCGCTTATCGTCCGGTAGTCGTTTCTGAATCGCTTTATACTGACGTACAAGTTCCGGATGTAGCACGCGATTTGAAACGGATAGTGTTGCATGATTTCGTTTGTGCGCGAGAACTTCATCACGGATGAAGGCATTTAACTTCTCCTGTTCCCGTGTCCGATCGGCAAGCGTATGGACGACTTGTGCCTTCATCTTCTCAATCGTTTTCGGTTTCCGTTTGCCCCGTTCGCGTGGATGCATCGTCTCGACTGTCGCGACATGGACGTGGATGTTATCCGTGTTGTAATGAATCGCAGCGGTCCATGTCGCATGCAGCATCTGTTCCTTTTCAATCATCAGCGCGGTCGCGTTCCGTGTCGCCTGCATCAACCGTTGTTCATCGATGTAACGATTTTCTTTGACACCGACTTCCTGTAACCACGCTCCATCGAACGAGATGACGTCTTGCCAAAGGATGCTGCCGTTCTCTTGTGCCCGTCGGAAGATATCGCGTAAGTGCTCTCGTTCCCTCGCACTCAATCGGTCTTGTGTCGCCGTGAAGAGACCGCTTGATTTCAGTTCATCTTCCATATAGTCGTGATAGTTTTCAAATTGATGCGACCGCGCTTTCGTCTCCGGACGATCGATGTAACTGAGGTAGGTCGTATAACGACGCGCGCGTCGGGTTGCTTGCGGCAACTTGAACTTCGACTTGATGATGACGCCGGGAATGTTACTCATCCTGCATCACCTCACGGAAGAGTGTAGTCAAGAGTTCGAGTTCGGTTGCGCTCCGCTTCAGATGCAAAGTGTTCGCTTCGAGCTGTCGTTCGAGGCGTGCTACTTGCGTCGACTGGACGCCGTCTGCGCACCAGGTCGTCAACAATCCTTTCAATAATTCTTGTCGGGAACACATTTGTTTCTCCGCCTGTTCGTCGAGTTGTTTGACGAATCGGGGGTCGATGTCACGAATCAAGAGATCCATTCGTCTTCCTCCTTCCATACGAAAGTCAGTCTTAATGATTTAAAAAATGAAAAGTTTTCCGAACAATTCACTCGCTCCTCCTGTCATTAGAAGTGAGAAAGGTGTTACCCACTCAGATTAAGAACGGAGGGGACATATGCAATCGATCATCGAACAGAGTTACGCTCTTGGAGAAGCCGTAAGCGTCTCCTTGATCGTCGAACTTCTGAAGTATATCTGGTCGAAGATACAGCATCATGAGATGAAAAGAGTCGAAAAAAGTGACGTAACAGAATCGATCTAAGCGTTGATGAAGGTCGATAGAATGACTAAATGTACGTCGATTATTTTAGAGGAGAAAAACCAAAAATGGTTAAACAACGTGAAAAAGAGCATAAGGGGAAACTGCTATCACTCAGCGTGCTAGCCTAGGCGGAGCCTAGTGTTTCCCTGATATCATCAAAATCGCCAAAAGGTCACACCGCGTGCCACTAAAAACCGCATTTTGGCACGGTGTTTGCCACCTTACCATTTCATTTCACGTGCTTTAATGCGCAGCTGATCTTGTCTTTTTTCTTCTTGCGTGAGTTGTTTTTTCAATTCCGTTTGTCGTAACAGTGCGTCTTCTTTGTCTTGCTTCAGATTGAAGATTTCATCCTCACGTTCGACTTGTTCATCGAGTGTCAGGTCGGGTAAGGTGGCTTGTTTCATCTCAATGTCTTGTTCAATCTGTTGGATGAGAGAAGCTAGTTCCGTCTGTTCGCGCTTCATGTTCTTGATCCGTTTTTGACTTTGCAGGTGCTCGTCAGCGAGAAAAAGTTGTGCATAATCGTCCGCTTGTTGTTTAGAAAGTGACGTCTTTAGTACACGTCGTTGATCCATATAGAGTGATTCGACGAGCGCATCTTCTCGCTTCGTCACACTCAGCTTCTCGAGTGACTGTTCAGGTTTAATGACATACAAGCGGAGTGCTAGTTGATCAAAGTCACGCGGTACATCTTCGATTTCAAAGATGTAGTGCTCGTCCTGCTGATAGACGACACGGACGCGTTGCTCATCCGTCGGGCGTTCCTTATAAGCGATACGCGTAACAAGTCTCGTCGCGTAATCTTGAGGTTGATCGAACTGGAGACGGATGCGCATTTGTTTTCGCTGCACATCATGGGACCAATCGAGAAGCGTGACGGTCTGTCCATTCGTTAACCGTTGTTCTTCACCGATGGGTGTCGCATTGATCGGTTGTTCCTCGGCAAAGAAAAGGGAAGAGAAGCCGAAAAACAGAAAACCAATCAAGAAGAACAGTCCTGTTCCGAGATACAGTCGTGACCAATCACGGGTCAGCGTCTTTCGTTTTCCTGGATGCATTTAGACACCTCCTGACGTTTGAAGGCTCTTCATCTGATCGACAACGTAACGTTTATCTTGATGCGTAAAGGTCAGTTCAACTAATTCTTCAGACGTCTCTTCATAACCATTGGCATCGATCGTCAATGTCCGTTTGAAGCGGACGAGACAATGCTCTGGATCGTCCCGATTTGGAAAGACTTCGATGTCCGAGACGGAGGCGGTGAACTTGTTATCGCTTCCGCTACTCGCGAACAACGTTTGTTTGATGGACTCCGACATATACTGATCGGCTTGTCGTTTGCGTGTTGGATAGGTCCCATCCTCCCATGTGAAGGCGAACGTGATAAAGCGTTCCGCGCTCTTCGAAATGATTGAATTTTGTTCTTGCTCTTGTTCATTAGTTGAGATGGACGGATCTGACACCGTCGTTTTTGGTAACACATTCTTCTCGTCTTTCTCGACGATTCGATGCGATTCATCTGCTGCCATCGAACGATATTGATAGACATTGGCACTGATTGACAGCAGCAGACAGAACAACACGAGCCATAGGAGATGACGACTCGTCAATGCCATAGTTCATCCCTCCCTATAGCGAAAACAGTGGTGCCGGATCAATGTGACCGGACCAATCACTCGTCTTAAATTCGATGTGGAGATGATTCCCGGTCGAACGTCCGGTCGACCCACACATCCCGATCGCTTGTCCAGCTTCGATCTTTTGCCTCGTCTTAACCTGGCGTGCAGAAAGGTGGGCGTAAGCGGTGATCCAGTCGCCTTGTTTGATCTGAATCAGTTGCCCATACGGTCCGCGTAAACCGCTATAGGTGACGGTACCGGAGCGAACGGCGTGGACGGTATCCGTATCGTGGCAACTGAAATCGATGCCCGTATGGATATCCGTCTTTCCGAAAACGATCCGTGACCCGAAACCCGATGTCATCTGCAGTGGGATGTCGAGCGGAGCATGAAGTTTTCCTTTGATCGGTCCTGTCTTACCTTCTGCTAGTACCGTCGGTGTCAGATAACGGAGGACAGCATCGACATATTCGATGTCACCGTAACAGGCTTGATGCTCGATCGCGCTCGGACGATGGCACTGATAGATGCCACTCTTTTTGACGCGCTGGTACATCATCTGTGAAAAGGAGATCGCGAGTTGTTTCGTATAGCGTCCGCCGTTTTCTTGAACGTAATCGATAAAGCCACCGCCGAAGTTGTAACTCTGGAGCGTCAACTTGACGTCCTCGTTCGCTTGCCGGAAGACTGACACGAAGTGTTTCACCCCATAACGAATGCTCTCGTCAGGAGAGGTGATGCAACCAATCCGTCCACACTTCGATTCACTCGCTTGCATCGGATCGTTCCCGCGTCCGCCGCTTTCCTGCATCATCAACGCAAGGACGACGTTCGTCTGTCCCTCAAGCTGTTCTTTCTTTAATTCACGTGCAATCGCTTCGCGGTATTGCAGGACATCATCACTGACTTGTAGACTCGCGTCCGAGTAAGCGATCGGTGTCTCCGTCGCCTGTTCGTTCTCGATTCCGGTCAACGTATCGAGAATCCCTGCGACGATGATGATCAGTAGGAGGAGCAGAAGCGCGATTCCGAGAGCAATCAGACGATACTTTAAGGTCAGGAGTCGCCATTTCATCCGGACGGCGACACGTGCCGACTGCCGGACCGTACTCCACATCAGGCACCACCTCCGAACAACGTCAGCTCCTCGGGTGAGACATCGACATCGAAAATCAACGTCTTCACACCGGAGATACTGAGGACGATCCGTCCTGTCTCGAGCGACGGAATCAACCGCGTCTCACTCTCCGTCAACTGTCCGTCGAAGACGGTCTGGATCGTAGGGATGCTCTCGGCATCCTGCTCGCCGATGAATTTATACTGCGTCAACTGGAACAACGTCTTGACGTTTTCCGCGTTCTCCGACTTCGAGCCGGTCGGGACGAAGTCCGTGATCAAGTGCGAGGCGAAGAAGATGCCGCCAAAGTATTTCCGCGCTTCGCGCATGAATTGTTGTAGGTACAGGATTGCCGGTTGCGCGATATCGCGCGTATTGATCAGGTGATGCGCCTCATCGATGACAATCAGATACTTGAAGGCATCCTCGATCAATAACTCGCCCTGGTTGTAGCTGCGGAGTTGTCCGGCACCATTAAGAATCATCCCGTCCCACAGCATGTTCATCAGGTTGAAGACCTGTGCCTGAAAGATTTCGTCTTTCAGATTGGTCAGGTTGCGTAGCGGGAATGAGACAATCGCTTCCTCGTCAAATCGCTCGATCGAGGAATGTCCGTCGAAGATGTTGCCGTAGTTGTGAACGAGGTTCGTGATCGCGAGCTCGATGTTCTCAAGACGGCGGACACGGTTCGTACTGATCGTCTCGCGGATCGTCGTCCGCGAATCGTCCGCATACAATTCAGAGCGGACGAGCGCTAAGAAGTCAGAGAAGACCGGATAAGTGTTTGCAGGGTGCGTCGTGATTGGCGCGTCACCGTCCTCATTCCAGAGCCCTTTCTCAAGGTAGAGTTGCCGGAGCAGGATTTCGAACTCGTTCGCTTCTTCTTGTGTAGCTGCTGGATTGATGTAGTGATAGAAGACCGCAATCTTCGATAGATGTTGCATGAACGAGAGTGCCTCATCCGCCGAGCCGTCGGCATGTGTGACCGTCTTATAGACATGGAGCGGATTGATCCGTCCGGCAGAACCGTCAAGTGCGATCTCCTTTCCACCGAGCTGTCGTACGAGGTCGGAGAACTCGCCCGTCACGTCTAAGATGCGAACGTGATTCCCTTTGATCGCTTGATCGAGGACCGTCTTCTTGAGCAAAGTCGACTTCCCGGAGCCCATCTTACCGATCATCAAGGCGTTGTAGAACTTCCGTTGTTTGTCCTTGTGGAATAAGTCGAAGATGACGCTTCCGTTCGTATCGGTCGTCCCGTAATAGGTCCCAGTCGGATCCTGTAGCGACGTGAAATGAAACGGATAACCTCCTGCGATTGAGAGCGACGGAATCTCTTTCCCGCGACGACGGTTCGGTAGCTTTTGCTGTTGCTCGTAGCTGAGGAACAGGCTCTGCCATTCCCATTCCTGTTCGTTCAGGAAGACAGTTGCGCGGAAGTTCCGTGCCTCCAGTTCCTCCATCACGTCCTGGACTTGGCGTTCGAGTGTGTCGACTGTCTTCGCTTTAACGTAGAGACGGAGATGCAGATACTTCATCGTCTCACCTTGCGTGATCTGTTCGTAGAGTTCGTTCAATTCCTTATACGTCTCCCGCGCATCAATCCGGTCGACATTATCTTTCGCATTTTCGAAGCGCGTATTCTGCTCGGCCATCGATTTGTTGATGGTCCGGATCATCTCCCGTTTGTCCGCCGTCCCGATGTCGAGCGTCGTCAGGACGCCGGGGAGGTTGAGGATCGGTTCGAGCCAGAAATCGTAGACGGTCGATTGATACTTATAGACATGGAGGCAGGCAAGATAACCGTCGCCGGTCCGTACATAGTTCGGCTCGAAGCGGAGTCCGCCTTGCGGTTGAATCGCTTGGACGAATGTCGGATTGTAGCCGTCTTGTTGTTTGATTGTTTCCGGGTCTTGCTTTCGTAAAAAACGTGTACGCCACATGACACCATCACTCCTTTCCGTCCTGGGTCGGTTTTGTATTCGGGTTGTGTAGCTGGAACAACACATTGATTTTCTGCTCGAGCGTCAGTTCGACCATCGGGTTGCTGCGTCGAAGCAGTTTCGTCAATTGATACTTCCGTTCCCGCAACATTGCCTCATCCGGGGCATAAAAAAAGAGGAGATAATCGCGATTGGTGCGATGCTCCTCGAGGTAGATCAATTCTTGCTTCTTCTTTTGCAAAAACGGATGATAGGCGGCGTTTTGATTTTGCCGCAACTGTCGTTCGATCCGTTGTTTCTGTTTCTCCAAATTAAGCGGTGTGTTGAGCGGAATCACCTTCAACGGATGAATGTACGCCTGCAACAGATAGGCGAGAGAGAAGATGTCATGATCCTTCTTCGTCTCGGACAACCCATAGATATCTTTTGAAGTCAGCTGAATGATGTCGCAGAATGTTCCGTCTTGCATCTCGAATCCATCGAGCGCTGTGGCATCAACAATCGGTAGAAGCACGGCGACGGATGGCGGGATCCGGATGCGTTTTTCCTTCCGTGTTGGAGGTGTCGTCAGTTGCATCTCATCGAGCCAAGTAATGTCTGTCGTCGGAATTGTTTTAGATCGTTTCTCTTCCGATAAACTCATGCCATCACGCTCCTTTCGATCCGTCCTTACCGTCTGTCAATGCGATATACGTGTCTTTCTTCTTCATCAGCGCGTAATAGAGCACGTGAATCATCCGTTTCTCTGGATTCGTCGTTGGGCGGATGACGAGGAAGAGTCCGAACGCGACCAGGAAGAATGTGAATGGAAGATGTAAGGCGTCCGGGATGAACGGAAGAGCAATCAACCGGACGATGATCAAAGCGACGAGAAACAGTAAATCATAGAGATAGAGCATCTTATTGATCTTCAGCTCGGTCGTGACTTCGTTCGGAATCCGGTACTGGCGCTGTTGCATGGTCTCACTCCTTTTTCGGGTCTAGACGCGGGACATCGGTCGAGTACATACGGGAAGATTCTGACGTCACGCGTGTCTGTGTTTGTTCGACATGCTTGAGTTCTTTTTGTGTCGTGGTCTCGAGTGTCTGATAGATCGACTTTCGTTGCCGCTGTGTTCCGGATGATGTCTCTTGCGACTCATTGATAGAAGGTGAAGAATTGCTCGCTCCTGAAGAGGAGATAGTAGGTGTTTCGTCTTCAGGTGTGTTAGAAGAATGTGCAAGTACATTAGGTTTCATGTCAGATGTTGATCCTGAGTGAACAGAAGTCGGACTAGGTGCACGAGATCCAATGGGTTGTTTCGACGATGAAGTAGGCTGTGATGCGACAGTTGTTTCAGAGATAGTGAACGCATTAGGTGATGTAGCTGGTTGTTCCTTCATCGATCCATCGGGCACCTTCGATTGTGCAACAGGTGTTTGCGATGATGGCGGAGTAGTCGCAAGTGATTGTGGTGAGACATCGTCCAAACGACGTGGCATGGACTCTTTTGATGTTGTTGCAGTCGGACTCTCCGAACTCGTGTCGTGCGTCGATAAATCAATTGATTCAATGCGTTGGTTCTCTTGTCCGGTTAATTGTGAAGTGCGCTCTGGTGCTTGCGAACGTATTGGCACACTATCGGACGAACGATCCGGACGCCCCGTCGGTGTGCCACCATTAGGTGGTGGATTCGGTGGTAACTTCGTACTGGCAGCTTCTGAGGCGGATGGAGTAGTAGGGCGTGATGTCCTCTTCATCGTCTGTCCAGCGACACGAGCCCCTGCTTTTGCCGTTCCTTTCCCTACAGCATACGCACCAAGTGCGACACCCCACCCACGTTTCAGACCTGCATCAATCCCGAAGAGGCGTTCGACCATGTTCGGTCCATCAATCAAGGCAGCAGAGAAAGCAATCAATGCGATCAAATAGGCAAGACCGTCGAGTGTATCAGCAAGATAAGCCGTCCCAATCGTGTAGAGCTTAATCGAGACGAAAATCAAGATAATGACGAGGAACGTATTCAGGATGCTTTGAATGACTTTCTTCGTCTTTTGTCCGCTGTGTAAGTCAGCAGGGGCGACTAAAATCGCTAAAACATAATTAAAAGCCAACTCGAACGAAAGTCGAGCCAGCTTGTAGGCAATCGAGAAAAGGGTGAAGCCCATCACGCCAAGGGTGACAAGAATCGTCAACCAGTTCGGATGATAGCGATAGTAGTACTGGTTATTCCAATCAAGTCCACTTTGATCGAGTTCGCCTAGTACTTCCTCACTACCGTCCCAAAGAATAAATGATTTTGAAAGTTTTGATCCAGTAGTGGAGATGTCTAGTTTATTGCTATCGAACACCTCATTTATCTGTAATCCTTTGATTAATTTGGTCGGAACATTATTTTTTACGACGTTTTCTGTATAGTTTTCAAAACCATTTTTATCATATGCTACTAAATCATTTAAATTTTCTTTGAGTATTGTTTCAGATATAGTTTCCTTTTCAGAACCATATATACTACTACTCTTGACTTGATTGACTGCCTGATCTGTGAATTCATTTAGTTGTTTCATCGTAGGTGAGAGAAGTCCTAAAATCATCAATGAAATGAAAATATTGATAAGAAGCCCTTCTCGATCGAATTTCTTTTGAAAAATGATGAGATAGCCTGTTAAAACAAAGCTGCCGGCTAATAGTACATACAAAAAAGGTTGAATCGTCTGAACGAATTCAACCACTTGAGGATTATTAAAGAATGTTTTGATCATCAAAATATCATCTGTAAGACTTTCGAGAGAATCAATCAATAAAGAAAGCCCTCTGACAAAAATCCACCCTACAGTTCGTAAAGCGTCGTTAACTAGATTACTTAAATTGAAAAGACGTTCGAATTCGGTAAGTTTCTGGATAACCTGAGCATCAGACATATCTATCCAGACCTCCGTTTCATTCTATTTATTATTAGTTACAAACTCATTGACTGTATTAGTAAAAGTCTCATCAGTCAGGCGATTAATATTTAATTTATCTTTGATTTTTCCTTTCGACACGTAATATAAACGTTCACCTTGTAGCGTAGATGTGTATTCAAAGTTTGCTCTATCCACTATTTTTTTAGCATCAGGTTGAAAAGTATTATAGATGTTGATAGGTACTTCGTTTTTTTTCGCTATGGAATCGAGTTTATTTTGATATGAGCCAATATCTCCGTCTTCCTCTTTTAAAATTAGTAGGAATCCTTCCTGTTTTCCATCCATTAGATTTTCTACCTTGGATAACTTTACTTGATTCGCCTGACTAGAGTCTTCAGTTTCGCTACAACCGACCAAAAGTAACGCAGAGGAAATCAATAGTCCGGAGAGTACTCGTTTCGCTTGCATGCCTCCACCCCTTTTCCGTTTATGACACTTGTTCCGGATCCGTTAAATCGCCATTACTGACATGGACCCGGAAATCGAATGTGTCTATAAGCGTAACAGTTTTTCGGTCGCCTGAGTCTGGGTCTTCTTCCTCAAATATAACGAGAAAGCCGTCCCGGGTCTGGATATTCAAGACTTCACCGCGGCGGAGACGCTTTTTATTCTCCTTGATGATAGTTGCGATGACGCGGAGTTCACGCTGGACGCGTTCCGTGCGTGTCAGTTCTGTCATTTGATGCCCTCCTTAGACGCCATGACGAAGTTTCTCGAGTCGTTTGCTGATGATCGTCTTCAAGAAATGGCGCTGGTTGTCGGTCACAGGAATTGTCTTATCTAGGATGCCTTGTTCGAACAGATCAATCGGTAACGTATCGTATTCTGTCGTCTCGAAGATCGAGCGTAGGATTTTTGGCTGCAGGACATCGCAGACGCGCCATTCTGTTGCGTCAAGTGTCTCCTCCTCCGTCTCAACCGTTTTCGATGCATCTGAGGCGCCGAGATGGAACGGGACACGAAGCGTATTCAGGTCGAGATGCGCATGTGCACAGGGAATGACGAGGTCGTTGATGGAACGGTCCGTGTTGAAGTCATCCGCCAAGTATTCATAGCGATATTTCATCGCTGTCCGTCCGGTCAAAAAGAGAGGATAGGATTGGATTCGTTTCTGTTGCTTGTCTTGCCGCTTGATGACACGGATAATTAACATCTCGCCTTCCTTCAGTCCCATCACCTCGGTTGCCGTCAGCAAGCGCCGACCATCGACACTCTCCGTCTTCGACTTCGAGAGCGAGAACGTCTGTCCCGAACGAGACTTCGTGACGATCGTCTGCTCCCCGAGCTTCTTCGAAATCAATTCTGCCGTCGACTCATCTGCTGTCAGTAGGTAGTGCGTATTCCCGCAGTTTCCGTCGATCGTCTTCCAATCCTCCCCGTAGAGGTTCTCAAGTTGGGCGTAGGACTGGATGACGAGGTTGAAACGAATGTTCCGGCCGAGACAGACGGTAATGATGTTCGCCATCCCTTCAATCGCTGGCATGTTCCCAAATTCGTCGAGCAGGAAGATAACCTGGCGTTCACAACGTCCGCTCGTCGCTTGCGAGGCGACGCGAGCGAGCGAGGTATAGACTTGTTTGACGTACAGTGAGGCGATGACATTCAGTGTTGGATCATAGTCCGGAACGATCAGGAACACGGCGACGGGGCGCGGATGCTGACGAATCTCCCGGATGTCGATCGGTGCATCCGTTGTCCAGTCGAAGAGACCGACCGTCTCGTCTCTCCAACCTGAGAGTGACACGGTATACTGCTGTCCCTCACTTTCTACGGTGATATTGGTATCCACTTCGAGGTTTTCTTCGTGATGGAGTACAAAACTCCCATCGTCGTCCGTCGTCAAGGCGAGTTGTTTCCCACTTGGAAAGTAGAACGTCAACCGTGACAAGGGAAGGGCACGTCCACGAATCCAGCGATTGAAACCGATCAGTTTCATATCAAGTGAGTTCTGTGCCGTCAAACGTGCCGTCGCATCAAGCGTAAAGATCCCGAGCTTGGCGTTGGTATTAGCGAGGATGCTCGCGCGCGTCTGCCCACCGGAGAAATGAAGCGTCGCGTACTGCATACGTGCCGGATGATTCTCCGGAAACGATGCGAAGAAGGCATCGAGTGCCGATTGTTCCTGTCCCATTTCATCGATGATCGTCCGTGAGCCGAGATCGGACAACATCAAAGCGACGTTATACATCGTGATCTTCTCCGGTTCATGTTTGGCTTGTTCGCATAATCCGAGAATCAGAGCGGTGCAAAGGTCCGTCGAAGAGTTGCTCCAGAACGGATCCTTTGCCTTCGGATCATGGTAAAGCATGTAGGCGACCGAACGGGCATACTGTTGGGCAAGGGAGTAGTTCTCGTCCAAATAAGCGTCGATCGTCAGCTGCAGCAGGTTATAGGACATTGATTGCGACGGGTTCATCAAATTGAGGACTTCGACTTGATAGCCGCGTGCTTCGAGTGTCTCTTTAGAGGCAGCGAACAGTTCACCTTTTGGATCATTGATAATCAAGCTCGCTTGGCGTTCAGCACGGCTGTAGAGATCGATCGTCGAGAAGACGAACGTTTCACCTTTCCCGGATCGTGTCGTCCCAATGACGAGATTGTTGACGGCACTATCATCGATGTAAAGCCGATCGCGATAACGACCGACCGGGACACCACCAGATCCGCTATAGGTCTCCTTACGGTCCGGAACATCGCGATACTGCTGTTTCAGCTCTTGGAACGTCGTGAAGCGGGCACTTCCTTTTTGTGCTGCTTTGAGATCGCGGAAGTTGAGCCAATACTTTAATAAGAGAAAGCCACCAAGGAGGAAGCAGACACCAAAGATTACGAAAGCGAGGGAGGTCGACCAAGCGAGTGTCGTCCACCAACTCGATTCGTACTGAAGCGGAGAGCCGGTCGTCAACTTCCCGTCTTGGAATAGATTTTGGATTGTCTGTTGCAGGAGCTGAAAGGCGACGTTGAGTACTAAGAACAACACAGTCGGTAAAGCAATCAAAAAGGCAAGACATCGCCACAGCCAAGCGGAGGTAACGAGAGAACGAAGTGAGAAGTTCAACATTATTTCAATCACCACACTTTCATTAAAGAAGTAAAGACACTTCTCTTCGCTTCGCTTCGAGCGACGCATTGAGCTTTTCGAGTTCTTCCTTATCTTTTTTCTCTGATAACTGGCGCTTTTGATCCTCGAGTGCTTGAATCTCTTCGTCCAGTTGGACGAGTGTTGCTACTTGCTTCTTTAATTGCTCGTCGTTGATCGTCTTGACGCTTTCTTGAGCCTTCGTCACATCTTTCAATGCGATGTAGGCACGTGTTTTGGCTTCCTTACGGGCTGTCGTCATCTCGACGCCCGTAAGCGAGACGGCACGTTTATAGTCTTTCTGCAAGATAGCAAGGTCGAACGTTCCTTCGTCCGTCGGATAAACGGATTGGAAGGCTTGTAGCGTATCCTGACGATTGGTCGCGAATCGTTTCGACTGCATGATGATCGTCTCGACATCGATTGGATCCTTCGTCACAGAGACCGCTTGGTCGTAGTCCTGTTCTTCGACATACTGCGTAATCAGGAATTGCTGTTGTTCATCGTTTAACGACTTTCGTTTTTCGAGTCGTTCGACGAGTGGATCCGTCTCTCCCGTCAACGCTGCTTCATACAACGGTTGCCAGTCGGATGTTTCCGCTTGGACGCCGCTTGGTGGATCCGGCTGTACGAGTTGAACGATGGATAGCGCACCGAGGAGCAAGAGACTCACACCGCTGACACCGTAGACGAGACGACGTTGCCCGCGACGTAAGCGGGAGACGTGTGTCGCATTCGGCTGTTGTTGAATCGCTGACGCCGTCATCGTCTTGTAGGATTCCGGTGTCAAACGTTCCAAGTTCTCGAGCAATAAAATTTTCTTTGTTGCATCCTCCTTCCGGATCCGGATGCGTGGGATCCGGTCTTTCAGCTGCAAGTAAAGATTGGGATAGGTCGGATCGCCGAACTGAAGCGATCCTTTATAGAAGAGCTGATCGGCATCATCGAAGATCCTAAACTCACTCGCAAACCGTTCGTTTTCTTGCTGGGCTTCCTGATGAACTTGTGTCGATAATAAAAGCGCCTCCTCATATGGGAGACGCTCATAGTTCGGAAAGCCATCTTTCGGTACATCTGTGAAACGGACGAAGAGCATACATTCTCCTCCTTTGAAGCAAGACATCTTAACGAAGACAATAAAAAAAGCCATCCAGTTTGGAATGACGGTCTGTGCGATCATTTGTAAGATTAGAATTTGATGTTGTCGTTGACCATCTCTGCCAGCGTAAAGGCACCCATGACGATGATCAGACCAACAGCACCACCGACGAGCCAACCGACGGCTTTCGATCGTCCGCGATCTCCTCCGAAGATAAAGTAGAAGCCACCAACTGCGAAGGCGATGGCTGCCGCGATGACGGCGAGTCCTTGAAAGAACTGGAGTAAGCTGAGCCCTGTCTCATTCAATCCCATCTGTTTTCCTCCTCTCAATCCCGTGACGTAGCTACAGACGATGTGAAGTTCAGTTTTGAGTCGAGTGCTTCTAAAATCAGTTCCTGGTTCTCCTGGATGACGAGTTGATGCTGTGCATCGAGCCACTCCTCATAGTCTTTCCCTTGGATCCGGAGCAACTTCTCGGCAAAGGTCTTGTTCTGCTTCTGTTCACGTGTCGGCATGGTGTACACTCCTTCCTTGAGGTCGATGCGCAGCAGCACATCCTTAAGGACAGTCGAAGTGAAGCAAGGCGGTGGGTTTAGAGCACGTTCCCCCACAAACTCTGATGTTCGGTACCGAACATCTGTCTAGGGTTTTTCGATGACCCTCAACAAATACGTGACCTGTGGGCGAGTTTTAGGCGACTCTCGCCGAACCATTTCTGCGTATATCCCGCTCACTCGGTCACACATGAGGGAAACGCCGGTATGTGATTGGAAGGACTGTCCTTAGCGATATGCTACTACGGGCATCAGTTCCTCTTGTCATGGTTTCGTGTTATTCAATAAGTAAATCCAAACATACATAGGTATCTTACTGATGGACTAGTTTGCGACGTGAGACATGAATCAACTCATCATTTGGGTGCTTCCGTTTTGCAATGACTTGGTTCTCACCGACGACTGTACGAATCCGATAATAGATTTGCGAGATTTCTTGTGTCTCCTTGCTCTCTTGTTCGATGGCAATACGACCATGTAGTTTGTATGTCTTGCCGTCGAATGTACGAACAGAATCCGCAAGCGGGAGTTCGGCCAGATCGAAGCGTTCGTGCTTCAGGTGAGACCAATTCCGTTTCTTCTCCATCCTCAAATCGAATTCATCCCAAGGGATGGATCCAAGTGTCTGTTCACATGCTGTTGCAAGAATCTGGATATCTAAGATAGAAGGGAGCGAACGATTTCGCTCATAGGCGCTAATTGCTGCCTGCGAAATCTCCCCATATGTCTTTTCAGCTAACTCTATCTGACTCCAACCATGTTCTAGACGTTCACGTCGTAACCATTCCCCGAATCGATACATATACAGTCTCCTTTCCTTCGAGAACTACAGTATGACAATGTCTTCCTGGTGATAGTTAGAATATAGCAGATTATTCTGTCAATTCAACCGTTATAACGATATGTCAAAAACGTTACGAATGTCGATTTATGTCGACCCGTTTGTTTATAGGCTTTTTAGAGATTTTTTTAACATGGAATCCTTACTTGTATTAAAAATGTAAAATTTTATTTTACTTTCATTTTTCGATAACCTACATTTTGTAAAAATTATGATAAGGTGGATGTATATTTTCAAGGGGTAATTCATCCCAGAGGGGGGACTAGCGTGACTTTATTTATTAACGAACTTAATTACATAGACCAGAAAGATAAAACGACAGTACTCGAAAAACTCACGTTTTCTGTTTCTCCAGGAAAGTCATTGGCGATTAGTTCTAATATTACCCATCGTCAGCTACTCATAAAGATACTTGAAGGTCGTATCCGCAGTGCAAGTAAACATGTTCATGTAAACAATCATCACCCAGGAAATACTGTACAATATCGTTCGTCAATCAGTTTCTATTATGAGCATCCATATACATACGATAGATTAACCATCTTAGACCATCTTACTTTTTATAAAAAATTGTATAACAGCTCAAAATCGATTTCAGAGACGCTTGAAATTACACAATTAAACGAAATAGCAAAAAAAAGAACAAATAAACTAGATCGTTCTCAAAAGAAACGTCTGCAACTCGCAATTCTTATTTTACAAGATACACCGGTGGTCGTTTTCGATGAGCCGGATCAAAACATTGATCAATATACCAAGAACATTCTATTTAAAGTTATCGAATTGTTGCTACAGGAAGAAAAGTGTCTCCTAATACTGACAGGAAGTACGGAGAGTGCAATTACTTTATCCGAAGAATCTTATGTATTAAGTAGTAGTGGACTTACACGCATCAATACAGAAATTGAGGAAGAAGAGAACGTAATCTCAGAAAATGATGAAGAGATTAATGGACTTGAAAAATCCGCTCCCTTTTCGCCTCTCGAACTGAACAAGGTCGTTGCTAAACTTGAGCGTAATCTTATTTTACTGGATATAGATGAGGTCAAATTTTTCGAAAGCGCATCGGGAAATGTTCAAATCCATGTGGCAGATACGATGTTACCGGGTCTATATACAATGAATGAGTATGAAACGACTCTTCAGGACCGGCATTTTTTCCGATGTCACCGTTCCTATCTCGTTAATCTGAAGAAAGTACGCGAGATCGTCACGTGGACACGGAACAGTTTTAGTCTAGTTCTCGACGATCGAACCGAAGTGCCCTTATCTAAGAATAAAATACACGTTCTTAAAGAAATGCTCGGCATTAAATGACGATCTTCTAGCAAGCTAATTACTCTTTTCATAAGCTTATTAACTCCTTTCATCGTTAAAATAATGCGGTGTATAGCGCTCTCTACTATTCTAAGGTTAGAAAACGAGAGGAGAACTGCATTATGGAAAAGGTAATCGAAATTGAATCATTGACGAAACACTTTTCAGATAAGACGGCTCTTGACGATTTAAATTTCTATATCAAGCAAAAAGAGATCTTTGGGCTACTTGGTCCCAGTGGCTCTGGTAAAACTACCATGATCAAAATATTAACTGGTCAAATGAAACCATCCACGGGTTCAACCAGTCTACTTGGAATTCCCTCTGAAAAACTTAAACAAAAGAATACCTTTCAGAAAGTAGGTATCATGACAGACAATAGTGGTCTCTACGATCGCTTGACGGTAAAAGACAATTTAAAGTTATTTTGCAAAATTTTTTCTGTCTCTGAAAACCGTATTCATCGTGCGCTGGAGTTAGTCAATTTAGGTGATGAGCAGAATAAGAAAGTTGCCTTACTGTCGAAAGGGATGAAACAACGGGTACTGCTCGCTCGAACTTTTTTACATCAACCCGAAATCTTATTTTTAGATGAACCTACTTCTGCATTAGACCCTGTCAACACTCAAGCCATCTATTCTGCCCTTAAAGATATGAATCGAGACGGTGCGACGATTTTCTTAACGACTCACGATATGGTAGAAGCGGACACCCTTTGCGATCGTGTCGCCTTCCTAAATCGTGGTCATATCCAATTGTTAGGATCACCAAAATCGATTAAACAGCGTTTTGCTGATCAGACGTTGACACTCGAATCATTAGACGGCCTAGAACACGTTTTCGAATCGAATGAGAAAGATGCTCGTCATATCTATGAAATGTTACGTACTAATCAGGTTGTATCTATCCATTCTAACGAACCGACTTTAGAGGATGTGTTCGTAAAAGTAACAGGGAGTGAACTCAGATGATCTTTTCAATCAATCGTACAATGGCCATTTTTCAGAAGGATGTAAAAGACGTGTCAAGAAACGTATTTGTCGGTACGACACTTTTGGTTCCTATCTTGATGGCAATTGTCTATAAGAATATTGGCGAAGTGACGTTAGAAATTCACTACACCGTCATCAATTTGACATTCTCTTCAGTAGCAGCATTCGTTCAATGTACATTGATCGCAGAAGAGAAAGAGAAGAACACGTTGCGTAGTTTGATGTTGTCACCTGCCTCCACTCTAGAGATTCTAGGTGGCAAAAGTATATTGACTGCTCTGATCACACTCTTCACCATAGTCATCAGTGCCGTCATTACGGGTTATGCTCCGTCACATCCTTTCATCATAATAATTGGACTTCTCGTCTCTTGCTTGTTCTATCTTGCCTTAGGGACGCTTCTAGGATTGATGACTTCCTCTGTGATGGAAGCTTCTGTCGCTGTATTACCTGTCATGTTTTTATTCGGATTCGGAACGTTGCTCCAGCAGGTTTCTGATAAATATCCGTTACTTTCTATTGTCGATTATTTGCCGAACTTACAACTGTTAGAGCTAGCTGAAAAGGTTGAGAATGGTGCCTCTTTCTCTTCGCTATCCATTAATCTAATCGTTATTTTGATGGCTGGTATATTATCCAGCGCTTTAGTCTTCATGATCTATCAAAAGAGAACATTAAAAGATTAAGAGTCATTACAAGATTACAAGTATCGGTGGGAGGAATAATGATGAAAAAAGTACTGTTAGCAATTGTGGGGACGCTTTTTGGCTTACTTATCATGTATGTCATTCAGAACGGATTATAAACAGTCGATAGAGGAGGAGTTCATATGACGAGTAGTATTTTATCAAGTAATCTAAATTCTACCTCAGCGTTTTACGAGGATGCCCGAATCGGAATAAATACAAAACATAGTTTTCTGTTACTAAACGTCTCTGAAATCCTTTATATAGAAAAAATCGAAAGACACGTACGAATTTACTTAAAGAATGACGAGTACATTGATACTTCTGAAAACCTAAAAGCTATCGAGTTGAAATTAAGTAAGTATGAATTTTATCGTCCACACAAATCGTTTATCGTTCCATTAGGAGATATCCGAGAAATCTCATCCGATCATTTCATGGATTCCTATAATATTCATCTTATAAAAAGTAAAACGCATATTAAGTTAAGTAAACATAAGTACAAAGAGTTGCGAAACATTCTTGTGACGGGGTGTCATATCAATTTATAAGTCCCCTAGAAAGTGTAACTAAATTTTAAAAGATACAGATATGCAGCTTTATGAAGTTACCATGTCTTTCCTGACAGCTTATAGTAAAAGCATGTTCAACAGCAACTACTTAAAACACTTGTTGATGAGCAAACTACTATTAGGAGGTCATACAAATGACAAACGAGCAAATCATTCAATCGTGGAAGAATCTTGATGAAACATCTGTTATCGCTAACCCTGCTGGTGAAGCGGTAAATGAACTGAACTTCGAAGAAATGTCTCGTATCAACGGTGGTGGAGACGTTCAACCTGAAACAACTCCATTCTGTGTAGGTGTCATTGTAGGAGTAACTATTTCACTATCTAAATGTAAATAATTTCTTTAATACTTAATAAAAAGGCGCCGATCAAATATGATCTGGTGCCTTTTTATTTTCTAAAAAATCGAATTCTCCCTGAAAAGCAAGGATAGCCCCCTGTCACTCACTTAAATAAGCCTCTTAAGAGCGAATTAAGTTATTTAGACAAAATTACAATAAAATTACTATTAATCACTTATTTTTCTAAGCGAATTTTAGGAGGGTTAATAATGAATATCCAGACAAAGCTTAGCGGCAAAGAAACAGAAGTAGCAGGTTTAATAGCAAAGGGATACAAAGATGTTGAAATTGCCAAAACCTTATTCATCAGCCAGCGCCGAGTGGGAGAGATTGTCTTTAACATTAAACAAAAATGGGGTATTCAATCACGTGTTGAGCTAGGTATTATTGCTTTCGAATACAAACTCATTCAAAGTCCCCTTGCTAGAATTAAGTCTTAAAGTAAAAAGGAGAATAAGGATGAAGCGAGTAGCTTTTATAGAACAAATGGAACATAGCGAATGTGGATTGGCATGCTTGTCTATGATACTAAGCTATTACGGTCATCATTGCTCCATTTCTGATTTACGGGAAGAATATGATGTTCCAAGCAGCGGGGCATCCTTTTTGAATCTCTCGTACATTGGCAATGATAGAGGAATGAATTGCAAGGGCTTCTCTTGTTCTCAAAAAGATTTAGAGTTTTTGCGTGGTTCGACACCTTTCATTGCTCACTGGAATCAGAACCATTTTGTTGTAATCGAAAAAATTGGAAAATACGTACATATCGTCGATCCCGCATTAGGAAGACAACGTATTAGCATAGAAGAATTTTTCGTACACTTTAGTGGATTCTTGATGTCCTTTTCTCCTAACGATCAGTTTATCCATAAGAAGAAAAAGTCTACTGTGAAGTTCTTTTGGGGGTTCGCTAAAACGCATCAAAAGTGGATTTATATCACTCTCGTTTTTTCTTTACTTCTTCAGACATTGGGATTGTTTATTCCTATGCTTACAAAATGGGTAACAGACGACGTCATCATTTCCAAAGATCAATCATTAATTAAGTTCATCGGTCTCTACATCGTATTTCTATTGCTGCTCAACATCCTTTTTTCACTTGCAAGGGGCTTTGCCATTACACGTCTTCAAAGGCTTATGGATAAAACTATGATGACGACCTTTGTAAGTCATTTGTTTAACCTTCCCTACGCATTTTTTGAAAAGCGGACGGGTGGAGACTTATTGTTCCGATCCAACTCTCATTTAGTGATCCGACAAATTCTTTCAAATCGTGTAGTTGGATTTTTGATAGATGGCATCTTGCTTATCGGTTATGCATTTATGATGCTTAATCAATCAGTTCAATTGGGTCTAGGAGTGATTACTCTTAGTATTTTACTATTCATTGTTCTCGTGTCTTGTACTCGGGTTACGCAACGCCTGAACAATAAAGATGTGGTCGCTCAATCAAAAGTACAGAGTCATTTATCCGAAGCAATTCACGGTGCAAGCGATGTAAAGATGTTAGGTATCGAACGTCAAGTAGTTGGAGAATGGTCTAGTAAATTTGAACATCAGCTGATGATTACAGAAAAAAAGAATTATTGGAACACAATCCTCAATACTATTGCGAGTAGTGTTCAGTTTATCGTTCCTACGATTCTTCTCTGGTATGGTAGCATGCTCATTCTAGAAGGCAGAATGACTATTGGTGAGCTACTAGGTTTTAGTGCTCTTGCCACCATGTTCATGATGCCGATCGTATCAATTGGTATGGGATATACGGAACTTTTGTATCTAGGATCTTATGTCCAACGTTTGACAGATGTATTGGATGCAAAAGAAGAAGAACTGCATCTTGATGAAGGTACGCTTCCTCGTCTAAAAGGACGTATCGAATTGAAAAACGTATCCTATGCTTATGATTCATTCGCAAATCCAACATTAAAAAATATTGACCTCATCATTCAACCTGGTGAAAAGATTGGTGTAGTTGGTGCTTCAGGAGCAGGAAAAAGTACCTTGGCTAAGCTACTCATTGGATTCTATCGTCCGACAGAAGGTGATGTTCTTTATGACGAACGTAGTCTTAATACAATAGACATTAGGCAGTTGCGGCATCAAACAGGAGTTATCCTACAAGAGACAAAGCTTTTTCATAAAAGCATCTTTGATAATATTTGTCCGGGTGAAGATTATGATCTTGAAAAAGTTGAGAGGGCTACACGGCAAGCTAACCTCCATGATGAAATCATGCGCTTACCTATGCAATACCACTCCATGCTATCTGAAGGAGGAACAAATCTCTCAGGAGGACAGCGTCAACGTCTGCTACTTGCCCGCGCACTATATCACGATCCATCAATCCTTATTTTAGATGAAGCGACGAGCGCACTTGATAACCTAAATGAAAACTTAATCGATGATAACATTTCTAATCTCGAATGTACGAGAATCGTCATTGCCCATCGTCTCAATACTATTCGGAACGCCGATAGAATTATCGTATTAGATCAGGGAGAAATCGTAGAAGAAGGCTCTCATCATGAATTGATGATGAACAAAGGACATTACTATGAACTCTATCATGCTCAAGACAAGGAGATTATTCATGCCACATAATCAAAGATACTTTTATCAAAAACCGTTCCTTTCGACTATCGTTGTCTGTCTTTTAGCTACATCATTTCCATACAAGTCATTTGCATCAGGAGACGTAATCCCTTCAACCCTAGACATACATTCAAGTTACTTAAATAAAATAGATTCCAATCAAAAGCAAAACGTTGCAATACCAGTTGCACGCAGTTTACAACTAGATTCTCGTATCGAAAAGAACATCCTCAATTCGTTGAAAAAAAATCCAGGACATAATCTTGGCGAGCAACTTCCAGAATACTATACGGACTGGGGATGGAATGTAAGAGATGTAACCTCAGATTTGAAATCACACCGTCAGTCGAAAGGATCCACCTTAACTACCATTGCTATCATCGATAGCGGAATCGATGATAATCATCCAGCTTTAAGTCAAAACATTGTATCAGATGGCAGAAGCTTTGTACCCGGTGAAGAGGGCACAAGGGACCAGACGGGTCACGGTACCATGGTGGCTGGCCTGATCGCAGCTAAAGGGAAAATTTCTAGTATCGCTCCTTCTATCGGTATTGTTCCTTATAAAGTCTTTGGGAAAGCAGCATCCGAATCCGAATGGGTAATCAAGGCTATCAAACAAGCCACTAAGGATGGTGTAGACGTTATTAATCTAAGTTTAGGTACGTATAAGGATCCAACAAACAAAGAGGATAACAAAGTGATCAAAGCTTACGAAAAGGCTATTAAATATGCGCATAAAAAAGGTGTTGTCGTAGTCGCGTCTTCCGGTACCGATGGATACAGCATGGACAATCAAAAAGATTTGGCGAAGAAGATTGGGAATATGAAACGTGCAATGCATCTTCCAGGAGGGCTCAAAAATACGATTACAGTCGGCGCAACCAATCGATTGCTTCAACCAACCGAATACTCGAATCACGGTAAAAAAGTGGATCTCTCTGCACCTGCAGGTGACTATGGTCCCGATTGGTCGACAAGTGGCATCGCCGATATTAAAAGTTTCGTCCTTACTACATATCCGACCTATCTCCCTCAATCACCTATCAGTCAAGCGCTTGATCTTGATCAAGGATATGAATTCATGATTGGTACAAGCCTGGCTTCACCACAGGTAGCTGCAGTGGCTGCGTTACTCATAGATGTTGCGAAATCTAAAGGGATCAACCTTTCACCAGATACGGTTGAACACTTATTGAAGAAGAGTACAACCCCTTTCCTTTATCCAGACGACAAACGGAAGGGAGGAACAGGCATCGTTAACGCAACCAATGCCTTGCATATCCTTAGAAATCTTATCGAGAATGGGAGTGTTCGAAAATGAGTACTGATATCAAAGGATCTACTTCATGGAAAAAAGCGATGTATTTAAACGAACTCAAGCGTCCTATTATTCAAGAAAGTTATAAGATCGTACAACATGATTATGATCGGGTAGCTAAATGGAGACACTATTCATTCTTAAAAGATCAAAAACTTTTTGAAAATCGATTACACGCAGAAGAGTTGACACTTGAGCAATTTGAGAAAATGTTGAATGGCGAAATAGAGGGAAATACTGATATTCCTGAATGGTTGCAATCTTTTCGAACAATCATGTCTAGACCCATTAAGGTCGGTAATTTAAGAGTCGATGGTCTCCATGAAGCATTCTTACCTTTTTTGTCCTTTGCAAAGTCTGAAATTGATGCAACATTGCCTAAAGGACATCCTTTCTATAATCATTGTACGGAGCAATTTATGCCGTCACTTCTTGAGAACCTGTCCAATCAATTTCTTCAGTTGGCAGCTCGAACCCTTACGTTAGAGTTGAATGTGTCACGACTTCGTGAAGAACTCGTTGGAGATAGCCCAGAAGAACGGTTCGAGTCGTTTGTAGCAATTAAATTACGTGATCTAGATGGATTAAACGCATTCTATGAGGAATACATTGTTCTCGCCCGGCTATTGGCTACTCGAACTCTTTATTTCATCGATAACATCGTGCGTTTCATAGAACGTTATGTTTCAGACGTGAAAACCCTACAAAATATTTTCGGATTGGAGCAATTAACACTTTTAGAAATGGAACTCGGTCTTGGAGATTCTCACGAACATGGTCAGTCTGTGATCGAAATAAGCTTTCTCGAGACTACTACGAGACTGATCTATAAACCAAAGTCCTTACAAGTTTCACTACAAGTACATGAACTACTCAATTGGTTCAATCAAAAAGATTTCAAGCATCCTTTCGCTACTTATCGCATTATTGATCGCAATGAGTACTGTTGGGAGGAGAAAGTCTTAGGGCTAGCTTGCGAGGACACCGAAGAACTGAGAAGACATCATTATCGTCTTGGTGGATTACTTGGTGTGATGTATCTCTTGAAAGGGACCGACCTCCACTTCGAAAATATTATTGCTTCTGGTGAGCATCCTCTTATCATCGATTACGAGACTCTATTCCAAAATCACCTTGCTGACGTTTTCGAAGATAGCGCGGAAGTACAAGCAAAGTTCAAGATGGTTGACTCCGTACTAGGAACCGGTCTGTTACCCACACTTGGTTTTAAGTCACACGATGGTAAAGGTATTGAAATGAGTGGGATAGGGGGAAGTGTACAGGAGCTTCCGTTTCCAGTACTTCAATCTGAAAGGGAAAACACCGATGAGATGCGATTCGTAACAAAACCCTATTGGACAGAGGAGAAAGCAAATCGTCCTTCTCTAAAAGGTTCAAATATCCAGACGTCAGATTATGTTGAACAAATAGTCGAGGGCTTTACGAACGTCTATTCTATCGCAATGCAACATAATGATGAATTAAGAGAAAACATCGATAAATTTTCTAAGTTGAAAATCAGGCATATTTTACGAAGTACGAACTTTTATGCCAATTTTTTGACAGACACCAATCATCCAAATTTCCTTAGAGAAGCCTATAGTCGAGAAATGATCTTGGATCGTATGTATTTCTCACATTATCCATCAATGATTGTCGCTGCCGAAAAACGAGAACTAATTAACGGAGATGTTCCTTACTTTTATACAACACCGTCCTCACTATCCTTATTTGATAGTGCAGGGCACGAATATCCTAATGTCTTTGAAGAAACGGGAATCGAAAAAGTCTATCGAAAACTTCACTGTCTTGATGATAAGACGCTGATTGAACAGCAACAATTAATTAGAAGTTCCATCGTGGCATCTGCTGGCTTGCTTGATAGTTCTTATCTTTCCGTTGATACTGTTCCAATCGAACCGCTCACATCAAAAGACTACCTTAACGCTGCTGTCACGATAGGGGATGAGCTACTCGAATCGGGGATTTGGAACAAGGATATGACTGAACTGACATGGTTAGGTATTGAGACAAACTACAATGGACAAGCTGGCGTATCAGTCATAGGGGAAGATTTTTATAACGGGACAAGTGGGGTTGCAGTATTTTTGACTCATCTCCATCGCCTAACCCAGGTTAAGCGATTTGAGCAAGCTGCTACAGCTGCAATAGCTTCTGCGATTCGCTCTGCAAAACCATACAATGCATTTTTATCCGCTTACCATGGACCAATTTCATTGATTAATGCACTTACATTGATTGATCAAGCAAATGAGTCTTATCAATATAAGAACAAAGTCGAAATTTTTATTGATTATCTCAAAGGGAAAGAACAACAATCAACTAACTGTGATCTACTTGGTGGTTGTGCTGGCATCATTCATGCTTTGTTGAATGCCTATGAATACTACGGAGAGAAAAAGTATCTTAAAGTCGCCACTTCCTATGCAAAGAAGATTCAGCAAGAAGCAGTCGATACGGGGAACGGATATGCATGGCCAACCCAACATGAAGGGAATGTCATTTATTTAGGTGGTCTTGGACATGGTGTATCTGGTATTCTAAGCGCGCTCTTACGATTGAACAAATACGTTCCGGATAACGAACAGGTTTCGATGGCTTTATCAGCTCTTTCCTATGAGAATTCCTTATATGACGTAAAGCGTAGAAACTGGAAAGATTTAAGAAAGACTGAAGAGTCTTATAGCTCCTATTGGTGTAGCGGATCTACTGGAATTGGCTTTAGTAAGCTATCTTTAATGAATTTGAATTGTAATGCTGAATTGATCCAAGATATCGACATCATCGTTGCATCTATTAAAGATAGTTACTTATCAGAAGATCATTGTCTTTGTCACGGAGATATGGGAATTGTAGATTTTTTGATCACAGCTGCTATTAAAACAGGAAAGCACGAATGGACTGCTCTTGCTCACGAATTGGCTACAAAAGTGTACCAAGATCGTATCAAGTACGGTGAATATGTTTCAGGAATTGCTAACGGGATAGATACACCTGGATTATTTTTAGGAAAGTCCGGGATTGGTCTGCAGTTTTTAAGATTAGCAAATCCTATTGAAGTTCCATCTGTGTTAGCTTTCAGCTAAAAAAATCGACGAATATTTTTTAATTAACAGAGCGGATTCCTAGTAGGAATCCGCTCTTAATCAAATAAGAACTACGTAATCTTTCGGAACGAAAGACTATCAGAGCTGACTTCGTAGAATGGACTGTGAATGTTCTCATCTGAAATGTGATACGACCCGTGCCAGGACTAAACAATATTCCCTACCTAGAAGAGGAGGGGTGTATTCTTCTAGACTAGGAGGCTGAATTTTACGATAGGAGGAACGTGTAGCATATTAATCACTTCTGCAACTGATACATGATACCAGTACGTTTTTTCGAGTCTCCCTTCTTCACTCAAAGTAATTTTGGATAACAGGTGTACTTTGATCGATTGGCCACAGGCTATGAGTCTCCTCTATATATCATACGATTCGTTTGCTGATTGCGCGAGTTCGCTTACTACGTGATAGAAAATCTTTACATCTCACTAACAAAAGTATACTCCTCTTTATGAGACAACATTCGTTTTGACAGACTCTATTGGATATTTAACGAGATTGTACTTGCATTCCACTTCTTCGCCCTACTGTTATTTCTTCAATAATCGAGTTATGTTAACTGAATTCTCTATTTCAATTTACTTGTGATAATTATCTGTTATCACAAGTAGTTATTTGTTATACTGAATATGGATAAATGATGTAATACAATTATTAATTAATTGATTACACTTTAAATACGTATGTATATCAGTCATAATTGAATGTAATACGTAAATAATCGGTGTTTTACTTAGCAGATGAATAAAAAAGGTATCAAAAGAGGAAGCGTTGAACAGATAGACGGGAGAATGGACCATGAACGAAGAGGAATTGAATGAAATTGTAATTAGAGAAGAAGCAGCACTGGCATTTGCCGATAGCCGGGAGAAATTGCTCGCGGTACTGGAGAATGATCATTTGAACATGGAAGCACTGAGCGATCTCGAAATCTTCGAACTATTCTGGGCGACAGAGTTATTTCCGATTTATAGTCAAAAAAGCCCGCATACGAAGCGGGCGTACAAACAAGATCTCGATTATATTTTACGATTTTTTGTGACCAAAACGCAGGGCGTTAAACAACTGACGATCCTCAACTTACACGAGTACTTAAAAGATGTTCATGATCAGTACGCGCCACGGACCGTCAAGCGGCGCAATACCATGTTGCGGCGTTTCCTGCGCTTTCTACACGTTAATGATTATCACTCGCGTGATCTGTCAGTACAGGTGAAGGACCAGATGAAGCCGGAGCCGCTCCGCCGCGAGATCGACTTCGACGAAATGGAGGCGATTGCACTTGCCTTTCGCCACACGGTAAAGCAAAAAAAGAACCGCGAGCTGTTGCAGCTGCGGAATGAGACGATGGGCTATTTGTTGTTGACGACAGGAATGCGGGCTAGTGAATTACTAGCACTGCAGTTCAGCCAGGTTCAAGAGCATTCTTCTAGTAACTATATTGAATTTAAAGGAAAGCGTGAAAAGTGGCGACGCATTCCGTTATCCCAAAAATCAATCCATCTTATCGATCGATTAAAGCAATTAATGCAAATTGAAGGGTTAACGAATCCTTATATTTGTTTCAATATTAGGACTAATAATAATTCTATTTCTTATGAAGCATTGAGACTTATCGCTCAAGCTGCTTCCGCACAATTAACATTACAAAAAAATTCACCCCATTGGTTTCGCCGCTCTTTTATTACAAAGCTATTAGCGAATGGTATTCCTTTATATGAAGTCATGAATCTTTCGGGGCATGAGTCAATAACGACTACGAATACGTATCTTCAACAATTAAAAAAATCTAATTTAAATGTGCTACCTTATGATTAAGGGACTTTTTATATAAAACGTCAAATCTCCTTAATAATTAGACATTGATTAATATACGAGAAAATATAACATTTATCGGTCATTCTACTAAGTTTACTTGTATATTAGATTTTTATATAAAACGACCGTTTATAAGTATAGCTCGTTGGTAGTAGATACTCTTACTTTCTAAAGAACCATTAAATATGTCTTTACTCAATACTAACTGCGATAGTGTGGGAAAGCCATTGCAGATGTAATATATACACTTAAATACCTAAATATCAAAAGCCAGTGCCTAAAAGGCGCTGGCTCCGTTGAAAGAAAATGAACTTAATATAGTTTATGAGTTAGAAATATATAATCTGAAAGAGGACACAATCACACCTATTCACTTATTTAAAAGTCACTTTGTCCGATATAAGAAATTTTTAATTCATTTAATTTCAAAATCAAAAATTCTCTGCTATATTTCTCCTCAACTTCTCGAGTAATCAAAAAACTTAATTCTTCCTTAGCCCGTGTTAAAGCTACATATAAGTAATTTTTCATTTTATTATCAGGTGTATTTTTTCCAAGTAAATATGGAGCAAGATCTGTTGTTAAAATAAATAAGCATCTGTTCCCTTCCAATCCTTTTATACTATCGATAGAATTGACTTTAATACCTGTGACCTGAGTTTTATCGCGATTTAACTTTAATGCTTCACCGAGTTTTGCCATATCTCTTCTTGATAGCTTTAATTTAAATGCCGCCTCTATTTTACTAATGATATAGCTGTTGCTCTTTGAAGATAATGACCTCAAGCACCATTCTTTAGCCTTAAATACTGCTAAGTCAATTTTGTCTTGTTTAATGCTTGATTTTTTAATAATACATTTCAATTCATACAAAAGATTACTCTCTTCTGCTTGTAAGTCCTTACTATTCGTAATATATCTTGTGTTTTTTTTTAAAATATATACGTAATCAAAATTCTGATTTTGAATATAAGCGTCAATGATTAAATCTTTCTCAAATACAAACCCTAACTCCCCTACTATATCTTTTTGTGCCATTTGACATTGTTCACTAGAAATAAAGCTATTGGCTAGCTCTACATGGGCGTGAGGGCATCTATGATTCTCTTCTTTATACTGTACTTTATCCGGATGTTCAGCTATCAACACATTGAAAACACTTCTACCACGTAAATCCTGTTTCGGATCACCTACAAGAAATAGATTCAACTCATTCATATAAAAGGTATTTATTATTGTTTTTAGATGGATATCCATATCTTGTGCTTCATCAATAAAGATAGAGTCCAAATAATTCAAAACCATTGATAATATTCTTGTTCTCTTAACTTTAACTTGCTTTCTATCAGTTGTTTTCCCATTGATTATCCATTTCGCCACTTCTGTTACTTTATCTACGTGAATTTCTTGATTCTCTTTTAATTCTTTTATTTTTAAGTTTCTATAACGAGGTACATCTGAAAGTTTAATTAATGAAGCTTTAAGATATTGAGTTTCATACAACAGATGATGAAATGGAAAAATAAACTCTTGTATTAAGAAAGAATGGTAAGTTTCGATGTAAAGCTGCTTAGGTATCGATCCGTTTTTTTCAATCACTTTTTCTCTAATTCTGTCTCTAGCAGCATTCGTATATGTTACAACATATACAATTTTTTCTTTATTAATTTCTTTTAACCGTTGTAACACTACTTCTGCCATTGATGTTGTTTTTCCTGCACCAGCTCCTGCTACAACAATGTTCATGTTCTTTCTCCAGTAGCTAGAAAGTTTAATACACCGGCGATATGTTGTGGCAACTGTACTTCTTTTAATTCTTCTGAACCTATATCTTGGCAAAATCGTAGCATGACATTTGTTTTTGCTGTTCTCCACTTATTTGACAACAATTCTGATGTCTCTATCCCATCCCAATTAAGATTTTTTTCAAAATAGCTTTTCAAAATTTCAAAATTTCCTTCTTCTTCAACAAACTCCGTTTCCAAAGTATAGCTCTTAGTAGTTTTAATCCATATATTAGTATGTTCATTATATTTTTCATGATTCCTTTGTGCATTAGGTTGATCATCAAAGTCTCTTATAATTCCAAGTCTATTCGAAGAACCTTCATTTACTTTTAACCATAAATCAATCATTTTCGTGAATCCTTTATGTAGCGAAATTACATAAATATCATTTAATAAATCCTTTTGGTTGGTAAGATAGGACTTGATTAACAACTCTTCAGTGGGTCCTTCAACTAGCACACATTTTCTAGAAAATAAAAACTTCAAAAAATCTAGGTTCGGCTTTTTCGCCAAATAGTCTAAGTCAGCGTGTTCCATACATGACATCAAAGAAAATGCATTTCCTTCTGTCACTACTACTACATTTTTTAATTCCAGCTTGTTTAAAAATTCAGGACTATGAGTGGAGATAAACAGTTGAGTGTTTTTGACTTTATTAATTGTAGAGTTAATAAAACTTGAGAGCAGCTTTTCGTTACTGACACATAAATGTGCTTCTGGTTCTTCAATGGTTAAGAGATTTAAAATGTCATCATCATTGTTCTCTAAAGAATTCATCATAACCAAAAGGTAAACGAGGTTCCTATATCCTAAGCCTTGTGTATGAAGATATTCTTCACCATATCCTAGTCGAACATTATTTAATAACGAATGCATACTAGGCATATTTGGTAATAAAGTGATCTCTTCAAAAAAGGTTTTGGCATTTTCTATATCACTACTATCCTGCCAATTAAATATCCCATCTAGATTACTTATTCCTTTAAGATCTTCAAAAAACCGTTCGTATGACACTTCTACGTTTACTTTCTGCTGTTCGGTTAATTTATTGTTTAACAAATTTACCAATGCTTTTGATCCAAGTTGATTTTGCTTATTTGAGAAGTCATCTCTTTCCGCAGCTAATGCATTGTACTTAAATTGATTTAACTCATTAAAACCCACTGACGTCTTTGTAGTAGGGACTATAATCGAGTATGTATATAACTCCATTGGTAAAAGATTCATTTTTATCTTTTCAATTGTATCTTCATATTTTAATACTGTTTTAACATGTTCCAAGAGTTCTTTAGTTTTTTCAATTTGAAAAATGTATTGAATAGCATATTCTATATCTTCGCCTTCATTAATTGACAAAATCCACTTGTTTACATAGAATTCTTCACCAGCTTCAGGTTTCAAATGAATTTGCACTGAAACACTAGGTATGACCTCTGTAAATTTTTCAAGCTCAATTGTATTGTCCTTAATAAATTCTAAATTATCTTCTATAAATTCGAAGTAATTTTGTTTTGCCACATGATTAATATCATGCCAACCTAGTTTTTTAGATATACTTCCAACTTCACTGTTTAAAAAAGGCAAAGTAATGGCTTTGAGTAAATTACTTTTTCCGCTGTTGTTGTCTCCAATAAATATGACTAATCTATTTAAATCGACATCTATATCTTTAATGTTTCTATAATTTTTAACTTTAACTTTTGATATTTTCACGAGGTCACCTCTCCCTTTTATACCTTCATTTTACAGTATATTCATGCGGAATATTCCCAATGATTAATTTTCTCTATACTAATTAATGTATGCAAATTGAGAAGTTTCTTACGAACACATTGAACATATTTCCTAAAGTTATCTATCGGTCCTTACCTTTTAAATAGTGTTCAGCAATTTGGATTTTTATGACTAAATTTTATAGAGTGTTTCAGTTATTTTATAGAGGTAAAGATACTACGCTTTATAACCGTTCGTAAAAGTACACTATTACAAATTAAAAGGGAGAGAAGAGCTGTTTTTCCAGCGTCCCCTCTCCCTCTTTTTTATCCAAGCTTCTTCTGATAAATTATCATATGTAAACAAACAAAGCAGTCTCTTTTTTGAATCCCTCAATCAGAAATTTTAAATTTCGTTCACTCTTTTTCTCAATAGATTTCAGTAGATTTGGGATTAGTATGAAACATAATTAAGCTTAAGATTATGTGCGAAAAAGGTTGCATTTCTTAAACTCAACCTTTATATTTATATATGAACATATTATCATATATAAATATAGTTTAAACCAATTTGGAGGTGTCATGCAATAATGAAACATGATTTAGAAAAGGAAGAGGATTTCGCTGAGGGTGAACATCCGCTAGATGAGGAAACACTCTTTGTTGTGTCCCAAACATTCAAGGCATTGAGCGATCCGACCCGTATTCGCATCTTAAATCTACTCTGTTCAGCTGAACATTCTGTCAATGACTTGGCAGAGCAATTGGACTTGGGCCAATCCACTGTGTCGCATCAATTGCGCTTCTTGAAGCAACTGCGCCTGGTGAAATACAGAAGAGCCGGCACGACTTTGTATTATTCGAAAGACGACGATCATATCATGAACCTGTTGAAACAGGCGATTGAGCATGCAACGCATCATTAAAAAACGCTTTTCCACGCTAAAGCATGCACTGATTTATAAAGAGAAATTGAAGGAGGAATCGGAATGGCACATGATCACAGCCATGACCATACACACGGAGCAAATAAAAAAGTGCTGCTCATTTCATTTATTATCATCACCAGTTACATGATTGTCGAGGCCGCCGGGGGCTTCTTAACGAACAGCCTGGCACTTCTGGCTGATGCCGGACATATGCTGAGTGACTCCATTTCGCTCGCGATTGCCCTGATCGCGTTCAAGCTGGCTGAAAAAGCTGCAAATCACAGCAAAACCTTTGGATACAAACGTTTTGAAATCCTCGCCGCAACCATCAATGGCGCGACGCTGATTGGTGTAGCACTCTACATTTTTTACGAAGCCATCGGCCGATTCGCTAACCCGCCGGAAGTCGCCACGACCGGTATGCTCATCATCAGTGTATTCGGCTTATTGGTCAATATTCTGGTCGCTTGGATCATGGTGCGCGGCGGAGATACACATGATAACTTGAATATGCGGGGGGCGTACCTGCATGTATTAAGTGACATGCTGGGTTCTGTCGGCGCCATTGCGGCCGCCCTGCTCATAATGTTCTTCGGCTGGGGCTGGGCTGACCCCGCGGCCAGCGTCATCGTCGCAGCCCTTGTCCTGCGAAGCGGATATTTCGTCACTAAATCTTCTCTGCATGTGCTGATGGAAGGCACGCCACAGAATGTAAAGATTGAAGATATCATTCAAACCATCAAAGAGACCAAAGGTGTTCACGGCGTCCACGATTTACACATCTGGTCCATTACCAGCGGGCTGAATGCCTTGTCCTGCCACGTAGTAGTCGGCAACCATCTCACGCTTGCCGATAGTGAAAGCATGTTGCACAGCATCGAACATGACCTTGAGCATCAAGGCATCAACCACGTGACGATTCAGATGGAAACAGATGCTCACAAGCACAATGATTCCATTCTCTGCACAGTGAAAAGCGAACCGTCCCATGATCATCATCACCATTAATTTCTAAGAGTGAAAAAATGCCGATAATTTTGAAGCAAATCATCTTGGAAAAGAAAGCTCCTAAAAATAATTGGAAGAGGAACTGTCCGATTTAATCTGACAGTTCCTCTTCTTTTGGCTCAATCAAGTTTTTAACTTCTTAGTAAGGAGTAATCTACTCCATACTATATCGATGAAAAACATCATCGTTCTGCATGTCCCAATATCCCCTTACAATGTTTCCTCTTCATCCTTTAGTATAAAACTCTGTTTTCTTCTTCTTTATAGACTGCTTTTGCTTTATTATGTCTTACTAACCTAGATCGATTAATCTCTGCCTCTTCTTCATTGTATTCTGAATGCATGCTAATGTTAGCCATAAACAATTCACTTCATCTTTAAGATGGGCAATCTGAAAGGGAATATTCGACTTAACTCAGCAATAAGTCGGTTAAACAAGTTGGATCTCCATCAAATGTTGAAAAATTAATTTCTCCAGTCTTTCCTTCAGCTTCAATTTCAACCACGTAAGGTCGATTTCGAGGCAGCCACAGGTCGATGAACCCATTCGCTGGAGTCTTCATCATCTTATCTACATAAACTTTCCCTTCGTTGTCGGTAATGATTACCTTCATTTCCTTTTCTGCTAATTCACCTTGGCATCCTGTTAAGCTATGAATTTCACAAGGGTGCGTATATGTTTCATATGGGGCAATTGAGACAAAGAACTCTTCTGCCGGCAACGGATAGACCGATTTATCTCCCTTGTCTTCAACTGTTACTTGTTGGTCATCAATTGAAGCTGCACTAACTTCGTCACTTCCACTCAAGTCAGCCACCAACTCCTTTACTTCTACTTGGGCCGATGAAGGTTCGTCATTGCAGCCCCCTAGTAAGCCAAGTAAAGCTAACATGAGTACAAAAAATGGGATTTTCATATTATCTCTCCTCTTCTCCCTACTATAGCAAAGTCGATTCTTCTATCAAGTGCTGAATTCTTACGACTTTAGGGACTCCTGCACTCTTGCTAAATAAATCCATGTATTTTATATAGAAGATCACTAAGTCGGCAGGAATTGAAGCCGCACAATCGTTTCCTAAACTCTTCGATTGGCAAAGAAGCGTTTATATAATATTTAATTACATGGTCAATAGACTTTAATTTGTCCCATCATTCCATTGTCTTCGTGTTCAAGAATATGACAATGAAACATATAAACTCCTTCATATTCAAACTTGATTGCAATTTCCACCTTTTCACCAGGCGCGATTGAAAGCGTATCTTTCCAGCCTTGTTCGTTTTCGGACGGACTTTCCCCGTCTCTTGAAATGATTTTAAATTGGGTTCCGTGAACATGGAATGGATGAATCATACCTCCCATTTCATCTGGTTTGTTGTAAATCTCCCAAACCTCTGTCACTCCCTTTTCTTGCTTTAAATCGATTCGCTCGGCATCAAATTTCTTTCCATTGATTGTGACATTCTCCATCATACCGAACAACTCGATTTTTTTAGTCACGGGTAGTGCCATTTCTTCATCAGTGATTTCAAAGTCATTCATTTTTTCAGGAATTTCTCTCGAAGATGTTGTTGGTTCTGACACTTGGAAATCGAGAATATTGATACCTTCTTCATTAATCAGCGCGATTTCATTTTCTTCTATCTTCGAAAAATCAACAATAATCTCCGCCCTTTCTGAAGGGGTCAAAGTCAGCTCATTCGTTTTCACAGGCGCATTTAATAAACCGCCATCCGTTCCAATCTGAACGAAAGAATCTCCGTTGCTCAGTTTGAATGTAAAATTGCGGGCGTTTGATCCGTTCAACAGTCGCAGCCTTACTTTCTCTTTTGCTACTGTCAGTTTCGGATCTACAGTGCCGTTTATAAGTACTGTATCGCCCACTGTACCGTCTGAGTTTTTTGCAGCTTGGTAATCTAGGCGCTTCTCTTCGAACATTCTGTCTTGAATAACTAGAGGAATATCATTAATGCCATATTGATCAGGTAACTGCAGTTCACTCAATTGATCATCTTCGATATAAATCAAGCCTGCTAGACCACTATAGACTTGTTCTGCCGTCTTCCCTTCAGGATGTGGATGAAACCATAAAGTAGCTGCATCCTGCTTAACTTCAAAGGAAATAATGCGTTCTTCCCCGGGTTTTAATTTATTATGGGGACCTCCATCTACATCCCCGGGTATCTCAAGACCATGCCAATGAAAAGTCGTGTCTTCACCGAGTTCATTGATCAATCGAATTGTTACCTTTTCACCGGATTTGAACTTGAGCATAGGACCCAATAATGAGCCATTGTATCCTAAGGTATCAGAGCTGATGCCTTTATAAAATTCCGTTTTACCCTTTTGGGCACGAATTGTATAAGCCGTCTCTTTATCACTTTCACTCTTTAAGGCGACTGGAATGGAAATTTCATTCTCTCCCTTTGAATCTTTCAATTTTTTTAATTCACCATGTTTCATTTCATTATCCATCTCATCCATATTGCTATGGTCTTCCATATTCATATCTATTTCATTGTCCATCTCGTCCATATTGCTATGGTCTTCCATGTTCATATCTGAATGATTCATGGTATTTGAGTCGGAGCAAGCGATAAGTGTTCCAATTACCATGAGAAGTAATAATAATACAACTAAATATTTCTTCATATTCTGTTGACCTCCTGTTTTAATAGTCATTTACGCATCTGGATTTTTCATGTTTGGTCTGTGGGTGACAGGGACTTTGGGGTTCTGATTTTACAACAATCCAACGGTCTTTACTAAACTGGAAACAGAGAACGATTGCCTTAAAAACAATATCGAGTCCGATTGCAATCCATACACCTGCTATGCCCATCTCAAGCTGGATAGCCAGCAAGTAGACGGCTCCTGTTCGGATAACCCACATTCCCACCGTTGTCAGATACATTGGGAATTTTGTATTGTTCGCTCCTTGAAATCCTCCTGTAAGGACAAGGACGACAGCTAAAAACGGTTGGAAGATGGCCGCAATTTTTAGTGCAATATCAATATCGTTGATCACCTGTTGATCATCAGTAAAGAGCGACCCTGCCCATCCTCCGAAGAAGAAAAGCAAAATACCGAAGAGTGACATGAAACCCATTGCCAAGTAAGTACTTAATTTTGCATATTCTTTTGCACTTTCATAATCACCAGCGCCCATGTTTCGCCCAACGAGAATCGTGGCAGCAGTTGCAAACCCATAAGCAAGCATGTATGAGAATATTTCAAGATTTCCTGCTATTTGGTGTGCGGCAAATGTATTAGTTCCAAGGACGACAATGAACCCAAAATAAACGATCTGTCCAGCTCTCATTACCAGTCTTTCAACAGCCGCTGGGCTACCTAAGTTCATCAATTCTATTTGATGTTCCATATCAGGTTTCCAGAAATCTTTTCTAAACGCGATGACATCCGTTTTGCGGATGTAATTCACCAATAAAATAGTCCCAACAACGCGCGCAATAACGGTAGCAAGTGCGGCTCCGACGATTCCAAGCCCCGGAATCATCCAGAAACCAAAAATCATTAGATAATCAAGCACAATGTTGACAATATTGACAACAATACTGACTTTCATTGGAGACTTGGTATCGCCAGTACCGCGTAAGATACTGCTCAGTGTAAACATGAGGGCCATAACTACCGAAGGGATACCTACTATTTTGAAATAGAGACTGGCTGGCTGCAGTACTTCATTATCAATGCCCATCAATAGGAGAAGAGGCTTAGCAAAAAACAAAGTTACTATACCAAAGAGCACGCCTATCAGTACAGACAAGATAATTGCTTGTTGTGCAATATGTCTTGCTCTTTCGATTTTTCCAGCCCCTAAATTATTTGCCACGTATACGTTTACCGCCACACCGATTGCCATAAATACTGCAAAGTAAATAGCTAAAATCGCGTTAGTGACCCCTACAGCTGAAACTTCAGCAAGGCCGATTCTTGAGACAAATAGCGTATCAACAAAACCAAGCAGTGTTTGAAAGAAGTTCTCGGCAACTGCTGGTAAAGCCAGGATGAAAATTAGTTTTATTTTAGTTCGTTTATCATCCGTATTTAATAACACCTCCCCCTTGTTCATTTGGGGTCCCTCCTTTCAGTGAATCCAATTATTTAAAAACGGCCCATATATGATATATGGGCCGCTGTTTTTACTCTGTTACATTTATCACAAACGGATAGACATATACATTTCCTTCAAACTTAAATTCACTCCATACTTTGTAGTGACCAGGCTGGTGAAAAATGGTTTCAAACACAGTATTGTCATCGAATGACGGGTGAACGTGTATAAACTGCTCTCCTTTTTCATCTAAAATTACAACATGTCCCAGGGCCCCTAAATAAGGTTCAGGTGTACTATCCTTCGTATCGTACGTGAATACTGTAGGATGGTGAGCTTTCAGTGAGTCGACAGATAGCTCTACTGTATGACCATCAATGGTTTTTCTGAATTCTGTGTCTACTTCAAGGGCTGGCAGCTCAGATGTGACTTGATGATGACCTACATGAAGATGAACAGGAGTGGCTTGATATGCCAATCCTTTTGGTTGGATGTCCACAAAAAGCTTATACATGCCTGATGCTAATTGAATATCATATTCAAATTTACCTTTGTCTGTTTGAACAGGATGGAGGTGTTTGTATTCACTCAAGTCCTCACTTACCACAATCAGATGCAAGTCTTTTTCATGACTGACTTCTAATTCGGGTGCTTTTTGATTTTTATCTTGTAACTCTATAAAGAGTTTTCCATTCTCATATGCAGCATTTACAAACACTTCGTTTTCGGTCGATTTTGAATGGTTGTGATGGTGTTCATGATTTTTCAATTTCAACATTCCTTTTTTTAGATTTTTGTTAATTAGACTTATCATTCAATGTGTTTTCATCTTATTCTCGATTAAATTTTGTCTCGATCTAAAAACGCTAAACCTGCTTATTTGCAGCAGGAACAACCTATTTCGTTCTTTGTATCAGCAACTTTATATCCAGTTTCTTGAATAGCCGCTTTAATTTCGTCCAAAGTAACTTGTTCTTCTTGAAAAGATACATCCACTTGGCCGTCAGAAAGTTTAACTTTTACAGTATCTACACCAGTGAGTTTTCCTACTTGACCTTCAATCTTATTTATACATGAACTACATGACATACCGACTACATTTAATGTTGTTTCTTTCATCGCTTATTCCTCCTAATCTTCATTACTATACCCTAGTATTGTATATTTCGTGCAAAAATTAAAATCTTCACCTCCTTAACTAATCAATCTGCAATCAGAGGTAATTGTTAACGGACAAAATTCTTTAACTAGGCAGTACTAGGCTTTATCAATCGAATTCAAGAGTTTAAGAATAACTTTTTTATTGGCCTCAAATCCAATGAAAGATTCGACTAGTTTCTTTTTGCCTAATATCCCTTTTTTATAAAATGCGAACAAAGGGACAATTCTATTCCCGGAGATTTCAATCATCTCCTGTTCAAGACTCAAATCCTTTGCAACATCTTTTCCGTGATAGGAAATTGCGTGGGACGCTAAATAGGTTTTAGCATCTTGGCAATCTGAACACGTGGGACGTGTATATAATACAAGTTCCAAATTGTTTGTCATGTCAAGCTCTCCTTTACTATGCTAACGAAGGTTTAAAACGTTTCAATCGCAGCGCATTTACTAAGACAGAAACAGAGCTTAGACTCATTGCAGCCCCCGCAAGCATTGGATTTAATAACGGTCCTCCCACCAAGTAGATAACACCCATTGCGAATGGAATCCCCACTACGTTATAAGCGAAAGCCCAGAAAAGATTTTGTTTAATGTTTCGAATTGTCGATTTACTCAATTCTACTGCGGTCGGTACATCCATCAAATCACTTCTCATCAGTACAATGTCTGCTGACTCGATAGCGACGTCTGTTCCCGATCCGATTGCAATTCCAATATCCGCTTGTGCTAAGGCAGGGGCATCGTTGATTCCGTCTCCAACCATCGCCACTTTCTTGCCTTCTGCTTGTAGTTTTTTCACTTCATTCGCTTTATCTTCCGGCAACACTTCACTGAGGACACGGTCAATTCCAACCTGTTTTGCAATTGCCATGGCTGTTCCTTTGTTGTCCCCCGTTATCATAGCTACCTCAATGCCCATTTTCTGAAGCTTTTCAATTGCTTTCCTGCTGTTTTCTTTCACTGTATCTGCCACAGCGATAATCCCAGCAATCTGATTATCGATTGCTACATACATAGGTGTCTTACCTTGTTGCGCCAGTTTATCAGATACTTCTTCCAGCGCAGTCAGAGAGATGTTCTGTTTCACCATCAGTTTCCGGTTCCCCGCAAGCAATGTCTTTCCATCAATCATGACTTCAATCCCGTGTCCAGGAATGGCTTCGAAATTACCGAGACTCATCATCTTCATTTTCTTCTCTTCCGCAGCCCTTACAATCGCTTCGCCTAGTGGATGCTCAGAACCTTTTTCAGCAGATGCTGTTAACTGGAGAAGGGTTTCTTCGCTGTTTCCATTGACAGTGATAATATCTGTGACTTTTGGCTTTCCTTCGGTAATCGTGCCTGTCTTGTCAAAAACGATGGTTTGAATTTTATGAGTGGTTTCCAGTGCTCCTCCACTCTTGATCAGTACACCGTTCTCAGCACCTTTTCCTGTTCCTACCATGATTGCAGTAGGAGTAGCAAGTCCCAATGCACATGGGCACGCAATCACAAGGACTGAGATGGTAATTGTCAATGCGAATAGTCCTGTTTGTCCACCGAAGTACCAAGCCAATCCCGAAAGTATGGCAATGACGATGACGATGGGTACGAAATAGCCGGAAATAATATCCGCTAATTTGGCAATTGGAGCCCTTGAACCTTGTGCATCTTCGACTAATTTAATGATTTGCGATAATGCAGTGTCCTTCCCTACTTTTGTCGCACGGTATTGAATAGTTCCATTCTTATTGAAACTTGCTCCGATGATATTTGACCCTACATTTTTTTCAACCGGAATACTTTCCCCGGTCAACATCGATTCATCAACAGAAGTGAGACCTTGAACGACAACTCCATCTACAGGAATCTTTTCTCCTGGTTTTACAATAATCGTATCACCAACGACTACTTCATCTATAGAGATTTCAACTTCTTGTCCGCTTCGAATGACTCTTGCCGTTTTTGGGGCTAAGCCCATAAGCTTTTCAATAGCTTCTGAAGTTTTCCCCATTGAGCTAACTTCCAGATACTTACCTAATGTGATTAGCGTCAATATGACCGCAGCTGACTCATAATAAAGATTATTCACATATCCGCTAGAGCCCATCGAGATAGCGACTGTAGCACCTAAACTATAAAGGAACGCAGCACTAGTTCCCAAAGCCACTAAGGAATCCATGTTCGGATGTCCTCTAAATAATGTTTTAAATCCGACAGAGTAGAACTTCCATCCGAATAGTATGACTGGAATGGTTAGAATCAATTGCAACAGAGAAAACGTCAGCGGATTCATCATCGGGTCTATAAACATTGGCAAGGGCAGGTTTATCATATGCCCCATTGAAATGTACAACAACGGTACTGTGAAGATTGCCGATCCAATGAAACGGTTCCACATCGATCGGACTTTTTTCAACTTCTTCTCTTTTTCGGATTCTTGGCTGTCGGCCGGTCCACTGTCTTCTTTTGCTTCATACCCAGCGTTGGCTACTGCCTGTGTAATATCAGAGACAGTTACAAGAACGGGGTCATATTTGACCACCAGCTTTTCTGTCGCTAAATTCACATTCGACTCCAGTACACCTGCTAGCTTCCTTGTAGCTTTCTCTATTGTCTGTACACACGATGCACAAGTCATACCAGTGACTGCAAATGTTTTCTGTTCCGTGTCTGTAGAAGCTTTGTAACCTACTTTTTCAACTGTGTTCTGAATATCTTGGGGCGAAACCATGTTTTCATCGTAGCTGATTGTCAACCTGTTGGTTGCAAGATTAACTGTTGACTCGACAATTCCTGGCAACTTCTTAGTCGCCTTTTCGATCGTCTGTACACACGATGCACAAGTCATGCCTTCCACTGCAAATGTCTTACTTTCCATTTCCACAAACCTCCATCCTATTTGGCTGATTCAAGCTCATAGCCAGCATCCTCCACAGCTTTTGAAAAATCATCATAATTTCGTATCGCTTCATCATATTTCACTTTAGCAGTACCTTTTTGCAAATTGACCTTTGCACTCTTGACCCCTTCAAGATTTTGAAGTGCCCCCTCAATCTTATTAACACAGTGAGCGCAGGTCATCCCTTTAATAGTTAAAATGGTTTTTTTCATTACTTACACCTCCCGTTTCCAGTTTATTTATGAACAATGTTGCGTTGAACAATAATGATCTTGACACTTACATTGTCCAGGTACACAGTTGCATGGAATATCTTCCACTGCTTCAGATTCTTTCTGGAGTAAGATTTCCTTAAGATTTTCAATGTCGCGGACACTCAATGTGGCCTGCGCAATCATATTTCCAATTGTATTTCCAACATCTCTATTGCAGATATGATCAAGTAAATTGTAAAAAGTTTCTCTAATCATGTCCCCTTCTTCGACGGCAGCGGAATAGATAAATTTTTTACCTTCGGCTTCAGTAGTTAGCATTCCTTTCTTTACTAGTCTTCCGATGAAGGTCTTGGTCGTAGCGGGCTTCCAACTTTTTTTCTTTTCAAGGACGTCAATAATATATTTACTAGTCGCATTGTCCTGTGCCCAGACTACTCGCATTACTTCCCACTCGGCATCTGTGATATTTGTTTCTATTTGTTCGTTCATTCCAATACACCTCCTTAAGTTGTAATTTGCAAAACCATAAAGTTGTGATGAAAGGCGGTAACCGGATTTGAACCGATGATCGAGGTGTTGCAGACCTCTGCCTTACCCCTTGGCTATACCGCCATATATATTATGTTCACAAATGTAATCTTAAATATAGTTTACATTTGTAAACATGTTTTGTCAACCATTATGTTTTCGCTGTCGTTACTTACAGATTTTTATGGATGAATTCCAAAATTGCCTTCTCAGAAGGTTCGGGCGCTGTCACTCTATCCACTTCTTTTCCTTTTTTTAATAAAATCAAAGTGGGTATACTCATAACTCCATAAGTTTGTTGAGCAAAATCTAAGTTACCATCTACATCAACATCGTAAAAAATAACCTCTCGATTTTCGTCAGCCCAATGCTCGATGACTGGAGCAAGCTGTTTGCACCCTGGACACCAGTCAGCAGTGAACTTCAATATCACTGGTTTCTCTTCATTTTTAATTTCTTCTAATTGAGCTATTTGAAAATTATTTATCATACTTTGTCACCTCCTGAAATTATCGTCTACAACTGTAGATAATAATAGGTTACAAACGTAAACGTTATTTGTCAACCTTTTTATATTTCCTTTCGAAAAAAATACATTAGAAAATTGGAGACCCATCTGTTTACATACAAGTAAACTAAATTATTTATTTTTCGTGGAGTCTCGGAAGTTAAGTTTAATTACAAAACAAATGGGAAGAAGAAGAAGAAGAAGAACTGAACCAATACATTAAAATGGAGGTTTTATACATGGCACATAAACAGTACCCAGAGTTAATTCAGGCTTTACATGATTGCGCAGCAGAATGTAATCATTGTTTTGACGCTTGTCTTCAAGAAGAAGACGTAAAAATGATGGTCGATTGCATCCGACTAAACCGTGAATGCGCGGAGATTTGCGCATCATTAGAACATGCGCTCACACGGAATTCTCCTTTTATTGCGGAGTTGGCTGCGGTTTGTGCAAAAATTTGTGAAGCATGTGGAGATGAATGCACGAAGCATGCTGAACACCATGAACACTGCAAACGCTGTGCGGAAGCTTGTCGCAAATGCGCAGAAGCTTGCCGAAGCATCGCATAATTTCACGAAAAAACCCACCGGAAACCTATTTCCGGTGGGTTTTTTCTTTTCTCAAGCGTTATTCTGTTTCATTAATCCATTTGTAGCCGATGCCCCAAACGGTAAGGAAATGGTCATCGATGGGAAATCCAGACTGCCGGATCTTTTCGCGCATATTCCGCACGTGCGAATCGATTGTCCGTCCTTCCGTTTCCGAATCGAATCCCCAGACCAATTGGATCAGCTGGTCCCTGCTGAAAACTTTGCTTGGATTTTGCAACAGTTGACCCAGCATGAGGAACTCTTTCGGTGTCAGCTTGATGAATTGCTTTTGATAGCTGAGTTCGAACCGGTCTTCGTCCCAAAAGAGGCCCTTCACTTCAATGCTTTTTTTAGGCGCAATGGGGCGAATTAATGGGTGATGAAGGCATAACAACGGCTATTCTAGATCGTTTACTTCATCGAGTAGAAGTCATTCAACTTTCAGGTGATAGTTATCGAATCAAACACCGCAGCACAATCTTCAGTGGAGAAAGTGTTCAAAATTAATTAGCAAAAGTGTTCAATTCTACTTGACGGTTACACCTTATCCGAATTCATATACTAACTCTATTCTTAGAAGGTTTTGGTTTTGATTTTGAGTTAGCTTTTATAGATGGTTTTGATTTAGGATTTTCTATTTCCCAATTCGGATGATTGCTTTGCGCCCATTTTACCGATACTTTTCCATTCTTTAATACTCTCCAAGTGCCTTTATTGGCCCATAAAGAAAGATATATATGACCAACTACAAGAATAGTTGCCAATGTTGCCGTGCCAGCATGTATGATTAAAATTGTACCATCCGCTTCAGTTTCAGTTATTCTGCTAATGAATAGGTTTATCCCTGTAGCCAAAAGAAATATAGGTAGTAAAATAGTTATCCAAAAGAATATTTTTTGCCCAGCGTTAAATTTTCCAGCAGGTAAAGAGAGCGACTGCTTGGTTAAATAACCTCCTAAATGCTGGAGCCACGATTTGTCATAAGGTTTAAACCAAAAAGACTTATGCCATAAGAAAAAAGTGATAACCGATGTTGTAAAAAATAGTATACCGCTAATGTTATGCATCATCCCTGCTGCAACTGTACCTTCAATAAATAAAAAGACTAGACCGCTAATTGCCGCGATCGTAAAGGTAAGCGCTCTAATATTATGAAGTGTTCTCTCAAAACGGGTAAATCTTTCGATGACATTGTTTGAATCGTCTAATTGAACACCTTTAGTCCCTCTCTTTATGTAATGAATAGCTAAGACTAGAACAGATAATATTAATAATGAAATAATAATGGCACCGCCAAAATTTTCATAAATGGTCAAAATACTTTCCTCACTTTCATTTTTCTTGCGAAGTAATTTGAAAAACGTTTCACAATTATTTAACTTATGAAAAAGGTCGTGCTAAAAATCAGCACGGCCCTTTTTCAAAATTAACTGCAGCATGAGCTACCATAGCTATCCTCTTTAGCCAATTCTTCCGTAACCTCATATCCTGAATCTTTAATAGCACCTTTAATTTCTACTAAATTAACTGTACTTTCATTAAATGTTACATCCACTTTTCCTTCAGAACGTAGAACGTGTACAGATTCAACTCCATTTAGCTTACCTACATTTCCCTCGATTTTATTAACGCAAGATCCACATGTCATTCCTTGTACATTAAGTGTTACTGTTTGCATTTAAATTCCTCCTAAAATTTGAATTCCTTAACACGAATTACCTAACCCGTGTAGGGTATATTATTCTTAAAAAAATTATCTAATGTTTGCTATAGCAGTTGTAAAATTTATACTCAGCAATCTTAATTGCGCCACCTCCTTAAATTAACACTTTACTTTAGGAAATAGGGTAAATAGAGTCTTTATTATCCTTGTCATCTACTTTGACTTAATTTCATATTTACGACAATACTAATTAAACCAACTTACCTTTCCGTCGCTTCAGGGAAATCCTTTTTGTAGCAATCGCAATACTTAACAAGATAAGTAACAAACCTATGATAGTCCCAATTGTTATAACCTCATTAAGGAATAACACTCCCCAAATTATACTAAAAACTGGGACTAGTAAGGTTACATTCGATGTATTTACAGGGCCAATTTCTTTCATAAGCTTAAAATAGATTAGATATCCTAAAGCTGTCGAAAGCAATGCCAACCCCATAACAGAATAAATTACTTCCAATGATGGCATCTGTGTTGGTAAATTAAACATGGCTACAGGGAAAAGTAGTATACCTGCCCCTAATTGCTGTCCAATTGCTAAATCAAGTGCTGTTACTTCTTGAAGCTTTTTGGATGCATAAACTCCACCAACACCATAGGAGATAGTTGCCAATATAATAAGCAAAGAAGATAAAATAACGTTATCATCTATTGAAACAGGTCTAAATCCTATTAAAATGGACACCCCAATAATTCCTAAAATAAATCCAACAATTTTTCTTTTTGTCAACGGTTCCTTAATCCAGATCCATGCAACCAATGCTGTAAATAATGGAGTTGTTGAATTAATAATGGCTGACATAGAAGCAGGCAAATAGATTCCAGCTGTTGAAATTAAAGTGAAAGGAATCGCTGCATTATATGTCCCTAATAGTAAGTATTCCTTCCAATACCTTCGTAGCTGAGGACGTTTTCCTATCAAAAGAGCATATATAATCAATGCCACAAAAGAAATGATCACTCTCAGATCCACTAATAAAAATGGGCCCAAAATTGGTGAGGCTATTCGAATAAAAAGAAATGATGCCCCCCATAGTCCACCTAAAATTAATAATAAGCCAAAATCTCTTTTCTTCATTATGCATACCTTCCTTATTAATCCATGGATAACTGTTAACATGTTGTTTTTAACTTTTCATCTATACGGAAATTTAATTGGAACCAAGCGTCCATGTTTTTCCCTTGGTTGCAATGATAATTTTATAAAGGTTTATTTCACAAGGATAACAAAGGGATAAGCATTCACTTGTTCTTCAAACTTAAATTCAGCCTTTTGCTTTACAACACCGTAGCCAAGTGCCGCGATTTTCTTTTCAAAATCTTCCTCACTTAGTTTGGATGAATCATATTTAATCGATGACTTTTCAATTGCTAAGTTAACGGTTGCCTGTTCGACACCCTCCATTTTATTTAGCCCTTTTTCAATACGTGTCGCATATGCGGCACAAGTCATTCCGGTAATTCCAATACTCGCTTCTTTAGAAGCTGTACTTTTTTCTATTGTACTCACGATTTTTCACCCATACCTTACCTATGTATGGTATATTTTTTTGAAAGTGAGAGAGTGCTACGATAGCACTCTTATTCTACCTCGTATCCTTGATCTTCAATCGTTTCTTTAATTTTATCAAGGGATACTTGCGTTTCATTAAATGTTACGTCGACTTGAGCATCATCTAAATTTACTTTGACATTGTTAACACCTTCTAATTGACCAACGCTTCCTTCGATTGAATTTACACAGTGTCCACATGACATACCTTGTACGTTTACTGTTATATTCTCCATGTTTTTCTTCTCCTGTGATTAAAGTATTGTTTACCATATACAGGATAGGGGTACATATAAATCGAAAAATTATTTTTTCATTAGCTTATGAATCGTCACAACTAATTCATCTAAAATTTCTTCATCACCTTCTGAAAGACGATCGACGACACAACCTTTTAAGTGACCTTCTAAAAGAATTTTTGCTACACTATTTAATGCCGCTTGTGTGGCTGAAAGTTGTGTAATCACATCATCACAATAAACATCTTTGTCAATCATCCCTTTGATGCCTCGAATTTGACCTTCGATACGATTTAATCGAGTGTTTAAATCCTTCTTTACACGTTCTGGATGGTGGCTTTTACGACAAGACGTACCTTCCTCTGTATGGCAAACTACTTCTTTTGCTGCGTTTTCCATCGTGTCAACCTCCTAACTTGATTTCATTCTACCATACCCTAGTTAGGTATTTAAAGTGATGTGCAACATTTTCTTTACAAGTATAGCTAAAACCTTTTTGACGGTTTAAAAAGTTGCTGCATTGAATATTAGATATGAAAGAAATAACTATTTACTATACTGATGGCGAATATCGACTAGTTTATCAAGTAAGAGTTCTTTTTTGTTTTCATTAAAGATTTTAATATTCTCTGTTTTAATTTGAAATTCTCCACCAACAATTTTATTGCTTCGACAACTAACCTGGGTAAAAATAGGTGTTAAGGTATTTACCCATGCCAATTCTTTCATTATTTCGGATTTAATATCTGCTTCGACTGCCATTTCGGGAAGTACTTTAATTCCCACCCCCGCGATGACACGAGCCTATGATACAATCGCCTATGCCTTGACCTATACACCGACCACTGACGGCGAACCGGTGGAAAACCACAAATGGGTCATCCACGAAGAACTTGAAAATCCGGGAGATGAATCGTTGAAACAAGGCGATGAAGCAACACTAGCTGCTGCTCATATGGAGGGAATGGACGGTGCAACGGCTACGATTGATTCAGCCGAGGAAACAACCGTCTATAATGTAGATTTCACATCTACGACTGGTGGGGAACCGGTGACGAATCACAAGTGGGTGACCGAAGAGGAATTAACAGCGAACTGAACCGATTGAAGTAGTAACCACTTCAAAAAGGAAGACCAAACAGCGAAAACATTTCGCTTTTGGCCTTCCTTTTTTCGAGAAATAAATTTTCCTCCTTATCAGTCTTCTTCCGATAAACTTATGATATGTAAAGTTATTGTATGTTAACATTTCACCTCTTCACTTTTCAACCTGTGATGTTTATTCGTTTAAATTTCAGCTATTTCCTTGAAACCAATCGTTATAGAATCCGTAAATTATGTTATCTATTTGGAAATGAGGAATTAGAAAATGAGCATTCAAGGGATAATAGCATTAGTGATTTCGATAGGCGGTATAGGGTTTGCTGGTTTTTCCCTTCTGTCCAAAACAGCTTTTGAAGAAGTTTTTATGACAACAGAGCAAAAAATAAAACAGCGATTGTTCGGCTTACTTGCGGCTGTGCTTTATTTTACGGTTCTGTTTCCTTTTTTGTATGTCGCATGGGGAATCGTCGTGAATGATTTGGAGCTTGCGTCGATCAATTGGGAACTGGCGACAGGCATTGCTGTCAACACACTGGTGATCAGTGCCGCCATATTGGGCATCGGCATGAAAAAGGTAGGGAATTTCATCACCAAAGAGAAAACCATGTACAAAGTGAATATCGAGGGCTTGGGCGAGCTGTACCTAGTCAAGATGCTAGACCGAGAGACATGCATTTTTTCTTCAGACGCGCATCTGGACTTAGACGATCTGAGTGAAGAGACTTTTTTAGTCAAAATGGACGATTTAATGAAGTTGCCCATATTAAAAGAGGTGGTCCCTGTGTCGACTCGCAGCATTTACCAGAAACTTTTCAACTGATTAAAAGCGAGTTGCACTTTTGTGAAACAGGTTGATTTTGAAACTATCTTGTTCTCCTTAAATGGAGCGTTTGTAGAAGGGCACTGTTATAAACCAAAAGGAAGAGGAAATGCTAAAAAAAGCATTTCCTCTTCCTTTTTACTTCAATTTAATTTTCTTTCCAGAACCAGTGCATTAATTAGTGCTCATACTCAAGATTTAACTTCAAAAGGAACCAAGTACTTATTTGCAATACGATCGGAATGGAGATTCGATCCTTCTAAGAGCCGATTACATTCCGCTTCCAGCATTTCATTGCTAAGTTGCGATTCACTAAGCGTAGTTAAAAATAAACGAGCATCCGAAACCAAAGACATAAGGTTCTCATAGGTAAGTGCATGAGAAGCTCCTGCTACAGCAGAACGAGAAGCTTGATTTTTAGGATGTACGCTAACTCTTACACACTCATAACTTGGATATTCGGTTGTAAACCACTCAGCAGCTACTAAAAGCTGTCCGTGCTCACTCTTTGTTAAAGCATTTTTTTCCTTTTTCCGGCTTTTCGCTTCTATTACAAGTCCTACTTGATTTGGCAACAGCCAGAGGACATCTGGACCTTCGCCACTAAAATCATGTCGCTCTGATATAAATCCTAACATAGAAGCAAGGTCGCAAAGAGCTTGTTCAAATTGATTAGCTGATGCGTCCTTGTGGAGATTCGCTACAACCTCTTCAAAATTTTGTAGAAATCCTTGACGAAGGCGGTAATCTCCTATTTTACGAGCAATGGCTTTAGCTTGTGGTTGTGAAACTGACAAAGGACGATACGGAGGGAGAACTCTCGGCCGGATTAAGTTTCTGTTATTGGAAAAGGCTTGACGTTGCAAATCCAAAGCCCTATCCCTATTCCCCCACCTATCTGCTATACGAGCAGCTAATTGCTGGAACCATCCAATCATTTGTATATCCAGGTTGTATTTGTCATCATTGATTAATTGTTCGAGCTTAGAGATCGCTTTATCATGATAACCATCATTCCAAAGGTTTATTACCTTTCGTTCTACTTTAGCTAGAGTAATATATAGATCATTTGTCTCGTCCGCATCAACTTGCTCAGCTAAAGTTTCAGCGTGATATTCAATCCAATCTTTGTCTCGATCAATACTTCTTACGATAGTTTGACCTAAGTCTCTAGCGCTTTCTATTTCTTTACTCACTTCTATGCCCATATCTAACTGAGCTCTAGTTGCACTGGTAAGGAACCGGAAATTTGCGTCTTTTGCTACCCACGATGAAATGTCTCTCCCCATCAATAGGATTACACAATGATCCCCTGCTCCACGAGCTCCTCTGCCAATACCTTGTTCAATTCTTTGCGCTATCATACGCGTAATAGTAGTCCCGCCGTATAAAGCACTTGCTCTAAACAGCTCATAACTTGAGGTTCCTATTGGTAAACCGTTCATAAGAAGTATCCTACAAGAGTCACCAGGCAAATCAATTCCATCGTAGCGATTCGCAAATACAACAGGACCTTTAATTTTTTCTTGCTGTAGTTGGGTAACTAAGCTCTCAACTTCTGTCGAACCTTTTGCTACAGAAGCTACATTAGACCATTCCTTTGCCGCTGTGTCAGATGGGACTAACACAACCGCTCCCACACCTCTTTCACTAGTTGCCCATTCAATAATTCGTTCGCTCTGTTCTTTCTTGAAATCAAAGTCCATTAACTCAGGAATGAGTATCATTCTCTCACTAATACCTGCCAATGAACGAGATTGAAGAGCTCCTTTAACACTTTCGGGATTTGCATCAAAAGTTCGTATAATTTCACTATCATCTGCGATCGTCGCTGACATGTAAATTTTTCTAGGGGCTTCGTAAAAAGTTGGAAATGCATTAACCAAAGGCAAAATAGGTGTAATTGTAAAAGAATCTTTGCTGATAAGAGCATGACATAGATGAAGTTGGTCCCTTAGTAACGGCCACACCAAACCAAAGTTATCTGATTCAGCTTTTAGTTGTTCTCTAACTGCATCTAGTTGATCGTGCCACGCCCAATAGGGTACCTCTAAGATTGAAAAATCAGAGCCCGCCACTATATCTTCCAATGTTCCAAGTCTATCAATGTCCTTAAATGACTTTCTGAAAAGATTAATAAGTTCCAAGTAACGAGAAGGATTTTCTTTCTTTTTTACTTCAAGGGTAAAAGAATCACGAATCACCGAAAAAGCTGCATGGGCATCATCAAGAATGATAGCAGCCACGTTTTGAGGATTTGCTTCCCCCCTAATACCAAACTTACTTTTCCCGTGAAATAACGCTTTGTAAGTCGCCACCATTATGGCTTTCCCGTTAACAAAATCTTCGTCAAGTGGTTTTCCTGAAATATATGGTACAGCAGAGATTCCTAAGTTATCTGCTTTTTCAAGAGTTTGCTGAACCAATTGTGTAGTGGCAGCTAGATAAAGAACTGGTTCACCGGTTTCATTTTGTGTGGATTGAGCCATAAGTAATCCGGTTAAAGTCTTGCCGCCTCCCGTATGTAATTTGATTATTATATCCTGCTCGTTCCTGCGTTCAAACCACTTCTGAAGAATTTCGGTCTGACTAGTATATAAATCATTAATTCCTTCAGGTTTCGGCAATCTCCTAAATATCTCTAATGGATCTATTGATTTAGGTTTTGCTTTCTTTGATTTAAGTTTTTTAAAATCTACCACGATACTCACCCCATTCTTATAAACTGTAAATTTCTTTAAATTAAACAATAAAATAATTGTCTCAAATTTCCAAATAATAAACAAGGAATCTTTTTAATTATTCTCGATAGTATATAGAATCGTTCGTAAAAGTACACTTTTACGAACATATGAAAAATAACTTCTGACATATCAAAATAACGTCCGAAAAACTATTAAACTACTTTACGGACGTTCTCCTATTTGCATATACTTTTACGAACATAATTCAGGTATAATGAGTGAAGAAAATCGTTTTCGAGGTGAATTATGGAAAATCGTAAATTTGGATACATACGGGTCAGCAGTAAAGATCAAAATGAAGGTCGCCAACTAGAGGCCATGAAAAAAATCGGCATCAACGAACGAGACATTTATCTCGACAAACAGAGTGGCAAGAATTTCGAGCGAGCAAATTATCAGTTACTCAAACGGATCATCCGAAAAGGAGATGTGTTGTGTATTCATTCACTCGATCGATTTGGTCGGAATAAAGAAGAAATCCTTCAAGAGTGGAACGATCTAACAAAAAATATCGAAGCTGACATCATCGTATTAGATATGCCATTACTCGATACTACTCAATATAAAGACAGCATGGGGACGTTCATTGCAGATCTAGTATTGCAGATCCTTTCTTGGATGGCTGAGGAGGAAAGACAACGTATTCGTAAACGACAACGGGAAGGCATCGACTTAGCCTTACAGAATGGTGTTCAGTTCGGAAGACCAAAGGTTTTAGTGTCAGACGAGTTCAGAGAAGTGTATTGGAAATGGAAACGCAAAGAAATAACGGCCGTCAAAGCCATGCAAGAAGCCGGAGTCAAAAAGACAAGCTTTTATAAATTAGTAACAATCCTTGAAAAAGAAGAAAAAGATACTGTACACATTTAGTGATAATTTCTTGAAGATCCTCTTTGGTTGAAACCAAGAGGGTCTTTTAGTTTTCATACACGCAATAATCTTATATTAAACGACCGTTTTATATAAAAAAGCAATGAAAATTCTTAGGAGAATTTCATTGCTTTCATATTATGGACTTAGAAAAGACAAGTCGCTATCTTTCCGTTCATCATCCATTAATTTTCAGTTGGGTTTGTAAAAAGTGTTCAGTTGACATCACATCCGCATACATGCCATGTAAAGCGCCGACGAACGAATAGTGAACCTGTTCAGCTGAAACGACCTTGCCATCATATGATAGATCTTTAGTCGCGCAAGCATCCTCAATCAATGTTGTTTCATAGCCTAAATCAACTGCCGCACGAACAGTCGCATCAATACACATATGTGTCATCATACCGACCACGACTAACTTAGTGATTTGCTTCTTCGCTAACTGCTCTCCTAATTCTGTTTGAAGGAAACTATTCGCGAACTGCTTGATAACGAGCGTTTCATTTTCTAACGGTTGGACGAGCTCGTGGATTTCAACGCCTTCCGTATCTGGAAGAAAGAATCCCATGTCCGGACTACTGGCTACATGTTGAACGTGGAAAATGTTTTCCTTATTATTTTTTCTAAACCAATCCAGGATTTTAGCGGCATTCTTTGCTGCTCGATCGGGATTAACAAGCTCCATTTTTCCATTTGCAAAGTAATCTTTTTGAATATCTACAATAATTAAAGCTGTATCCATATCTTCACCTCATTTATAATTTTCCTTACACATTAATCATAAAGAGAGACTCAATATTAATCGATAAGCTGATGAATCGTTTCTGCTTCATATCATTTCACCATGAAAGGAATTTAACATGGAACTCAATAATATCGACTATCAAATCCTTCAGATTCTATCAGAAAATTCAAGGATTCAATGGAAGGACATTGGAAAACAAATTCATATGACGGGTCAGGCGGTTGGCAACCGGATTAAAAAGCTGGAGGATCAAGGTATTATTCAATCCTATTCTTTGATCATTGATGAACTTAAGTTAGGCTTTTCTTACACAGCTTTCGTCATCATTTATATGAAAACATCTAATCATGGACAGTTCATTCGTTTTTTGAACGGATGTCCAGAAGTGGTGGAAGCGCATCGTGTATCCGGTGAGGGTTGCTATCACTTAAAAATAAAAGTTACTTCGCAAGAACAATTGAATGTATTGTTAAATTCCATTCTTGAGCATGGCAATTACACGCTTTACCTCTCGATAAATGAAATTAAGCGACGTTTCTCCCCGCTTGATCATGTCTAATGTGCTTCGTTCTGCGCCATATAAAAAACTCGAGTTGAATTGACTCCTCAAAAAGAATGACATGAAAGATATCAAAAAGGCTAAGGTTCTTAGATACTAAAGAACCTTAGCCTTTTTTTGTCTTATTTCTTTTCGCTGACACGATAACCCATATAGTCAGCAGTCCGTTAACTGTTCTGATTCAATTCGCCCCACCTGCACATTTCTTGGATGATTGGCCAAAGTGTTCGGCCTCTCTCTGTCAGACTGTACTCCACCTTTGGAGGAATTTGTGGGTACTCTTGACGATGAATCAATCCATCTCGCTCCATCTCTTTTAAAGCAGAGCTTAATGTACGATACGTGATGGTACCAATCATACGTTGTAGTTCGTTGTAACGAACTGGCTCGTTATTTGACAAGTAATAGATAATCAACAATTTCCATTTCCCGTTGATGAGAGAAAGCGTATACCCGAAAAATGTTTCTTGATTATCAGCTACATTCCCTTTTGAAGTTTTCATAGTAACACTATCCTTTCTGATAGTATATGCAAAAAAAGTGCATACTTGTCTGTTTTCTTATACTGACCATATACTAAATTTCATAGCGAGTAAACAGAATCAAGCTTTTTTCTATCCGACAACACGAAGGGGATCAAACGACTCATAGGATAGATATTACCTACTCAATAAAAAATCAGCTATTAACAAAGGAGTGCTTTAACAATGACGAAATTAAAAAAAGCTGCAATTCTAACCACACTCACATTGAGCGGTGTATTAGCAGCTTGCGGACCTTCACAAACTGAAAAAACTAATCCATCACAACCGAAAAAACAGGACGTGGTGGTCCAACAAATTCGAAATGCGACCGTGACAGTAGAGTACAAAGGACAAAAATTCTTGGTAGATCCCATGTTTTCTAAAAAGGGCGAATTTGATTCGTTCGGTCCCGCTACAAGGGATGATCGGAATCCAATAGTCGACCTTCCATTCTCTGTCGATAAGATTATGGATGACGTAGACGCTGTCATCGTTACCCACACGCATGAGGATCACTTTGATCAGGCAGCAAAAGAACAACTTCCAAAAGACATCAAAATGTTCATGCAAGATAAAAAAGATGCAGATATGGCACGAAAAGCAGGCTTTACAAATATCGAAGTCATGAAAGAAGGCAAAGCGACGACCTTTAAAGGCGTCAAACTGACGGAAGTAGATGGTCGTCATGGCTACGGAGAGATGGCAAAGAAAATGGGAAATGTCATGGGCGTTATCTTTCAGCATCCAAAAGAAAAAACTTTATATGTAGCAGGTGATACCGTTTGGTATTCGGAAGTGAAAAAAAATATCGATACGTATAAACCAGAGATTTTTATTTTGAACGGAGGACAGAATCAATTCCTAGAAGGTGGTCCATTGATCATGGGAAAAGAAGATGTCTATAAGGTGTACAAAGCCGCTCCAAAAGCCAAAATCCTAGTCAGTCATATGGAAGCCGTAAACCACTGGGGACTCTCGAGAAAAGAATTGAAGACATTCATTAAAGGTAAAGACATCACATCCAATGTCCTTGTTCCGGATGATGGGGAAACAACTTCATTTTGATTTTATGACCGTATAACACAGTTTTCAATACTATCTTGAATAACAGAAAGGATTCATCCTGCATATCAAACAACTAGAACGATGAATCATAGAGGTGAAATCATGAAAAAATTCGATCTATCCGTTTTATCGATTGCTCCGTTAAGACAAGGAGAAACAATGAAAAAAGGAATAGATACTGTAGTTGCACTGGCTAAAGCTGTTGATACGATGGGATACAAACGTATTTGGATTGCAGAACATCACAATCATGATGCCTATGCCAGTGCTGCAACTGTATCGATCGTACAGCATTTGTTAGCGAATACAAAACGTATTCGTGTAGGTTCCGGTGGCGTCATGTTACCGAACCATTCTCCTTTAGTCGTCGCAGAGCAATTCGGAACACTGGAAACACTATTTCCTGAACGTGTCGATTTAGCATTGGGACGTGCTCCAGGAACTGATCAACAAACGGCAGATGTGATTCGACGTTCTAATCATAAAGGAGTCTTTTTCTTTGAGAAAGAAGTTCAAGAGATTTTACGGTATGTAGGAACAGAAGAGGAACAAGGCGATGTCCGGGCATACCCTGGGCTTGGTACACATGTGCCAGTCTTCATTCTAGGATCGTCTACTGGATCCGCTGAAATTGCAGCCCGACTAGGATTGCCTTATGCTTTCGGTGCGCAATTTTCTCCAGAAACGATGGAAGAAGCGCTTAACATCTATCGTCAAAGTTTCAGACCTTCGAAACATCTAAAAGAGCCTTATGTATTGGCTGCCATCAATATCATTGCTGCTGATTCAATGGAAGAAGCCTCTTTGATTGCCTCCAGCCACTTGCAGGTGTATATCGATATTTATACCAATAATCTCAGCCAACTCATCCCACCAAAGAAGGATTTCCTTGAATCCTTATCTCAGTATGAGCTAGAAATCCTGCATTATAAGTTAGGGTATACGATCATGGGAGATGCAGAGACGGTTCGTCGAGAAGTTATCGAGTTTCAAGAGAAGTATGAGGTAGACGAAATCATTGCCTTATCAAACATCTATGACAGTAAAAAAGAAATACAATCATACAACATCTTTAAACAAGTAAGCGATTCCTTAAACAACGAAATAAAATAATACTGAAAAGAAGTCAGCGAAAACTAAGTTGAGCAGAGATTGTCCATTCGTAAACGTTGTACAAAACTGATGGTTCTTTCATCAAATCTAAAGACCAAAAAATAGTTGGAATAAAGGAGAAGACCGTATCGATTATCTATGATATTTCTGAATAAAACCCCTTTATCATTCCTTCTATGCTGGAGGAGTAAACGACTAGAGAAGCTTTCGAAATCATCAAAAAAAACATATAATGACTAACACTTTTTTTGCCCGCAATGGATCCAACCATTGCGGGCTTCTTTTTCTTCCTTGGATTTGGATACATCCATCCTCTATTCGCTTGGGTTTTATTTACTAAGAGAAAAACGAATTCGTTTTTCGTCCATAATATCGAAAGAAGATTTTTCTGGTTTATCTTCTGATGAAAAATAAATATTGATCCTCTCATAAATTTAGCTACTAATAAATCTGAGGTCTTTTTTGACTATATTTTGCTTAAGCTTGGTTGAAGTTGATAAAAAATACATACATGGGAGTGATATGATTGTCTAAAAGGGATATCTATTCCTTAAATACAGCCTAGCATATAAATTTATTAAAGAAAAAAACTTATAAATTGATATGATTTCTCCTGAAGATTGTATTAAAATCCTCATACTATAATTTGAAATATACAACTACAATGACTTTAATATCTAGACTATGATGTATATAAAACGACCGTTTTATATAACATCTTCACCTTCTCGAAATTAAGGAAACTAAGTCTTATCATCTGCGTAAATTAATGTATAAAATTGAAAGGAAGAACTTGTATGAAATTATCAGCAATAATTGCTTTAATTATTTCATTACCAGCAGTAATCATTTCCGGAATGTCTCTTTTATCAAAAACTAACTTCGAAAGTATTTTTTTAACTCATGATCAGATATTAAAGAAGCGTTACTTAAAGATGGGCGAACTAGCTTTTTCTATAACCTACTTAGCAACTTTCATTTATGTATTATGGATAGTATTTGTATTTAAATTAAATTATGAATCTATAGATAAGACAAAAATTATACTTATAGCCATGAGTATCTTTTTCATTGCTTGGATTCTTCTAATTTTGTACAGTAATTTTTTAGCCAATCTTTTAGTTAAAAATAAAACTATGTATAAAGTTTTTTTGGAAGGTCTAGGAGAGGTATACATTTTAAAAATGTTAAACCATGAAACGTGTATTTGTTCTAAAGATGCCCACGCAAACTTAAATAACCTAAAGAATCAAATATATCTAGTAAGGATCGAAGATTTAATTAAATTACCTCTTACACAAGAAATAGTTTCACTTCCTTCACAAAGCTTTTATCAGAAATTATTCAGTTGAGACCTATAATGCCAATAGCTTTTATACGACTATTCTGTTCGAGAATGATTGGCTCATAAAAAAGGGAAGGAACGCTCTTTTAGCGTTTCCTCCCTTTTCCGTTTTTTCGCTATTCTTTCATTCCACTATCAATCCAAGTATTGAAATCACTCTTTACTAGGTTAGCGTGATAATATGTACCATGATTTGAGTCGTATCCGCTCTTCCAGTATGCTTCTTCAGTGCTCCCCGTTTCTTTTATGTAATTAGAATAAAAAACAGAAGATAAAACAATTGGATCGACACCATTTTTGTTGCCTAGGTCTGCGAGTTTTGAGGCCACTGACACAGATTCCCCAATCCAAACCATATTATTAATCCCAGAATTTTTCCGACCTGCTTTAACAGTAAGAGTATAACCTATATTCAAACCAATACCCGCTCTAATTGTTGGAAGTTCTCTTTCACTTAGCAACTTGTTCAACATTTTAAGGTATGTGTTGATATAAAAAGCTCTTTCAGCTATATCGATTGTATCTTGGCGAAAGGGTGTTGAGTAAATTGCATATACACAGTCCCCCCTGATCCCAATTTCCTTTAAATCCTCTTTATCTGTGCCTTTTTTTAAGATTTCAATAATTTCAGAAGTGAATCCTCTAATCACTTTAGAAATTTCTACATCATCGTGTTCAGAAAATAGAGTTGTAGAATCTCTTAAATCTACAAAAATAGCGGATGCCCAGGCTTTGTACCCATTTGTATAGGTGAAGTCTTCATTTCTTGGAAATCTCGTTACTTCATTTACTTCATCTGTATTATCTAAAATGTCTTCAACTTCTTTTTTTCTATTTTTGTAATCATAGTCCGTAAAGTTCAGCATTAGATTCCTCCTAGTTTCAACATTATTATGCCAATTACATAGAGTATGAGTATGCCTGCAATGCCAATGAACGTATGGCGGATTCCTTTTTTATAAAATTTGTACTTAGAAGAACATATTTTCGCATTTATGTATACTTGAGATAATAGGTCCTCAACCTCCTCTTCCTCAGTCTCTTCAAGCATTTTTTTCTAAATTCGAAATATTTTTTATCGTCTGCTGACTCGAAATAATATAACGAATCCTCCCGAGTTCCTTCTTTAAATAGCAATAAATCGCTTTTCATCATTGGTATTAGAACTCTTATTAAACAATATGCGCCGTAGGCAAACAGCCCCCAACAATACAGAAAAGCAGCCAAGTATATAAAATTGCTAAAGTTTATGTTCTGTAGTGTTTTAGACAGAATTTGATTTAATATAGATATGGAATGCTCTGCGATAAATATGCTTAGAAACACTCCTACACCTGCAATGACGATTGATGCTTTTGTATCGCAACTTTTAATCCAGTCTAAATGCCTGTCTAACCGTTGCGTTAAATCTTCTTTGTTTAGTTTTTTTAATTCATTCAAGTGATTCCCTCCATTGATTCTTTGAGTTATTATTTCTCTAGTCGCGCTCTTCAATCTATTCTTTTCTCGGCCAAAAAAGGATCAACGTGTTGATACTGTAAAAGTAACGATGCGTTGATCCTCTCCAAAAATTTAATCTAAACGTTTTTCAGCGATTTTGTAAATCTCATCTTTATCCCTTTTTCCAATCGCAACAATCTGAATGATTTGGAGCTTACCTTCTGCTTCTCTAAAGACAACACGTAACCCCATTTTTCTGTTTTTCAACTTATTACAATGAGACAAGTTTCCACTAAGTGGCTGTCCTGCTGCCATTCCTACAGAAATGATTCGGTTCAATGCTTTGTCTACGAATATCTTTTGGCTACCGTCGAGGTTATCGTAATCTTCTTTGGAATACTGCGTCCACTCAAGCTGATACAATGATTACTCCCACCCATCCATTTCATCAATAGTCGTTGGATGAGTTCCTTGTTCTCCACGGACTTCTGAATCAGTATAGGTGCGGACATTTTTATTGGATAGTCGCATCTCAACTGTCAAATCGTCCAATCGACTGTACAATTCTTCAATTTCTTTGTTGAGCGACTCATATTGTTGCTGAGTGAGCATGACGCCCGCAACTTTCTCACGGTTAAAGACATAAACGCCGGCTGCTTCACGATCTGCTCTTTGGAACGCTTCCATCGGTGACCGTTTCACATCGGATATTGAAGTGGTTGGAATATCGAGTATTCTCATCCCCATTTCGTTCCCTCCTTCTATTTACTCTATCATACACCTTTTAAAAGTCTTTTAAAAGACTTTTAAAAGTACCAATGTAATTTTAGTAATCTATACAACTTTACAAGTACAGATTTATATTCTAGCAGTAATATATAGAAGGACAAAATAGTCCTTTTATTATCAATGAACAAGGTTTATAGAATAGTATAGTGCTCATAATAAATGATGAAGAAATGTCACCAAGGCTACTAGTCCAGTAAGTAATACTGAGAACACTTTATCTGGAAAGTAACGATCGAGAACGATGGTTAATCATTAAAATGATCTTGGGCATATAAATGGAATTCGTAGAGTTTTTAAGTACTTATATACATTCCTCATATTCAATCTAGATAAAAAAAGGTATGTCTCTTGTGGTTACAAGAAACATACCTGTTACTAAAACATACTTTTCAAGCCATTCTTAATCGTTTTCTCCTTTTAACTGGAGCTCTTTGGTTGCTTTTTAGACTTACGACCATGTAGGAAATAGTAGAGTATGAGAGTGAACGCCATCAAAATCGCTAGGAATGCATACATGTTCGAATATCCTAGTATTGGAATAACGAAGCCTAACCCATAAGGACCAAGACCATTACCTAGATCCATAAAGATCATGAATGTGGACATAGCTAGACCTACGTTTTGAGCTTTGGCCGAGCTCACTGCAATCGCCTGAGTGATTGAGGAGATATTGCCAAAACCTAGTCCTACAAACAATCCTGCTAATAAAATCATCCAACCACTGCTACTAAGGCTCAACATCGCTAGACCTAATAAGAATAGGATTAAAGCTGGATACATGATGACATTAGCGCCATGAAGGTCGGCAATTTTTCCTGTGAAAGGTCTTGAAGCGATTACTGAAACTGTATAGATGATAAAGAAATAACTCGCCGCTGTCACAAGATTGATCTCATTCGCATATAGGTTAATATACGTGACAACTCCCGAAAATGAGAAAGCACTTAAAAAGATGATGAACGCTATTGGTAATGCATCTTTGTCGAGTAAGTTTTTTATTGAAAAGCTTTTCTCATTTTTTATAGACGGAACATGGATCCCTAATAACACTATTACACTGAGAACCGCAAAAAGTAAGCTGATATAGAAGATGTTCATGTAGTTAGCACCTTGAGTGACAGAAATACCAAGGAACGGTCCGAATCCTGTAGCTAAGGCGGTGCTTAAGGCGAAGTAGCTGATCCCTTCACTTCGACGATCTTTTGGTACGACCAATGCTATGATCGTTCCGACGATGGTGGTTGTAATCCCTGTCATTAAACCGTTCAAAAGTCGAACGGCGATCAACATACTTTCGTTTATTTGAATGAAATAAAGAAGGATGGTCATTAAATAGATGACCATACTCACGATAAATACCTTTTTAGTGATCTGGACAAATCCTGTAACGATTCTTCCTATCAATGCCCCCACTATGAATATCCCGGCTATAAATCCCATCATTGTATTCGAAGAGTTGAATTCATTTTGTATATAGGTTAATATGGTCGAACACAGCAAAAAGTATATTAGGATTTAGGAAAAAATTAAAAAAAAGTAGGCAACACATATCGTTGCCTACTTTAATAATATGTCATTACCGTTCTCTAATCTTTCCTCGAATTTATGCTTGTACTGTTTGCTCAAATTGCGGCAAATGTTCTTTGTGCGCTTCTAACATTTCATCTAAAATGACTTTTGCTACTTTATCGGAAGGGACCAGTGGATTAATCGTCATGGCGAGTAGAGCAGTATCATAGTTTCCTGTAACTGCTGCTTCCGCCCCTATCCGTTCGAATGACTTAATTTGCTGAACGAGACCTCTTACCGCAACCGGTAGATCTCCATTAATGATCGGTTTCGGTCCTTCTTTTGTGATAATGCAACTGACTTCGACAGCAGAGTCGTTTGGAATGCTGGCGATTGCTCCGTTATTGATCGTGTTAACAGGTTGGATATCTCGTTTATCGTTATAAATGGAAGCTATCAATCGAACTGCTGCGTCACTGTAATAGGCTCCACCCCGCTCTTCCAATTGCAGTGGTTTAGTCGTCAGATTCGGATCCTTGTACAGTTCAAACAATTCCTCTTCAAGTTTTTTCACGACCTCAGCTCTAGTTGTTCCTTCTTTAAAATTCTTCAGCTCTTTTTGCAGCATTTCGTCCTTTTTATAATAGTAAAGATGATATGGACAAGTCAGGACGTTTAAAGAGCGGATAAATTCTGGCTCCCAACCCTGCCCTTCTACGTTTTTGACGAAGCTGTTGTTTTCCGGCGATGTCAGAAGCTCGATCACATGTTTTTTGACGCTAGTCCCATCCAAGTAGACATCCAATCCGTATACCATATGGTTCAATCCAGCAAAATCGATACGAATGCGGGAAGGATCCACACCCAATAACTTAGCCACGCCCATTTCGATTCCAATCGGAACATTACATAAGCCGACAACCTTTTTATGGGTAGTATATCTGAGAACCGCTTCCGTCACCATGCCTGCAGGGTTTGTGAAGTTGATCAGCCATGCATCCGGACATTGCTCTTGAATATCTTTAACAATGTCCAAAATGACCGGAATTGTACGCAGTCCCTTAAGAAGTCCACCCGGTCCATTGGTTTCTTGACCCAACACACCATGACTTAAAGGTATTCTTTCGTCTTTGGCACGAGCCTCCAGCAATCCTACACGGAATTGGGTGGTAACAAAATCCGCATCCTTCAGGGCTGCTTTTCTGTCGAGTGTGAGATGGATCTCAATCGAAAGTCCTGCTTTTTCAATCATTCTTTTTGCTAGATTTCCGACAATCTCGAGCTTCCCTTTTCCTTCCTCTATATCAACCAGCCATAGCTCCTTTACTGGAAGTTCCTCATATCTTTTAATAAAACCTTCTACCAATTCGGGTGTGTAGCTTGAACCTCCACCAATCGTTACGATCTTAAGACCTTCACTCATGCATAACCCCTCCTATGATTTTTCTACTTTGCACCTTTAACTTTACAGAAGAAAAAAAGATGCGATAGGGGTTTGAACATGTTTGACCGATTTACCGTGGAAAGGCATTTGTTTCATGCAAGTAACACTGTGTTTTAATTTTATCGTACACTAACTATAAAGTAAGTGTGTGTAAAGGAGGATACGCATTTGTTTACAAACGAAGTGATTTCGACCTTCAATGATCTTGAAATGAGACTCTATAAGTATGTGATACAGAATAAAGAACAAGTTGTCTACATGCGCATCCGCGATCTTGCGGATAAAACTCATGTATCTACTTCCACAATCATGCGGTTTTGCAGAAAACTAAAATGCGAGGGCTTTTCGGAGTTTAAGGTAAAGCTGAAGTTTTTGCTTGATAAAAAGAGTGACATACAAATCAAAAGCGGACAATACATCTTAGCGGAGTTTTTTGAACGGACTCAAAATAAAGCCTTCACTTCTAAACTAGAAGACGCAGCAAACCTGATTAACTCGGCTACTAGTATTTACTTTATTGGGATTGGCAATTCGGGCACTTTAGCAGAGTACGGCGCCCGATACTTTTCAGGTCTTGGTAAGTTTTCGATATACTTAAAAGATTGGTATACCCCTGTACACGCCAATCTTAGTAACAGCATTATAATTGCTTTATCTGTTTCCGGAGAAAACTCATTTATCTTGTCCCATATTCATAAACTCAAAGAAAATGGTGGAAAGGTTTTAAGTATTACAAACAATGAGCAATCTTCTATCGCTAAAGTATCAGATATGAATATCTCATATTACGTGACCGAAGAATTTTTTCAAGAAAGCAATATTACGACACAAATTCCAGTGGTTTTTATAGTAGAGGAACTAGCGCGTCGCATATATAGCATAAATAGTACGCAGAATTAAGTTTTATGAGATTAGCTAGTTATACAATTTAAATATGCTATACTTGTTATCACGTTCTCAACAAAAGGAGGTAGCTGATTAGCTACCTCCTTTTGTTTATTCTATTAAAGACGTTTATTGTCGTCCCGATCTAAATCTGATCTAGTATCAGTTCCTTCGTCAATATCTGCTTCCTCACGTCGTACTGTTTCAGAAACTGTTTCTGTATCTCGCACTTTTCGCTTTCCGACGACGATTTCTTCAGAAACCACATCTTCTTTTGAGACGACTACTCGTTCTTCTGAAAGTGGTACGTGAATGGAGTCGTTTTCATCGACGAATGCTTCTGTTCCTGACGTATTTTGATCAACTTTACGCCGCTCAACATAAACCTCTTCACGCTCAACTGGTACTTCAATCGATTGTTCATCTTCAACTACATGTTTGCTGACATTTACTTCTCCTGTTTGTACTCTCTCTTTATCTACATTCAATCGCTCCTCATGCAAGCGAAGACGTTCTTCCTCTGTGTCACTATTCATTCCAGTAACACCCGATCGATCCGTCCCTGAATTATGGTCATATCCTTGGGTCCGGTTTACATCTGCAAGATGATCATTATGATCTCGATTTGATTCTACCCCAGTACGATCATATTGATTTTCATCTTCTCCAGTGAACTGATTAAAACTTTGATTGTGTTTCTCGTAAGAATCACCATAATCGCTATCTACATATAAAACTAATTTCCCATTCTCTACTTGACGACGGTATTCTTCTGATTCATCATGTGTTAATCCCATTCCTCTGAAGGCTTCCGTAGAAGAATCATCTGAAAATGCAGCCATGAATTTCCCCATAAATCCTTGGTTTTGCTGTTCGCCAGCAGTTTCCACATTAACGTTTGTTTGATTCTCAACCATAGAGAAGGAATGTTTATCTTGAGCTACGACATACATGTCTCTTTCGTCATATCCTTGCGCTTTTAATTCGTTTACTTTACTTAGAACTTCCGCCTGGGTATTAAATACTTGGATAAATGTGTTCTCTTTTTTACTCATTTTTCTTCCTCCTTTTAATACATTCTACGGAAACTGATCATCTGCTGGTAAAAAACAATACTACAGTCCAACATCTCAAATTTCTCCTACTTTTTAAATTTCCCCTACTTTTTTTCACCTTAAACATGAACGATTTTTACATCTTTTAAAGGGTTTTTAACTCTCTTTGTAACTGTTTTTCTTATAAGATCGCCTTTGACACTAGGTGATTTTATGAATTTTATAAGGTATGGATGCAAAAAAATTCTTCCTTTTAAGCATCAATTAAGCACTACTTATCTTTTTTTCTTTATTCATATTCTCAGGAGTAGAGCTTCATTATCATTTTGTCTCAGGTCTGATTCATGATTTAATGCATTAGACTTCTATTTACTTACCTATCTTTTATGAACTGTTTTTTCTTCTTGATTCATGTAATTACTAAATCCTCGATCGCTAGAAACAACAAAAACTCTTCCTTCAACCAAGATTCATTATTCAATTTTCGAACTAAGACAACTCCATCCTTGAATATTGATTTGATTTTCGTACGCGGTATACTAGTACGTGTATATGCCTAAACGACTAATAGAATACTATTAGTTACTTTTAAGTATTAAAGGAGAGTGTTATGCAAAAAGTATATAATATTGGTGTTGAAGCTACTCTTGCATGGTCAAATTCGTACAAGTGAATTTCGACGATTGATTCCTGCTACTTCGCAAAAGATGCTTACAAGTAAATTGCGTGAACTAGAACAATCTGGATTAATCCATCAGCAAGTTTTTAATCAAGTTCCTCCTCGAGTAGAGTATTCATTGACACCATATGGGGAGAAAATGGAACCAGTTCTGAATATGCTCTGCACTTGGGGTGAAAGTCACATTGAAGTGTTACAAGATAAAGGTGGAGATGTCATTTTAAATCAACGGGATGAGGATATCGCATTGCAACAATTTCTATAATAAAAAAGAGAGACCGACTCAATGCGTCAGCCTCTCTATACTTTTTTGCTATTTACAGAGTAAAATCATATTCATCTGGATTGGGTCCAACGCGTTGATCAAGATTTAATTTATTGATCGTCATCATTTCTTCATCTGTTAGATTGAAATCAAAAATATCCGCGTTTTGCTTCATGCGTTCTTTACGTACCGATTTTGGAATTGTAATTACTCCGTTTTGAATATCCCATTTCAAAACAACTTGTGCAATTGTTTTTCCATGGTTTGATGCTATTTTTGAGAGGGTTTCATTCTTCAGAAGTCCTCCTTGCATTAGAGGAGCCCAGGCTTCGAGTTGAATATGGTGCGTTGCACAAAAGTCCCGAAGATTTTCTTGTTGCAATCGTGGATGAAATTCAACTTGATTCAAGACTGGTTTAATCCGCGCAAAAGACAATAAATCTTTTAAATGTCCTGTGTTAAAGTTACATACCCCGATGGCTTTAATTTTACCTTCAATGTATAGATCCTCGAGCGCTCTCCAAGATTCAGTATATTTATCTTTCCCTGGCCAATGAATCAAGTAAAGATCTAAATAATCTAGTCCGAGTTCGTTTAGACTCTCTTCATAAGCTCTCTTAGTTTCATCATAATTTAGTCCATCATTCCACACTTTTGATGTAATGAACAAATCTTCACGCTGTAAATCAGTAGATGCGAGGGCTTGTTTGATTCCCATCCCTACACCTGATTCGTTGCCATAGATAGAGGCAGTATCGATACTTCGATACCCCACTTCAATAGCCTCTTTTACCATTTCAGCAGTAGCATCATTCGCCACTTGAAAAACGCCTAGACCCATACCGGGCATTTTTAGTCCGTTGTTCAACTCGATTGTATCTTGTAAATGTTTAATCATATTTACTCCTCCACTTATGTGTTTGTCTTACTTGCCTATTTAGTATTATTCTTTCTAAATCGAAATAACAGTACGCACTTTTTTGTTTCATAGAAACCTTAAGGTAACTATTATTGTGTACCAAGGATGAATCCAATAAAATTAATAGTGGTTACTTTGAGAATGTCTTTTCATTGTCTTAGAGGTCTAAATTTACAAGGGTTGAGTCACCGGATATGGATTTATTAATTATGCCAACTTTATGAATAGCCTTTTGTATAGCGTCATCTCATTCATTTTTTTAATTAAATAAAAAGAGGATCAACACAGGTACTCTAAAAGTAACCAGATGTTGATCCTCTACAAATATGATCCACATTTTAAATCAGAAATAATGCAAGTTCTTAAAAGTGGTTTGTTTGTACAAATGTTAAAACCAGCCTATGCTACATAAAGCTTTAGTATGTTGAAGAGTTTACCGCTACTTTCTTTATCAAAATAATATGTTTTAAAGGTTACTCGACTTTTGTTAAACCTAGATGTTCTCGAAGTGTCGTTCCTTTGTAGGTGTCTTTAAATAATCCTCTTCTTTGTAACTCAGGAACAATCATGTCTACAAAATCTTCTAAACTTGACGGTAGTGACGGTGGCATCAAGTTGAAGCCATCTGCCACTCCCTCGTTAAACCAAAATTCCATCTGATCCACAATTTCTTCCGGAGTACCAATCAATGTCAGATGTCCCCCTCCGGCTGCTAAATAGCCTAACAGTTCTTTTAGCGTCGGATCTGAATCATCGATGATCTCTAAAATCGTTTGATAGCGTCCAATGGGACCTGAAAATTCTTCAATTGATGGTAAGATCGGAATTTTTGCTTCGAAATCCCATGTGGAGCAGTCCTGCTGCAAAAAGAAACTCAATTGGTTTAACGCATTTTCAATCGGTAATTTTTCATCAAGTTCTGCTTTTTTTGCCAGTGCCTCTTCTCGCGTTTTTCCAACATAGGTCACTAAGCCTGGGTATATCTTAATCTTACGATTTGGTGAATTAGTTTGTTCAATTTGTCTCTGCAGTTTTTCACGAAACACTTTCGCTTGTCTAAAATTCCATGACACAGAATACACGGCGTCCGCATGTTTTGCTGCAAGGGCAATCCCTTGTTCAGAAGCCCCCGCTTGCATCGCTACTGGCTTTCCTTGGGGACTACGCGGCGTAGACAAAGGACCTTTTACCCTAAAATAGGTTCCAGAATGATCGATAGCCTGTATCCGTTCAGGGACAATCAATCGATTAGTTGATCGATCTGCGAGAAAAGCCGCTTGGTCCCACGATAAAAATAGCTTTTCCATCAAACTCGCAAATTCTTCCGCCTTGTTGTACCGTTCATTCCTCGGAGGTAGTGTCTTCATCCCGTGGTTTAACGCTTCCCAATCTGTCATCGACGTCACTAGGTTCCAGCCTACTCGTCCCTTCGTCACATGTTCGAGACTTAGGAGTTGCCTGGCTGCTGTATATGGATTGGAGAACGTACTCGATATCGTGGAGACTAACCCGATATGGTCGGTCACTTGAGAAATAGCCGTTAAATTGACTAAAGGGTCCAACCAAAAGGCAGGTAAATCAGTTGGATTATTAGCCGGAAAGGATTGATTGTCCGCAAAAAATACTGCATCCAAACATCCAGCTTCCGCTATTTGAGCCAAACGCTGATAATAGCGGCTCTCTCCGATCTCTTTAATCGCGGAATCAGGCATTAACCATGCGGCTTGATGATGACCACATCCATATAACAAAACGCCGATATTTAACTGATTTTTATTCGTCATCTGCTGTTCACGAATCCCTTCTCTGACAAGCTGAGAATCTTTTAAAACGCCCGCTTCAATTCATCGTTAACCCACCATCGACCGTTACGTTTTGACCCGTAATCCCAGATGCTGCTTCTGATGCCAGGAAGGCGACCATTTGCGCTACTTCTTCTGGACTCGTCACTCTTTTCAATGGGGTCGATTGGGCAATTAAGTCGAATACTTCAGCGGTTGTCACAGCACTCGCATCTGTTACTTTCAACAATCCACCGGAGACGAGATTCACGTTTATGCCATATTGACCTAGTTCTGCGGCCAGATTGCGAGTAAATCCTATTAAGCCTGCTTTTGCTGTTGTGTATTCATGATAAGGAACGACTGGGTTTTGATAGAGGTTTGTTCCAATGCTGATGATACTACCGCTATGTCGTTCTATAAATTGTGGCAAAATACTTTGAATGATGTGAAACGCTGCTTTAAGTGTTCCATCCAGTTGATTTTGATAATCTTCCCACTCTAAATCGATAAACGATTTTTGCGCAACCGGATCAAATTTGAAGTCTACTAACGCATTATTCACGACAACATCGATTTGACCATAATGTGCTGTTGCGGATTGCATCATGCTCTCGACATCTTCCCGCTTCGTGACATCTGCATACAAGGCAATTGCATTCTCTACTCCCAGTTCGCTCACAAGTTGTTCTGCCGCATCCTTGCTTTTAAAGTAATTGATCACCACTTTAAATCCGTTTTGTACTAACACCCTTGCAATCGTCGCCCCAAGTCCTCGACTACTTCCTGTCACTAATACTGTTCTGCTCATTCTTGTCCACTCCCTCATCCATTTTTGCAACTTAAATAGCGAAGTAGTAAACAAAAAACGCAACTCTCCAAAAGGAAAGTTGCGCACGTCTAAATAATCACATAGCAAAGAACGATATCATCGTCTCCGCTTGTTCATCAGAGTTTACACTTCCCTACGCTAGTACGACCTAGTTCAGGTTCAAAGGGTTTGAGTAGCTACTCATCTCAGTTTATTAACACCCCTAGTGATTCTATTTAAGTTATCTTTACTGTAGTGGTCTTGAAAACCCCTGTCAATGATTCTTCATTTCTAGTATTCTAAGAAGCGAGTAAACGAGGTGAATCATGAGTCCATCACGATTACTCCGATACAGTGACATCCTGTACCAAACGATTCTTTTTAGCATTTTTATCTTTGATGATTCCTTGATACGAAATCGATTCATTTTTCGTATCGACTACTGTGACTTGGAAATCCGAATCATTGATATTAGCGATATGGTATAGCTTTCCCTGCGCAATCATCGTATAGGAGCCATTGAAGCGGTAAGCATGCTGCCCTTCCACTTTATGTTGCTTGACTTGATTCGTCTTAAAGTCATAGGTACTCCATTTGATGCTTTTACTTTTTTCTGAATCAAACGTACCGTAAGCGATCAGTGATTGGCTATTTTCATCAGCATTAAAGTTTCCTTCAGAGGCATACGTATCAAGTGCTTTGATTCGTTTGATGCCTTTGCCGTTATCTAGATAATAAGCGCTATCTTTTTCTACCCCTTCTGCATCATATGCGATTTCACGATAGACAATTCCATAGTCGTTCACTGCCACATAATGACGTTCTTGATTAGTCTTAAGTTGCTTGGATTGAAGCGTCTCTACTTTTCCTTTTGCAAGATTGAGTAATAACACCGTCGATTTTTCCTTTGCTCCATGATCATCCCGTTGGACGTATACGTTCATGCCGTCTTGATGGAAGACACGGATGTCAGCCATTTCACGATCCGGTACCGTTAAACGATGAGAAAGCGTCTTTTTAAACTGTTTCTGTGTACTTCTGTCATAAGAATGATAGTTCAACTGAGATGCCTTTACTTCAATTCCGTATGTTCGCGAGCCCATTTCACTAGTAAATACGTCTTCCTTAGAAAGAAAGCGATAGAAATCAGCAGGGAAGTCTGCAGCATAGCTATTGAACAACCCTGTGATATAGTTCTGCGACTCACTATGAATTTGACCGTCCAATTGGATATTGTATTGAGTAGGCTTGATGTCTCCATTTTCAATCTCGATGTTTACTTTTTTAAGAGCTTCTGCATTTTCTTTTCGTATACTCTCGACTTCATAATCCGATCCTTTAATGCTTGCAGCGTAACCAAAATAACTGAGTAAGGTGACGCCAGCAATGCTTCCTACGATGATCATTTCCTTATATCGTCTCATGACTTCCTCCTTCTAATGATTAAATAGATACTTTATGGTTCAGTAGTCGAACACATTTCCAACTTATATATATAAAATAGATGAGAATAAAGGAAAGATAGACGAATACCTGTTGATTAGGAATGAGAATGCTAGTCAAATCAAATAAGTAACGTAATGCAATGAATGGTACGATCAAGAGCGCTACATCCTTTGCGATCGTCAGCAAAGCTTTCCCTTTTTGATAGGACCGCTCCGTCAAGACGAACAAGAAGACCATCGTGATGACGAAGAGTGCGAGCGCTAGAATGACGAATGTATCGATCACATTGAAGGTATAGAGCATGTTCAACGCAGCTGACTCCCCGATGATTTTGGACGCTGCTTGTAAATGTTCCGGGAGTAACCATTCGTAGAGTCGACGACTTAGAAGAATCGTGATCCACTGGATGCCCATGAAACCACATACAAATACCAATACTGTTGTCAGTTTGGATAAGAGGATTGTGATGCGTTTACCCGGTAGCATCAATAAACGGTAGATGTACTTGGACTCGCCATACCAATCGCGGTACCAAATTTGAAAGGCATATAGAATCGTGAACATGATACCGATGGCAATCATGTACTTGAAGTAGTTGGTCGCATCGCCAAACGTCAAAGGTCCATTCAGTTGATCAACAGCTTCCATTTCCGTAAGTCGCTCTTTTTTCATCAAATCCTCCAGCTTGGATTGATAATGAAGAACCTGATATACGACCGATGTGAGTTCAACAATCACTAACATCGTCAATATCGAAAGGTATAGTTTGAAGCTTCGCTTGATTTCCTCGTTTGATAGCATAAAGAATTTCTTCATGTCTGATAAACCTCCCTCATTCGATCCTGTACTGATTTCCCGTAAAGCTCACGCATCTCTTCCGAGTCATCTTCCTGTATGATGGTCCCGTTCTGAAGAAAAATAACGCGGTCGATGAGATGTTCCACTTCTGCAATCTCATGAGTCGTCATCAAGATGCCCTTCCCTTCCATATAGTGACTAGAGAAGATCCACGCAATTTGTTCTTTCGTAAATAAATCAATCCCAGCCAACGGTTCATCGAGCAGTAAGTAAGGTCGATTCATCGCAAATCCAATCAATAGATTAACCTTTGCTTTATTCCCTTTCGATAAATTGGCGATGCGGTCTGTCGCCATCAGTTTAAAGAACCCCATCAGTTCCTCTGCTACTTGTTGATCCCAATCCGGATAGTAGTCGCGCATATAGGCGACGGCTTCTCCGACGCTCATATAACCAGGCATCGTAGAAAGATCAGGTACGAAAGCGATGCTATCGTGAGTCGTTTTCCCATCCACTTTGATTGTTCCAGCATCTACTGGGACTAAGCCCATGATTGCTTTCAAGATGGTGGACTTCCCTTCCCCATTCAATCCGATGAGACAGGTCAGTTGATTTAACGGGACAGTGAACGATACATCGTTCAACACATTCTTTTTTCGACCATATGACTTTCGTAATCCACGGACTTCAAGCATTTAAATCACTCCTTTTTCGAATGTTGTATTCTTTCTCAAAATTAATGATGACCTCTTCTAATGGAATTTGGATTGCATATATCGAATCCACAAATTGCTTCACTGCATTTTCGAGAAGTTCTGTTCGCGCTCGATCGATGATGGATTGGTCCAGCGTCACCTTACTCGGCACGTTACGGTCAGTTATAATCAACAGTTGATCTTCCAGTTCCTTATACACTTTTTGCGCGGTATTCGGATGAATTTTAAGCTCATTTGCCAGTGCGCGACGCGAAGGGATACTTTCCCCTCTTTTGAATTCGCCCATAACAATACGTTTTTTAAACCAATAAAGTACTTGTAGATAAATCGGGGTACGTTGATCAAAATGCAATAACATCACCTCTCTTAATGAATGTTGTATTAAAACACTAATACACTTTACAACTGTATGATATGGTCAGTACAGTTATAAGTCAATGCTTTTTTATTACTCTTTTTTTATTATTGGATGATTGGCTATAATTTACTTTCTGTTATTCATAGTGATTTACATTCTTCATAAACAGAGTGTTAGCATCAAAAATAAAAAAATCCTTGAATGGAGCCATTCAAGGATTTAAAAAAATAGAGATTCCATGGAATATTCGAATCATTTTATTGCAAACAATTTTTTGATAAGTTATGTATCAGTAATAGAAAAATAAATAGGCTTAAGAAAGAACACTAAGATAAAAAAGAGACAAAAATGACGTTCTATAAAAGAAATCCATAGTTTATAAAAATTACCCTTCTATCTACTTTATCTCAAGTTGAAATGTATAAAATTTTTATTAGAAAAATCGTCATTTTGCGTATAATTGCAGAAAAAGTCATCAAATCCATAAGGAAGTGATGACTTTTATTAAATATCCGTCGTCTATTTTCTCTTCATAGTAAATAATTTTTCACCTGAGATAATCAACAATATCCCAATCACGAACTCTAACCCAATGATCCACAAAACAAGATTTGGAACTGCTGAAAATCCATTTTCTCCAATACTACCATATACATCTAACTTCTTAAGCATATAAAAATCAGTTAGGTATATAGATAACCAAAGCTTTGAAGAGCTAGCTAATAGAAAAAGAAAGCCGATTTTTCGCAAAGAAATACCCCCAATCAATATATATAACAATAATTAATGTAACACTTTTCTCTTAAAATTTCCTCGAATTCAAAAAGGATATTACCAACTTACAATTGAACGATAGATTTCGCTTTATAGAATACTTTCCCTGATTTCTTACACCTTGTAATGATAATTGAATATGGTTTTACCTCCATTGAAACGTACTAATAAATAATCTCTATAATGTAACTGATGAATCAAACTGGATATTAATGTTAGCATTAATACCTAGAATCTTATATTGATTCGAGGGGGCATCATTATGAAAAAGGCATATTTGTTCGTTTCTATTCTTATGATTGTAGGGATTGTTATCATAGGGGCATCAGCCTATAAGAGCTTTTATTACGATAAAAAACAAGAGACTACAAAGAACATCAACTTCTATCTCAAAGAACATAACTATGAAAGACAAGTTCAGAAAAAAGAAATTCGACGAGACTCTAAAACAGCTGAATACTTTGCCAAAGTTACGTTTAAAGATGAACCTAATAATGAGTATGAAATTCATCAAATTGGATCAAATCATTTTGAAGTTGTCGGTTACAAAGATGGAGTACAAATAGCTGATAAAAAAGTAGGAAAATACATTACATCTAATTGAATTTTCTCAAAGAGAGAATAAGTTCAATTATATAGATCATTAAAAATGATACTTTCACTAAATCAAAGTTTACTATTAAATAAAGATATTTAATGAAACTTCAAGTCACTTGCTAAGCTAAAAACATCATTCGCTACACCAATCTTAGAATTTACTTTTATTCCTACTCTCTATTAGTCATGAGAAATATACTTGATATTTTTACAATTAAAGTTAGGATTACTTCGGTTAGGGAGGCGCTTAATGGACAAACAATTTTCGAATAGATAAAACATGGTTAGGTTTTTCCTTTTATCAATAGTTCTGATTGTTTTTTCATCATTCTTAGAGCTATCAAGTCAGGTGACAAATACGATAATCATATTGACGAACATTAGTTTGATTTACATGGAAATTAAAATTAAGGTCCTGAGAAAAAACTCTACTTTTTAAGGATAAGTAAATAAAGGGTTTCAATCGTTTCCGATTGTTAGAGTTCTCACTTGCTCTTTTAGAGCAAGAATCCAAGTCGTAATTCAATATTTAAATTCAGCTTTTCCATCACATTTTCTTTTGTGGTGTACTAAAATATAACGCTCAATCCCTTCTACTGTGTTCGATCAGGAACTCTAGTCGTTTTTAGAATAGATAGTGATTCTTATTTTTTTATTTAGTACTCAAAATAAAAAATCTATATTAAACCACTGGAGATGACTAACTTAATATGAAAAATGCTAAAACCATTTTAATTTCTAACCTGATTATTTTAGGAGTCATTATATTAATTCAATTGCTTTCTCCATCCCTTGGAACCTATTTGCTCGATTCAAAAATAGAATTTTCGAATGAGGATTCAGCGTATTGGATCGCTAAACTAATTGAAATAAATACTGTTCAAAGATTTTGTTTATTAGTAGGATTACTAAACGTCAGCTTAATAGCTGTCTCAACTAACTACCTTTTAAAACATAATTAAAAATTAATGATATGCAATAGAGCTATTCTTCTCGTTAAGAAAATAATAGCTCTATTCTATTTACATCACTTTAGTCATTTCCCTAAATAAGTATTATGTTTTTAAAAATTAAATCTTGACCGTTTTCATAAAAAGATTTTGAGAAACCTTATTCACTATTAAATAAAAATCCCTCCTAGCTTTTCTACAAAAATATCTTTATTTCAAAGAACAAATTAATATGGAAATCATTCTTATTGGAGTAGTTTTTTTCTTACTAAGCTGTAAAATAAATGTAACGTATACATTTCATTAAAAAGGAGACGAACTTATGCAGGTTAGAAAAGGAATCTTACTTGTCGTGATTGCGATTGTATACCTTTTATTGTTTACCCTCACCTTTTGGAGTATCATTGGTCTATTTATCACTATTTTAGGTCTATACTTCTACTTCAAACCGAGACTTCGCAGTCCTGTCAAATATCCCATGGTTGTTGTTTGGCTAGGTGTTTTCATCGCTTTTGCAATTTCTATCTATATGGTGAAAGGAACAGAGACGCAAAAGGCAGAAATCAAGTCTTCTTCACAAGACTCGAAAACGATAATTGCATTTAAAAAAGAAGCGACGGAATTGAAAGCATCTTTGCAAAATACAGAACGTAAGCTTAAAGAACAGAAACAAGAAATAAAAAAGTTGAAAGAGGAGTTAACACGCAAGGAAGAACTACGCCTACAAGCGGTTGAAAGTTATCAAGAGGAAGCAGACAAACGTTCTGCCCTTGAAAGTGAATTGAAAGAAGAAGAGACAAAACGAATCGCGGCCGAAGAGAAAGTGGATGAACTCCAGTCATCCTTAGCAAGTATTGAAACTTTGATGGAAGAATCGGAAAACCTTGCTGACGAGGAGTACGAGGAAATCCCTGAAGAAGAATATGTAGAAGAAGAAGTCGCAACAGAGTTAGAATACGATCCGAATGGCGCAGATCGAGATTGTGGTGATTTTTCAAGCGCACAGGCTGCTCAAGATTTTTATCTGGCTGCCGGAGGTCCTGTCAACGATCCTCATGACTTAGACCGTGATAACGACGGGAATGCTTGTGATTGGAACTGATTTCTTTGTCAGATCTTTTTCGCATGTCGTATTTTTCATACATGTATCTTTTTTCTTATCCAACTTTACTTTATGAAATCAATAAAAAATGATTAGGTGGTAATATATCATGAATCAAGCTGTAGAAGACATCAATCATTCGGTCTCCATTGAAGCTCCTATTGAAGAGGTCTGGGATCGAATCTCAACCGCTCGTTCTCTATCACAATGGTTTATGCCGAATGATCTCATTGCACGTCCAGGATATGAGTTTCATCTTCAATCCCCTTTTGGTCCATCTCCTTGTACAGTACTCAGCGTACTGCCAGAGAAAGAATTGTCATTCCGTTGGGATGAGGATGGATGGATTGTAACTTTTTCTTTAAGTACAATGAATGACCTTACAATCTTTACGGTGAATCATAGCGGTTGGAAAAATGCGAATGATCTTGTCCCGAAGGTAAAGCAACCACAAGGTCAAGTTCGTAATTTCATGTCCCAAGGCTGGTATGGGATGTTGCAAAAATTGAAAGAAACTCTTTAATCAAAGGCGTGTACATTTTTCTTTGCCAAAGTATAGTCTGTGATTTCAAGACGACCTCCCGTATAGTTTTTTTAGGTTAGACATTATTAAAGCAAAAGGAAGTGTCGTCATGTTTGATCGGTTTAACAAAGAACAGCACCAACAAATTATTCAGTCCATTCAAGATTTTTTCCTAGAAGAGCGCGATGAAGAATTATCCGAGTTCGCCGCAGAACGTGTTTTGGATTTCATTAAAGAATCGATTGCCGTTCATTTTTATAATGTGGGGATACAAGATGCTCATGCAGCGGTGTTAAACCAATTCTCTTCATTAGATGATGAATTGTTAACGCTTGAACGTCCACTATCTAAATAATGATGATAGAGACATCATTTCATTCTGTTCTAATTAAAAAGTGTGCGCCGGCGCACACTTTTTAATTTTTGTTTACTATTATGCAAAACATATCATACAGAGTTTTATTTATGTAAATCACTATATCTTACTTATTTAATCTAATCTATATGTACTGTAGGATCATTTCAATCGAATATATTGAATCATTTTATAGATAAAATAGAGAACGACCATGATAAAAAAGATATTACCTAAAACTTCTAAGAATGCGATCTGATCCATCTCCGCCACTCTCCTTTTAGCTGAACTAAAATGTATAGTTGAATTGACCTGAATTCTAACATACTTTGATTCTTAAACGAAACCCTTGCTTTTAGATTTCCAAGATGGAGTATACATTTTTTTATAAATATCCGTTTTTTATTTTACAGTGTTAGATGCTTAAGCTTTACTACCCAATGCATTATAAAATGGAATAGGTATAATGAACATTTCGGGTTAAATGTATATTTAAATATTTTTATTAAGATTATGGTGAGTGAAATAATAAAAAGTATGCGCCGGCGCATACTTTTTATTTTGTATTTTTTTAACGTTATTAAAGTGTTTTTCAATTTTTTTTGTAAATAAATCTTATATACTTAAAAGAAGAAATACATAACAAAACCGTTATTGTGCTTAGCGTAAAGGAGAATACATTGAAACTTGAACGTTTACTAGCTATTATTTTTAAATTATTACATCGCTCTACTATTTCTGCGACACAATTAGCCGAGGAATTAAATGTCTCTCAAAGAACGATTTATCGAGATATCGAAACGATCAGTGCAGCCGGTATTCCAATTACCTCATACCATGGAACAAACGGCGGATTTGGTATTATGGAGAACTACAAATGGGATAAAACGTTTTTAGATACTTCTTCTATGGTTGAGGTATTATCTTTAGTAAAAAGCTTATCGGATCAATTAAATGATCAAGATCTCAAAAAAACACTTGATCGCTTATCTATTCTCACAGAAGAAGAACAAAAGAACTACTTACACATTGATTTAACGCATTTTTCTGTTGATCCTTCTGATTTAATTGATCTACAAAAAAGCATTAAAGAATCCAAACGAATTAGCTTTCAATATATTAGTGCTCAAAATGAACAGACTACGCGAGAGGTCGATCCGCTTTCTCTACAGTATAAATTCCGGACTTGGTACTTATACGCTTATTGTCATTTAAGAAATGACTATCGAGAGTTTAAAGTATCGCATATCCTTCATCTTCAGAGATTGACTACCTCTAATATGGATTCTCATTCTTTACCGAAAGAGAGTCCATTAGTTGATCCCCCAAAAGAACGTATCATTCTACGTGTCCATCCTCAATCCATCCATTTAATATTGAATTATTTTAACCATCAATCGATGATTCAAGAAGAAGATGGGAGTGTTACCGTGACATTGATGTTGCCCACACCCTTAAATGCAGAATGGCTTATTAACATATTATTAAGTTTTAGATCAGGAGTCGTTGTTATTCATCCTTTGTACTTACAGGATGTTTTAAAAAATGAAGCTAAAAAAATAGTCAGATTATATGAGGATATATGACAATCAGTTGTCATATATCCTTTTTTATAATCAACATAGTTAGACAACAAATACTACTACTATTAAAGGAGCGATTTAAATGAACGCGGGAAAAACAATGATTTCTTATCATGAATGGGCAATGAACACGATGTTAGATCATCTAAATGAATTACCGAAAGAAATTTTAAAAAATGAGATAAAAAGCTCTTATCCCAGTATTGCTAAAACACTTAGCCATATTCTTGCTGTTGATACCATGTGGATTCAAATTCTAGAAAAAGTAGATCTTCAACAAGCATTACAAGATGTGATGAGTCAAATACCGTTCACTGATGAATATACAATTGAAGAATTCAAAATGGCATTCAAAAATGTCGGATCAAAATATCAAACCTTCTTAAACAAAAACTTAGACCTCACTGTGATGATAGATGTAAACAACCCTTGGTCTGGTACGCGGCAAACAACCTTTGAAGAAATTCTCTTACACGTATCTAACCATGGGACGTACCATTTAGGGAATATCACTACCATGCTTAGACAACAAAATGAAACTTCACTCATGACGGATTATTCTCTTTTTTGGTATGAAGACACAACAGCTACATTATGAAGGGACGTACTAATAGTTAGTAATCAATTAGAAATTCTGTTTTAAAGCAAAAAAGTGTGCGCCGCGCACACTTTTTTGCTTATATGATTTATGGTAAGCCTTGAAGATACACGAACTATATCCTAAGAATAAAAATCGGAGGCGCAATTTCGTTTCATACATGTTTCATCAACTAATTTATTCTCTAATCGATCAACTCATTTTCTTTAAAAGGTTTCTTCGCAGTATATACAGTTTTGTTTCACGTGAAACCTTATCTACTTTATGTTTTCCCAATTTATACGTATCAGGCTGATGTTTCGTAAGAACGTGAGGCTTTAGATGTAATCTCTTATACCATCTCTATGTTTGGGAGGATTAGTTTTTAGTGAGCAACGAAAGCATTACTTCTCAAACTCCTGTGAATGAGGTGACGGAAAAATATAGAGTCTCTACATTGCAGTTAATGTAAAAAGTATGTTCCCTTTCTTAGAGGCTGTCATCCCACATATGAAAAAACAATTCGAAGATGCAATCGTCATCTTGGAGAGCATACGGTATCGGTTCTTTCATTCCTTATTCACCACGAAATTGACCACTCATACAATGACAGATTCACTTGCCATCTCACTCGCACCTGACATTCGCGTTAATTGTATCTCTTCTGAAGCGGTCGCCACGCATTGGTGGGCTGGGATTGAGGAACGGATGCATAGTTTAGCAGGTAACCTTCCCTTAAAGAGAATCTCCACACCGGAGGATATCGCAGAGGCTATTCTATTCCAGTGACACAATCGTCCATAACGGGACAAGTCTTTGTGATTGATAACGGCCAAACGATTTAAATCGATATCTTTTTTCAAAAAGTGTGCGCCGGCGCACACTTTTATCTAATTTCCCTACTACTCTTCAGACATGCTATGCTAGCTATATCGAATTAAGGGGGCGTGCATTATGGACTCTACCTCATCCATCCAACATAGACAGCTTGTTGTCTCTCAAGCAGCAAAGACACTGCTCGAGAACGATGTTACCGAACAACTAATCTCCATTGATATCATTGATGTCGAAGCCTATGTCAATCAACTTTATGAAGAATTTTATGAATTTCAAAATGAAGAAGATGTATATACCAAGCTTCGTTATTATTCCTTTAAGAAATTGAAACGGCGCTGGGTACGAGCAGCCGTAAAAAACTATGTTGAGAACAAAGGTCCGATGAAAGAACTACGTGGCCTTCATAAAATGTACCTTGAGTATTGGGACATTGCGGGAAAAGAAGGTTTCCAGCGAAAGTTCTCTGCTGATAGTGTTGAGAATTTGATGCAAGAACACATACTGGAACTTGAAGAATGGGCTGAAAATAACAACTTGCTGATTCATACGTATCCGCACTGGGGACAAAAGACGAAGAATCAGCAAACGACAACGATGCGGACCGATATTCTAATGGTTATTGGCGAGGTTGCGAAGGAATTGAAACGTGCGCAACCAAAAGCACACGTTGCCACTTCTACCTCGATTACGGTACCGTTCTTTGGAATCGCTGATCGCATGAAAAATACGACGGAAAAGTTCAATCAAGGAGAGGGTATGTTGACGGACTTATCTCTTGACCTCCATGACTTCTCCGCTGTCGTTCCTAAATACAAACAAGGTATCCCGGCGAATTTATCGGTTCTCGTCAGTAACGAGTTTCTTGCAGAACTCGACGGAAAAGTCCCGGATCTTGATGCTCGTGATTTTGAGGCCTTTAACGAGATTCTGTCATATCGAGATGTGACGTTTCAAACGAGTCGAAAGATCGTCTTCCCAATCTCAAAACTTGTTAAAAAGATTTATGGGAACGATAGCGGGAAAAGCTATACCCTCACAACCCAACGTCTTGTAAAACTCGGTTATTATCGCGTAGCGGTTAGAAATGAGGAAGGGGATCTCTCGATCTTCGGTCTCTTCTCCTCTGTTAAAATTAGTAATGCTTCTTCTGTTAAAAGGGACACACAAATTACTGTCACTGTCTCAGAGGAAGTCTATGATGATTTGTTAAAACAACAGATCATCAGTATCTATGGAGAACAGATTGAGCGATTAAAAGGAACGTTCGCTTATCATTTATCCTTTGTACTTCAAAAGGAACGACTTAACTCGTATCAGTTAAACGAAGCAATGCCCGCGAAACGGCATTGGCGCCAGTTTACACACTCGATTCGATTTAATAAGAGTCGAAAAGCAGAAAACTTGAAAGAGCTTGAAACTAACTTGGATCGTATCAAAGAACTTGATTTTATCATTCAAGATTGGCATCGGTCCGGTGACTACTATTTCTTGTACTTCCATCCCTTGGAACGCTGGGAACATGATGATCGCCGCAATGCCCTTCTCCTATAAGGAATATCGAACAGATCAATAGAAAGTAGTCTTCTTCCATTCTTCATAAATTCAAATAAATGAGCGTATGAGATTATGAATCTCGTACGCTCTTTTGAATACTAGTTATAATTCTCCTTGAAACTATATGATAGTAAATAAGCGTTTTTTCTCATATGCCTAGCCTACATTGTCTTTGTCCTATTAAATCGAGATTAACTATCGTGTCATGTTGCCATTGAAAAATATGATCGCTTTAACAGCAATACAATAATCAAAAATAAGCAGCATTAAGCATTAAGCATTAAGCACTCAGCCATGCTCATGTACACTTTGCTAATCACAATCATGTACTTATATAAACGATCATATCAAAAGATCTGTAATGTAGTACCAACATAGATGGTCGTATATGAAGTAACAAAATATAAAATAGGAACATACGTTCTTTAATAATTTTCTATTTTTCTTACTGTTGTAAGAATTCACGTATAATTGGATGTCTTATTCTCCAGAATATTTACTGATCATACATGTCGAATCGTGTCGGAAAACGACCATTTTTTAAATTCAGACGATATTTATCGTACTGAAACAGCATTTTTTCTTATATTTTTAGCATTTTTGTCGGATTTGACCGTACCGAAACAACACTTCATCGATTTAGGTCGTCGATCACCGTACCAAAACAACAGTTTTGTGGTTTTGGTCGTTGTCTCCCGTACCAGAATGACCATTTTGCACTTTAGAACACTTTTTAAAAATTATTTTAAAGCGACTATCTTATCCATTTGGTCGTCATATACCGTACTCAAACGACACTTTTGGACATTTTAGTCGCTTTATCCCGTACTGAAATAACATTTTTAATCATTTGGTCGCTAAATACCGTACCAGAATGACATATTGCATCGCTATATGTATGAATTTACTCGAGATAAACCTCTAGAAAGCGCATCATATAAGGATTTCAGAGATTCTGGTCGTTTTTAACCGTACTGAAATGACATCTTTTTTGTACCTGAAAACGGCTTCATATCAACGTTTGTAGACCATTGGTCGTTTTTGACCGTACCGAAAACGCGTTTTGACAGTTCCTTTTCTGAACAGGATACTAGTAATAACAGTTCAGAGTAGGGGAGGTGTAGGTATGTCATTTCAACATGAAAATCGTCACGTATTGGTCGCTAATAAATTACTGATCGCGATGAGCGGCTTAACACGTTGGACAAAACGTCAAGACAGTTTCTTATATGAACAGCATCACTATAACATTCCAGGACCTTTCTTGGCATTGAAGTGGACAAAATCTCGTATTCGTCATTTGTTGACGCTTTTATCACATTGCGATGATCAAGGTGTTCTCTCCTTGATGGAAAGTGAAGTATTGGCTCACTATGCGCGTACGTCAATGCGATCGTTACACAATAACCTACGCCTATTTGAATCGGCTGGACTTATTCGCTACTCGATTCATTTCTCCGGAGTTGTCACCATTGAACTCGTAGATTATCTCGAAAACTACCGTGACCTCTTTGAAGAAGGCGGTACGTATACATCGAAGACTGGTTATACGTCTCTTTGGTGTGGGATGGTGCGTCAATTGATGGATATTGATCATGTGAATATCCTTCGGGTTGCGTTACGTGCTCTTGTACAAGTAGAACGAGATGTGAATGTTCAGTCTCAGGAGAAGGCAACTTTAACCTATGATGAAGTACGCGGATTCTTACCGCGTTACTGTGGACACCGTTTGGCTGTAAAAGGTATGCTTGATCAACTATCGCAGTTCTTTAATGTGCATTTGGTTGAGAACACGAAAGATTTCTTAACTGCTGTCAAAGAGAACGTCTCGCTTAAGAAGCGCATACATACCGTAACACGTCCTTTAATGTTTCACGTGAAACTCGAAGACCAAATTAACAGTAAGCGTATCCGGGAAGCGGAACGGGCGCGTACATTAATTAGTTGGTTCGATCTTCGAGAAGTCGCTCGTGACTACGTAGATTTTGATGCATTGGAAGTTCCGCAAACATCGCTGCAGTCGTTGAGTGATACGTACGGATTTGCTGCCTGTGATGCAGTCATTCGTTCGATTCGAAACGATTTCTACCAATACGGGGACCGTCTCGAAGATGCAGAACTCTATCGCCTCTTCTTTGAATCACCAATCCTCTATCTAAACGAACGACTCCGAGTCGTATCGGAAAAATTGGCCATTGCATGATGGTCTATTTGTCATGCTTTTTTTTGAAAATAATCGTGAAAAGACAACAAAACCGCGCCATTTTAAGTCTTTTTGATCGAATTCATCGTCATGCTACTCATTTTATTAATCCATTCAAAGACAATATCAATATGCCATACTATTTAGGAAAAAAAACAAATTCTGTTGTTAAAAAATCAGTTTCTTGTGTTGCTTATTCAACTAATTCCGAACAAAATCATTGAATGAATTCACAAAAAACAACACTCTTTGAATTTCTACAAATTGTGCTGTTCGTTTCCCGAATCGCAAAATGTCTTATTTTTGTTGGTATTGCAGGATTAAGGCGGTGAAGTCTTTTTCCAATTCTTATTAATTCTTTATTAATCTTTTTAATCTCTATCAATGTTTTGAATGATAATAATCTGGTAGATCACGGCTTATTATGATGAAGAATAAAAATTAAAATAGGGAGAAGCATTTTAAAAACGTAGATAAAAACATCTAAGTAGGAAAGATTAAATAGACTGTAAACATTTCGATGTCGAAATGTTTACAGTCTATTTAATGATGTATACATAAAATTACGTTCATATTATCTTTTGAGTGCTGATAATCATTGAAATTATTAATTTCATGTGCCATGATGAATGAAGAAAGGAGAGAGATGATGAATATTATGACGTTTTACATATCAAAAGGAGGATCCGGGAAGACAACCTGTTCGCTCAATATGGGTCATGCCCTTGGAGAACTCGGTTATCGGACGCTTCTCGTTGACTTAGATCCGCAGGGATCATTAAGTAAATTAATGCTGAAAGAGTCAGATACGATTCAATACATGACGCTGTACGACGTCCAAGCGAAAGGATTAGCGATTGAAGAGATCTTATTTGATGATGAAAAACATAATATTAGTCTTCTTCCCTCCAATGAACGAAATGCCCGTTTAATTAACTTAATATCTGAACAAGATAAGATTTTTCTATTAAAAGACTTATTAGCACCTCTTGCCCATGAATTTGATTGGATCATTCTCGATTCAGTCCCTTCAATCAATGAATTATCTAAAGTCGTTTTATCGTGTGCAGACGAGGTGATCATTCCATTTATGCCGAAAAAGCTTGTCTTTGATCAGTTAGGAAGTACGGTTCGAACGATTCGACAAGTGAAGAAATATTATAATGCTTCGCTAGAGCTAACAGGCATTATGCCGGTCGCAATCGATCTTGGTTTAAAAGGCGATCGCGAATACGCAGAAGCGATGAAACAGTTGGCAACAACAGAGCAATTACATGTTCTCCCCTCTGTACGACGTGCTGCTTTTATTGAAAAGGCAGCAGATAGCGGAAAGAGTGTTTTACAGTACAAGTCGAAGGAAGGCATGGAACTGGCCCAACCATTTCGTGAACTAGCACTCTTGATGACAGGAGGTCCGAAACATGAAAGCGCGGAATAAACAAATCCATAAAGTAAGACCACAGGATCAACATCCTTATCGGAGTGGATTGACTGATCTGAGTTCTGTCGTGCAGAAGTTACCGGTTTCCCGCGATTTAGAAAATCTCGCAGTCGAGATCAAGGAGTTAGCTAAGATTCAAACGATCTCTGTTTTCGAGATTGGTAAGCGCTTGTCGATTGCTAAATCAGAAATGCATGATCAACAAGAATGGCGCACATTTTTAGAAGTCGTCAACATGTCCAATTCACTCGCCTCCCGATATGTTAAAGCGTTTGACACTCTAGAACCATTTGAAGAACAACTCCAAACGTTACCTGCATCCAAAGTATTCGAACTGATGTATGTCGATGACCCAGAAGACGTTGTTTTAAATGGTTTACCTGTAGAAGAAGGACGGAAGTCATTAGACAGTGCGACAGTACGAGAAATTCGTGCTGCTCGATCAACGACACCTAAAGTAAAAGTCAAATCGTTTCAACAACCGGAAGTGACATCGACCGTCCTTTCTACACGAGTTCCTACAGAAACATCAGAACAGATTCATGTGTTAGCGCGTGCTAAAGGACTCAGCATTAGTGAATACATTTCAAAGATGATCGAAGAGACAATTCAGCGAAACATTATTGAAGATCAGAGTGAGATCGTGGAAGGAGAGAAGGAACAGTGAAAAAAATTGCCTTATATAATCGAAAGGGTGGCGTCGGAAAATCAACGACCACGATTAATCTAGCCCACGCATATGCTCGCCAAGGATTGCGCGTTCTAGTCATTGATGCAGATGACCAAGCATCGACGACAAACGGACTAGGCTTAACCGATGATTACGATGGAAAAGTGCTCCTTGATTGTCTGATTGAAGAATACGATCCGTTGTACGCACCGATTGAACAAGTGATTGTTACCTGTGATTATGAACTAGGAACGATTCACTTAGTACCAACGCGTCGCTCTGCTTCTCCTACCGGACTGACGAGTCAGATGGGATATGAATACCGCTTGATTGAAGAACTAGCGCGACTTGAAGACTTATTTGATATTTGTTTAATTGATTGCCCGGGATCAACGTCCGCTTTAAATCCATACGCTCGTTGTGCTCTTGTTGCTCAAGACCGGATTGTCATGCCGGTACAGATGCAGAAGTTCTCGATGGATGCTGTTTACACAGCTCCAGAAGAGTTGGAAGAAATGAGAAATGGATACAAAGAAGATATTCATATTTCAGCATTCATTCCCACAATGGTGAATGCCCGCTCTAAAGGGGATATGGCGACAGTGGACGAGTTAAAGGAATTAGGAGAAGAAGTTGGTATTCCTGTACTGACAACGATTCCGTATATCGTCAAGATTCAATCCTTACAACGAGAAGCACGTCCTGTCATTGACCATAAAAGTCCAGCGACAGATGCCTACTTACAGCTAGCAGAGGAGGTACTCTCACTATGAGCAGTCGACGTAAAAAAGGACAAGCAACGTTCAAAAGCTTTCAGAGCACAGTAGCTGAAACACCTGTTCAAGAAGAGAGCACAGAAGCGTTACGAGAAGAGCAAGTCGAAGCGGTGAAGAAGTTTGCTGCGCCTGCGATGTCAAATCCGTATCAGTCGCTTCCAGCTGTCGGCTTATCACGTGTGTTATCAAAACGACTTCCGGAAGACATGGAAGGTATTATTCAATATTACAATCACATTGATACAATCCAAGCAACAAGTTTTGTTGAGAAGTGTCGTATTCTAGCCCATGCAAATGAAGTATTCCGTGATGGTGAAACTAAAAAGGCGTTTCAACAGGAGCAAGGAAGTTGGAAAGATTTTTTAAATCATATTGGAATGTCTCAACCTCAAGTCAGTCGTTTTATTTCATTTTGGAATGTATTTGGACCAACGATCTTAGACAAGGCGATTCAACAGGACTTCAGTGCTTCTAAATTAGCTGAACTATTAACATGGCCAGAGGATCCAAAAGTCGCGTTACTGGAAGAGCGTAAGTATAAGATAAACGATGGGGAGTTCACGGTCTACGAAATGACACGTGAGCAATTACGTGAAGTGAAAAAAATGCTAAATGAAAGAAAAGAACAACAAGTGATTGATGCAACTCCTGTACAGCCAAAGCCAGCACGCGTCCATGTAGATTTCTCTGACAAAAATGATCCACTATACCAAACGCTAAAAAAGCGAGCGCAAGATCAAGGCATGAAGCCCGATCAAATCATTCGAGCAGCATTAGAACAATACTTACGCACGTAATTGGATAGCAAAGACCGTCCTACATCCTAGTAGAACGGTCTTTTTATGATTTCAGCTTAATCGATTACTCATTTTTACTATCGAGAGATGTCTGTGTACGCTCTCGTAAAATAGCAAGCTCAATTTGTTCTTGAAGGCGGCGTTCAAAAGATTCTTGATCACGCTGCGCAATGGTTAACGCTAACGACAATTTTCTATTTTCTTCTTCTAACTGCTCAGAACGCTCGTTACGTGCTTTCAGTTCATCGATTCGATCAGTTAAGGCTTTGTTTTGGCGATACAATTGATTGCGTTCTTCCTCAAGTTTAGTAATGTTTCCTTCCAAATAAAAAACTTCTCGTTTTAATGACGTGATTTCTTCCTTGTTAGATACTTCGCGTTTATCCTGTTGTTGTTTTGTCTGAACTAACTCATGTTCTGTCTGTTCCAATTTTACTTTCAGATCTTCGAGTTCTTGCTGATAGAGAGAGACTTTTTCTAAATACTCTGCTTCTAAGTCGTCTTTAGCTTGGAGCACTTCGCTCTCTAACTTAGTGACTGTATCTAAATGACGCGATTGAATGCGTTGATTTTCATGTTGGAATGTCTCAAGACGTGCTGCACGTTCATGAAAGAGAAGAGTGATCTGCTTAAGTGATGCTTCTAATACAGCATCCTCTTCACTAAGCTTGGGGTCAATTTCCTTTTGTTCAGCGAGTACAATAAACTCTTCGAATAATTGATTTGTCGTGATTTGACGACCTTTAAGTAATTCACTAATCTTATCTGTTACTTCTTCAGATAGACGGAATGACTTATTTTTCATTTCGTTAGATGACATTCTTAAAACCTCGTTAAAGTGTATTTTGACTTAGTATATCATGTACTAATCAATAGTTTGGTTATCACATTTAAGTTCCAAGAAAACTAAAATAAAAAATGTTTTCGTTTCAAATAATAGAAAAAAATTTCTTACCACAGTTTTAAATTGTTGTATAAGAATTATGAATAGTTATTTTATTATGATAGGAGGAAATAAAATATGTAACCTTTGTTAATTAATAAAGTAAAAAAGTAAGAAATAAATCATATACATCAATTATGAATAACTAAAAGTATGTATATTTTTAATGTAAAGGATGTAGAAAATGGAAAAATCAGATTTACTGATAGCATTGATTGGAGTAACCGCAACGTTTGTTTCAATTTTAGGAGGGTTTTTACTTACAATAAGCCACAATATCAATGAAAGTAAACGGAAAATGGAGTTTGAGATAGAGTTACTTTATATGGAGATTCTTAAAGAGCAAAATACTTTATCATCTCAATTAATTACTAAGATTAAAAAATTTGAAGAAGAATCACATCGATATTCTATGTATATAGATGGACAATTTGGACATATACAGCTTCCTTACACATCTACACTAGACTATCTTGAAATGCGTAAAAATTATAAAAAGGATAAAAAAGCAGTCAAAATAATAAAGAAGCAATCAGAATTTTTAAGGTATAGTAGAGATTTTGAAACGTTCATCCGTTGGTCCAATCTAAGAAGGAAATGGGCAGAGTCGGCTGAATTTCAAGCATTATATGAATTTCTTTCTCAAAATCAAACGATCGAACAATATTCTTTAGAACTAAATCGAAAGTTTGCAAATTTGTTTACTTCCAACGAAATGAAACAGTATAAAAAATTTATTATTTCAACCAAATTCCAAAGAGACCAGTTATTTAATCAAGCTATTATGATACCGTCTCATAAGAATCAAAAATTTTATTCATTGGGAATTGTTTATTTAGTTTCTATAACTGTTGTTGGAATTATTTTTCCGTTTTATTTTTATAATTATAGTTTTTCTAAAGACTTAATCAAAGTAGGTATGATAATTGTGTGCTTACTTACAACTGCATACATTAGTTTAACCTTCGCTATGGGATTAACTTCGAAAAGACCTAAAAAAATGAGGAAAAAAGTTAGACAATACTATTTGTGAATGTAATGGTATTTATACTTGTTCATTATCAGCAAAGATAAACTAAAGAGCATTCATCTTATGAACTGAACCAAAAAAGTTAGACAATAAATAATTTGTCAGGCGACCTTGAGGACCTGAGTCCGGTATTTCACCGGGCTCAGGTTTTTTAGTCGTCTCTTGATACGACGATGGTTATAGTACTCGATGTAACGCTCAAGCTCATATTTGAAGTGATCCATGTCATCAAACTCCTTGAGATACAGGAGCTCTGACTTGAGTACGGCGAAGAAGCTTTCGATGGCTACGTTGTCGAGACAGTTGCCCTTACGGGACATACTTTGCGTGATGCCATGCTCGTGGAGCGTACCCGTGAACGCTCGATACTGATAATGCCAACCTTGGTCGGAATGAAGAATTGGTCGTGCTTTCCCGTTGAGCTTACTGATTGCCTGATCCAACATTTCGCCAACGAACCCGTATGTGGGGCGGTCCGACATGGTATAGGCAATGATCTCACGGTTTCCTAAGTCCATCATCGGCGAGAGATAGAGCTTCTCCCCGAACAGGTGAAACTCAGTGACGTCAGTCACCCATTTCTGATTCAGGCCGGTGGCCTTGAAGTTCCTTTGGAGAAGGTTCGGCGCGACCTCTCCGACCCGTCCTTTATAGGAGCGGTATCGCTTCATGCGGACGAGACACTTGAGACCGAGATCATTCATGAGACGGCGCACGGTCTTCGGATCGTGCTGGAAGCCTTGGCGTTCGAGAAGTGCGTGGATGCGATGATAGCCACATCGCCCCTCGTGTTCGTGGAAGAGGAAATGGATAGCCTTTACCTCCGCATACTTGTCTTCGCCCGTCAGGCGCGTCCGCCAATAGTAATAAACGCTTCGTGCCATACCGAGCACGCGGAGGAGTCCCGGGACGGGATAGACCGCCCGCAACTCATCGATTACTTGCGCCTTGATCCGGTTCGTCGCGCATTCTCTTCTTGAACCAAGACTCTCAATTTTTTTAGCGCAGCGCTCTCCATCTCGAGATACTCGACCCGCTCCTTGAGCTTCTCGACTTCTGTCATCTCTTCAAAATCTTTCTTCTTGCGTCTTGCCATCGGGGCACGTCCTTTCGGTCTAGCGACCAGACCTGCGGTCCCTTCCCGTTCATACGTCGATCGCCAGTTCGAGATCATCCCCGGGGAGGAAATTCGATATTTTACGGCTGCCTCTATGTAGGACAGTCCGTTGGTCGCCATGTCGTTTAATACCTCCCGTTTAAATGCCGGCGAGTGTGTTGTATAGGAAGGATCGAAGATCGTCTCTCCCCAACGTTCATAGAGATGTGACCACTCACGGACTCGTTCAGGTCGTATCCCGAATTCCTCCGCCATAATCTGGTATCCGTCTCGTCCCATCAGATAACGTTCAACAACCTTGATCTTAAATGCCTTAGTATATTTGACCATAAAAAATACCCCATAAAAGTTGGATTTTTAAGTCCAACTTTTATGGGACAGTTCACTTATTAAGAATGCTCTTTTATTTAAAAAAATAATTGGAATTAATTAGTATCATACAGCTATCCAATATTAAAGGGATACAAAATTACTCTATTCGCTTTAAATATTTATATGCGATGTCAGCTATTACTTCCAACATAAAATGACAATCCCCTTTTAGTACTGCTCCAGGACTGCTATGAGATGCTAAATTTCGCATTTTGTAGGCTACTTCAAGTCGACCATTGTCTCGTCTAGTTATTATTCGTGTATTAGGATCTTCATAAAGAAGTTTCATTAGTTTTCCTAATTGAGTATCACTATTTTTAACGTTAATGGAATGTTCTTCACAAATTTTTGAACATACTGTCTCAAGGCATACTCCTAAAGTTGCAGCAGATGGTAAAAATAAATTCTGTCTGTAAGCAGCCATTGCCTGTTCCAATTGATAAGTGAAGTCTAAATCATTTACAATCTCCATCAATGGATTTAAATCTATAATAGAGAAAGGGAATTGAGTAGCATTCTGAGCAAAGTAAGATATTAGTGTTCGATCAATTTCTTTGTATTTTTGAATATCTTCTTTAATTCTATTTATAGTTTCAGTTCTCATGCTCGTTTCATATATTGATGCTAGATATTCTATATCATAAGAAACAATAGATAACTTTTTGTAGACATCTTCTTTAATTCTTTCTTCTTCTTGGAAAAGGACTTGGGAAGAGTTGTAATCAAACTTCGGAAAAATTTTTTCGTAAATAAATGAACTTTCATATCTATATGAATCTAGATTTTGTAAATCTTCTTCATTCACGACGTAAGCATTGGCTAGTCTTTCACCTGGGGTAGATAAAAAATATATTTTTAAATCGTTCTTCATATTGAATTCTTCAGGAAAAATTAAAGCTAAGATAGAACAATTACTTTCATAGTAAAATCGATATGGCGCTGGATTAGCATTAAAAGAGTCTTGGTTTAGAGTTTGAACTCTATCTATATAGTATTTTCTGTATAAATCCTCTAATTTTTTTGAATTTTTCAAAATAATATTTTGTGTTTGTATTTCATCGAGTCCATTATAATTCATGGAAACACCATCCTTAATATTAAAGTTAGTTGGAAATTCAGGTCATCAAAAAAATATAAAGAAATGATATCTTTTATTTAAGCTTTCTTGTTTCATCAAATAGATACAATAGACTAAAGTGATGTATGAACTTAAAATTTACCTTGCGAATATTCAATGAAAAATCACTTAAATTTAAGTGGTATAGAGGGAAGAAGGAAGATTTATGATTAAACTTTACGTAATGAACCTAGATAATAATGAAATATTCAATGATATTTTGAATTATAAACATCAAGTATCTAACGATAGAAAAGAAAAAATCAATAAACTCAAATTTACTAATGATAAATCAATAAGTATTTTATCTGAGCTACTCATGAGGTATTGTATATTCGACAACTACGATATAAGGAGTGAGGAAATAAGCTTTCGAACAAACGAATTTGGGAAACCATACTTAAAATCGTTTCAAAATATCTTTTTTAATGTGACTCATTCAGAACATTATATTGTGTGTGCAATCAGTGATTCGGAAATTGGGATAGATATAGAATTAGTCAGTAAAGATGACTGCAATTTTATGAATAGAATCTTACATCCACAAGAGTTAGGTTGGATTGACGAATTAAATCAGTTTGAAAAAAACAATACTTACTACAAATTTTGGTGTCTTAAAGAGGCATTCGGAAAGTGCTTAGGAGTCGGTTTGAACTATGATACTAAGGGAACTTATTTTTCTTATGAAAATCATAATTGGAATTTAAAAGAAACATCATTTAAAGTAAACTATGAATATCATTTCTGTATAATCGATTCAATAAAAGATTACATTATGGCTATATGCAGTCCTAAAAACATAAATATAGAACGAATTGATTTAACAGTAGAAACATTACTAAAAGCATTTATGATTGAAAAATAACCTTCTAAAGTAATGATACGAATATCCCCTTCAAAAATAAGAAAGACTTTTTCTTTCTTATTTTTGAAGGGGATATTTTTGAGTTTTTATAAAAATGAAATCATTATCATGTACTCAATTAAAGTATTTATTTTGCTCAATTTTTGTTATTTCGATAAGATCCTGTCGATCAAAAGCTTTAAAAAATTCGACAGCTTTTTCAAAACAGTTCTTTACTTCAGCATCCGGAAAATTTAGTCCTTCCTTACACTCACCTAAAATGTAATAAAGAGGTCCTAGCACTACAGATTTACCTGATATTTTAGCAAGAGCTATTGCTTTCTCTGTGATTTCTTGTCCTTTTAAATAATTTTTGTTTCTTTTTAAAGCATTAGCATAGTTGTATAAAACGATTACTTTAAAGTTATCGTCAGTGTATTGAAATTCAGATTCAATAATTTTTTCATAGTTGCGAATGGCATGTTTAAAATTACCCACACTAAGATAAACAGTTGCTATTGAACTTCTTACATATAGAAAAAGATTTCGATCCGCGTAGAGAGTGTCTTCTCTATTTAAAATATTCTCTAATTTTTCTACACATTGTTGATGATGAATTTTTTTTAATTTAAATTCTGATACTGCATCGATCCAGTCTAAATAAGCCAAGTATTCAATATCCTCTTTGAACTTTTTTCTTTCCTCTTTACTCATGTTAAGAGCTTCTTCGTAAGAATTATGCTCGAGTAAATATCGTAACTTTTTCTTGGATTCAGTGATTTGTAATGAATTAGTTGCGCGAAGACTTTCTAAAAGATATTCAATCGAGACATCCAAGCGATTTGAAATGATCAAAAGAGTGTCTAGTGAAGGAAGAACTAAACCATTCTCGATACGACTAATAATTGATTGTCCTCCAACCCATTCTCCTAATTCTGATTGCGACATTTTCCTAGACTTTCTTATCTTACTTATTGTTTTTCCGAGAGAATAATTATCCATAAATGTACCACCTGCTTAAAATATGTTTATTCCGCATAAAACAGTTAAAAAAAATCATTTACCATAAAAATGTAGTCAAAACGAATTGAGATTTATTTTACAGACCTAAGAAATAAGTGGTCATGAAATATATTTTAAAACGATTTTGGTAAAAAGAAAACTCGGGGGTATTGAAGTGAAAAAATTATTAGTTGTTTTATCAGTAGGATTGTCTATCGGAATTAATGCTGGGCTTAATCAACAGATTGACGAATTAAAAGGATCAGCTATTAGTACGTTTACATATCATAACAATACAGTAGTAAATAGCACTACAACAGAACTTGCAAGTGATGAAATTGTGAATCAATCTGCAAGAGATATGCCTGAGATTTTTTAAGTCAATAAAGAGAAACTTCACAACATAAAATGATTTCCTGGATAATACAAATAAATTATAACAAATTAATTTTGGAGGTTACTATGAATAAGTGTTCAGTTGAAAAGAAAACTTTGGTCAATCAGATTTTAAACAGAGGTGTAATCAAACAAATTCTTCCATCAGAAGAAGAGTTCCGTGAGTTATTATTGTCAGATAAAAAACTTAAGATTTATATCGGAGCAGATCCAACAGGTGATTCATTGCACCTTAGTCATGCAAAAAACTTTTTACTATTAGAAGAATTTCGTCAGCTTGGTCACGAAGTATTTGTTCTATTTGGTGATTTAACAGCATGTATTGGAGATCCTAGTGAAAAATCCTCTGCAAGATCAAAATTAACTAGAGCAACGGCTAAGAAAAATGCAGAAAGTTGGGTGAACCAGATTTCTTCCTTGATCAATTTCAACTGTGAAGAAAATCCTGCACAAGTTGTATACAATAGCACGTGGTTTGATGAATTTTCTGTAACTGAGCTTTTAGAATTGTTTTCTAACTCGACCGTGCAACAAATGATTGAACGAGATATGTTCCAGAAGCGAATCTCTTCACAAAAACCAATTTTTCTTAACGAATTTTTATATCCTATGTTCCAGGGATACGATAGCGTAGCTCTAGATGTTGATGTCGAACTTTGTGGAACCGATCAAATTTTTAATGCACTTGCAGGACGAGATTTATTAAAAAAATTCAAAGATAAGGACAAGTTTGTTGTAGCTGTAAACCTTATGGAGAATCCAAAAAATGGAACATTGATGTCGAAAACCAACAAAACCGGAGTTTTTCTTGGGACAGATCCTAAAACGCTATTTGGTCAAATCATGGCACAACCAGATGAAATGATTGAAGTTATTTTGGTAAATAATACTCGCATTCCGCTTGACGAAATAAAGAAATTGGATATCTTAAACAATCCTATGAAAGCTAAATTATTCACTGCTCAAGAGATTACAAAAATTTTCTACGGACCTGAAGCAGCTATAAAAGAATATGAGAGCTTTATTAATACATTTAGTAAAAAAACCTTCTCAAAAGACGCAGAAATTATCGAAAGCAATCAAAAGGAAATTTCATTAATGGAATTGATTATTCACTGTATGCCTAATGAATCGAAGAGCAACGTGCGTCGTTTAATTATTCAAAAAGCAGTTTCAGTTAATGGAGAAAAAATTGAGGACGAAGAGAAGAAGTTTGATTTAGAGAAAATGGATGAACTTAAAATCAAAATCGGAAAGAAAAGATTTTATGAGGTTGTCTACAAATGAGTAATGTGAGTCAAGTTAATTTAACTGAAAGTACTCATGATAATAGGTTTACTTTAAATGAGAAATTTATTTCAAATCTTTTCTTAGAAATGAAGAACGAATACGGTATTTTAGCAAATGCTTATCAACCTATTAATATTCATGAGACGCAGAATAAAAATTTAATTGTAACAACAGATAAAGGGAAATTTTTTGCAAAAATTTATACATCTGGTGATTTAAGCGAAAGAAAATATGAGGCAGCAGTGTTGAATAAACTTCTTAAAGAAGACATCAATTGTATTTCAAAAATCTATGGAATAGAGCCGTTATTGGTAAATGGTTTTCCTGTAATGCTCTTTGAAGCTATAGAGGGAACAGAGGTAAAATATTTACCTTATGATTCAGAAATGGTATTAAATTTGGCTGGACTACTATCAGAAATTCACAATGGCTTGTCCTCCTTCGATCCAGGAAACAAAAAGAGATTTAATGCGTTTGGATTAGAGTTTGTGAATGTCTTTAATCTAAGTACGAACGATGTGATTATAAACCAAGCTTTAGGTGTACTAGCGAAGTGCTTCAAAGAAATTAAATTTGATGAAATGATGGCAACAATTATCCATGATGATCTTTCTCCAAGTAACGTCATGCAGCTATCGGAAACTGAGTTTGTGATTGTAGATTTTGATGATATGCATCAATCATACAGAATTAGCGACATTGGAACAGTAGTAAAAGAATTCATTATTCAACCAACTGGAAAAGTAGATCATGACCATATTCAACGATTTTTAGAATGCTATGAAAATACACCTGAAACTCGTAGATTAAGTGATCAAGAGAAGGAATTAGTGATTGTAATGGCTTTAAAAAGATCCGTCTTTATGTATGCATATTATCGAATGATTGAAGAAGAAAGAAGTGTATATATTCAAAGTAATGAGGAATATGAAGTCATTAAAATTATTTTATCGTCAGGGGCGTTGAATGATGAATAAAGACAATAATTTAAAAATTGGTTTAGTAATTGGAAAATTTGCACCTTTTCATTTAGGTCATATTGATCTGTTAAAATTTGCTCTTACTGTAGTGGATAAGCTATATGTAGTGGTCTATCATTGTCCAGATAAAACAAACATTCCTTTAAATCAAAGAGCAGGATGGATCCGAAATACTTTTGCCAATGAAAATGTTGTAGTTATTGACGGATGGAATGCACCGAACGAACATGAGGACACTCCTTATGTTAGAAACCTACAAGAAAAATATTTAGAAAAAGTAATGAACGGAATTGAATTGACTCACATTATTTCTTCAGAGGACTACGCCACTCATTTGTCAGAATATCTAGGGATTGAAAATGTAATCTACGACAAAGACAGAGTAAAACGGAACATTTCTTCTACAATGATTCGAAAAGAATTTGATAAGTACAAAGAACAATTACCTGAGAGTATTTTAAGTTATGTAAAAGAAGATCTAAATAGCATTAAATCATAGAATCAATATTTATATCTTATCAATAAGGAGGTCATGGATTGAAGAAAATAATGACTCAATATAAAGGGCTACCTAGAGAGGCGTATGTACTTATAATTGGTGAATTTATTAATAGCACAGGAAATTTTGTTATTCCTTTCTTGACGTTTATTTTAACTTTATCACTTGGAATCGAGCCGTCAGAGGCAGGTATTTGGATCACGATTGTCACTATTCTTTATATTCCAGGATCATTAATAGGTGGAAAGCTAGCCGATAGTAACTCAAGAAAAGCGGTTATCATAACCGTTTTAGCTTTAAAAGCTCTAATTTTCGTAATCTGTGCTTTTATCGGTTTTGATAAATTACTGATTTTCTTATTAATGTTATCTATGTTTTTAGGTGCGGTAGCGAGCCCATCGTTACGATCATTATTAGCAGATGTCTCCACAAGAGAGAATCGACAAGCTGTTTACTCATTAATGTACCTTTCAATTAACTTAGCGATGAGTATAAGTCCGTTAATTGCTGGTCTTTTATATCAAAAGTACCCGCACTATCTATTTATAGGAGATGCAGCTACATTAGTTATCGCCATTACACTATATCTATTGTTTATTCCTAACAAACCAAAACTGAGAGCGGCTCCAATCAGTAATGACTCTAAAGATAAGGTAGAAGGATCAGTATACTCCTTCCTATCCAAAAATACTGCGATCTTATTTATGCTGACTTGTATGTACTTGTACTATGTTATTTACTCTCAGCACAGTTTTAGTTTACCTATACACTTAAATACTTTCCATGAGAACGGCCCAGCATTATTTGGAATGTTGATGGCAATCAACGGCTTCACAGTAGTCCTTTTGACATCAGTTATCACGTATTTCACAAAAAATAATAGTAGTTCGAAAAATATGGGCTTATCCGGAGCGTTGTTAGGAATCGGATTCGGAATGATATTTATTGCTGATAGTGTGACTATGCTCGTAATTTCAACAGTTATATGGACAATTGGGGAAATACTTACATCTACCAATAGTGAAGTATTTATAGCCAATAATACAAAAAGTCAGTTTCGCGGAAGAGTTTTCGGATTATTCAGTGTAATCAAAAGTGCTGGATTAACAACTGGACCATTATTAGGTGGTTTCTACATCGGATTGTTCAATGTCAAACTCATATGGCCAGTAGTATTTTGTGTAAGTATCGTTTATTGTTTATTGGTTTACTTTGCGCATATGAAAAATAAAAAAATGAGTGAACAGAATAGTGAACTAAGGAGTGAAGTAAATGGTTAAAGTGAGTGAGCTAAAAAAGAAAAACTATTGGAATCAAATTCTTGAACAGATCGAGCTTAATAGTGAATATTCTGCACAAAATAAAGAGCAAAATCAAACGGAAAAACTTGTTTTTTCTTTAGATAAGACGGTTTGTCAAATTAAGTGCAACACTTCTTCCGTGAAGACCTCGTATGCAGTTTTCCAGTTAAGACATTTTCGTGGTCTCCCATTAATCCAGGCGAGCGCTTGAGCGATTTCAGAACGACTGACCTTTCCGAAATCTGTCCCCTTCGGGAAAAATTCACGGAGAAGACCATTGGCGTTCTCGTTACTACCACGCTGCCAAGAAGAATACGGATCTGCAAAATACATGGGTAAGCCTAACGTGTCACGAATTCGTTCATGACAGCTAAACTCTTTTCCACGATCTGTCGTCGCAGTTTGGAACGTTCCCAACGGGAAGGAAAGATGTAATGCTTGAATCGCAGACTCCATCGATTGAGCGGACCGAGTTTCCATCGGTACAGCGA
>NZ_JACSMX010000005.1:0-223999 GCF_018618895.1 Exiguobacterium sp. s143 | reverse complement strand
CCGTTCCCATGCCGAACACGGAAGTTAAGCACTTGAACGCCGAAAGTAGTTGGGGGCTTCCCCCTGTGAGGATAGGACGTTGCCAGGCAAACGGTGGTTCTGGAGCATACGCTCAAGGGCCGCCGCTTTTTTGTGTCTTTTTGTAGAAAGACATGTATCCATTTTAATGAAGGGACTGAACAGGGATATGGCGAAAAAAACGAAACTACGCGTAGCCGTCGAAGAGAACGAGACGATTGGTGCCTGTTTGGATCGTATCGATGCCATGGGATACCGCCCGACGGTCCGACGAGAAGAACCGATCTTTGGATTAGACGCTAATGGCGAACCGTATCCAATTCGTCAGCAAATCGTCTTCGATTGCAAAGTGAAAGAGAACGAATAACTGCCTAGAGCATCCTCCGAATCATGTGGAGGGTGCTTTTTTTAGTGCTTGATTCCATGTGATGCCTTTCAAGAAAATAAACTCCGAATGGACACTAGATGAAATCAGAAAAACTACTTTTAAAACCGAACGATAAATTTTCAGACAATTAAATTGTTCGCCTTTGGTTGACGCCTTGGGATGGACTTGTTAAGATGAAGTCGTGACAGGATGATTGAATATAAACACCTCGTATAATAGCAGGGATATGGCTTGCAAGTTTCTACCCAACGACCCTAAATCGTTGGACTATGGGGTATATGGATGTTCGTCGATATTTCTTTGGCGTACCTTTTTATACCCTAAGCCACCCTTTTAGCCGTGGTTTGGGCTTTTTTTATGCACAAAGGAGGAAACAGCGATGGGAAATGCAGAAGTCGGCGTCATCATGGGAAGTCAATCGGATTGGGAAACGATGAAACATACATGTGATGTGTTGGAGCAACTTGAGATTCCTTACGAAAAGAAAGTCGTTTCCGCACACCGGACACCGGATCTAATGTTTCGTTATGCTGAATCAGCACGTGAACGAGGACTGAAGGTCATCATTGCCGGTGCAGGCGGTGCTGCTCATCTACCGGGCATGGTAGCCGCTAAAACGACATTACCCGTCGTCGGTGTTCCTGTGAAAAGTAGAGCGCTCCAAGGAATTGATTCCTTGCTCTCGATCGTTCAAATGCCAGGTGGTGTACCGGTCGCAACGGTTGCCATCGGAGAAGCAGGCGCAAAAAACGCCGGATTGCTAGCTGCTCAAATTCTTTCGATTCAAGATGAACGACTTGCCCGCAAGCTCGATCATATGCGAGTCGAACTAGAAGGAGACGTCATTGCATCTGGAGGAAACCTGTTATGAAACGAATCGGGATACTAGGTGGCGGTCAACTTGGTCGGATGATGGCACTGTCCGCCCGTGAGATGGGCTTTGAGATTCTGACACTCGATCCAACGGACAACGCACCATGTGCGCAAGTGGCGGATCAACATATTAAAGCTCCCTTTACGGATGTCGAGGCAGCGAAACAGCTCGCAGCTGAATCAGATGTCGTCACCTACGAATTCGAGAACATCTCGACGGAAGTCGCTGAAGCGATCGGGACGAAACTGATTCACGGAACGGATCTTCTTTTTCAAACGCAACATCGTGTACGGGAAAAAGAGATGATTGAACGCATTGGGCACTCTGTCGCTCCGTACCATCCGGTGACGCATCCTTCTGACTTAGAGGAAGCAAAACAGCGACTCGGCTTACCGTTCGTCTTGAAGACAGCACGATTCGGATACGACGGAAAAGGACAGACCGTCATTCGGACGGAAGAACAGTTCCAAGCGGCAATCAAACAATTCGAACCGACTGAGTATGTCGCAGAACAATGGTTACCGTTTGATCAGGAAATTTCCGTCATCGTCACTCGAAGCGCAACAGAGACTCGTGTTTTCCCGGTCAGTGAGAACATTCATCAAGAGAACATTTTGCATCTATCGATCGTACCGGCACGCATTTCCGAATCACTCGAACAAGAAGCAATTGCGCTCGCTGAATCGATCGCGGATGCCGTCGGGTTGATCGGTACACTCGCCATCGAGTTGTTTGTCGTTGGTTCTCGACTAATCGTCAATGAACTAGCACCCCGACCACACAATTCGGGTCACTATTCGATTGATGCTTGCGAAACATCCCAATTCGAGCAACATATCCGTGCCATCAGTGGTCTCCCACTCGGTGATACCCGTCTGACGACACCGGTCGTCATGGCGAACATCCTGGGTCAGCATGTCACAGCATTATACGAGGAACTGCCGAGACTAAACGCTCGGACGAAAGTTCACTTATATGGAAAAGCAGAAGCCAAGACAGGTCGTAAGATGGGACATTTGAACATTCTTGCGGATACGGTCGACGATGCTTTGGCAGAAGTCGAACGCCTGTCGATATGGAAGGAGACAGTTCAATGATCGAACGGTATACACGTCCTGAGATGAAAGCAATCTGGACCGAACAAAACAAATTCGAGGCTTGGTTAAAAGTCGAGATTCTTGCATGTGAAGCATGGAGTGAACTAGGTGTCATCCCGAAAGAGGACGTCCAGTTGCTTTGGGACAATGCCTCATTTGATGTCAACCGCATCCTTGAGATCGAACAAGAGACACGTCATGATGTCATCGCCTTTACGCGTGCCGTCTCTGAAACACTCGGAGAAGAACGCAAGTGGGTGCATTACGGACTCACGTCAACGGACGTCGTCGATACAGCACTCTCGTATTTGTTGAAGCAAGCAAACGACATTCTTGCTGCAGATCTTGATCGGTTCATCGAAATCTTAAAAATCAAAGCGAACGAACATAAATATACGGTCATGATGGGACGCACACATGGCGTACATGCAGAACCGACGACGTTCGGTCTGAAACTAGCGCTTTGGTATGAAGAGATGAAGCGGAATAAAGTTCGTTTCGAAGCAGCGCGTGAGACGGTCGAATACGGCAAGATGTCGGGTGCCGTCGGAACATTCGCGAACATCGATCCGTTCATTGAAAAGTATGTCTGCGAAAAGTTAGGGACAAAGCCCGCTCCGGTCTCAACGCAAACGTTACAACGTGATCGTCATGCACACTACATGTCGACGCTTGCTCTAATCGCGACATCGATCGAAAAGATGGCAACGGAAATCCGGGGTCTGCAAAAGACGGAAACACGTGAAGTCGAAGAATTCTTCGCTAAAGGTCAAAAAGGATCATCGGCGATGCCGCACAAGCGGAATCCGATCGGATCAGAGAACATGACAGGTCTTGCCCGAGTCATCCGTGGACACATGGTGACAGCGTACGAGAACGTCTCACTCTGGCACGAACGGGATATCTCGCATTCTTCGGCCGAACGCATCATTCTTCCGGATGCGACAGGACTACTCAACTATATGTTGAACCGTTTCGGAAACATCGTGAAGAACTTGACGGTCTTCCCGGAAAACATGAAGCGGAACATGGACCGGACGTTCGGAGTCATCTTCTCGGGACACGTCTTACTCGCTTTAATCGAAAAAGGCTGGTCACGTGAAGCCGCCTATGATTTCGTTCAGCCGCGTGCGATGCAGGCGTGGGAAGAACAAATCATGTTCCGTGACTTATTGTGGCAAGAAGAAGAGATTCAACAGCTTTTCACAGAAGAAGAGCTTGATGCGTGTTTCGATCCGACGTACCATACGAGTCGCGTCGATGAAATCTTTGAACGGTGTGGCTTGAACTAATCAACCTGAGACGGGGCACCTGCCCCGTCTACATCTTAGGATCATGGGGGACGAAAGCGATGCAACCACTTTATGAAGGAAAAGCAAAACGATTGTACACGACGCAGGAGCAGGATGTGCTCCGGATCGTCTATAAAGACGAAGCCACGGCATTCAACGGCGAGAAAAAAGAAGTCTTTGCTGGAAAAGGCGAATTAAACAACCGATTGACGAGTCATTTCTTTGAAATCCTCGAACAAGCGGGCATTCCGACACATTTCATTGAACGTGTCTCGGAGCGCGAACAGCTCGTACGTCGTGTCACCATCATTCCACTCGAAGTCGTCGTCAGAAACGTCGTCGCGGGAAGCTTGAGTAAACGGCTCGGTATCGAAGAAGGTACGGTGCTCGAAACACCAATCGTTGAGTTCTACTATAAAGATGATACGTTAGGCGATCCACTCGTCACCTCATCACACATCAATTTACTGAAGATTGCGACTTCTGAAGAGTTGAAACAGTTGTCGGACAAGGCACTTCGCGTGAATGAAGTCTTGCAACCTTACTTCCGTCAAAACGGAATCACGTTGATTGATTTTAAATTGGAGTACGGCAAGACGGCAGACGGAACGATTCTACTAGCAGATGAGATTTCACCTGATACATGTCGCTTGTGGGATCAGGCGACAGGAGAACATCTCGATAAAGATGTCTTCCGTCGCAATATCGGTTCACTGACAGAGACTTACCAAACACTATTCAATCGCCTAGGGGGAAACACACAATGAAAAAAGTCATCGTATCGATCGCATTACGGGAAAGCATTTTAGATCCACAAGGAGTTGCTGTAAAAGGCGGATTGCAACAGCTTGGTTTTACGGGTGTCGAGAGTGTCCGAATCGGAAAACAGATTGAACTGCTCGTTGAGACGGAAACGACAGAAGCGATGATTCATGAGATGTGTCAAAAACTACTCGTCAACACGGTGATGGAAGATTACCAGATTACGATCGAAGAGGTGACGCCAGCATGAAGTTCGCGGTCATCGTCTTTCCGGGATCGAACTGTGATTTAGATATGTACCATGCGGTCAAGGATGCTCTCGGAGAAGAAGCGGAATACGTCTTCCATACCGAAACATCACTTGAAGGCTACGACGGTGTCCTGTTACCGGGCGGATTCTCCTACGGTGATTACCTTCGTTGCGGCGCGATCGCGCGCTTCTCACCGATCATGGAAGAAGTCAAACGTTTTGCGGCAGAAGGGAAAACGGTCCTCGGGGTATGTAACGGATTCCAGATCCTTGTCGAAGCGGGACTCTTACCAGGTGTCTTGCACCGAAACAACGGCTTGAAGTTCATGTGCCGGACGGTTGAACTAAAGGTTGAGAATACAAAGACACGTTTTACATCGGATTACCTGCCAGGCGAGACGATTTCGATTCCGATCGCGCATGGTGAAGGAAACTACTACTGCGACGATGCGACTTACGCGATGCTACAAACGAACGGACAAATCGCCTTCACATATGTCGACAATCCGAACGGCTCGCGCGGCGATATCGCCGGAATCACGAACAAAGCCGGCAACGTTCTTGGGATGATGCCACACCCGGAACGAGCGGTCGAACTCTTGACCGGCGGAACAGATGGACTAAAACTCTTTACTTCACTCGTCAAACAGGGGGCACACCATGCTAAAACAACAGTCTGAACCAACACCAGAATTGATTCAAGAGCAACGCGTCTATGCCACGATGGGCTTGAGTGATACAGAATACCAGATGGTTGTCGATTTACTCGGACGCCAACCGAATTATACGGAAACAGGATTGTTCTCAGTCATGTGGTCCGAGCATTGTTCATACAAGACATCTAAACCCGTCCTCCGTCAATTCCCGACGACTGGACCACGTGTCTTACAAGGACCAGGGGAAGGTGCAGGTGTCGTTGATATCGGCGATGAGCAGGCAGTCGTCTTTAAGATCGAAAGCCACAACCATCCATCCGCTGTTGAACCGTATCAAGGGGCTGCGACAGGCGTCGGCGGAATCATTCGTGACATCTTCTCGATGGGCGCACGACCGGTCGCACTCATGAACTCGCTCCGTTTCGGTCATCTCGGTACACCACGTGTCAATCAACTGTTCGAACAAGTCGTCGCTGGGATCGCGGGTTATGGCAACTGTGTCGGGATCCCAACGATCGGTGGCGAAATCGGATTTGATCGCTCGTATGAAGGCAATCCACTCGTCAACGCGATGTGTATCGGTTTAATCAACCATGCGGATATTCAAAAAGGTCAGGCAAAAGGTGTCGGCAACTCAGTCATGTACGTCGGTGCAGCTACTGGACGCGACGGAATTCATGGTGCGACGTTTGCCTCGGAGGATCTCGGAGAGGATACGGAAGCAAAACGTCCGGCTGTTCAAGTCGGTGATCCATTCATGGAGAAGCTATTGATTGAAGCTTGTCTTGAAATCGTCGGGCACCCGGCACTGGTCGGAATGCAGGACATGGGTGCTGCTGGACTGACATCGTCTTCAGCAGAGATGGCTTCAAAAGCCGGTATGGGCATCGAGATGCACCTCGATGACGTTCCGCAACGAGAAACAGGGATGACTGCCTACGAAATGATGCTCTCGGAATCACAGGAGCGGATGTTACTCGTCGTCAAGCGTGGTCGCGAAGCAGAGATCGAAGCAATCGTCAGCAAATGGGGACTCCATGCCGTTCACGTTGGAGAAGTCATTGAAGAGAAAGTCTTACGTTTGATCCATCACGGGGATATCGTCGCAGAAGTTCCGGTCGACGCGTTAGCGGAAGAAGCACCAGTCTATGAAAAACCATCTCGCGTCCCTGCGTATTATGAAGAATTCCAAGCGATGGAAGAGACGCTTCCAGTCGTTGAAGACGTCGTTGAGACATGGCGGGCGCTACTACGTCAGCCGACGATCGCTTCAAAACGTTGGGTCTACGATCAGTACGATCATATGGTCCAGACATCGACCGTCGTCGCACCAGGATCAGACGCAGCCGTCATTCGTGTCCGCGGCACGAACAAAGCGCTCGCGATGACGACCGACTGTAACAGCCGCTTCGTCTACTTGGATCCATATGTCGGTGGACAGATTGCGGTTGCAGAAGCAGCCCGTAATATCGTCGCGAGTGGGGCGACACCACTCGCCATCACGGATTGCCTGAACTTCGGAAATCCGGATAAACCAGAAGGCTTCTGGCAGTTGCAGCAAGCAACAGCCGGTATGGCCGAAGCATGTCGTGTCCTTGAGACACCTGTCATCGGTGGAAACGTCTCACTCTACAACGAGTCAGCCGGTCAAGCGGTTCACCCGACACCGGTCGTCGGAATGGTTGGCTTACACGAGCAAACCGAATGGATCACAACGCAACACGTCAAACAAGCTGGTGACCAGATCTATCTATTAGGAGAAACAACAGACGAGTTTGGTGGCAGTGAGCTTCAATATATGCAATTCGGTAAATCATTCGGTCGCGCACCACAGATTGATTTAGCCGTCGAACACGCACGCTTACAATTGTTACAGCAGGCAGTACAAGCAGGTGAAGTCAATGCGATGCATGATGTATCAGAAGGTGGTCTTGCAATCGCTCTCGCTGAGATGACGTTTGGAACGGATCTCGGGTTGACGGTTCAGTTCAACGGACCAACCTTACACCTGTTCAGCGAATCGCAATCACGCTTCATCGTCACTGTGCCACAAGCGCACGTCACAGCATTCGAACAACGGACTGGTGCTCAAGCGATCGGTGTCGTCACGAACGATGAGCTTCTCGTCATCGAAACGGTAGAGACACGGATCGAAGCAGACCGTTCGACCTTACAGGAAGACTGGGAAGGAGCAATCGCGTGTTATATGACATCAAAGGACTAAATGAGGAGTGTGGCGTCTTCGGGATCTTCGGACAACCGAATGCAGCGCAACTCGCCTATTACGGCTTGCACAGTTTGCAACACCGGGGACAGGAAGGGGCAGGCATCGTCACGAGTGACGGTGACGACCTCTTCCCGCACCGCGGGCAAGGACTCGTAACGGAAGTCTTTTCGGAAGAGACACTGACGAATCTGAAAGGACATCACGCGATCGGACATGTCCGGTATTCGACAGCAGGTGGAAACACGCTTGAGAATACTCAACCGCTGCATTTCAAATCGCGGACGGGAGATCTCGCCCTCGCACATAACGGAAACCTCGTCAACGCCGATTCACTGAAGCACCTGTTAGAAGCAGAAGGTGCCATCTTTCAGACGACGAGTGATACGGAAGTCGTCGCCCATCTCGTCAAACGCAGTAAGCTCGACACACTCGAAGACCGGATTGCTGACAGTCTCGCGCGTCTTGTCGGGGCGTTCGCTTTTCTTTTCTTAACGGAAGACACGTTATTCGTAGCGGTCGATCCACACGGACTGCGTCCATTGTCACTCGGAAAGACACCGGACGGCGGCATCGTATTCGCATCAGAGACATGTGCCTTTGATATCGTCGGCGCGGAGTTCATTCGTGATATCGAGCCAGGGGAGCTCGTAACGATCACAGAACACGGTATGTCGTCTCGTCAATACATGGAACCACGTGAACGGGCGATGTGTTCGATGGAATACATCTACTTCTCACGTCCGGATTCAATCATTGATGGCGTCAACGTCCATACGGCCCGCAAAGCACTCGGGAAAAAGATGTATGAAGAAGCACCGGTCGAAGCAGACGTCGTTACCGGAGTGCCGGATTCAAGTATTTCGGCAGCGATCGGTTACGCGGAAGCGAGTGGGATTCCATATGAAATGGGATTGATCAAGAACCGGTATGTCGGACGGACGTTCATCCAGCCGTCACAAGAGTTACGGGAACGTGGGGTCAAAATGAAGTTGTCCGCGCTACGTGGCGTCGTGCAAGGAAAGCGTGTCATCATGGTCGATGATTCAATCGTCCGGGGAACGACGAGTCGCCGGATCGTCGGTTTATTACGTGAAGCCGGTGCGACGGAAGTGCACGTCCGCATCACGGCACCACCAATTACGAATCCATGTTATTACGGGATTGATACTTCATCGAAGGAAGAACTGATCTCTGCTCGGTTGATGCCGGAAGAAATCCGTCAGGAAATCGGTGCGGATTCACTTGAATTCTTGACTGTACCGGGCATGGTCGATGCCATCGATCGCCCGTTCGATGGACCGTTAAAAGGACAATGTACCGCTTGCTTCACAGGAGAGTATCCGACACCGCTCGGTTCGCTCGAGTTAGAAGCTAAACTTTGATAGATGGGGGAAGAACATGAGCAAACATTACGAAGCAGCAGGTGTGAGTCTGACAGCAGGATATGAGTCAGTCACCCGAATGAAAAAACACGTCGCCCGTTCGATGCGCAAAGAAGTATTGACGGGACTCGGTAGCTTTGGTGCGATGTTCGACCTCAGCCAATTGCAGTTGAAAGAACCGGTCCTTGTCAGTGGGACAGACGGTGTCGGTACGAAGCTGAAGCTCGCTTTCGCACTGGAACAACACGATACGATCGGAATCGACTGTGTCGCGATGTGTGTGAACGACATCATCGTCCAAGGCGCGGAACCACTTTATTTCCTTGATTATATCGCGCTCGGTCAGGCGATTCCGGCGAAGATCGAACGGATCGTCGCAGGTGTCGCAGAAGGTTGCGTCCAGGCGGGATGTACGTTAATCGGCGGCGAGACAGCGGAAATGCCAGGGATGTATGCGGACGGCGAATATGATATCGCCGGGTTCGCCGTCGGTGCCGTCGAGAAACAAAAATTGATCACAGGTGATAACGTCGCAGCGGGAGATGTCATTCTCGGTCTCGCTTCGTCCGGTGTCCATTCAAATGGCTTCTCACTCGTCCGTAAAATTGTCGCTGACAGTGGTCTCCGTTACGAAGATGAAGTCATGATGCTCGGTCATACGCTCGGAAATGCGCTCCTGATGCCAACACGTATCTACGTCGAAGCAGTCAAAGCAGCCCTTGAGACGGAAAAGATTCAAGCGATGGTCCATATTACGGGTGGTGGTTTCTACGAGAACGTACCACGTGTCTTACCAGAAGGGCTCGGCGCATCGTTCGATCCGAAAAAGTGGCCGACGTTACCAGTCTTCGACTGGCTCGAGCAAGCGGGTGATTTGCCACGACATGATATGTATAATGTCTTCAATATGGGGATCGGTTTCATGTTGATTGTCAAACCGGAAGATGTCGCGGAAGTGACAGCACGCCTCGCTCGTGAAAATGAGACGGCGTACGTGATTGGTCAGGTGACCGATCAAGAAGGTGTCCGGATTCAAGGAGTCGACGCATGAAGATCGCCTGTTTTGCATCAGGAAGCGGTAGTAATGTCGAAGCACTTTTTGAAGCAATCGAGGCAGGAACATTACATGCCTCGATCGAACTGATCGTCTGCGATCAACCGGACGCAGCAGTCATCGAACGGGCGAAACGACGCGGATGTGACGTCTTCGTCTTTCGGGCGAAGGACTATCCGGATAAACCGAGTTTTGAGCGGGAAATCATTGCCCGTCTTGAAGCAAAAGGCGTTGAACGGATCATTCTCGCCGGCTATATGCGATTGATTGGGGAAGAGTTGCTCGGACGATACGCAGGGCGGATCGTCAACATCCACCCGTCGCTACTTCCGGCCTTCCCGGGAAAAGATGCGATCGGTCAAGCATTTCGTGGCGGAGTTAAAATCACAGGTGTTACAATTCATATAGTCGATGAAGGCATGGACACAGGACCGATCATGGCCCAAGAAGCCGTCCGGATTACAGAAGAGATGACGCGTGAAACATTGCAACAAGCGATTCAGCGTGTCGAACATAGACTGTATCCGCAAGTCATCGAAGAGTGGATGAAAGAGGAGGCAAACGTATGAGAGCGTTAATTAGTGTGTCGGATAAAACAGGAATCGTCGAATTAGGACGAGCGTTTCATGAAGCAGGGATCGAGCTCGTCTCGACAGGCGGAACACATCAAGCGTTAGAGGAAGCTGGGCTTCCGGTCATTGGTATCAGTGAAGTCACACAATTCCCAGAAATGCTCGATGGGCGTGTCAAGACGCTCCATCCAATGGTTCATGGTGGATTACTCGGTCGTCGTGATCTTGAATCCCATCGTGAGCAGATGGCTGCGCAACAGATCCAACCGATTGATTTCGTCGTCGTCAATCTGTATCCGTTCAAGCAGACGGTCTTACAAGAAGACGTCGCCTATGCCGATGCGATCGAGAACATCGATATCGGTGGACCAAGCATGTTGCGTTCAGCAGCGAAAAACCACGCAGCTGTCACGGTCGTCGTCGACCCAGCTGATTACGAAACAGTCGTTGCTGAGGTTCGTGAAGGTGGAACGACGTTTGAGACACGCCAACGTCTTGCGGCGAAAGCATTCCGTCATACAGCAGCGTACGATGCGTTGATTGCGGATTATTTCTTGACGCAAACAGGTGAGAAGTTCCCGGATCAGTTGACGATCACGCTTGAAAAAGTCCAGGATCTTCGTTACGGAGAAAATCCACACCAAGAAGCAGCCTTCTATAAAACACCGATTTACCGTGGAGCATCTCTCGCTTCAGCGAAACAGTTGCACGGTAAAGAGTTGTCGTATAACAACATTCAAGATGCGAACGCTGCACTTGAAATTCTCGACGAGTTCCGCGAAGCAGCAGCTGTCGTCGTCAAACACATGAACCCATGTGGTGTTGCCGTCGGTCCAACGATCGGAGAGGCATTCCGCCGCGCTCATGCAGCCGATCCAGTGTCGATCTTCGGTGGCATCGTCGCCTTGAACCGTGAAGTCGATTTAGAGACAGCAGAACAATTGAGCGGTATTTTCCTTGAGATCATCATCGCTCCATCCTTCACAGAAGAAGCATTCGCCTTGTTGTCAGCGAAAAAGAACATCCGTCTGCTTGAACTCGACGTCAAGCGTGTCCAAGCGATCCGTTATACGGCAGTCGCTGGCGGCATGCTCGTCCAAGACAGTGACGATGAGACGCTTGATGATGCAGCAGCACGTGTCGTGACAGACCGCAAACCGACAGCAGCGGAATGGGAGGACTTGAAACTCGCATGGCGCGCCGTCAAACACGTCAAGTCGAATGCCATCGTTCTCGCGAAGGACGAAGTGACGGTCGGTGTTGGTGCAGGACAGATGAACCGTGTTGGTTCAGCGAACATCGCGATTACGCAAGCCGGAGAAAAAGCAGTTGGCGCGTCCCTTGCTTCCGATGCTTTCTTCCCAATGGGTGATACGGTCGAAGCGGCAGCAGCAGCTGGCATTACAGCAATTATTCAACCAGGCGGCTCGATTCGTGACCAAGAGTCGATCGATGCGTGTAACAAACATGGCATTACGATGGTCTTTACGAACGTTCGACATTTCAAACACTAAGTGGAGGCGATTTGAATGAAGGTATTGGTGATTGGTAAAGGAGGGCGTGAACACGCGCTCGTCTGGAAGCTGGCACAGGATGAACGGATCGAGACCGTGTATGCTGCGCCTGGGAATGCCGGGATGACACAAGCCACATGTGTTCCGATCGCCGAAGATGCTATCGATGAACTCGTGACGTTCGCACAAGACGAACAGATCGATTGGACGATCGTCGGACCAGAAGGACCACTTGTTCTCGGAGTCGTTAACGCCTTTCAGGCAGCGGGACTGCAAATCTTCGGACCAACACGGGAAGCGGCAGCGATCGAAGGAAGTAAGCAGTTCGCGAAAGAATTGATGGAGCGTGCCGGTATCCCGACCGCTGCTCACGCCGTCTTTACTTCAGCAGCAGATGCAAAGGCGTATGTTCGCAAAGCGGGTGCACCGATCGTCATCAAAGCCGATGGACTTGCTGCCGGAAAAGGAGTCACGGTCGCAGAAACCGTGGACCAGGCGCTTGTTGCAATCCACGATACGTTTGCCGGAGAATACGGTCAACAAAGCCGCGTCGTCATCGAAGAATGTCTGATCGGGGAAGAGTGTTCGTTGATGGCATTCGTGCACGAAGAGACGGTCATCCCGATGGTATTGTCGCAAGATCATAAACGGGCGTTTGACGGTGACTTAGGTCCGAACACAGGAGGCATGGGCGCGTATTCTCCGCTTCCTCAGTGGGACGAAGCAGCGTTGACGACAGAAGCTGTTGATCGCATCATTCAGCCACTCGTCGATCAGATGGCAAGCGAAGGAATTCCGTTCACCGGCTTCCTCTATGCCGGTCTGATGCTGACGAAACAAGGACCATTCGTCATCGAGTTCAATGCCCGGTTCGGTGATCCGGAAACAGAGGTCATTCTTCCGCGCTTAGAGACGCCGTTGCTTGATGTCATCATGCCGCTGATGGACGGACAGATACCAGAAGTCGTTTGGACGGATCAAGCAGCTGTCGGTGTCGTCGTCGCAGCAGAAGGATATCCGGAAGCGCCAAAAACGGGACAAGCGATTCCACTTGATCAGATCGGGGACGGTCTTCTCGTCTTTCATGCCGGTACGGCAGAACGAGACGATCAACTTGTCTCAGCTGGTGGACGTGTCCTTGTGTGTGTCAGTCGTGCCGAGACGATCGAGCAGGCTGTCGAACAGGTCTATGCGAACTTACCAGACATGACGGATCAACCATTCTTTTACCGAACTGATATCGCTCAAAAAGCCTTTCGTGCCTCGCATGAATCATGATATCTGAACCAGACGTGCTCGAAGGAGTGGCGTCTGGTTTTTTGTTTCTTGGCGAAGTGCACGAAAAGATTTGTCTTCCATGGCGAATTTGTGTTATTTTGACCAAATGAATCCGGAACGGGGCAAAACTTCTTGAAACTTACTTAGCAACATTTTAGTATAAGAACTATAAGAAAGCGTTTTCAATAAAACAAAGGAGGTCGAGCTTTCGTGAAAAAAAATTATGGAAGATCCCCTTGGACGAAATCTGAAGTACGAACACACCAAGCGGTCATCAGCGGAAAGCTTGCACCGACACTTGTCATACAGAATGCCACTTACCTGAATCATGGTGTCAAAGCATGGCGGACGGCGAATATTTGGATTAGTGGCGACCGGATCGTCTACGTCGGTCCAGAGATGCCGGAACAAGCCGATGCGTATCATGATGCGACAGGTCAATATATCGTACCCGGTTACATTGAACCCCATGCCCATCCGTTCCAACTTTACAATCCAGCGAGTCTTGCAAAATTCGCAGCAGAGCGGGGAACATCGACGCTCGTCAACGACAATATGTTGTTATTATTAGAGCCGACGGAGCAAGCGTTTGCTCAAGTCGAGGCGCTAGCAGACTTACCGACCTCAATGTACTGGTGGGCACGACTCGACGCACAAACCGAGCTTGATGCCGACAGTATCTCGATCGATAATCGCCGGATTCAAGCGTGGCTCAAGCATCCACAAGTCATCCAAGCAGGTGAGTTGACGGGATGGCCACGTCTCTCGCAAGGAGATGATGAACTGCTTCACTGGATGCAGGATGCGATTAAACTCGGAAAACCGATCGAAGGTCATTTTCCTGGTGCTTCAGCGAAGACGCTGACGAAGATGGCGCTTTATGGCGTGACGAGTGATCATGAAGCGATGACGGTTGAAGAAGCGATGACACGTCTTGAACTTGGCTACACGACGACGATTCGTTATTCATCGATTCGTCCAGATTTACCGGATATTTTTAAAGGTCTCGTCGAAGCAGGGTTGACGCAGTTTGATAAGGTACTCGTGACGACAGATGGTTCAACGCCGTCCTTTTATAAAGCAGGCATGATGGACGAGACGATTCGATTGATGCTTGAGGCAGGCATCCCGGTCGAAGAAGCATACCGGATCGCGTCGTACAATGCAGCGCGTCATTTTAATCTCGATCATCTACTCGGGAGTATCGCACCTGGACGGATCGCGCATCTCAATTTCCTTGAGGCAAAAGACGCACCGACACCTGTCGCCGTGCTTGCGCGCGGCACATGGGTCCGTCAAGCAGACATCCCATGTTACCCGGCAGAAGCGCTTGATGCAGTCTATGCGCTCATGCCACGTTCAGAAGTCCAGGTTTCGTTAACGGAACAGGATTTTTCGTTCAGCATGCCGGTTGGTCTTGAGATGGTCAATTCCGTCATCATGAAGCTCTATCAAGTTGAACACGATACAAGTGTGCCTGTGCTACCAGCAGGATGTGATGAATCCTTCCTGATGTTACTCGACCGAGAAGGGAAATGGCGACTGAATACCGTTCTGAAAAACTTTGCGACACAAGTCGGAGGTCTCGTCAGTTCGTACTCGATTAGCGGTGATATCTTGATGATCGGTAAATCGAAACGAGACATGCAAGTCGCGTTTGATCGCATGAAAGCGTTCGGTGGCGGAATCGTTCTCGTCGAGGACGGAGAAGTCATCGCTGAAGTTCCGTTGACCTTGATGGGGCAGACGTCTGACTTGCCACTCGAAGATTTGATCGTTCAGGAAACCGCTTTACGCGAAGCCTTGTTTGAACGCGGTTATGCGTTTGAAGATCCTGTCTATACGTTGCTATTCCTAGCGTCAACTCACTTGCCATATGTGCGGATCACGCCGCAGGGAATATACGAAGTCCTTCGGAAAAAAGTCCTTTTCCCAGCGATTTTGCGATGACGCTTGAATTTTAAAACGTCGCGCTTTAAACTATTAAAGAGCAATTGAATGGGAAAGGGAGTCACAAGATGCAACTCGATAAATTGCGTGGAAAAGAATTGGATCAGTTATTTACAGCCATCATGAAGATGGATTCATTAGAAGATTGTTATACGTTGTTCGAAGACTTAGCGACCGTCAACGAAATCCAGGCGCTCGCCCAACGTCTTGAAGTCGCACGTCAATTACGTGAAGGCAATACGTATCACAAAATCGAAAAGGCGACCGGTGCTTCAACAGCAACGATCTCGCGTGTCAAACGTTGCTTGAACTACGGTTCGGGCGGTTATGATCTGGCGCTTGCCCGCCTAGGTCTTATCGAGCAAGAAGTAGCGGATAACTAATGTTATCCGCTACTTCTATGAAGGGGGGCGTGTCATATTGGATTTTGCGTTACAACATAAAATTCAGCACTTCATTCGAAGGCTGACGCCCATCCAGTCGCTCGTCATCATCTACTTCGTTGCGGTCATCATCGGAATCATCATGCTCGGTCTGCCGTGGTCGACCAAGGGAGACTACAACTGGGATTTCACGGACCTCGTCTTCATGGCGGTCAGTTGTGTCAGTGTCACTGGTTTGACGACGGTCTCGGTCTCAGAAACCTTCACGACGTTCGGCTACTTCATGATCATGATTTTAGTGCAAGTCAGCGGAATCGGTTTGATGTCGCTTCATATCGCGATGTGGGTCATTCTCGGAAAACGAATCGGCTTTCGGGAACGCCAACTTGTCGTTCGAGATCAGAACCAGACGACGATGCAAGGGGTCGTCAAATACATTCGGGAAGTCATCTTGATCATCGTCTCGATTGAATTGATTGGGGCATTGATTCTCGGGCTGTACTATACGAAATATTTTCCGACACTAGGTGAAGCGATGCTCCAAGGACTGTTCGGATCGGTCAGTGCGACGACGAATGCTGGTTTTGATATCACGGGTGAATCGTTACTACCGTTTCGTGGTGATTTGTTCGTCGTCTTCATGCAAATTTTGTTACTGACACTTGGTGCGATCGGCTTTCCGGTACTCGTCGAAGTCCGGCGCTACATCTCGTACCGGGCGACACGCCAAGCGACACGTCAACCGTATCATTTTTCACTGTTTACAAAATTGACGGCGTCAACGTTCTTCATTCTCGTCCTATTCGGAACGGTAGCATTGCTGCTATTTGAATGGAACCAATCCTTTAAAGGTTTACCGATCGATGAGAAGCTCGTCGACGCCTTGTTCCAATCCGTCACGACCCGAAACGGGGGATTGACGACGGTCGACATCACCTCCTTCTCACAAGCGTCGATTTTCGTCTTGTCGCTCTTGATGTTCATCGGGGCGTCACCGTCTTCCGTTGGTGGGGGGATTCGAACGACGACGTTCGCGGTCGCCGTCTTGAGTGTCATCGCCTTCATCCGAGGCGAATACGGCATCAAAATCTTTGGTCGTGAGATTGGTCAGTCGGACATCTGGAAAGCCTTCGTCGTCATCGTCGTCTCGACTGGTGTGACGATGGTCGGATTGATCGTCTTATTGCTTGTCGAAGATGCCCCGTTCCTCGTGCTATTTTTTGAAGCCTGTTCAGCGTTCGGAACGACCGGTCTATCGCTCGGCATCACGGATCAATTATCGGATATCGGAAAATGGACGTTGTCTGTGCTGATGTTCATCGGTCGAATCGGTGTCATCTCGTTCGTTCTTCTCCTGAAAGCGAACCAACCGAAACGTAACTACAACTATCCGAAGGAATCCGTCATCATCGGATAAGGAGGCTCTTTTATGAAACGTGCCTTTTGGATCAACTTCGCCTATATCTTTGCTGTTCCTGTCTTACCGTTTTTGGCGCTCGTCAACGGTCGAGCACTCTGTTCACCGGATTCACCGTTACTGGACGTCCCGATACTCGGCTTCTTTTTGGCAGAACCGTGGGCGTTCGTGCCGGTATATGCTGTCTTTGCGTTGTTACTGGCGTCACTCTTGACGAAACGACGGACACACGTCTGACCATCTCGCCCTGCGCGAGATGGTTTTTTGTTTTATACTGAATGTGGAATGAGAAAGAGAGGATGGGACGAACCGTGTTATTACCTTTTAATGAATGGCGACATGTCTTTAAACTAGATCCAGCAAAACCAATTGATGATGCTAGCCTGCAGGCGATTGCGACGTCCGGAACGGATGCGATTCTTGTCGGTGGAACAGATGACATCACACTCGATGCGACGCTTGATCTCTTGATGCGTTTGCGCCGGTATCCAGTCGCAGTGGCACTCGAGATTTCTGAACTCGAAGCCGCAACGATGGGATTTGATACGTATCTGACACCGACGGTCCTGAATGCGGGAACATTAGAGTACGTCGTTGAAAAACAAGTCGAGGCGTTAGAACAAGTCGGTCATATGCTGGCGCACGCTGATCTTGTCGGGGAAGGGTATATCGTCCTGAATCCTGATGCGAAGGTCGCGCATGTGACACAAGCAAAACCGCTAACATTAGATGAGACCGTCGCTTATGCGCAGTTAGCGGATAGCGTCTTCCGTCTACCGGTCGTGTATCTCGAATACAGCGGCGTTTACGGAGAACCGGAACGAGTAGCAGCCGTTCGCGATGTCTTGAAACAGGCACGCCTGTTTTACGGTGGAGGAATCGACTCCGAGGAGCGAGCGCGTGAGATGCTGCAGTATGCGGATACGATCGTCGTCGGGAACGTCATTTATGAGGATTTAAAAGCAGCGCTTGCGACTGTCGCAGCGACACGATAAAATATAGGAACAAAAGTTCGGAATACAAGAAATGAGGCTATTGATATGTTTAATTTGAGTGAACAGCTCGTCAGTGGACTAAACCCTGAGCAAGCAAGAGCAGTCAAGCATACGGAAGGTCCACTGCTGATCATGGCAGGAGCCGGTTCCGGGAAGACACGCGTCCTGACACATCGGGTCGCTTATTTGATGGCGGCTAAACAAGTCGCACCGTGGAACATCCTCGCGATTACGTTCACGAACAAAGCGGCGCGGGAAATGCGAGACCGGATCGGTCGTTTGGTCGGTGGTGTCGCGAATGATATTTGGGTTTCGACCTTCCACTCGATGTGTGTCCGGATGTTACGTCGTGACATCGATCAGCTTGGGTACGATCGCAACTTCACGATTCTTGATTCAAGTGATCAGCAGTCGGCGATCAAGCTCGTCTTAAAGGAACAAAACTTGGATCCAAAAAAATGGGATCCACGTTCGATGCTGACGATCATCTCGTCACAGAAAAATGAATTACGCAGTGCTGAATTCTACGCCTCGATCGTGACGAGCCCGTATGAAAAGACAGTTGCTGAAATCTATAAAGGATATGAAGCGGTCTTACGCCGGAACAACGCGCTCGACTTTGATGATTTGATCGGAAAAACGACGGAATTGTTCAAGAAGAGTCCGGATGTCCTTGCTTACTATCAGAAGAAATTCCGCTACATTCATGTCGATGAGTATCAAGATACGAACAAAGCCCAGTATGATCTCGTCAACCTGTTAGCATCGGGACATCAGAATCTCTGTGTCGTTGGAGACTCGGATCAGTCGATCTATCGCTGGCGTGGTGCTGACATCGCGAACATCCTCTCGTTCGAAGAGGACTATCCGAATGCAGCTGTCATCTTACTCGAGCAAAACTACCGTTCTTCCAAACGAATCTTGGAAGCAGCCAACCATGTCATCCAAAACAACTCGACACGCAAAGATAAGAAACTTTGGACGGATAATGATGAAGGCGAGAAGCTCGTCGTTCATACGGCGGAGAATGAGCGGGAAGAAGCCTTTTATATCGTCCAGGAGATTCGGAACTCACTTCGTTACGGGATGAAACTGAGCGATATCGCGATTCTGTACCGGACGAATGCACAATCGCGTGCCATTGAGGAAACGCTTCTTAAGTCGAACGTTCCGTACAAAATGATCGGCGGCACGAAGTTCTACGATCGTAAAGAGATCAAGGACGTGCTTGCTTATCTCCGATTGATTTCGAATCCGGATGAAGACCTGTCCTTCGCGCGGATCGTCAACGAACCAAAACGCGGGATTGGTGCGACGACGATTGATAAGCTGCGTGATTTCGCTGACTTACAAGGTGTGTCATTGATGGAAGCGATTCGCGATATCGAATTGTCGAGTATCGCACCAAAGACGGCAGCGAAGCTGACGGATTTCCGGACGATGATTCTCGGACTCAGCCAAATGCAAGAATTCATCAGCCTGTCGGAACTAGTCGAAGAAGTGCTCGAAAAATCAGGCTATCGTCAAGTGCTGAAGGAAGATAAGACGCTTGAAGCACAAAGTCGTCTCGAGAACATCAACGAGTTCATCACCGTTGCACAAAACTTCGAGAAGGAGACGGCGAAAGCCGATCCAGAAGACCGGACGATCATCGCCTTCTTGACTGATTTGACACTCGTCGCCGATGTCGATTCACTCGACGAGACGGATCCAGAAGAACAAGTCACGTTGATGACGCTCCACTCGGCAAAAGGACTCGAGTTCCCGGTCGTCTTCTTGATTGGGATGGAGGAAGGGTTGTTCCCACATAGCCGCTCGCTTCAAGATGAAGACGAGATGGAAGAAGAACGTCGCCTCGCGTACGTCGGGATCACACGTGCTGAGAAACGCCTTTACTTGTCACACGCGCGGATGCGCTCCCTGTACGGACGAACGAATGCGAACCAAGAATCACGGTTCCTAGCAGAGCTGCCGGAAGTCGTCATCGAGCGGACCGGTAAAAAAGCGAAGCCACTCCCATGGGAAGACCGCCCTGTTCCGCAAGGCAAAGCCGTCATCGGTCGCTCGATCAGCAAACCGACAGCAATGAAGACGTCAGGTGCGGAAACGCTCGGTTGGTCGGTCGGAGATAAGGCAGAGCACGGGAAATGGGGACTTGGTACAGTCGTCCAGACTCGTGGTGAAGGGGATAATCTTGAAATCGATATCGCATTCCCAGCAGTCGGAATCAAACGATTGCTCGCGAAATTCGCACCGATTAAAAAGGTATGACGGGAGGTCCACGGATGGACGCAAGCCAGCGTATAGATGAGATTCGTCAAACATTGAACCGATACAGCTACGAATACTACGTACTGGATCAACCAACGGTACCGGATGCGACGTACGATCAATTGCTTCGTGAACTGACGGAGTTAGAAACAGAGCATCCAGAACTGATCACACCGGACTCTCCGACGCAACGCGTCGGAGCAGCACCGCTCGAAGCGTTCGAGAAGGTGACGCATGATTTACCGATGCTGTCGCTCGGAAACGTCTTTGATGAGACGGAAATTCGCGAATGGGTCGCTCGGATTGAGCGGTCGCTCGGACGTTCGACGACGTATGTCGCCGAACTGAAATTCGATGGACTTGCCATCTCGCTGAAATACGAAGACGGGCGATTCGTCCGTGGGGCGACGCGTGGCGATGGAACCGTCGGCGAAAACATCACGCAGAATCTACGGACGATCAAAGCGTTACCGCTTCGTCTGCAGGCAGAAGAGACGGTCGAAGTCCGCGGTGAGGCTTACATGCCGAAACAATCGTTCGAACGCTTGAATGAAGACCGGGCAAGCCGGGAAGAGACATTGTTCGCGAATCCGCGTAACGCTGCAGCAGGTAGCCTGCGTCAGCTGGATTCGTCGATCACAGCGTCGCGCAATCTGTCGTTATTCGTGTATGGCGTCGGCGTCAATACGTTGACGGCCCGTTCGCATAGCGAAGCGATGGCACAACTCGCTTCACTTGGGTTACCGACCAATCAACATATGCAGACATGTGAGACGGTGGAAGAGATTCTTGCCTATATCGCGCACTGGACGGAAGCACGCGCGAGCCTGCCATATGAGATCGACGGAATCGTCTTGAAAGTCGATCGATACGATGATCAGGAGGAGCTCGGCTTCACAGCAAAAAGTCCCCGCTTCGCGACAGCCTATAAGTTTGCGGCGGAAGAAGTCATGACGACGGTAGAAGACGTTGATTTCAGTGTCGGTCGGACCGGGAAAGTCACACCTCGCGCCCGTTTTGCACCGGTCGTCGTCGCAGGATCGACGGTGACGTATGCGACACTACACAACGCTGACTTCATCGCTGAAAAAGATATCCGCCTTCAGGACTCGGTCATCATTAAAAAAGCAGGCGATGTCATCCCGGCAGTCGTACAAGTCGTCACGGCAGAACGGACAGGGGAAGAGACACCAATCGTCTTCCCGACACATTGTCCGGCTTGTCAGTCGGAACTTGTCCGTCTCGAAGGTGAAGTCGACATCCGCTGTGTCAGTCCGGAATGTCCGGCGCAATTGATGGAAGGCATCATTCACTTCGTTTCGCGTCAGGCGATGAACATCGACGGTCTCGGTGAAAAAGTCGTCCGTCAATTGTATGATCATGAAGCAATCCGGACGATTGCCGATTTATATCGACTCGATCGTGAGGAGTTGTTGACGTTCGACCGGATGGGTGAGACGTCCGTTGATAAATTGCTTGCGGCGATCGAAGCCTCGAAACAGAACTCGGTTGAGCGTCTCTTGTTTGGTCTCGGAATCCGACTTGTTGGTCAAAAAGCGGCGTATCTTCTAGCGGAACGTTTTGATTCGTTAGCAGGGATTGCGGCTACAAGCTACGATGAGATTGTCGCAATCGATGGCATTGGGGGGAAAATCGCAGATTCAATCGTGAAGTACTTCGAGCATCCGGAAGCACAGGCATTGATTCGTGATTTGGAACAACTCGGCGTCAATCAACGTTTCCTTGGTGAACGGATCGATCAGACGAATGCACCGCTCGGCGGCAAAACGATTGTCTTGACGGGAACGCTCGAGAGCTTAAAACGGTCAGAGGCCGGTAAACGACTCGAAGCACTCGGAGCCGATGTGACAGGAAGTGTCAGTAAAAAGACGGACGTACTCGTCGCAGGGGAAAAGGCAGGCTCTAAACTGACGAAAGCGGAATCGCTTGGTATCGAAATTTGGGATGAAGCGCGTCTGTTAGAAGAATTAGCTAAACACGAAGCGTGAAAAGAATGAATGAGAACGATCAAATAAAAAGGAAGGCGGAATTCCGCCTTCCTTTGAAACTGAAGATAGTGTGCAATTTTTCTCTAACGAGAAGGATTGCGCTTTTTTGTTCGTCTCGCATCGTTTTCCTGGGACAAGCATCGCGCCGCTTCGCTTCGCTGCAGGGTCGCTCTTGCTTGTTTTTTCCTAGGAAGCGATGTCGAGGGAACAAAACGCTTCTCTGATCTTTCTTCCGGGGATAAAAAAGAATGACGCGTCATACGCCACTCCTACAGGAAAAAGCGCGATTTTGCGCTGTCAGAGACAAACGAGACCCGTTTTCCTGCTCGAATGGAGCGGGAAAACCGGCTTGTGTCTCGCCTGAGGAAAGGGCGTGAAAAGACGCGTCATTTTTTGAGTCATCCTTCTTTTTGTCTATAATCTGAAAGGAAGGCGGGATTCCGCCTTCCTTTATTCGTGTTCATCCTTGTCACGAAGCAATCGTTTCGCTCCGAATCAAAGTACCTTGTTTGATGAGACGATTCGTTGCCGTTTCTGGTGGATCACAGGTGATCAATGTGATGGTTGGGGAAGCGACGGATTGGTCGAGAACGGACAATGTCGTCGGTGTGACAAGACGACTGGACGTGATGCGGTACGTATACCGATGTGTTTTTGTCGTGACGACGACGGTATCGCCTTTTTTGACGTCAGGCAGACGATTGAAGTGAAGCCCTTCCGTGAAACTTCGGTGTCCGGCGAGCGCATAATTGCCTTTTCCAGGTGATCCGGTTTCTGGAATATGACCGATACTACGGTCCAACACCGCTGTCGTCGAACCCTCTAAGATGACTTGTTCAAAATCAATGCTTGGAATCGAGAGCAATCCGACACCAGATGTAGCAAGGGGTTGTTTTGTCTCTTTCGCATCGACGGTCTTCAAACTTTTGGTCCATTGTTCCTTTAAATTTGCTGCTTCCTGTTCACGCTGATAGTCACTGATGAAGGGCCAAGCAATAAGGGCGATGCCTGCCAGTAAAAAAAGCAAACCGATGAATTTACGACGTGTCATGAGAAAAAGTCCTTTCGGATACGCCAAGGCGCATCATCTTTTTTGAAAATCAGGGAAAAACTTGTCCTTCCCCGATGGAAAACGATTCTGTTATGATAAAGAGAACGATTTAAAAACATGGGGTGCAAATAGAGATGAACTATAAAACAGCAGTAGCGTTGACGTTATCGAGCACGTTATTTTTAGGTGCTTGTTCGTTCGACCTTTCGCCAAGTAGCGATACAAAAGAAGTCATTACTGAAAGTGAACAAGGTAAGGAAGTCCAAGCCGTTGTCAGTCCAGCCATTGATACGACGGATTCGTACTATCGGACGGTCTTGCCGTTTCGTCCAAGTGTCGCACGTGGAATGACACAAAAACGTGTCAGTTCACGTCTTGAGCTCGATGAAATCGAAACGGGTTTAATGCGTCATTCGACACAGTTTTTTGATCCGGAAAAATACTATTACCAAGAAGGTCAGTTACTCGAAGCCGACCAAATCGCGAAATGGTTGTTGCGAAAAGGAAAAGCAGGCGATGGCGTCAGCGATCCTGAAGGTCTGAACCCAGCCTACACGTCTGGTAAGTCGTATAAAGAAAAAAACCAAAAGTCACCTATGATTCTATCGCATATCTTAGAGCAAGACTACATGCTTGAAGAAGATAAGAAACTCGAACTTGGTGGCACGTCGATTGCGCTTGTCTTAAATAGTGAGTATGTGTTCCAAGATGAAAACTATGGACCGACCTATACCGTTAAACTTGATGAAAAGAAAGTCGTTGCTGAAGGGAAGCGGATGGCAAACGATTTAGTCAAGAAGATGCGTAAGACACAAGGGATGAAGACGACACCGATTCACGTCGCCCTCTACCTCCAGGAAAAAGAAGGGTCACCGGTTTCCGGTCACTATCTCTCGTCTGCATTCATCGGTCGCGGGAATCAAATCAGTGCGAACGACTGGAAAAACTACAATGAGCGCTATTACTACTACCCGTCAGCACGCGCAACGAATGACGTGCGGGATGATGCAGCGAAATTCGATTTATTCAAAGACCGCCTAGAAGACTACTTCCCGAACTACACCGGTATGATGGGGGAAGGCTTCTATCAAGAAGATGAACTTAAAAAGCTTGAGATGAAGATTCCCGTTCAATTTTACGGAAAAGCAGAACTCGTCGCATTCGTTCAGTACGTGACGTACCTGCTTGAGAATCGTTGGGAGTATAATCGAAACATTCCAACGACGATCACTGTGACGAACTTGAACGGGGATACGGAAGCGATGCTATTCCTCGATCCGGATACAAAGAAACCGATCGTCAAGATTCGTTGATTTCTCCATTCACTTTATGTAGCGACATTCCTCCAATGGGCGGAATGTCGCTTTTTTGTACGACGGATGCTGGAAGAGAGAAGCATATGAATCAGAAAGGAAGGGTATGGAAGAAGAATGGTATTTTGTTTCACTTTCCCATTTTTTAGATTTACGAAAGCCAGTAGAAGAGAGCATAATGAAAGAAGAACAGTTCTACACACAGGAACGACGAGGTAAGTGATGAATCGTCAGTTCTTTTAAGAAGAAGAGGATAAAGGAGAGATGTAGATGAAAGGCGGTATCTATTCACAAATCGGTGCAGTTCGAGAGGAACTACCATCGTCCTCACGAAAAGTCGCAGACTATGTCTTGACGCATATGAACCAAATTGCGCGCATGACGATCCACCAACTTGCAGAGGAATCAGATACAAGTGCCGCTGCAGTCGTCCGCTTCTGTCGCGCGCTTGGATTAAAAGGATACCCGGAGTTGCGGATGCGCATTTCTGCCGATACAGCACGGACGGATTTAAAAGGGTATCACGATATCGAAAAGGATGAACGTCCCGTCGACTTGATTGAAAAAACGCTTAGTAACAGTATTCAAGCATTACAGGATACTGCGAAGCAGTTGAATGATGAACGGATTGCGGATGCGATTGATGTGATTGATCAGGCGCGTGCGATTTATTTTTATGGGATTGGGGCATCCCATGTCGTAGCCGAAGACGCTGCTCAAAAATGGACGCGTGTCGGGAAACTAGCGATTCAAGAAACGGACCAGCATCTACTTGCGACGATCTTAGCGAATGCACGTAAAGAAGATGTCTTCTTTGCGATTTCCTATAGCGGAGAAACAGAAGAGGTCGTCGAATTGATCCGTTTGGCGAAAATCCAAGGGCTGAAGGTCATCAGTCTGACACGTTTCGGGGACAACCGGATCAGCCAACTAGCGGATATCGCGCTTTGGACATCACGCGCTCCGGAAGCACCGCTTCGTAGTGCGGCGCTCAGTTCGCGTCTCGCCCAACTATTTGCGATCGATGTCTTGTTCTTATCGTATGCTGCGGGACATTATGAAGACACACTCGAACGCCTTCAATACACGCGGGAAAGCGTTAAGACACTGCATCAAAAGAAATAAGGGGGATACATATATGTCAGAACGAACTGCCGGACTAGAAGCGTTGTATCCAGAAATGGTCGAGCGCCGTCGCTATTTACATCAGCACCCAGAGTTGTCGTTTCACGAAGTCGAGACCCCGCGTTATATCGCGCGACATTTAAAAGCGCTCGGAATCGAAGTCAAGACGGAGGTCGGCGGACGTGGTGTCGTCGGGTATATTCGTGGAGGAAAACCGGGAAAGACCGTCGCGTTACGCGCCGACTTTGATGCCTTACCGATTGCTGACGCTAAAGAGGTCGCGTATCGGTCGACGGTTCCGGGTGTGATGCATGCATGCGGTCACGATGGTCATACGGCGACGTTACTTGCTGTCGCAGAGACGCTCATGCAACAGCGAGAATCATTACCGGGGAACGTCGTTTTGATTCATCAACATGCGGAAGAAGTCGTTCCGGGCGGTGCACGCGATATGATTGCGGACGGTTGTCTCGAAGGAGTCGATGTCATCTTTGGAACGCATCTTTGGTCAACGATCGATTTAGGACACGTAGGTGTTCGGACTGGTCCGATCATGGCGGCGGCGGATAAGTTCGAACTGACCTTATATGGAAAAGGCGGACACGGTGCGAAACCACATGAGACGATTGATGCTGTCTTACTCGGGGCAACAATCGTTAAGGAATTACAATCGATCGTCAGTCGTCAACTCAATCCACTGGAGCCGGCAGTCGTGACCGTTGGAACATTACATGCTGGGAATACGTTTAATGTCATTGCAGATCAAGCGATGTTGACAGGAACGGTCCGGACGTTTGATGAAGCGACAGCGGACGAGATCATTGAGCGGATGGAGCGGACGATCAAAGGAATCTGTGAGGCAGTCGGAGCAACGTATCACTTTACATACGAAAAAGGCTATCCAGCTGTCGTCAATCATGCTGCACCCACCGCATTGATTGAATCTGTCGCACGAGAAGTTTTAGGAGACGAGCGTGTATTTGAGATTGAACCGACGATGGGTGGCGAGGACTTCGCTTATTACTTGCAACACGTACCTGGTGCGTTCTTCTTTACAGGAGCGGGAGATGCTTCGTATCCACCGCATCACCATCCACAGTTTGATTTTAAGGAGCCGGCGATGCTCGATGCAGCGCGTATTCTCGTCGAAGCGACATGGCGTTACTTAGAACAAGCTACTGAATCATGAAAAAATCGCTCGTCTTGACTCCGAAAAGGAATCAGGACGAGCGATTGCTGTCTTTTTATCCTAAAATTTCTTGAACACGACCGACTTGACCGTCTTCTAAGCGCACTTTAATCCCGTGCGGATGTTGCGGAGATTTCGTGAGAAGGTCTTTGACGATTCCTTCTGTTCGTTTACCTGTTCGTTGATCTTGCTTCAACACGATGCTGACTTTAAGACCGGGCGTGATATTTTTACGTGTTTTACCATCCATCTGTAGATCCTCCCATCGTTCATTTCCTGTTTGGCTATCAGTATAACATGGTTCAGTCGGTGAAACTTGTTTGTCGCAAGGACGTAAAGTGAAAAGAGAACAGAATGTCAGAAAAAAGTTTGACTATATTTGACCAATTAAGATACGACTTTTATAATTAAGGTAATGAAGTATAGGAAAAGGAAGTGAATTCGAATGGCAAAAGACTACTACCAAACACTCGGTGTCGCAAAGGATGCATCGAATCAAGATATTAAGCGCGCGTACCGCAAATTGGCAAAGCAGTATCACCCAGACGTCAATAAAGAGGCGAGTGCGGACCAGCGTTTCAAGGATATCCAAGAAGCCTTCGATGTGCTTGGAGATGAGGAAAAACGAGCGAAGTATGATCGATACGGCAGTAACTTCGATCAGATGGCAGGCGCTGGAGCTGGTGGCGCTGGAGATTACGAAGATCTGTTCCGACAGTTCGGAGGTGGTGGACGGACACGACCTGGACAATCGTTCGGATTTGAAGATATGTTCGGTTCGTTCTTTAGTCAGGAAGAAGTGTCGACCGATGAAGAGCTTGAATTGACGGTCCCACTCAGTCATCTCAGTACGAACGAAAAAGTCACGGTGCGTCTTGCGACGGGTTCGATCCAGCTGACGCTTCCGAAAGACGTCTATGACGGTAAAAAAGTTCGCTTACGTGGAAAAAGTTCAATGCGTAACCGACAAGGTGTCGCGGGAGATGTTTACGTGACGATTCACTTGAAGGATGACGATCAGTTCCGACGGGTCGACCAAGACGTCATTTCAACCGTCCGTGTTCATCCGACGACGCTTGTGCTCGGAGGCGAAGTCGTCGCAGATACGCTTGAAGGGAAACGAATCAAACTGAAAGTCAAACCGGGCACGAAACCAGGAGCACGACTCCGGATTCCAAATCGTGGTCTGAGTCAAGCGAATGGTCATCGTGGGGCGTTACTTGTCCAACTCGAAGTCAAGTTACCTGAGATGGACCGTTCCTTTTATGAAGAGTGGGAACGTCAACTTGCAGTGAAGGAGTGATCAAGGATGGATTTTGAACGTTTAACGGATCGGGCACACGAGGGAATCGTCTCTGCCCAAGCGATCGCGAAACAACGTCGTCATAGTGAAATCACAGAATGGCATTTGTTACTTGCCTTACTTGCTCAAGAAGAAGGGATTGCACGAGTCGTCTTTGAAAAGCTGAATCAACGGATTGAGATATTGAATGGAGCGATTGACGAGGCGATTGGTAAACTTCCTGCTTTGTCCCAGGCGACGACGCCTCGGATCGGTAGCTCGTTGCTGAACGTGTTGACGGAAGCAGAGACGGAAGCGCGTCTCATGCAGGATGACTATGTCTCCGTCGAACACTTATTGCAAGCATTGATCAAACAATCAAGTCCAGCAGCTCAGTACCTACGTCGTCAAGGCATCACGGAAGAGACACTCCGGGAAGCGATCGTCAGTATGCGAGGCAATCGGAAGGTCACGACGAAAAATCCCGAAGAGACGTTTGATGTGTTGAAAAAATATGGACGTGATCTCGTAGCGGATTTCCGGTCTGGAAAAACAGATCCGGTCATCGGTCGTGATGATGAGATTCGACGTGTCATCCGGATTTTGAGTCGGAAGACAAAAAACAATCCCGTCTTGATTGGAGAACCTGGCGTCGGGAAAACGGCAATCGTTGAAGGACTCGCGCAACGGATCGTCCGAGGGGATGTACCGGAGAGTCTGAAGAACAAGCAGTTGTTCAGTTTAGACATGAGTGCGCTCGTCGCTGGTGCGAAGTATCGGGGTGAGTTCGAAGAACGCCTGCAGGCAGTCTTGAATGAAGTCAAGGAAGCCGAAGGACAGATTCTCTTATTCATCGATGAGCTGCATACAATCGTCGGTGCTGGGAAGACGGACGGCGCAATGGATGCCGGAAACATGCTCAAGCCGATGCTTGCGCGAGGAGAATTGCACTGTATCGGTGCGACGACGCTAGATGAGTATCGGAAGTATATCGAAAAGGACCCGGCGCTCGAACGTCGCTTCCAACAAGTCCTCGTCGCGGAACCGGATGTCGAGGATACGATTTCCATTCTGCGTGGACTAAAAGAACGATTTGAGATTCACCACGGTGTACGGATTCATGATAATGCGCTCGTCGCGGCGGCGATGTTATCCGATCGGTATATCACGGACCGGTTCATGCCGGATAAGGCGATTGATCTCGTCGATGAAGCATGTGCGATGATTCGGACCGATATGGAGTCGATGCCAGCTGAGCTCGATTCACTCGTTCGTCGGGTCATGCAGCTCGAAATCGAAGAAGCGGCGTTAAAAAAAGAAACGGATGAAGCATCCCGGAAACGACTTGCCGTCTTACAGCAAGAGCTCAGCTCTGTCCGGGAAGACGAGAGTGCGCTGCGGACGCGATGGGAACGGGAAAAAGAGAGTTCGCAAAGTGTCCAGCAGTTACGTGCGGATCTTGAGAAGGCAAAACTGGCGTTACAAGAAGCGGAAGGGCGCTATGATTTGAACCGAGCATCGGAAATCAAGTACGGTCAAATTCCGGATCTTGAGGCACGTCTGAAAGTCGCGGAAGAGTCATCTGAACACGTCTCACACGAACTCGTTCGAGAGGCGGTGACGGAAGAAGAGATATCCGACATCGTTTCGAAATGGACCGGCATTCCAGTGACGCGGCTTGCGCAGGGCGAACGGGAAAAATTACTTTATCTTGAAGATACGCTTCATGAGCGTGTCTTCGGTCAAGACGAAGCGGTCCGTCTCGTCGCGGACGCTGTCATTCGAGCGCGAGCAGGCATCAAGGATCCGAACCGCCCGATTGGCTCGTTCTTGTTCCTCGGTCCGACAGGGGTCGGGAAGACAGAACTCGCAAAAGCCTTGGCAGCCGCGATGTTCGATAGTGAAGATCACATCGTCCGCATCGATATGTCGGAGTATATGGAAAAACACAATGTCTCCCGTCTCGTCGGTGCGCCTCCGGGATATGTCGGTTATGAAGAAGGCGGTCAATTGACGGAAGCCGTTCGACGGAGTCCGTATTCGGTTCTGTTGTTCGATGAGATCGAAAAAGCGCACGGCGACGTCTTTAATATTTTGCTTCAGTTGCTCGACGATGGTCGATTGACGGATGCGCAAGGACGGGTCGTCGACTTCAAAAACACGATCGTCATCATGACGTCAAACATCGGAGCACCCATCCTGCTTGAAGCCGCCAAAGATGGTGTCATCGATGCAGCGGAAGAGGAAGCCGTTCGCCAAGAACTGAAGCGCCACTTCCGACCGGAGTTCTTGAACCGGATCGATGATACGATTTTATTCCATCCACTCCACCGGACGGAAATCGAACGAATCATCGACAAAGCGGTCGAGAAAATGAGTTCACGTTTATCTGGACGTGGCATTACGATTGATGTCACGGATGCTGCGAAGACGTTGATTTTCGAAGAAGCCTTCGAACCACAATACGGGGCGCGTCCAATCAATCGTTATATGCAACGAACGATTGAGACGAAACTTGCCCGTGCCTTGATCAGTGGGGCGATTCAAGATGGCGCCCGGATTGCGATTGACGTAGAAGACGGCGAACTAGTCGTCCACGGATGAAGCAGATGCTAGAAAAAGGAGTCGACTCGGCTGAAACGAGTCGACTCCTTGTAGCGTTTACGGAAGAACCATATCCGTATTCGTCAGATGCGTGATAAGCTAGAAAAAAAGAGAAAGAGGGAACGCCATGAATGTTACACAAGCCCAACTCGAGGAGTTGATTGAAGAATGCCGTCCGTATACAGTGCTTGGACAAGTCGCCAGTTATATCCCAGAGCTTGCGAAGGTTGATCCGACACAACTCGGAATCGCCGTCTGTAATGCCGACGGGACGTTCGTTTCGGCAGGTGATGCGGATACGATGTTTACACTACAGAGTGTATCGAAGATCATCACGCTCGCATTCGTTCTCGAGACATTCGGAGAAGATTATGTTTTTTCAAAAGTCGGGATGGAACCGACAGGCGATGCGTTCAATTCGATCGCAAAACTTGAAGAGACGATTCCGACAAAACCGCTCAATCCAATGATCAATGCAGGGGCACTAGCCGTGACGAGTATGCTACCGGGAACGGATGCTGCCGATAAATTACTTCAATTGCGTCAATTCATCGCAAAGCTATTGGATATTGAAGTAGAAATGGTAAAATATGACGCAGATGTCGCTGAATCAGAATTCGAAACGACGGATTTGAATCGGGCGTTGCTCTACTTCATGCGCTATCACGGTGTCATCGAAGGCAATGTCGAAGAAATCATCGACGTCTATACGAAACAATGTGCGATTTTGACGAACTGTAAAGGACTTGCCATGATGGGGAAAATTTTGAGTACATCCGGTAAGACGCCATCAGGACGCCAAGTCATTTCACGTCGGAACGCACGAATCATTCGAGCAATCATGACGACGTGTGGCATGTACGATGCATCTGGAGAATTTTCCGTCCAAGTCGGGCTTCCAGGAAAAAGTGGTGTTTCCGGTGCAGTCGTTGCTTGCGGTCGAAGTGATTTCGATATGGCCGATCTCGGAATCGGTGTCTTTGGACCATCGCTTGATGCCAAAGGAAACTCGATTGCCGGAACAAAGATGCTGGAATTACTCGTTCAACGTCATCCATGAGCGATTTCAATCTGATCAAGCGCAGAACGTAGTTCGTCCTCTAACCGCTTGATCTGACGCAAACGCTCTTCTTGATAAGCAGATGGAACCTCGAAAGAGCGCCATCTTTCTAATCGCTGATACGTGTCATTGATGTGTCCGAGTCGTGTCTGGGTTGCCTTTAGACGATCGACAGCAGACTTCGGTTGATGCGTGTAGGGACGAAGATACTCGACCGTATAACGGTATGCTTTTGTAGCAAGCCGTAATTCATGCATCCGTTCGACACGCTTCGTTCCATCCTTTCGTTGCACTTTTTCAAATTGTTCACGTTTTTTTTCATAGCGTTTCTCAGCGGCCTGAATCAGCTCTTTTTCTGACATCCGTTTGAGGCGCTTTGTCATCGGACCGGCTAAAAAGCGACGAACGGATCGATCCAGTTCATTGGAGATCAAGAGATGCATCGTCTCGATTAAAGTCGAACGTTTCCCTTGAAGTTGCAGAGCGACATGGTTCGCGAATAACTGATCGATTTCTGTTTTGTTTGAGGTTGCTTCGAGTTGTACGTCGAGGTCACGGACTTCGCCGAAAGCATGCATCAGCCGCTTCCAAATCAAATAAACGGGTTCCTCCGTTAAATCGACCAATCGGGCGAATGTGATTAGTTTCCGTAACCGAATCCGCGCTTGATGGACATCTTCCGGATTTTCAAACGTTTGAGCCTCTTTGGCATAATGATTGAAGGTCGACCATGTCTCAAGCAGTTCGAAAGTCAGCTTTTCAGTATCTCGATGGTTCATGAGATGAATCCCTCCTCGGATTATTTTCGTAAGAGTTCAAGAGTGCTAGGTTTTAAAATTAAGGAGGACACCTCCTGAAATGTGGTGGAAACATGTTAGAAACAGTTACGTTCTCAGGAAAGATGAAGCAATTCATGAAAATTTTCTTTCCGATCCTCGTAACGCAAGTCGCGTTTTACTTAATTAGTTTTTTCGATACGGTCATGGCCGGTCGATATGGTTCTGCTGATTTAGCAGGCGTCGGGGTCGGAGCAAGTCTCTGGGCACCCGTCTACACAGGACTGACCGGTATTCTACTTGCCGTCGCACCGCTCGTTTCCCAAGCGATGGGAGCAAAACGCGAGCGGGAAGTCAAACGGATCGTCATGCAGGCGTTGTACGTTGCTGTCGTGATCATTGGTTTGACTGTCGTCATCGGACTTATTGCTGTCAATCCGATTCTCGAACGGATGGAGTTATCAGCAGAGGCGCGTGAAGTCGCGCGAAATTATCTCGTAATGTTAGCACTCGGGATCGTACCGATGTTCGTTTTCTTCGTTTTACGAACACTCGTCGATTCATTAGGTAAATCAAATATCACGATGGTCTTACTACTAATCTCTTTACCCATTAACGTCCTTTTCAATTATCTATTCATCTTCGGAAACTTCGGTTTTCCGGAACTTGGTGGAGTGGGCGCGGGAGTTGCGACTGCCATCACGTACTGGATTCTCTGTCTAGCGATCATCGCTGTCGTCTTCAAAGGAGAATTATTTCAACGCCTTGGGATTCTGCGGCGCTTTTACCGTCCAGATATGAAGCGAATCAAGGAATTGATTCTACTCGGTGCCCCGATTGGTCTAGCGATTTTTTCTGAAGTCAGTATTTTCTCGGCGGTCACGTTGCTGCTCGGAGCGTACGGCGATGTCATCATTGGTGCCTATCAAGCGGCCATCAACTTCGCTTCGTTCGTCTATATGATCCCATTATCTGCTGCGTCCGCTTTGACGATCACAGTCGGTTTTGAGGTCGGTGCCAAACGGATTAAGGACGCTGTCCAGTACGTCGTCATTGGATTGACGATGTGTGTTGCCGTCTCCTTGTTCTCCGGGATCTTGTTGTACTTAAAGAATGAAGAACTTGCCGCTTTATATAGTCGTGATCCTCAAGTCATCGAAGCAGCCGCACATTTCATGATTTTAGCGATTTTCTTTCAACTGTCGGATGCCGTTGCTGCACCGACGCAAGGTGCATTACGTGGATTCAAGGATGTCAACGTCACCTTCTTGTTGACGATTGCTGCCTACTGGGTCATTGGACTACCATTAGGTTTTTATCTCGAACGCTATACGACGCTCGGACCAGATGGTTACTGGTGGGGATTGATCATCGGTCTTGCGGTCGGAGCAACGCTACTACTTGTTCGTCTTATGCATTTAATCCGTAAATCAAGGAGGCTGGCAGCTTGAAATTCTCAAAACAACGCATCATGACGATTGCGAAGATCATCTTGCCGATCGTCTTGATTGGATTCATTTTTTATCAAGGACAAAACGAATTGCGTAGTTTGTCGCTACAGGAATCGATTCAAGCGATTCGTCAAGTCCCATCTTGGCAATTCATCCTGTTGATTCTCGCAGGTCTTGCGGCAGTCTCGACGATGTTCTTTTATGACTTCTTCTTATTACGTTCATTGGAGGCGAAAGTACCGATCGGACTAATTTTCCGAGCATCCTGGATTGCGAACTCCTTTAACGGCATCATCGGATTCGGCGGTCTCGCTGGGATGGCGATCCGCTCCGCTCTTTATCGACCATTCGTTGAAGGCGGTCGTTTGTTGAAGGCGATCGGCTGGATGGCACCGACGTTGATCAGTGGATTGTCCATCTTATCTGCCTTATCGCTTCTACACGTTTTTCCGGCGTTTGAAGTGCTCGATTTAAAAAAATGGCTGTGGCCCGTCATCATTGGTGTCGCATTCTTCTTTCCACTCTATCTGCTGTTCTCGTTTCGACGAGGCAATAGTAGCATCCATCCGAAATCGATTGCGTTATATTCACTCGTTTCACTCGCAGAATGGTTCAGTGCTGGCGTTGTCGTCTATCTGATCTTGGCAGCGCTCGGAACGGATGTTAGTTTCTCAAAAGTCATCGGTGTTTTCATCATCGCTGCGACAGCCGGTTTGATCTCGATGGTACCGGGTGGGTTTGGTTCGTTTGACTTAGTGTTTTTGATCGGCATGCAGCGTGCGGGTGTCGAGGAAGGCATCGTCTTGACAGGATTATTGATCTACCGTCTTGTCTACTACTTGATTCCGTTCCTGATCGGTGTCATTTTCTCAGCTCGGGAGTTCAGCGGTCCGGTCGTCAAGATGATCGAAGACAAACCGATCGTTGGTCCATCGATGGAGGTCGGGGGCGTCATTTGGCGCTTACAACTGCGATTCCTCAGTAAAATTCGTCATTTCACACTCGCATTGATCACACTCGTTGCCGGGATCACGATCTGGGGATTGGCGATTTTACCACCTGTCTCGACGCAATATGAATATTTGGAATCGAAATTACCGCATGAAGCGCTGTTACTCGCGAATAGTTTCTTCTTGATGGGCGGCTTATTGTTCGTCCTCTTATCGACAGCACTGTATCGTCGAACAAAACGGTCGTTATATATGATGTACGGGGCATCTTTTTTCGCGTTGATTGGAATGGCACTTCGTGGTTTTAACTTGATTTCCTTCCTTGCCGTCATCATCGTCCTCGTCTTGCTACTGATGTCGCGAAAAGCATTTCACCGAGAACGAACGCTCATTACGACGACACGGTTCATCCGGGTTGCCTTCGCTGGTCTATTGTACATTGGAGGATTCGTCTTTTTTGGATACGCCTTCTATACACTCGGATCAGCAGACGGAACAAAAGTGTATCCGGCACATGAAATTTTCATGTTTGCAGCGAGTGCCTCTATCTTTGCGCTCGTGTATGTTCTCGTCTTCATCCGCTTATTCAATACATTCAATCAACCGGTTCTCGGTGAGCGATTCGATGCTGAAAAGATCGAGTTGGTGTTGCGTGAGCAGGGTGGGAATTATTTAAGCCATCTCGCGTTTCTAGGTGATAAACGTTTCTTCTTCTCCGAAACAGGACGTTCATTCATCCAGTTCAGTCAGACCGGCAATCGGATCATGGTCCTTGGCGACCCTAGTGGAGATCCGAAGGAGCATTCACAAGTCATCGCGTCTTTCTTGCGTCGCGTCGAAGATCTTGGATATATTCCGAACATCTATCAAATTCAAGCGCAAAATATGTCTCTCTATCATGATTTTGGCTTCAACTTCTTCAAACTTGGTGAAGAAGCGATGGTTGATATTCCATCTTTCACTGTATCAGGAAAAAAACGAGCTGGACTTCGGTCGATTAAAAATCGCTTTGAACGAGAGGGCATGACGTTCGAAGTAGTCGAGCCACCTATTTCAGGAACTCTATTAGCAGAACTACAAGAGGTCTCCGACGAATGGTTAGGAGGGAAGTCCGAGAAAGGTTTCTCGCTCGGTTACTTCCACGAACCTTATTTAAACCGAGCACCGATCGGCATCATGCGTGAAGCGGAAGGACGATTGATCGGGTTCATGACATTCATGCCTGCTTACCAAGAAGGGGTCCTATCGATTGACTTGATGCGTTTTCGACCAGATGGACCGAATGGAATCATGGATGCGATGTTCATCCGACTATTCGAGTATGCGAAAGATGAAGGCTACCACACGTTCAACATGGGAATGGCTCCGCTTTCGTCCGTCGGAGAGGACGAGACGTCCTTCTGGCAAGAACGTGTGGCAGCGGATGTCTTCAATAATATTCGCTACATGTATAGTTTCACCGGTCTACGACGATACAAAGAAAAGTACGATCCAAAATGGGAAGGACGATATCTTGCTTACCGAAAGCGTCAATCGTTACCGATGGCAATCTTAAAAGCAACGCGTCTGATTTCTCGAAAGAAAGACCGGATTTTATTACCATGATCGACTGACGCATGAAGTCGGCAATCGACGGGTATACAAAGGGCGACCCCATATCTACGGATATGCGGGATCGTCCTTTTATAATTTCGTTTAAATGTACAAAGGTCTATACAACTAGAATTAATCGCGTTATACTAGATACGGAAGCAAGTCATGGAACGGATAGAGAAAGGAAGATGCCAGATGACAGTGATCATCAATGCTCGGATTTACACGGGAGAGCAGACGATTGAAGACGGCTTCATTCGTTTTGACCGAACAATCAAGGCGATTGGACCCATGTCGAAATTCGAGGAAATCGCAGGAGAAGAGATGATCGATGCGCAGCATCAATCACTCATTCCGGGAATGATCGATGTGCATATTCATGGGGGATATGATGTCGATGTCATGGATGGAGATGTCGAGAGGTTGCGTCATTTCAGCCGACAGATGTTACAAGAAGGTGTGACATCATTTTTAGCGACGACGATTACTCAGGACTGGGGAAATATCACACGCGCGCTTGAGACGGTCCGAGAGGTCGTAGCGCAAGACGATACAACGATCGTCGGCGTTCATCTTGAAGGACCATTCATCAATCCGGATTATGCGGGTGCACAGCCTCACGAACATATCGTCGAACCGGATGTCGAGCAGTTCTTGAAATGGCAAAAAGCAGCAGGGAACACGATCAAGCTCGTCACATACGCTCCGGAACGCCCGGGAGCACGGGCGTTCGAAGAAGCGGTGCGCTTGACGGGTGCGATTCCGTCAGCCGGACATACAGACGCGACGTATGCCCAAAACCAAGCCGGTCACGTCACGCATGGTACCCACCTCTACAATCAAATGCGGGCACTTCATCACCGGGAACCAGGTACGGTCGGATATTGCCTCCTGACACCAGACGTCTATGCGGAGATCATTCCGGATGGGATTCACAGTGCGCCAGAAATGGTCGACTTCGCCTACCGAATGAAAGGCGCAGATCGACTGATCGTCATCACGGATGCGATGCGTGCAAAAGGATTAGCTGATGGTGAATATGAGTTAGGTGGTCAGGCTGTATTCGTTCGAGACGGTGCGGCACGTCTTGAAAACGGTAGCTTAGCTGGAAGTGTCTTAACGATGGACACCGCCTTACGGAATATCATCGCCTATACAGGCTGTTCGCTCGAAGAAGCGGTCCGCATGACATCGGTCAATGCGGCAAAAGAACTTCAATTGACTCAAAAGGGTAGCCTCTCGGTCGGCAAGGATGCGGACATCGTCCTGCTCGACGAAGCGCTACACATTCAAGAAACGATTCATCGTGGTACGCGACACCGGATCACGAACGGAAAGGAGTCTACCTCATGAAATGGATGATCGTAGAAAAAGGAGAAGAATTAGCACAGGTGGCCTATCAATTTTTGAAACAGGAAATTGAGCGTCACCCGGAAGGTTTGACGGTAGGACTGGCAACGGGAAGTTCACCGGTCGGCGTCTATGAAGAATGGCGGAAGGATTCGCTCGATTGTCGACATGTGACGACGGTTAATCTAGACGAATATGTCGGTCTCAGCCCAGAGCATCCACAAAGTTATCATACGTTCATGCAAGAGCATCTATTCAAAGATGTCGCGTTTAAGGAATCATTCGTTCCAATCGGGGACACAGAAGATCCCGTGCGCGAAAGTGAACGATATGAAGCGCTCGTCCGCAATCGAGGAATCGACATTCAATTACTTGGAATCGGAGCGAATGGACACATCGCCTTCAATGAACCAGGTACACCGTTCGATGCTAAGACACACGTAACGGAATTGACAGAGTCGACACGAGAAGCGAACCAACGATTCTTTGATCGATTAGAAGAAGTACCGACGAAGGCGATCACGATGGGAATCGGTACGATCATGGAAGCGAAGAAAATCCTTCTCGTTGCTTCTAGTGAACGAAAGGCAGAAGCGGTTCGCGACATGATGGAAGGTGTCGCAACAACGGATTGTCCAGCGACTGTACTCAAGCGTCATGCTGATGTCATGGTGATCTTGGACGAAGAAGCTGCATCTTTATTGTCAGATGACGCTAAACGTACAGGACGGGCGGCTTATCTGAATTTCATGAAAGTATGACGATGGAAGAGCGATGAATCAAAAGGGATAGAGACAATCATTGGATTGACTCTATTCCTTTTTTTGATTCTGTTGAGCCTAGTCTCAAGCGATTTTTTATTTTGATAGAAAGGCATCAACAGGACATATACCAAGATCATTCAATCTCATGATACAGCGCACTAAGGGTCCATGATTTTTTCAGTGCAACGATTCCATACGATTTCTTTAATCGAAACGTAAATTGACATTTCATTAAATGTACGGATAATGGAGATTAGCGAACTTTACGGAAAATTTACATGAAAATGAGGGTTTACATGATGGAAACGCGATCCGCACGAAAGAGACAGCCAAGTGCTGGCAAGATGTTCATGAAAGTCATCGCTGCACTCGTCCTGCTTGTCACAATCATCGGTTCTGGATATGCTGGAGCTGTTTTTATTAAAACGCAAGAAACATTGGCAAAGACGCAGATTAACATTCCCGGCTCGAAGGTGAGCTCTAAATATGATGATGTTCCGTCTGAATCGTTCTTGATTCTTGGGACGGATGAAACGAAAAAAAGTAAAGAACGAAATGAACCGGCGCGATCAGATGTCATGATCGTCGGAATCTTAAATAAAAAAACGGAACAATTAGTGTTGACGAGTATTCCGCGTGATTCACTCGTGAACATCGATTATTCGAAATACGATGTACCTTATGGTAAGACAGGTGTTGAGCAAGATAAAATCACCCATGCCCATTACTTCGGTTCGATGGATAAATCGAATTCCTATAATGGGATTAAATTAGCGCGTGAAACGACAGAAAACCTGCTCGGTATTCAAATCGATCACGTCGTTAAAGTTAATTTCCAAGGATTCGTTCAATTGATCGATGCATTGGACGGCGTAGACATCGATGTACGATATGCGTTCAAAGAGCAAGATTCAAAACGTAAAGCCGGTACTGTCACTGTTGATAAAGGGATGCAACACTTAACAGGAGAGCAAGCACTTGCTTACGTCCGGAACCGTCATGATGATCCGCTCGGTGATATCGGACGCGGTCAAAAACAGATGCAAGTCATTCAAGCGGTCGCCAAAGAAGCGGCAAGTTTCCGTTCCCTCAGTGCATACCGTGATATTTTGGATGCTGTCGGTGATAACGTCGAAACGAATTTAGGTCCGAACGATTATACACGCTTAGCAGATTTCACAGCAGCGTTACGTAACACGACGGAGTACCAACTCGCTGGAGAAGGTTATATTGGTATCAGCGGGAAATGGGAGTATCACCTCGATCCGAATCAATTGGAGCAAGTGAAAAGTAACTTAGCAAAAGCGATGCAAGGTCAAGAAGTCGAACCGATCAAGGAAGAGACAGACCCGGCACAAAGCACGACAGAAGAACCAGTGACGGAAACAGAAGCCGTTCCTGCTCAATAATATACGCTAAAAATCCCCTTGTATCATCGTCACTATACGACGATACAAGGGGATTTTTAGCGTTGTCGTTCCATTTCGACGGTGAAGGTATAGCGGTCTCCTCGGTAAGCGGAGATGACATATTCAAACGGTTGCTCCGTTGTAAGATACGTCAGTTGCTCGACAGATAAGACAGGCGAAGCGGTCGATAGACCAAGATGGCCCGCCTCTTCCTTCGTTGCCAGGCGTGATTCGAACGTTTGACTCGCACGCCCAAGGTTTAATCCGCTCGCTTCTGCAAATGCATAGAGCGATGCGGTCGCGACGTCTTGATCGAGTCCAGGTAAGAGCTGTTCCGGGATATAGACGGTCTCAAGGGCAAGCGCTTGCTCATCAGCAATTCGTAAACGTTTCAGTTCATACACCGATGCCCCTTCGCGAATCCGTAGCTTATTGGCAATCGTCATCGAGGCGTCGATGATTTGATAGGAAAGTAGCGCACTCGTCGGTTCTAAACCTAAGTGCTCCATCTCTTCCGAGAAACTCGTCAATCCAGACAGTTGCATGACGATTTTTTTATTCGCGACGAATGTTCCACGTCCTTTTTGACGAATCAAGTAACCGGCGTTGACCAAGTTTGAAATGGCTTGTCGGACCGTCATTCGGCTGATTTGGTGCGCTTCGGCAAATTCGCGCTCGGACGGGATCAGATCGCCAGGTTGAAGAACACCGCTTTCGATTTGTTGTTTTAAGGCAGCTTCGATTTGATAGTAGATGGGGAGTGGTGAATTTTTATTGATATGCTGAATCACGGCATTTCGTCCCTTCGCGATCGGTAGTCTTTCGTCTAGTGTACTAGGAAAAAGGCAAGCCGACAAACGATTCTGGATGAAATATGGCATAATACAGAGTGAAACTGACAGAGAAAGGTGGTCGAGGCATGCGCCCCGAACAAATAGAATCCGATGTCCGAACCTTTCAGACATCCATTCGTGCAACAAAACAAATAGATGGCTATTGGGTTGCTTTAAAGAAAAGTTACTTCTATCCGGAGAGCGGTGGACAGCCGGCGGATCGTGGAACATTGAACGACCAACCGGTCCTTGACGTTCAAATCGAAGACGGTGTCGTCTGGCACCAACTGGCGACGCCGCTCACAGGTGACGTCACCGGTATCGTAGATGACGCAGTCCGGATCGATCATGCGGCGCAGCATACGGCACAACATGTCATCTCTGCAATCCTACAAGATGAATCAAATATCAAGACACTCAGTTTTCGGACGGGAAGTGAGGTCTCGACGCTTGATATCGAGACATCTGAATGGACAACTATGCAACAAGAACAGCTGGATCGACGATTACGACATGTGATTGAACAAGGATTACCGATCACGGCGACAGAGTATGACGAGGCGGAAGCGCTACGCTTACCATTACGAAAAACACCACAAGTTGAAGGACGAATTCGTGTCGTTCAAATCGGCACACTCGATTATAGTGCCTGTGGCGGGACGCATCTTGATTCGACGGCACAGCTCGAGTCGATTCTCTTTACCGGAGTCGAGCGGATTCGTGGAAATATTCGTCTGTCCTATGTCGCGAAGGAACGGGCATACCAACTCGTTCAGGCAGAACGACGAGCCTTACGGGAAGCGGCGCAAGCCTTGTCGGTCAAACCAGTTCAAATGCTAGAAGCCGTCCAAGCGTTACAAGAAGAGCAGAAACGCTTAACGAAACAGGTCGAACACGCCCAGGAACAACTCGCAACGTTCACACTCGCTCACGCTTTAGAACAACAAGAAGGCATTCTTGTGTTTGAACATCTGGATGAAGAAATCAAAATATCCGAGCAACTTGCTAAAGCGATTCAAGAAGCGGGACGCGTCGGCGTCGTCTGGAATGCGACGACGAACAAGTTACTGATGAGTAGTCCAGGTGAACCCCATCTCGGGAAGTTCGCTAAAGCACATGTCCAAACATTTAACGGGCGAGGCGGAGGAAGTGCGGTTCAGGCACAGGCACAATTTACGAATCGGGATGATGCGATGGCATATGTCGATCGATTACGGGAGGAATATCAGTCATGACAGTCATTCAAGTACGTACAGCAGAACAACATCAAGCCGTCCGGATGATCCGGGAGCGTGTCTTCGTCGAGGAACAAGGCGTACCACGCCATCTTGAATACGATACACACGATGAGACAGCGATTCATCTGCTTGTCCTCGATGAAAAGAGTCGACCGGTCGCAACGGGACGTACCCGCCCATATGACGACCAAAGGATGAAGGTAGAACGTGTAGCAACGCTAGCGACAGCACGAGGAAAAGGATACGGTGGTGAGTTGATGCAGGCGATGGAGCGTGTCGCACGGCGTGAAGGGAAACAACTTCTGACACTCGGTGCACAAGTTCAAGCCATCCCGTTTTATCAAGGACTCGGGTATACGATCGTCTCCGATGAATTCGATGATGCGGGCATCCCACACCGGACGATGGAGAAAAAAATGTAAGTCATTTTGAAAGAAATCCTGCAAAAAGGGTTTCTTTTTTTTGTTTTCTATGTATATATATAATTCATAATGAATTTTTATACATACAGATGAATTTAAAACCAGGAGGTAATTATACATGTCGAAACAAAAATTGATCTTAGCGTACTCTGGGGGACTTGATACATCGGTAGCCATCAAATGGTTGAGCAAGGACTATGACGTCATTGCCTTATGCATGGATGTCGGAGAAGGAAAAGATTTATCCGTCATTAAAGAAAAAGCACTCCTCGTCGGTGCGATCGAATCGATCGTCCTCGATGTTAAAGAAGAATTCGCACAAGACTTCGTCTTGCCAGCACTTCAATATGGCGCGCATTACGAAAATGCCTATCCGTTGATTTCAGCGCTTTCGCGTCCGTTGATCGCAGAAAAGCTCGTCGAAGTCGCGCATCAACATGGTGCAACAGCGGTTGCTCACGGATGTACCGGAAAAGGGAACGACCAAGTCCGGTTCGAAGTTTCGGTCGCAGCACTTGATCCATCACTCGAAGTCATCGCACCGGTTCGGGAATGGAAATGGTCACGGGAAGAAGAGATCGCCTATGCGAAAGAAAACAACGTGCCGATCCCGATCAACCTCGACAGCCCATACTCAATCGACATGAACCTCTGGGGACGGAGTAACGAGTGTGGCGTCCTAGAAAACCCTTGGACAGAGCCACCACAAGACGCTTACGCGTTAACAGTAGCGCCAGAAGACGCACCGGATCAGGCAGAAGAAGTCATCATTGGCTTTGAAGCAGGTGTTCCGGTCTCGATCAACGGAACGACATATCCACTGGCGAAACTGATCACGGAACTGAACATCATCGCTGGTGCACATGGGGTCGGACGGATCGACCACGTCGAGAACCGTCTCGTCGGTATCAAATCGCGGGAAGTCTATGAGTGCCCAGGAGCAACGGTTTTACTCAAAGCTCACGCTGCACTCGAGACGATTACATTGACGAAGGACGTCGCGCATTTCAAACCACTACTCAGCAAACAATACGCAGAAACGATCTATAACGGTCTCTTCCATGCACCATTGACAAAAGGCTTGAAAGCATTCCTGACGGCGACACAACAGGACGTCACAGGAGAAGTTCGCGTTAAACTGTTCAAAGGAAACGCAACCGTGACAGGTCGTCAGTCCGCTGTCTCACTCTACGATGAGAAACTTGCGACGTATACGAAAGAAGACGCGTTCGATCATGAAGCAGCAAAAGGCTTCATCAAATTACACGGACTTGCCGTTTCGACTCATGCGAGCGTACATCGTCAAGCGGGTGTAACGAAATGACCAAACTCTGGGGTGGACGTTTTACGGAAAGTGCTTCCGCTCAAGCGGAAGCCTTCGGAGCATCGATCACGTTCGATCAAAAATTAGCGAGCGTCGATTTAAAAGGCAGTCTCGCACACGCGCAGATGCTATTTGAACAAGGGATCCTCGCTCAAGACGAGTGGACACAAATCGAGCAAGGACTGAAGCAACTGGAAACGACGTTAGCGGATCATGTGTATACGCTAGCAGATGAAGACATTCATATGAATCTCGAGCGTCTATTGACGGAACAGATTGGTCCGGTTGCAGGAAAACTGCATACGGCACGGAGCCGAAATGACCAGGTCGCAACGGATTTACATCTATGGATGGAACAACATGTTGAAGCGTTGACGACGGCATTACGCGAGCTCCAATCGGTTATCACGGAACAAGCTGAGCAACATATCGAGACGGTCATGCCAGGTTATACGCATTTGCAACGGGCACAACCGATCTCGCTTGCGCATCACTTGCTCGCTTATTTCTGGATGTTCGAACGTGATGTCGAACGGTTGACGGATAATCAAAAGCGGATCCGGAAATCACCGCTCGGGGCAGGCGCGCTCGCAGGGACGACATTCCCAATCGATCGTTTCCGTTCTGCCGAGTTGCTCGGTTTTGAGTCAATCTATCCGAACAGTCTCGACGCTGTCTCCGACCGCGATTTCGTCATCGAATACCTCGGGATCGCCTCGACCGTCATGATGCATCTCTCGCGTTTTTGTGAAGAAATCATCATCTGGGCATCGCAAGAATTTGGCTTCATCGAGTTGTCTGATGCCTTCTCGACAGGGTCGAGCATGATGCCACAGAAGAAAAATCCTGATTTCGCTGAATTGATTCGTGGGAAAACGGGGCGCGTCTACGGCAATCTGATGGGCTTCTTGACGACGATGAAGGCATTACCACTCGCTTACAACAAAGACATGCAAGAGGATAAGGAAGGGGTCTTCGATACAGCAGATACCGTTCTCCAATCCGTTCAAATCTTCACCGGAATGATTGAATCTGCGACGTTTAAGACCGAAGCGCTGAAGAAGGCGACAATGCAAGACTTCTCGAATGCAACGGAACTCGCCGACTACCTTGTAACGAAAGGCATACCGTTCCGGGAAGCGCATGAAATCGTCGGCAAAGCCGTCCTTTACTGTGTGCAGAACGGTTGTTTCCTGAAGGATTTGAACCTCGAGACGTATCAAACGTTCCATCCTGATATCACAGAAGACGTCTATCCGCTCCTCGATCCGGTTCAAGCAGTAGCACGCCGGACTAGCTACGGCGGGACAGGGTTTGCTGCCGTGTCGGAGCAACTCGAACTCGCGAAACAGCATCTTGCGAATTGACGAATTTTGAAAAAAAACAGTCAAATGACTGGATTTAACAAAAGATGTCTGCTATAACTGTAACTAACAACCGACAGATAGAGGCGCGGATGACATGAGTAGCATCATTCTTGAAGGCAAGCATGCCGAATGATGTGAAAGGGGAAGTCCGCCGAAGTGAACGAGAAGATGCTTCTTCTTGTTTGCTGGTACAACGGTTAAGATCCGTTGTACTGCCGAAACCGATGTTTCGGAGCGCTATCTTACGTAAAAGAACGAATGACTTTGTCTTCGTTTGTCCGATCGTGATAACGACGGGCCGTAGGAACGCTCCTACCGGCCCGTCGTTTTTTTTCTGTATCGGGACAAAGGAGATAGGATTGTGACAACTGTACTTAAATTTGGTGGAAGCTCGGTTGCGACTGTCGAACAGATTCAGTCTATTGCGAATTATTTGAAGAGTCGCGCAGCCGAAGGTGAAAAACTCGTCGTCGTCGTTTCGGCGATGGGCAAGATGACAGATTCTTTGATTGCTCAGGCGCAAGCCATCACAGATCGCCCCGAGCGCCGAGAACTCGATCGTCTGCTTGCCATCGGAGAAGAACAGACGATTTCATTACTCAGCATCGCCCTCAACTCACTCGGCGTCAAAGCGTTATCGCAAACAGGCGCTCAAGCGGGAATCAGTACGATGGGATTGCATACGAAAAGTAAGATCAAACAGATTGATGGAAATCTATTACGACAAAAACTCGAAACGTACGATGTCGTCATCGTCGCCGGATTCCAAGGTGTCAACGAACTCGGTGATGTCACGACGCTTGGACGGGGTGGGTCGGATACAACGGCAGTTGCCCTTGCGGCAGTCCTTGATAAACGGTGCGAAATCTATACCGATGTCGACGGTGTCTATACAGCTGATCCGCGAATCCATGCTGCTGCTCAACCGATTCCGCACATCTCATATGATGAGATGATGGAGATGAGCGCCCTCGGGTCGAAGGTCATGGAAATGCGGAGTGTCGAACTAGGAAAAAAATACGGCGTACACATCTTCGTCGGGAAAACACTTGAATCGAAAAGGGGAACATGGATCATGGAAGCGACGGAAACAATGGAACAAAAAGCGGTGACGAGTGTCAGTGTGACGAAGAACGTCTTGACGGTATCAATCAAACACGTACCGCAAACGAACGCAGCAGTAGCCGATATCTTCGAACTGTTATCCAATCGCCACGTCAACATCGACATGATCAGTCAAACGACGTTCGACAGTGACATCTTCTTATCGTTCTCATGTCCACTCGATGAGGAAGAGTTCCTCGATGAAGCATTGAAAGACATCATGGATCGCTTCACGACAGTCAAGGTCGACCGCCACAATCAACACGCGAAATTATCTGTCGTCGGCATCGGGATGCGGGATGCAACAGGTGTCGCTTCGAAGTTGTTCGCAATCTTCCGAGCGGAGAACATTCCGTTCTATCAAGTTACGACTTCAGAAATCAGCATCTCATACACGATTGCACAAGCAGATATTGAACGGACGGTTGCAGCGATTGCAAACGCGTTCGAGTTATAAGGAGGAAAACAGGATGTATCATGTAGCAGTCATTGGAGCAACCGGCGCCGTCGGTCAAAAAATGTTACAAGTACTAGCCGAACTGGACTTCCCGGTCAGCCGCCTGTCCGCTTACGCTTCTGCTCGTTCAGCAGGGAACACGGTACAGTTCAAGGAAGAAGCCATTACGATCCAAGCACTGACACCAAGTATCACGGAAGACGAGATTGACGTCGCGTTGTTCGCGGCGGGCGGAACGATCAGTGAACAATATGCCCCGTTACTAGCTGAAAACGGAACACTCGTCGTTGATAATTCAAGTGCTTTCCGGATGCAGGAGACGATTCCGCTTGTCGTGCCAGAAGTCAATCCACAAGCGATTCAAGCGACGGACCGCTTGATCGCAAATCCGAACTGTTCGACGATTCAATCCGTCGTCGCCTTAGCACCGCTCCAGTCACTGGGATTCGAGCGTGTCAACTATACGACGTATCAGGCCGTATCCGGTTCTGGTCAAAAAGGAATAGAGGATCTGGCACGTGGAGCACGCGGAGAAGAGCCCGTCAATTATCCGCATCCGATTCACGATAACATCTTGCCACATATCGATGTGTTCCTTGAGAACGGCTATACGAAAGAAGAGCAGAAGATGATTGACGAAACACGGAAAATCTTCAATCTTCCAGCACTACCAGTCAGTGCGACATGTGTGCGTGTTCCAGTCACGAATTCTCACTCGGTTGCGATCAACGTCACGTTTACGCAGCCGACGACGGTTGCAGCGATCCGTGAAGCACTTGAAGGCGCACCGGGCGTCGTCCTCATCGATGATGTCGCGAATACGCGTTATCCGATGCCACTCGATGCAAGTGGTACGGACGACGTCTACGTCGGTCGGATTCGACAAGATGATAGTCTCGCGAACACGTTCCATCTCTGGTGTGTAGCCGACAACATTCGAAAAGGTGCCGCCTCGAATGCCGTACAAGTCGCACGCCAAGCAATCGAACAGTCGATTCATTCATAAAAAAGGAGGAGTTCTTCATGTTCAAAGGAGCAGGTACAGCGCTCGTCACACCATTTAATGAAGCAGGCGAGTTGGATCTACACGTATTCGAACGCTTGATCGAGCAACAACTCGCAGCAGGAATTCAGGCGCTTGTCGTCGGAGGAACGACAGGAGAAGGATCGACACTGACGAACACGGAATTCGAACAACTACTGACGACTGCCGTTCAAATCACGGCAGGACGAGTACCAGTCATTGCCGGAACGGGTTCGAACAACACGGCAGCAACAATCGAGAAGACGTTACTCGCAGAGCGCCTCGGTGCGGACGCAGCGATGCTCGTCACACCGTACTACAATAAAACATCGCAAGCGGGTCTCGTCGCACATTTCACGGCGGTCGCTGATGCAACCGAATTACCAATCATGCTGTACAACGTTCCATCGCGGACAGGAGTTGCGATCGCAGTCGAAACAGCAGTGACGTTAGCACGTCATCCACGAATCCAAGCGTTTAAGGAGGCGAGTGGAGACGTCAGCTTCATGGGTGAACTGATGGCGGCGATTCCGGAAGATTTCGCGGTCTTCTGTGGAAATGATGATCAAATCCTGCCGTACATGGCATGGGGGGCACAAGGCGTCATCTCAGTTCTTTCGAACCCGTACCCAGCAGAGACACAAGCACTTGCTGAGGCGTTACTCGCACAAGATCTCGTCACAGCTCGCCGGATTCAGGCAGACTTGTTACCGGTCATCGGTGCCTTGTTCAGTGACGTTAATCCGATTCCAGTCAAAGCATCGCTTGAAGAACTTGGCTTTGCTGTCGGTGCGCCGCGCTTGCCGCTCGTCCGTCAATCGGAAGCGGGACATGCCCACTTACTCGAAACGATGCGGGCTTACAAAGGAGTGGTTCGATGAAACTCGCGTTACACGGTTATGGGGCGACAGGACAATACGTCGTCGAACTCGCACCACAAAGTGTCGTGGCGATCGTTGACCGGACGAAGTCATCCGATACGATCGCTTCATATGCCGAGCTAACAGAGATGTCAGAAACGGTCGATGCGATCATCGACTTCTCGCATCCGAGTTTGCTACCTGATCTGCTCGCATACGGGCTGGCGACAAAAACACCACTCGTTATCGCAACGACTGGTTTTTCTGAGGCGGAACTGGCATCGATTAAGGACGCCGCAAAAGAAATTCCGATCTTCCAGTCGTACAACATGTCGTACGGTATCGCGATGGTGCAGCAACTGCTGAAGACACTTGTGCCACTAGCAGGAGCGTATGACATCGAATTGCTCGAGAAACATCATAACCAAAAAGTCGATGCGCCAAGCGGAACGGCTGAGTTGTTATTGCAAACGATTCAGACGGCACGTGACGTCACACCGGTATATGACCGGTCACAGACGCGGCAAAAGCGGGAGACGAACGAGATCGGGATGCACGCGATGCGCGGTGGAACGATCTTCGGAGAACACGAAGTCTTATTCGCAGGTGTCGACGAATTGATTGAAATCAAACATACAGCGCTATCGAAAAAAGTATTTGCTTCTGGTGCGATCAAAGCAGCTGAGGCACTCATTCAAAAAACAGCGGGACTCTATACATTAGAGACGCTCTACACACAGGAGGATTCACATGTTACTCACTGATGCTTACGAAATTGCTAAATTCATTAAAGATGCTAAAAAACAAACACCGGTAAAACTTTACGTCAACGGCGATTTGGCGGGCTTGACGATCGAAGGCGCTACAGCATTCGGATCAGATGAATCAAAGATTTTCTTCGCGGATGCAGGACTTGCGGCTACTTTCTTAGAAAAGTATTCAGATCGCATCACGGATGTTCACGTGGAGTATGACCGTCGCAACAGTGCGGTACCAATGCTTGATACACGTCACTTGAATGCGCGCATCGAACCAGGTTCATGGATTCGTGATCATGTCGTCATCGGTGACAACGCAGTCGTCATGATGGGTGCCATCATCAATATCGGTGCATCAATCGGAGATGGTACAATGATTGATATGAACGCTGTCGTCGGTGCACGTGGGACGATCGGGAAAAACGTTCATGTCGGCGCAGGTGCCGTGGTCGCGGGTGTCCTCGAACCACCTTCAAAAACACCTGTCATCATTGAAGACGGTGTCTTGATTGGTGCAAATGCAGTCATTCTTGAAGGCGTCAAAGTCGGCAAAGATGCCGTCGTCGCTGCTGGTAGTGTCGTCACAGAAGACGTACCTGCTGGAAGCGTCGTTGCTGGAACACCTGCACGTGTCATCAAACAGAAAGATGCGAAAACAGAAGAGAAGACGCAATTGGTGGATGATTTACGTTCACTCTGATTGACGTCGAAGAGGAGGAAAACACATGGCAGTGGATACACAGTATGGAGAAGCAATTTGGTTAGATGGAGTCTTTCATGATCCGAAAGATGCGAACACGAGCGTCATGTCACATGCGATTCACTACGGTAGTGGATTCTTTGAAGGAATTCGTGCATACGCGACACCGGACGGACCGGCGATTTTCCAATTGAAGGAACATATCGAGCGTCTCTTCCGCAGTTGTGCGTACTACCACGTCACGATTCCGTATACTGTCGACGAACTTGTTCAAGCAACGATCGATTTAGTTGCGAAAAACGGATTTGAATCGTGTTATATCCGTCCATTCGTGTTCCTCGGTACGCCATGGCAAGCATTGATGGCGAAAGATACGACGGTTCATGTCGGCATCTCTTGCTGGGAGCTTGGGGAATACTTCGATAAAGGTGCTGGCATCCGTGCCAAAGTCGCATCATACCGCCGCGTCTCATCAACGATGATGCCGATGCAAGCGAAAGCGGCTGCGAACTATATGAACTCACAACTCTTAAAAGGTGAAGCGATCCGTGATGGATTTGATGAAGCAATCGCGCTCGACATGAACGGAAACGTTAGTGAAGCGAGTGTTGCGAATCTTTTCCTTCTTAAAAACGGAACGATTCATACACCGTCACTTGATTGTTCAGTACTCGACGGTATCACACGCCAAGTCATCATCCGTTTGGCACAAGATCAAGGCTATCCTGTCGTCGAACGTCATATCGGACGCGATGAGCTGTATGTCGCAGATGAGATCTTCTTAACAGGAACAGCTGCTGAAATCACGAGTGTCGGTGAAATCGATCATATCTCGATCAACGGCGGAACACGGAACGTCGCAGATGAGTTGCTCGATCTTTATCGTCAAGCCGTCACAGGTCAATTACCGCAATACGCGGATTGGTTGACGTACGTGACACCTGCTGTCGCAGAATGACGACGCGTACACTCGTCACGATCGATCGGAAGGCGGTGCGACAGAATGTCGCATCGGTCTTCGCTCGGTCACGTAAACGTATTTTTGCCGTGGTCAAGAACAATGCGTATAACTTAGGTATGCTCGAGATGGTCGAGACGCTGATGGCATCTGATGTGCATCACTTTGCTGTCGCTGAGTTGTATGAAGCCATTGAAATCAAAACGAATTTTCCAGACAGTTATGTACTGGTGATGAATCCGACGGAGGATTTTGAAACAGCACGACGTTTCGGAATCGCACTCGGTGTCTCATCGCTAGAATGGCTCGCCCTAAACAGTAAACAGCTGCAGGGAATCGAGTTACATTTGAAGATCAACGTCGGGATGAATCGTTTTGGTGTCAGTTCGCTTCAAGAGGCGGAAGCTGTCCTTGCGCTTGCGCAAGCAGATTCGCTTGATTTAACAGGTTTATATACACACTTTCCACTTGCCGATGAACCGGATGCGGATCACGATGGACAAGTCGAACGTTTCGTCGCCATTGCCGATGTGTTACGAAAGCGCCATACGTTTACGTATATGCACTCGGAAAACAGTGCGACGATCGTCAAACACGATCCGCGTCTCGCATTTTGTAACTATGTCCGCCCTGGCATCTTCTTATTCGGCTATTCACCGATTGAAAAGATGGACTGGCTCGTTCCTTCGCTACGGATGACGACGGAGGTCGTTGAAATTCGCGAAATTGGACCGGGTGAGCATGTGGGATACGGGACGAACTTTACGAGTACAGAACCGATGCGGATTGCTATCTTACCCGTCGGATATGGAGACGGTGTAGTCCGTGGGCGTGCCGCGTTGCCTGTTCATATTAAAGAAAAACCTTATCCGGTCATCAATAAATTATTCATGAGTCATACGTTCGTCGCTGTCGATGGGACGATTGAGGTCGGAGACGAGGTCGTGCTATACGGGGATGGCGTTGAAATTGACGATATCACCCGGACAGGAGCAGCGAACAATTCAGAGCAGATGTGCGCCCGGTCGTGGCGTTTGACGCATCAGTATCTATAAGGAGGAACTTATTATGTATGGAAGTCAATACCTGACAGAAGAAAACAACACGTTGCACATCGATGGTGTCGCAGCGACCGATCTTGCAGCACAGTACGGAACACCATTGTACGTGATGGCAGAGCGGGAGCTGACGGATCGATTAGCGACCGTCCGGGAACACTTCCTTGATAAGTATCCGAACACGTATGCTTCCTTTGCTTCTAAAGCTCTGACGGTCAGTGCCGTATATGAACAAGTCGTGCGTCATGGTCTCGGAATCGATGTCGTTACGGGGGGAGAACTCTTCATCGCCCGTCAATCCGGGGTTCCGGCAGAACGGATCTATTTCCATGGTTCGAATAAATCGACGGCTGATCTTCAATATGCCGTTGAGCAAGGTGTCGGACGGATCGTCATCGATCACTTTGCCGAAATTGCACAACTGGAAGCCATCGCAGCGCAAGCTGGTCAAACGGTCCATGTCCTGATCCGGATCGTGCCACAAGTCATCGGGGGAGCGCATGCGAAAATCCAGACAGGTGGCGTCGATACGAAATTCGGTTTCTCAACACATGCGTCAGATTACTTGGACGCGATCGAGGCAATTTTAGCATCGGAACATCTGTCGTTACTTGGCATCCATTGTCATGTTGGTTCGCAAATCCAAGATCCGTCACTGTTCGAACAGACAGCTCGGACGATGATGGGCTTTGTCGAAACGATTCGTGCGCACCATGGCTTCACAGTCAGCGAAGTCAATGTTGGCGGTGGCTTCGGTATTGCCTATACACAGGACGATCAGCCGCTTGATTTTGAAGCGACGATCGCACGCGTCATGGACGTGATCGAGACGGAAACGGAGCGACTCGGCATCGAACGTCCACGAATCGGGATCGAGCCAGGGCGCTGGGTCGTTGCGAATGCAGGAACGACACTGTATACGGTCGGGGCCATCAAAGAAATTGAAGGCGTCAGAACATATCTTTCGGTCGATGGCGGAATGACGGATAACATTCGCCCAGCACTTTACGGTGCCGTGTATGAAACCGTCATCGCAAACCGGATGAGTGGTGAAACGACTGAAGTGACGGTCGTCGGAGCAGCTTGTGAATCAGGGGATCTCGTCGCTGAAAAAGCACAGTTGGTCACACCGAACGGTGGCGATACACTTGCTGTCTTTGGGACAGGAGCGTATAACTTCTCGATGGCAAGCAATTATAACCAGTTCTTACGTCCGGCACTCGTTTTCGTTCGGGACGGGGAATCCCGTGAAGTCGTCCGTCGACAAACGTATGCGGATTTGATTCAGTGTGATCTTGGGATCAACGGTGTCCGATCAGAGTCGTAAGAGGTGCGGGGTCAAACGAAAGGACAAAAAAAACCGACGCTATCGCGCCGGTTTCATGCATACGATCTAAAGCGATTCTTCTCTTGAATAGAGAGGGATCGTTTTTTTTTGTGTTGCGATTAGCATATTCAGTTTGGAATTTTTAAGACTTGTCCAACGAGCAAGAGGTTCGGATTCGTAATGTTGTTTGCCTGCATCAATGCTGTGACGGTGACACCATATCGTGTCGCAATCGAGTAAAGTGTATCACCGGCTTTAACCGTATAAGTCGTTGTTGGAATTTTCAAGACTTGACCGACGTTCAACAGATTCCAGTTCGTGATGTTATTCGCACTCGCGAGGGCAGAGACCGAGACGTTGTATTTGCGGGCGATGGAATAGAGTGTATCGCCAGCTTTGACGGTATACGTCGTACCGGTTGAAGTCGGTGACCGTAACAGTTCTGAAATCGTGACGAACGAATAGCCTTTTGCTTTTAGTTTTGAAATCATCGTCGGCAAGGCGGTCGGTGTTCCTTTCGCACCAGCACCGGTATGCATCAGAATAATCGATCCGGGAACGACTTTTGGTAATACACGATCCAAGATGGCTGTTGAAGAGATGCCTTTCCAATCCGTCGTATCAATATTCCATTGAATCGTTTTCGTATAACCTGCCGCCCCAACGGCACTCAATACGTTACTATTACTTGCACCGAACGGCGCTCGGAAAATTGGTTTCGTCGTTTTTCCGGTCAAGGACCGGATGAGAGATTCTGTTCGGGATAATTCACTCGTCATCTGGCTTGCTGTTAAGGTCGTAAAATCCGGATGCGAATACGAGTGATTGCCGATTTGGTGTGTAGGAGAGGCAGTTGTGATGTTCTTGATCGATTGAGGATGATTGTTTGCACCACTGCCTGTCAAAAAGAAAGTCGCTTTCACTTGGTTACTTTTTAAGATACTTAAGATTTTTGCAATGTTCGTCCCATCTGAACCGTCATCAAACGTCAATGCGACGACTTTTTGTGTCGTCGTTCCTTTCGTCACAAACGTAGAGCTCGCCGCATTAGCCTGTGAAGGAATCGAAAGTGGACTAAGGAGAAGTAATCCGATCATCATGATGGTAGGTTTCTTGATGTTCATCGTCTAGTACCTCCTTCATCAAAAACATGCTTTACAAGTACTCTTTATTAAGGTATTCCCTTTATTTTAAAAAAAGAACTAAGAAATTCCCGTTTTGCAAAGAAATAAAACTAAATTACAGAAAATTTGTTTAAACCGTAATCTTTTTGGGAAACCATAATATATGGAAATAGTAAAAAGGAGTGAGAAGGAATGATCGAATTCAAAAACGTCGGTAAGCAGTTTAAGGACAATGTCGTCTTGAAAGGCTTATCGCTCGAGATTCAAAAGGGTGAACTCGTTGTTTTCATCGGACCAAGTGGCTGTGGGAAAACGACGTCACTTAAGATGATCAATCGACTGATCGAACCTTCTTCAGGCACGATTTTGGTCAACGGGAAGGACATCATGAAGACGGACACGATCGAATTAAGACGTCATATGGGATATGTCATTCAGCAAACCGGCTTGTTCCCTCACATGACGGTCCGGGAAAACATTCAATTGATTGCTGGGCTTGAGGGGAAGAACCACGATGAGATGGATCAACGGACAGAACAACTGTTGACGATGGTCGGGCTTGATCCAAAGCAATTCATCGATCGTTATCCAAGCGAACTCAGTGGTGGGCAGCAACAGCGTGTTGGTTTCGCACGAGCTTTAATGAATGATCCTGATGTCATTTTGATGGATGAGCCGTTCAGTGCACTCGATCCCGTTACCCGTAACGATCTACAGGAAGAACTTTTTAACTTGCAGGAAGAAGTGAAAAAGACGATCGTTTTCGTCACCCATGATATGGATGAAGCGATCAAGTTAGCGGATCGGATATGTATCATGCGTGATGGGGAAATCGTCCAGTTCGATACTCCAGAAGAAATCTTGCGTCATCCAAAAGATGAATATGTCGAATCGTTCATCGGAAAAAATAAAATCTGGAGTAGTCCAGAATTCATCAAGGCAGAAGATATCATGATCGAGGACCCAGTTTCAATCAGTGGCAAACGGACGTTATTGCAGGGAATTGAAATCATGCGTGGACGCAAAGTCGACAGCCTGTTGATCACCGATCGTGACCGCGTCTTACAAGGGCTGATTAAGTTGAAGAACATCCAGACGATTCCGGATAAGAGCCAACGGATCGAAGAAGTGATGGAGGGCGAAATCATCGCCGTCAATGAACACGATTCATTACTCGATGTTCTTGAAGTCATGAATCAGGAAGAGACTGGTTATCTACCAGTAACGGATGCAACAGGAAAACTCAGAGGGTTGATTACACGTAGTAGCTTACTTTCCGTCTTGAGTGAGCAATTCATTCATGAGGAGGAAGTCCAATGAACGGATTCTTTGATTATGTAAAAAATAATACCGATCAGATCGGTGATTTATTGCTAGAGCACTTACAGCTGACGGTCTTTGCCGTCGTCATCGCGGTCGTTCTCGGGATTCCGATCGGAATTCTGATCACCCGTTACCAAAAGTTCGCGAAACCTGTCCTTGCGCTGACGAGTGTCGTGCAAGCCGTTCCGAGTCTTGCCTTACTTGGTTTCTTGATTCCGTTCATTGGTATCGGATCGACACCAGCGATCATCATGGTCGTGCTTTATTCACTCTTGCCAATCGTTAAAAATACGTACACGGGTCTGTCGAGCATTCCAGGGGACACGCTCGAAGCAGCTAAAGGAATTGGTTTAACGGATCGGCAAATCCTCAGTAAGGTTCAGATTCCACTTGCCTTGCCGATCATGATGGCAGGGATTCGAATTTCAGCCGTTACAGCTGTTGGTTTAATGACGATCTCAGCATTCATCGGTGCCGGTGGTCTTGGTTACCTCGTCTTCTCAGGTATTCAAACAGTTGATAATAACCAGATTCTTGCCGGAGCAATTCCAGCCGGTATTTTAGCACTCGTCATCGACTTCGTCGTCAGTCGGATTGAATACTCCGTGGCGCCAAATGGGATTCCACTTGCAGATGGTCGGATCAAGAATAAGGCACGGAAGCGTCGTAAGGCGATGCCAGCTGGACGTAAGATCGCGATTGCAAGTATCGTCTTCTTATTAATCGGTGGAACGGTCGCTTACTCTTTCCTCAAGGAAGATAAGATCGTCATCGGATCGAAGAACTTTACGGAACAATTGATTCTCGGAAATATGTTAGCGGATTTAATCGAAGATAAAACGGATTTAGAAGTCGAACGTCAATTGAACCTCGGGGGGACGAAAGTCGCTTACGGGGCGCTTGAAAAAGGGGAAATCGACGCGTATGTCGAGTACACAGGTACTTTGTTGATCGACGTGCTCAAGCAAGACGTCGAGACGGATCCAGAAACAGTTTATGCCAAAGTCGGGAAGATGATTCCTGAGAAAAGTCAGGTCGACGTCCTGGACCCAATCGGTTTCAACAATACGTATGCCCTCGCCATGACGAAAGAAGATATCGAAAAATATGACTTGAAGACGGTATCAGACATGTCAAAAGTCAGTGATCGTTTGATTCTCGGATCAACAATTGAATTTGCGAACCGGGAAGATGGTTATCTTGGTCTGAAGAAAAAGTATCCGGACATGAAATTCCAAGATGTACAACCAGTCGATGGAGGACTCCGTTATACAGCATTGACGAATGGTCGAACGAACGTCATCGATAGCTTCTCAACAGATGGTTTGTTACAAAAATTCGATTTAACAGTGCTAGAAGACGATAAAAAGTTCTTCCCACCATACTATGCGGTACCGCTTGTTCGTCAAGAAACACTTGAAGAACATCCGGAGCTGAAGAAAGTCCTCAACACGTTAAAAGATAAGATTACGGATGAGAAGATGCAAGAATTGAATTACAAAGCAGATGTCGAGAAACAGCGTCCTGAAAAAGTCGCGCGTGATTTCTTGATCGAAGAAGGATTAATTTCAAAATAAACAGATAGAGCCGAGGCGGGAATCCGCTTCGGCTCTTTTGGTATGCGCGCTGACGCGCTATATCGTTTTGGAAAATACGTAATCAAGTGATTAAATTATTTTTTGATGCGACTAGCGAGCCAAGCGCGAACAGTGCGTTGCTGAATCATACACGTTCTTCCTCTCGGTTTAATGTTCCAAGGCGGTGCTCGGCATCTTTAACGATACGTGCTTGGATCTCGACTGTCAACCAATCCGTTTCCGATTCGGGTAACGTCGGCAAACCGTAACTTGGGTTATTCGTAGATGAAAACAAATCAGACATGATGCGTTCTTCGTATACTGGAATCATATAAAATCCCCTCTCTGTGTCTTGATTCATCTCTTACACCTTTAGTGTACGAAAGAATTGTAAAGACGGAAGAGGGGAGGTGTTAAGAACCCGTGAACTTTGTAAACGTTCTCACAAACTTGTCAAATCCTCTGTGATGGCTTCACAACTGTCAGCATACTGCTGCCCTCGTTTCACGTATTTTCGGACTGTTCGTTCCATGATGAATCGATCATGGTCACTGATATCCCGGACGATTTTTGCAGGAACACCCATGACCATCGCGCCGGCAGGTACCTTCATTTTTGGCGGAACAAGACTCCCCGCAGCAACGAATGCCCCTTCTCCGATTTCGGCTTCATCGAGGATCGTCGCCGACATTCCGATTAACGCTCCTTTTCGAATGATTCCGCCGTGAATCATCGCCATATGACCAATCGTTACTTCATCTTCAATGATGGTCGGATACCCTTCATACTGATGAATCATCGAACCATCTTGGATGTTGACGCGTTCCCCGATGTGAATCGGACCTTCGTCTCCCCGGATGACCGTATTGAACCAGACAGATGAGTCTTTTCCGATCGTGACCTCTCCGATGACTTTAGATCCGTCCGCTAAATAAACGGATGGATCGATGCTTGGAACAAGTGAACCGACACGATATTTCATGCGTTTTTCCCCCTCAGGCATTAAATCGATACTCTTTCATCTTGACGTTACAAAAAATAAATTGCAACAGCTTCCAAACTAATTGTAAGATGGTAAAAATACGCTTACAACAGGAGGAGACAGGATGGAACAAACAGTGCGTGAACGATTGATCGCGATTGCTGCAAAAAAAGAGAAAGCAGCCGTCGTCTATCAGAATATTTCAGTCATTGATGTCATGACACGTGAGACATATACAGCAGATGTAGCGATTGATTCAGGTTATATTGCTGCTGTCGGAGAGGGGTATGAGGGAATCGAGAATCGTCCGGGAGAAGGACTTTTCATCGCGCCAAGTTTCGTTGATGCCCACGTCCATATTGAATCATCGATGGTGCCACCGAGTGAGTATGAAAAAGCGATTCTACCGTTAGGTGTCACGACGATCATCGCCGATCCGCATGAGATCGCGAATGTCAAAGGAGCAGAAGGATTATCCTTCATGCTAGACGATGCTGAAGGTCTCGCGCTTGATGTCCGGATGATGTTACCGAGCTGCGTACCGGCGACTTCGTTTGAACACGCGGGAGCATCACTTGATGCGGCGGCACTTGCACCGTTCGTCAATCATCCTGGTGTCCATGGTTTAGGAGAAGTCATGGATTATCCAGCGGTCGAACGAGCCGATCGCGATATGCTCCAAAAAATTAAACAGATCGAAGACGCAGGAAAACTGGTCGATGGTCATGCTGCGGGACTTGGACCACGCGAAATTAACATTTATGGTGTCGCCGGAATTCGAACGGATCATGAATCTGTCAGTAAGGAAGATGCGATCGCCCGAGCGCGTCGTGGTTTGTATGTCGAAGTGCGGGAAGGATCAGCTGCCCGAAACTTGAAGGAAGTACTCGATGCTGTGACAGAGAGCAACGCGAGCCGTTTCCTCTTCTGTACGGACGATAAGCATTTGGATGACACGTTACGAGAGGGAACGATCGACTATAATATCCGCTATGCGATTCGTCATGGAATTAAACGCGAAACAGCGTATGCGATGGCATCGTTGCATGCGACGAACGCGTATCGTTTAGACGATCGGGGAGCCATCGTACCAGGACGCCGGGCGGACTTCGTCTTGTTATCCGATGCCGATAACGTCGTGATTGACGAGGTTTATATTCAAGGGAATTGCGTCGCGCGAGCAGGAAAAACGATCCGAACAGTACGGCGCGCGCATGTTCCAGAATCGTTACGAGGTGCATTGAATACAAAACCGATTACGCCGGAAGTATTTGCGCTGCCACTTGAATCAGCACGGGCGCATGTCATCGGAGTCATTCCAAAAAGCATCGTTACGGAACACCTGATTCTCGATGTTCCACTTCAAGACGGGTATTTCGTTCCTGTGCCAGAGCAGGATCTTTTGAAGATCGCTGTCATTGAACGGCATCACGGCACATCCTTCTCGGCAGTCGGTATCGTCAAAGGTTTCAAGATGAAACGCGGAGCGATTGCGGCGACTGTTGCCCATGATTCGCACAACCTCGTCATCGTTGGCGCGTCGGATGAGGAAATGCAACTGGCTGCGGAACGTCTCGTCCAAGCGGGTGGGGGAGTCATTGCCGTCAATGGGCAAGAGGTACTTGCTGAGTTACCGCTTGAAATCGCTGGACTGATGACGAATCGTCCCTTCCAAGAAGTTGGAGATACACTCGAAGCATTGAATGATGCCCTCGATGTGTTAGAGGCGGATCGTTCCTTTAATCCCTATTTGACGATGTCATTCCTTTGCTTACCGGTCATTCCGGAGTTAAAGCTGACCGACAGTGGATTATTCGACGTAAAACACTTTCAGCATATTTCAGTACAAGCAGACTGATGTCCGTCGCGAGTCTGAGTCTCATTCCGGGACTCAGACCGTTTTTCTGTCAATCAAGTTACGTTAAAATCAAAAAAAGTCACTTTACAAAACGGTTAGAAATCCTTAATGAAACTTAATAGTTTGGATATTGAATCATTTTGGAAAGCTTGTTATAGTAGGTTCTATATCATTTGTGAGAAACCTCACTTTCTATGAAACTTTTATCTAGAAGGATCGTAGAAAATAGTAGGACAACAAGATTAGAAAGGAGATCATCATTATGGATAAGACTTATTTTGAAGGGCATGAAGCTTTGATTGCCGATGTCTATCGTTCATTCACGCGTCAGTTCCATGCGTTACCAACACATCGACGAACGAAACGTCAGTTGCGAAATCTTGCATTCTCCGTCATTCGTCAAGCTCGACCGACGTATGAGGAACGCACCGTTCTTTATGCTTACTTCGCTGAATTCTTCCGAGCAGTTGAGGAAGGACAGGATGAAGAGATTGCTTTTTATAAACAAATTGCACAGTAAAGACCCCCGATGGCTCCATCAGAAGGGGTCTTTGTTGTTTTCTGAGAATCACGTCTGGAAATAAAAAAACAAGTAGGGAACGAGGTCCGCTACTTGTTCATCAATGTTTTAAAGGGTTATTTTACTTCCATCCATTTAAAGCTCATATCGGCACCGAATGGGTGACGGTATAATTTATCAATGTTTGTACGTTGTAAGTAAGCTTCCCCTTTTTGGTAGATTGGTGCGATGGCATAGTCTTCTGTCAACAGCATTTTTTCAGCTTCTTGCATGTCCGACCAACGTTTCGCTTCATCTGCTTGTTGTTTTGCTCCTTTAATGAGATCATCGAACTTTTTGTTCGAGTATTCCATCCGGTTGAAGCTTCCATCCGTTAACCACATATCGAGGAACGTCATTGGATCCTGGTAGTCAGGTCCCCAACCAGCCGCAGAGATATCGTAATCTCCCTTCGATTCGAGTTCGAGGAAGTTTTTGAATGGTTGTTGTTTGATTTTGATCGTCAAACCAGGCAGGTGCTTCTCAAGATCTCCTTTTAAGTACTCAGAAACCTTCTTGAAGGCATCTTCATCTCGTGAGAGCATGCTGAGTTCAACTGTTTTCACACCAAGTTCCTTCAAGCCAGCATCCCAAGCTTTTTTCGCGGCGTCAGCATCGTAGCTTTGAAGATCTGGATATTTCGCGCGGAAGTCTTCCCCATCTGGTGTAAACGTGAAGTCTTTCGCGACGATGAAGTTTGCTGGTTTTGATCCATCGTTTAGGATGACATCTGTAATCCCTTGCTTTTCAAAACCAAGCGCGAGCGCTTTTCGGATGTTCTTATTTTTCAAAGCTTTATTCTTTTGGTTAAAGCGAAGGAAGTTGATCCGAGCATCTGGACGTGTCTTGTAATCATCTGATTTTTCATACTGCGAAACGAACTCAGACGTAATTGGTGCGAAGTCGACTTCTTTCGCTTCGAACAGGTTGACGCCAGTTGAGATTTCTTTGACGACCTTGACATCGATTTTATCCATCTTGACATTCGCTTTATCCCAGTAATCTGGATTTTTCTTGTATGTCCAGCCAGCATTTGCTTGCCACTTATCGAGGATGAAAGGTCCGTTGAAGACCATTGTATCAACACTTGTCGCGAACTTATCGCCTTTATCTTCGACGAATGATTGTTTTAATGGTAAGTAAGTTGGGAAACTTGTCAAACCAAGGAAATAAGGTGCTGGAGCTTCAAGTTGGACTTCAAGTGTTTGATCGTCGACTTTCTTGACACCGAGCTCATCAAGTTCAGCGTCGCCAGCCATGATTTTGTTGGCGTTCTTTAAATCTTGTAAAATGTACGCGTATTCTGCTGCTGTCTTCGGATCAAGTGCGCGTTTCCAAGCATAGATGAAATCATCTGCTGTGACGGCTGATCCATCTGACCACTTCGCATCTTTACGCAGTTTGAATGTGTATGTTTTTTTATCTTCCGACACTTCGACGCTTTCCGCGATTCCAGGTGTTGGTTTGTTATCTCCATCAAGACGATATAGCCCTTCAAAGACGTTGTTCGTGACGATGATGGAAGTCGAGTCCGTCGTTTTCGTCGGATCTAGCTGAGGTACATCCGTCGTCGAAACGAGTGTGACTTCCTTTTTTTTGTTTTTCGAATCTGATCCGCTTGTGTTTTCGTCATTTCCTTGCCCGCATGCAGCGACAGCAAGAAGCGCGATGCTGGAAAGTCCAGCAAAAGCGATTTTCGATGGTTTATTCATGGAACGATGACCCCCCGAGAGTTAGTGTTAAATATTTCAGAAAAATGTGAACATATTGTTAATTTAAGTGAAAGTGATTAAAAATGCAACATAAATTTTCAGATAATTCTCACTGATCAAGGTCTATATCCTCAATTCCAAGCGATTTCAAATAGTCATAAAGTAGGAATAAGGTCAGCTTATGCGGGGAATACATTCGTAACGTCAATCGAACGGGATTACCACGTAAACGCATATTCGTAATACGGACACCTTTACGCTCAAGAGCAAGAACGATGTCCGTCGGATCAAGTCCGGAAGGAAGTAAGAGATGCGCAACGAGGACATTTGCTTCGAACCGACTATTGTTGATACGTCCCATCATCCGAGTTAAACCTTCCAGTAAGAGGAAGAGAAAGAGAACGAGAAAAATCGACTCCCAGATGAAACCTGCACCGACAGCGATTCCAATCCCGCTTGCACTCCAAATAATAGCGGCAGTCGTTAATCCGCTGACGATATCATGCGGTCGACGTAAGATGACACCAGCGCCGATAAAACCGATTCCGGTAATGATTTGGGCGACGAGACGCATCGGATCCATCTGAACATTCGTCGCCATGTCATGGTAGAGTAAGACCGATTTGATGGAAACGATGGTTAACAAGCAACTGATCAGGGTAATTACGAGGCTAGTGCGTATACCAACCGGTTTATTTTTGATTTCACGCTCGAATCCGATGAAAATTCCAAGCGTAGCGGCTAACAGGAGTTTTAGAAGGTCTTCGAGCTGAAATACATGAATCCAGTTCATTTGTCTCAAATCCTTTCTTTACTTTAAAAGGTGATTTGTTATAATGACTTTTGTGTCTTTCGAATGAATATACGTAAGATGTAATAGATATACGAAAAAGGAAGTGTCTCATCATGAATCAACAAAAAATCGGATTCTTTGCGCTCGCTGCAATGGTCATCGGTTCCATGGTCGGTGGAGGAGCTTTTAACCTTCCTGGTGCAATGGCCCAAAGTGCAAGTGCAGGGCCTATCCTCATCGGGTGGAGTATAACGGGGATTGGCATGATCATGCTCGCGCTAGTATTCCAACATCTCGCCAATAGTAAACCAGAGCTTGAAGGCGGTATCTATGCCTACGCGCGTGAAGGGTTCGGACGTTTCGTCGGTTTTAACAGCGCTTGGGGATACTGGGTATCGGCGTGGATCGGAACAGTTGCGAATATCACGCTCGTGTTCAATGCGATTAGTTATTTCTTCCCGATTTTCGCAGCAGAAAATCGAATATTCCTTCTTTTGATGAGTATAGTCGTCATCTGGGGATTGTTCTGGCTCGTCTCGAGCGGAATCAAGGAAGCGACGCTGGTCAATTTGATTACGACGATCGCAAAGCTCGTTCCAATCTTGATTTTCATTCTTCTAGTAGGAATTGCTTTTAATATCAAAACGTTTAATTTGGATATCTGGGGAGAGGGAACAGAACTCGGTTCGATTTTTGATCAAGTAAAAGGAACGATGCTCGTCACGCTATGGGCGTTCGTCGGTATCGAAGGTGCTGTCGTCTTATCAAGCCGTGCCAAAAACCGAAGTGATGTCGGGAAGGCGACAGTAACAGGACTTGTTGGCGTTCTTGTCATCTATATCTTAATTTCCGTTTTATCACTCGGAGTGCTCAGTCAAGAACAACTAGCTGGATTAAAAGAACCGACGATGGCGTATGTATTAGAGGCAGCGATCGGACCGGTCGGTGCGACGATCATCATGATTGGTTTGATTATCTCACTATCCGGCGCACTTCTCGGATGGACGATTCTCGCATCGGAGATTTCGTATCTCGTTGCAAAAGACGGCGCATTTCCGAAAGCATTCGCAAAAACGAACCGGAAAGGTGCTCCAGTCGGTGCGCTGTTGATTACACAAATCGCGACACAGGTCGTCGCTGGAATCGCACTCTTCTCAGCACAAACCTATCTTGTCCTGTCGAGTATCGCTGGGATTTGTGCGTTATTGCCATATTTATTGTCAGCGTTGTATAGCATTCGGACATCGCGAGAAGAGCGCAATCAGAAAATGTTACTTTTCTCTGTCATCGCATCAGCGTATTCAATTTGGCTCGTCTATGCGTCGGGTATCTGGTACATCGTCATCGCGGCATTAGTCTATGCGCCAGGGATTCTCGCATATGCGTTAGCAGAGCGAGAACAGCAACGGACGGGCATGTCACGTTATGAGTGGATTGCCAGTATGATTCTCGTTGTCTTAGCAGGAGTAGCTGTTTACGGAATGGTTGTAGGAGAAATTCAATTGTAAGAAACTCTATGCAAAAGAAGTCACGGTGATTGTTATCCACCGTGACTTCTTTTTTGATTAAGGTGTTAAGAATCTCTTTTCGACATCCTGTACAGATAGAGGTTCAGAGAAAATAAATCCTTGCATATGCTGACATGATGTCGTTTTTAGATAATCTAACGCGTGTTCTGTCTCAACACCTTCAGCGACAAGATTCAACTCTAGATTGCGACCGAGTTGAATGATGGAATCGAGCAAAGCATGATCATTTGTCGCCAGACCATCAATGAATACTTTATCGATTTTTAATTCGTCGATTGGAAAAGCACTGAGATACTGTAAAGAAGAATAACCAGTACCGAAATCATCGATTGATAAACGGAAGCCGAGCGACTTGATGAGGTGCATGCGTTCGACCGTTCGTTGTGTCTGTAAGATTGCAATATTCTCTGTCATCTCCAGCGTAACGGAAGATGGTGAAACGAGTCGCTCCGTTACGATATGTTGCAGCGTTCGAATAAAGGAGTCGCTTTGGAACTGATGCGGTGAGATATTGATTGCGATCGTCAGTTCAGGGTCAATCGTCTGTTGCCATTTTGCGAGCTGTTCACATGCTTCGATGATGACCCAGTTGTTGATAGGTGTGATCAGTGAAGCTTCTTCAGCGAGTGGGATGAACTCATCTGGTGGAATGCTCCCGAGTGCCGTGTGATTCCAGCGTAATAACGCTTCGAAGCCTTTGACGGCTTGTGTCTGAAGTTCAATGATTGGTTGATAAGCAAGATAAAGGGATTGATCTTCGAGTGCTGTGAAAAGGGAGCGCTCGAGTTGGATTTTCCGTGTGAATTGTGTGTCCATCTCGTGCGTTAAATACTGGATCGTTCCAGTACCAATCGATTTTCCTGCGTATAGAGCTGTTTCCGACCGGCGATATAAATCTTCCAATGTTTTGGCTTCGGACGGATAGACCGTGATCCCGAACGTACAAGAAACGATCAATGAATGACCGTTGATATAATAAGGACGCTGCAGTGCTTGTTGTAGTTTTCGAGCATATTGGAAAAGCAGATTGCTCGACGGTGCAGGTAACAAGACACCAAATAGATCACTCGTCGGATGAAAGGCGAGTACACCTGTCGTATGTTGCAAAAGGCGTGTTGCCATCGCTTGAAGTAGTTGATCGCCGACATGTGTTCCAAACGAATCGTTGATGACTTTGAAACGATCGATATCGAACAAGATGAGCGCAATCGGATCATGCGACGCGGCAGAACGGAATAATGCTTCGCCTTCGCGTAAAAATCCTCGTTTATTTAATAAATGCGTCATCTCATGATGATGTACTAAAAAATCGAGTTCTTCTTCAAGTGCTGTTGTTTCCGTGATGTCGTTCCCGATGAACAAATGTTGGAAGCGAACGCCGTTCGCATCATAGATCGGAATGAGCGTCGCTTGGAGATGTTTTCGTTCGCCCGTTTGCGAAGTGAGGCTAAGGCGACCAGACCATGCTTTTCGTTCACGAAGTTGTGCACGAATCCCCGAAACGACGGGACTGGATGGATCTAGGATGAGTGACCAAGGCTGGTTGAGAAGCATCTCAGAGCAATATCCTGTCACATCGATGAGTTGATCATTCACGTACGTGATCGTTCCTCGTGCGTCGAAGACGGCGACAGAAGCAATCTGATCGAAGGCATGACGCAAATCCATCAATCCTTGGAAGAGTGGTTTCATATTCGTTTGTTGCTCAGCTGAAGGGATACAGCAAGCAAAAGCGGCAATGACAGTTCCTGTATCATCAAGTAAAGGAGACAAAAGGAGAGTTGACGTTACAGAAGTGCCCGTCTTATGCAATAAGGAGGCATTCGGTAATTGGACGGATTGACGGCGCTCCAAGAAGGCATGCCAAATCTGCTGGCTGAATGCCATGTCTTCCCGTTCAAGAAGTGGAACAGTCTGACCCACGACTTCTTGTTGTGTCCAGCCCCATTGCTGTGCGGCTAGCTCATTCCAAGAGCGGATGGTCAAGTCAGTATTCAATATGAAAGCGGGTAAAGGGAATTCTTGAATGACGACTTCATAGGAATCAATGGTCGAACGGTCCATTACGTGCGCACGCTCCTTTATATTGAAAAGAGATGACGGTTCACTTCTCTTGTCTTTTCCCAATATATTCAATTCTTACGCATTAGAATCCTTTCGCTCGGATACTTTTTAGATGAAGATTCTGTGAAAGAATCTGCTATAATAACATTGAAAGCGTTTTCTAAAGAGTTATGAGGGGGAATTTCGATGAATCAAACAGAGAAAATCATTCAACAGACAGAACAGTTCGGAGCACATAACTACCATCCACTCCCAATCGTCATCTCAGAGGCTGAGGGTGTCTTCGTTACGGATCCTGAAGGACGTCGCTATATGGATATGCTAAGTGCCTATTCAGCCGTTAACCAAGGACATCGTCATCCAAAGATCATCGACGCCTTAAAACGTCAGGCAGACAAGATTACATTGACGTCACGTGCTTTCCACAATGATCAACTTGGCTTTTTCTATGAAAAAGTAGCACAATTGACGGGTAAAGACATGGTGTTACCAATGAATACAGGTGCGGAAGCTGTCGAGACAGCAGTAAAAGCAGCACGACGCTGGGCATATGAAGTCAAACAAATTCCAGGTGATGCTGAAATCATCGTTTGTGAAGGAAACTTCCATGGTCGGACGATGACAGCCGTCTCGATGTCGACGGAAGCAGAATACCAACGGGGATTTGGACCGCTTCTTCCTGGAATCAAGACGATTCCATATGGCGATCTTGAGGCATTAAAACAGGCGATCACTGAAAATACAGCGGCATTCATCTTGGAACCGATTCAAGGCGAAGCGGGCATCTTAATTCCTTATGATGGTTTCTTGAAGGACGCACAAGAAGTTTGTCGTGCGCAGAATGTGTTGCTCGTATCGGATGAGATTCAGTCTGGACTCGGTCGTTCCGGTAAATGGTTTGCTTCTGATTGGGACGAGGTAACACCAGACATGTACATTCTTGGTAAAGCACTGGGTGGTGGTGTATTCCCAATCTCGTGTGTTGCCGCGAATAAAGATGTCCTTTCTGTCTTTAATCCAGGTTCACACGGCTCGACATTTGGTGGTAATCCACTTGCGTGTGCCGTCTCGATTGCTTCACTTGAAGTATTAGAAGACGAAAAGTTACCGGAACGTTCACTCGAACTCGGTACGTACTTCATGGAGAAACTAAAACAAATCAACAACCCGATGATCAAAGAAGTACGTGGTCGTGGATTATTCATTGGTGTTGAGTTGACAGAAGCAGCGCGACCATATTGCGAAGCGTTGAAAGAAAAAGGCTTGCTCTGTAAAGAAACACATGAGACAGTCATTCGATTTGCACCACCGCTCGTCATTACAAAAGAAGAATTGGATTGGGCGTTCGAACGGATTGAACAAGTGTTAGGTGTTTCCGTCGCCCAGTAAATGAATAGATTCATCGAACAACAGTGGACGAGATGTTCACTGTTGTTTTTGTTTGGATGAGTGTTGGTTTTTCTTCAGGAAACGTTTGAAAATCAGTGACAAGGGAACAGACAACTATCGCAAAAAAAACTTTTAAACGGGGGTAATGGTTATGTCAAACAACAGTGGTCTCAATAAAAAAGTAGATGGTCTCGTCGATAAAGTAGCAGGGAAAGCGAAAGAAGCGCTCGGGAAAGCAACAGGCGATAAATCAACAGAACGTGAAGGTAAAAAAGATCAAGTAAAAGGCGAGGCGAAGAAAACAGTCGGAAACGTCCAACAAAATTTCGAAGATACGAATCGCCGCTAAGACCGTTGAAATTAAATAGAAAAACCGGACTGGAGAATGACTCTAGTCCGGTTTTTAGCGTCTGCTATAATGAATTTTTATATCAATAAAAAAAGATAATGAATAATTTGTATAAAGGTCTAGTCATTTAGATATTTATGTGGAATAATAAAAAACGTAAAAGCGTTTACATTGTTCTGTCATTATCGTTTTATTCAGGAAAGGGTGAAAGGTATGTTGCAGTTTCTACAACGAATTGGTAAAGCCTTGATGCTACCAATCGCAGTATTACCGGCTGCGGGAATCGTGCTCCGGTTAGGTTCGGCGGATATGCTTGATATTCCGTTGATGGTAGCAGCAGGAGGGGCTATTTTTGATAACCTTCCACTGATTTTTGCCATTGGTGTCGCGATTGGTCTATCGATCGATGCGAGTGGGGCAGCGGGTCTTGCCGGGGCCATCGGGTATCTCGTCTTAAAGAATGGCGTCGACTCGATGAACAAGGATTATTCCAGCGCACAGATTCAGGCGAAGTATGATGCGATCGCGGCGATCGTCAATGATTCCTCGACCAAGGTCGACGGAGCGACACTTGGTTCGATCGCGAATCAGGCGACACTCGGTTCGACCGTTAATATGGCGGTATTTGGTGGAATCATCGCGGGTATCGTCGCAGGACTTCTATACAATCGGTTCTATAACATTAAGTTACCGGATTGGTTAGCATTCTTTGGTGGTCGTCGTTTCGTTCCAATCATTACATCAGCGGTCATGCTCGTACTTGCTTTCATCTTTGGTTATGTCTGGCCGTTCATCGAGCAAGGCATCAACGGTGCTGGTGAATGGATGGTTGGTCTTGGTGCAGGAGGCGCTGCTCTGTTTGGATTCTTTAACCGTCTCTTGATTCCTGTCGGCTTACACCACGTCTTAAATAATATTTTCTGGTTCGTCTTCGGTTCATATGAAAAAGCAGATGGTACGGTCGCGAACGGTGACATCGCGCGCTTCTTCGCTGGAGATCCGACAGCTGGGATTTATCAAGCGGGCTTCTTCCCAATCATGATGTTCGCCTTACCGGCTGCAGCTTTTGCAATCGTCATGGCTGCGCGTAAGGAAAATCGAAAAGCAGTTGCTGGAGCGATGATTGGTCTTGGATTGACGTCCTTCTTGACAGGGATCACGGAACCAATTGAGTTCTCGTTCATGTTCTTATCACCTGTTTTATATGTCATTCATGCAGTTTTAACAGGTCTATCGATGGCCATCGTTAACTTACTCGGTATTTTACATGGCTTTTCCTTCTCGGCTGGTTTCATTGATTATGCCTTGAACTTCGGAATTGCCACAAAACCATTACTTCTCATCCCGGTTGGTCTCGCGTTCGCGGTCGTCTACTACTTCCTGTTCTACTTCATGATCACGAAATTTGATTTGAAGACACCAGGTCGTGAAGATGAATCGCTCGTCACAGACACGGGAGTCGTTTTGACAGATTCAGACGATAAATATGAGCAACAAGCAGCACGCATCTTTGCGGGACTAAAAGGAACAGAAAATGTCACGTCGATTGACAACTGTGCGACACGTTTACGTCTTCAAGTCAAAGATCCAAGCATCATTGACGAAGCAGCGATTAAAGCGGCTGGAGCAAAAGGTGTCATGAAGATGGGGGCGACTAGCGTGCAAATCATCATCGGCACGGACGTCGAGTTCGTTGCGGATGCGATGAAACGACAGAAGTAAAGAAAACGACCTTTCCTGAGCTCAGGAAAGGTCGTTTTGCTGTACGTTCGCAACAGCTGCTGTTTTGCTTGAGCGATAGATTGGATAAAAGATTCCGATCAAGATGATGACGATCCCGATCCATTGGGAACTCATCAGATGTTCTCCTAAAATTAAGACAGAACAGATGACTGCTGTCGGTAGTTCAGCCGCTCCAAGTAAAGAAACGCTTGCTGGGGAAAGATGAGGTGCGCCAGCAGCAAATAAGAGTGGTGGTAAAATCAACGCGAACAGACCGAGCGGAATCGCGTATAACAGAAGTCCATTTTCGAAGTTCGCAGAGGACAAGAATGTCGTCGGTGGATACATGGTCATGACGAAAGCAAGACCACCTGTCATCATATAAAAACTTTTCTTGATGACGGGTAAATGATTGGCGATGCGTCCACTAGCGAGTAAGAAAATTGAGAAGCTGACAGCTGCTCCAAGACCGAATAATGTTCCACGTAAATCGAGTGGACTCGAGTAAGTGGCACTCGCAAGAATGGCTCCGCCAATCAGTAGAATCGCGGACAGGAAATGCGCGCGAGTAGGTAAACGTCTGAATGCGAGCGCATCGATGACGACACCGATCCAAGTAAATTGGAATAAGAGAATGATCGCAACGGATGCGGATACAGTCTGAAGACTTTGATAGTACAGATAACCGGTTGTACCACTTGAGATACCGATCAGCATGAGCAGACCAGCTGTCTTGAGATCGAGACGAAGATTTTTCGTAAATAAGGCAAGTCCGAAAATCATGAGCCAGCCGAAGAAAAATTGACTACCTGAAACGGCTGCTGAGTTAAATCCAGCGGCATAAGCGAGTTTGACGATCGTTGAGAGGACACCATAACTGATAGCGCCAATCAGAACGAATAAGGTTGCTTTTGAACGATGCATGAATAAATTCCCTCCATTTTTAATAAAAACCACACAAAAAAGGTTGCAACAGGGCCTTGTCCAGGTTTTTTGGACAGGGTTTGGTTGCAACCTGTGTGATTTATTGAGTTGATGTGTCGAGCAAACGATACAGCTGGGTTTTCGTTTGATTATACTGAACGGTCAGCGCATTCCACTTCTTTAATGACGCGGTAGCTTTCCGTGTTAAACGATTTAAATCCGCTGTTGACTCATCAATCTTAACGAAATCCGGTTTTTTCGTCAAGCGTGAAAGCACTTTCTTTTCAGCGTCCATCGCTTGTCGATACGTTTTCGAGAACGTTTGAAATGTCTGCTGGCGTTCCTTGATGATTGTCACTAAGGCAGTTCCTTCTGTTTTTGCTTTACCATCAAGTTGGTTGACAGCATCCTTCAATTCTTCAAGATCGAGTGCAGCGTACGTTTCCTTACGTAACGTTTCTTCTTGTTTCAATAAAGCAAGCCGTTCGTCATTTAAGGCTTCTAATTCCTCTCGTTCATTTTGAGAGCGTTTGATTTCTTCAGCACCTGCATCAAGAACGGCTTGGTACGTATTAACTGAAATTTCATCCTTACGAGCACGTTGATCAGCTAGCGTGAATGCCTTCTCTTCACCTTTCACTTGTTGCTCTAGCTGTTCATGAAGAGAGGCTGGTGAATCGTTGGAACAGGCAGCGAGTCCAAAGCTCGACAGAAACAGTACTGCTACGAATGTTTTTTTCATCTGGATAGTAACTCCTTATAAATTCGAGTGTTGCGCGAAGTTGTACGGAATATGGAAATCTTCATCATAAATCGAGAATTGATAGCCTTTTTTCTGAAGTCCGGCAACAATGGCTGGAAGTGCTTTGATGGCTTGTGGTTGTTCATGTAAGAGTATGATTTCAAACGGACGCTCTGCTCGCCGAATGACCGTATTCGCTACTTCTTTTGCACTATCTTTGTAATACCAGTCCATTGAATCGATTGACCAGTCCCACACACGGAAGTCTGCTGAATGAATGGCAGATGCCATTTTTTTCGTGATGCCGGGATCAGAGCCATAAGGTGGTCGTGTCAAATGTGGTGTTAGCTTCGTCAACTCATGGATTTTCTTCTGAACACTTTGCATCTCTGAGACATACTTTCCTTTTTCGTACAATGTATCGTAATCGTGTGTTTCCCCGTGTAATCCGATATAGTGTCCAGCTTTAGCAGCAGCTTTGACTTCTTGCGGAAAAGCATCTACTTGTGATCCGAGATAAAAGAAAGTGGCACGAGTCTGAAGTTGATCCAATGTTCGAAGTAAGTCCGGTGTTAATGCGGATGGACCATCCTCGAATGTTAAATAAGCGACTTTTTTCGTCACACCATTCCATTTTTCCATGCGTGCTTTTTCCATATTGACGACAGGTACTTCAGTAATGGATTTACCTGTCGTAATGGATTGCTGTTCAGGAGTAAAAACGTATCGATAAGCGACATATCCCCCAACTCCGAGAAAAACAAGTGTGAGAAGTAAGAAAAATCGAGGGAAAAACTTTCTTTTTTTTGTACGCGGTCGTGGACCGAGTTCGCTAGCGTGGCTTGAGGTAAATGGATCCATCGTTGTCTGTCGCTCCTTTTGTCAAAAAATATCATATACAGATAATGTAACATTCTGACTGTTTCTTTTGTAACAAACAGATGACAAAAAGATGACGGAAAATCGATTTTTCTAAAAAATATCGATTTATTTAGAAAGAGTTTAAAAGAAATAAAAAAACAACCACTAAGTAAGTGATTGTTTCATGTGTTATTAGTGTTCTGTTACAGCACACTCATCGCATTCCGTTTGATAGGATTCACATTGTTCATCCATCTCTTTTCCGCAATGGGCACACGTCTTGACGGGAAGCTCACGATAGAATGCAGCAGATGCTTCTTGGTAAAGGGGTTGTTCCATGTGTTTTTCCTCCTTCAAAGTAAACGCAATGATCTTTTTTCTTGATTTTATTGTATTAGTACAGAAATTGAATGTCAACTATTGTTTTATAACAGTTAATTCATTTGAAGTACTGATAGAGGACAATGAAAAAGAGACATGCTACGATATCTAAGTAATCTGATAATGATAAGGGGGATTTACACATGACACAGGCAACACTTGATATAATGCGTGTCTTAACAGAAAGACGTTCCGTTCGTCATTACGACGAAACGTTCAAGCTTTCAAAACAGGAAGTAGAAGAACTATTAGAATGGACGACAGCCGCGCCGAGTGCTTGGAATTTGCAACACTGGCATTTCACGGTCTTTCATTCGGAAGAAGCGAAGCAGCAGCTTGCACCGATCGCATACAATCAGCCGGCTATCACTTCGGCTTCAGCAGTCATTGCGATCTTAGGTGATGTTCAAGCTAATCGAAACTACAATCCGGTGTACGGGCCAGCAGTGGAAGCAGGTGGCATGACAGAGGATCTGTTTGATTCGATCAAGGCACAGGTAGAAGGCGCTTATCAAAGTGAGGCGTATGGACGCGACGCGGCTATGTCGAATGCGAGCCTTGCTGCGATGCAATTGATGCTTGCGGCAGAAGCGCGTGGATTATCAACACTCGCAATGGGTGGATTTGATCATCAACGTTTTGCGGAAACGTTCATCACCGAGTCACGGTATGTACCGGTCATGCTAATTGCTGTCGGAAAAGCGGTTGAAGATGCGAAAAAACGTCCGGCACTACGTTTACCGATTGATCGAGTATCAACCTTCCTGTAAGTCATTCAAAATGGGGGAAGCGGGGTTGATTCCCCCATTTTAAATTTTTTTATTTTTTTTTCGGAAAAAGACTTGTCAGCCTTTTAGTTTCTTGATATATTAATACATGTCCTAGCAAGTACATAACGTACTGCAAACATGATTCTGTAGCTCAGCTGGGAGAGCGCTACCTTGACAGGGTAGAGGTCGCTGGTTCGAGCCCAGTCAGAATCATACCGAAAGCCCGCTTTTCCTTTATAGGAAAAGCGGGCTTTTTTTATTATTTCTTTATCTCATCCTCTGTGACCCATTTATGGTTTTTCACCATCTCTCCACCGTCCGTCGGTTCATAGTTCACCATGTAGACCGTCGTTTCCTTTACTTCATCAATCGTCGCTTTTGCTCCATCCATACCTTTCATATGATCCGCTTTGACAGTCGTTTCATCACCAACTTGCAGTGGTTTAGTTGGAACGGGATCGAGTTCTTCCTGAATGACCCATTTATGATTTTTCACCATCTTTCCACCAGTAGTCGGTTTGTAACTGATCGCATAGACGACGGTATCGTAAGCTCCCGCAATCGTTGCTTTAGCTCCGTCCATACCGTCCATATGATCCGTCGTCAACGTGACGTTGCTTCCTTTCGGATAAGTCGGATCACTGGCTTCCTTTAAACCGGATGGTAGCTTTCCGTCGCTCGAATGCATCATATCTCCATGAGACATATCGTGTGAGTCACTATTACTTCCATCGTTATTGGCGGATCCACATGCACCGAGCCAAAGCGTAGAACTAAGAGCAAGTGCGGTTAATGTCAATGATTTTTTCATATAAAACCCTCCTGAAGTCACTAGTCTTCTTTACTATACCCAGCGTATATGCAAATCGTGTGCAGATGAGGTGACAGTTTCGTTTGCCTACGTCGATCGCGTTTTTTTTAGCTATACTAAAAGTGGAGAGAAAAAGGAGGAATCGTCATGCGTCGTATTTCATACTCAGTCGGAGGAATCGTGCTTGCGGCATTTTTAATTTGTGGCAGTGTGTTGTTTGGGACATTGTATTATCAGTTGTCTCAAACACGAACGCAGGAAGTAGTAGACGGTTTACTGAACCGAGGAAATACACACCGTGATGTCCTTGTCGATTCCTATGACCAAACGACGATGCGCCATGTCAGCATGATGGAAGCAGATTCATCGTTTACTGTGGTGATCACTGATGCAGATGGAAAACAACTCGAAGCGTCACGACCTTTGTCGAATGAGATGAAGAGCATGTTAGAGCATACGGATTTTGATTACCGTCAACAAGGAAAAATCGTGACGATGCGTGACTTTTTAATGACGGACAGTCCCATCACCATTGACGGGGAACATCGTGGTCATGTCTTCATGTTCGCTTCTAAAGAAATCGTAGATCACGTACTTGATCCGTTGAAACAGCAGTTTCTCCAAGTGGGTCTGCTAGCGCTTTTATTAGCAGGTGCGGCAAGCATTTGGACGACCCGACTCATTTCTCGTCCGTTGATTCAGATGGAAAAAGCGACAGCGCGTCTATTGGATGGGGAAGGTGGAGAGTTGCCGATTGATCGAAAAGATGAACTGGGACAATTGGCGCGTTCGATTCAGCAATTAAAACAAGATCTCGATTTTTTGAATCGGGAACGATCCGAATTTTTAGCAACCGTATCTCATGAACTACGAACACCATTGACATATATAAAGGGATACGCGGATATTCTCGAACGCCAAACGTTGACGCCGGATGAACAACAACGCTACATTACGATCATTCGAGAAGAAAGTCAGCAAATGAATGAATGGATTGAGCAATTGTTTTGGCTAGCACGAATTGACGCCAATGCTTTTATGATGGAGCGAAAACCTGTCGATGTCGAAGACTTGATTCATCAAGTGATACGATTGATGCGTCCAGACATCGAACAAGAAAATGTTTCGTTCGAGATAGAAGGTGAGCGATTAGAAGTGATGGGTGACGCTCAGCAGCTCCGTCAGATGATCGTGAATATCATTGAAAATGCACGGCGACATACGACGTCGGGAAAAATTATCGTTCGTTATGGTGTCAACGCAGTAGGGGCTTTCATTCAAATCGAAGATACAGGAGAAGGGATCGCTGCAGAATCTTTACCTCATGTAACGAAACGGCTCTACCGAACGGAAGCATCTCGTTCTCGAAAACATGGAGGAACTGGAATCGGACTCTCCATCGTTGAAGCAATTGCTCAGACACATGGTGCAGAATTGAACATCAAGAGTCAACTTGGACATGGAACACAAGTGACACTGCAGTGGAAGGAGAAATAAAATGCCGCATGTATTGATCGTAGATGATGAACCAAGAATGCTTGAACTGCTCAAACTGTATATTCAGCCGTATGGGTACACGTGTCAGCTTGTGGATTCTGCGCAACAAGCTCTTGATCTCTGCCGTCAGCACGTATTCGACCTGATTTTACTAGATGTCATGATGCCGGATATGGATGGCTGGACATGTTGTCGTCTCATTCGAGAACACTCTAACATCCCGATCTTGATGGTTACGGCTCGGAATCAACGGGAAGACATCATTCGGACACGAGAAGTAGGAGCGAATGATTACATATCAAAACCGATTCAAGAAGGGGAACTGATCGGGCGAATGGAAGTTTTATTACAGCAACAGTATGATGGTCTATCCTATGACCGGGAAAGCTATCGTTGTAGTTACCTCCAACAAAAGATTTCGTTAACGAAAACGGAATTTGAGTTGTTAGGTGTATTTTTAGATTCTCCACGACGTGTTTGGACGCGCGATCAACTAACGACGATGTTATGGGGAGCGGAAGCGTCTGTAGACGAGCGGACGATCGACTCGCATATCAGACATTTAAGAGAAAAACTACGTGTTTGCGGTTTTCCGATTGAACAGCATCTCGAAACAGTTCGCGGAATCGGATACCGCTGGACACACCAATAAAGGGGAAAATCAAAACATGACGACACTCTATTTCGTACGGCACGCACACTCGACATATTCACCAGATGAACGGAAGCGGTCACTTTCCGATGCAGGACAGGCAGATGCGATACGTTTACTTGAAACGTTTAAAGGGATTCCAATCGACAGATTCTACAGTAGCCCGTATCAACGGGCAATCGAGACGATTGCACCGCTCGCGGAGGCACGTCAACAACCAATCATTGAGGTAGAGGAACTACGAGAGCGATTGTTGGCACCGGGAGAGCTTGACGATTTTCAAGGAGCGGTCACATATGTATGGCAACATCCGAATGAAAATCCGTATGGAGGCGAAACGAACAAAGAAGCGTCGCAACGCATTCGACCATTCATCGACGGACTAATGGAGAAGCATCCTGACGAAACAGTCGTTCTTGGAACACATGGAAATATCATGGTGCTACTTTTAGAAACATTTGATCCGACATTCGATTACGCATTTTGGAAGTCCTTACCGATGCCAGCCGTATGTCGAATGGATGTGAAATCAGGAGAAAAGGCGGATATTCACGTCGTACCACTTTTGACGAATACAAAGTAAAAAAGAGACGGAACTGATGCGTGAATCAGTTTCCGTCTCTTTTGTAATTGGAGAAATCTTAAGGTGTAGGAACAGCACCTTCATGTTTTCGGATCAAGTCCGCCGTCAGTTGACCGGACAATGTGACCATCGGTACACCGCCGCCTGGGTGTGTCGAACCACCGACGAAATAAAGTCCTTCGTACAAGTCACTCTTCGATGGAATCTTGAATCCACCATTTTTCTTCCGGTCGGCTGCGACACCATAAATCGATCCACCGTTTGGACCGTATAATTCCTTCAAATCTTCTGGGGTAAAGCGATATTCAAACTCGATCGATTCTCGAAGTCCATGAAGTCCCATCCGCTCCAGTTTATCGAGAACGACTTCACGGTACGCATCCCAGTCGACCTCACCTTTTTGAAGTGTTAGCGGTGGAACGTGTGTCAAGACGAATAAGTTATCCTTCCCTTCAGGAGCTTGGGAGGCGTCGGATTTTGACGAGACTCCGACGTAAATCGTCGGATCCTCAGGAGGGGTACCTTCTTTGAACATTTGGGCGAATTCACGCTCTGGATTTTCCGAGAAAAAGAAATTATGATGCGCTAGCCCGCGATACTCACGATTTACACCGAGCAGTAGGACAAGACCTGAAACGGAAGGGGCAAACGACGCTTGTAATTTTTTTGCCTGTTTCCGGGCTTTTTTCTCCGGTACGATCCGTTCGTAAGTCGGGATGACCTCAAGGTTTGAAACGACGATGTCGGCTGCATGAAACGTTCCGTTTGATAAGACGCCAACCGCTTTTTTATTTTCAAGGACGATTTGTTCAACGGGTGAGTTGAGATGAACCGTGACACGGAGCTCATCAAGCAACCGTTTCATGGCACGCGCGATTTGGTACATACCACCTTTGACATAATAGATGCCGAGTCCCATTTGAACGTAAATCATCTGATTGAAGACAGCAGGTGCCTGATACGGATTGGAACCAACATACATGACCATATAGTTGAATAGCTGTTCGAGATACGGATCATTGAGATGTTTCTTTGTTCCGGTCGCGACCGTATTCATCGGGTCCATCTTTAATAAATCAGACATCGTATGGTATTTTTTTAAGTCCTTTAAATCTTCGAGACTGTATTTATAAAAACTGTCGAGGCACAAGTCGTACATTTGTTTGGAGTACCGGAACAATTCAACGAAATCAGCCCGTGACGAGACTTGTTCGACTTCTTCAAGCATTCCAGGTAAGTCACCTTTGACATCGATTTTTGTTCCATCCTCAAAGAATGTACGCCATTGCGGTTCAATGCGCTCGATTTCTAAGTAATCATCCAAGTTACGATGAACGCTTGAGAAGAGTTGTTCGAGTACCCAAGGCATCGTTAAGATGGAAGGACCGGTATCGAAAGTAAATCCCTTTCCACTCCGTTGATTCAGTTTCCCTCCGACGTTTGCATTCTTTTCAAGCATCGTGACTGCATAACCATCTCCAGCCAAACGAATGGCGGCAGACATACCAGCAAGACCTGCTCCAATGACAATTGCGCGTTTCTTCAAATGAATCACTTCTCCTTTAGTAGATGAATGGAATCAATCGTTTTCGTTTCGCAGCCCATACCGTATAGGCAGGTCCAAAACCTTTCGTTAACATCGCTTCCTCGATTCGAATCCGGTAGAGCAAGAAAATGAACATCAAAAGTCCAGAGAGAATGAAAAGTCCGAACTGACCGGTGAACAGGGGGAAGCTCATCGTAATCAACAACAATCCACTATATAACGGGTGACGTAAAAAACGATAGGGACCGCTACTGACGAGCTGATCACCAGACGCCACGACGACATGACGAGTGAACTGTTGCTTTAAGTGGAGAATTCCCCATAGACGTAAGGAAACACCACACCATAACAAAATGCATGAAAAGATGCGCATGATAGAAGAAACGGTTTCATTCGCAAAGAGGAAAGCGCAGACGATCGTTCCGCTTAGGACAAGGAAAATCAAATAAAAACTCACTTGTTCTGCTGCCCCTGACTTAGACTCGGAGCGATTCCGAAAACGAATCATCTCACCAATCCAGCAGATGCTACCAATACTGAAAATCCATTCCCAAAGTGACACGTACGCTACTCCTTTCTACATCAGAATCATGTTTCGAAAACGCATACATCGTTATTTACCCATTGTAATTCGTCCTTAAGCTACATTTAGAAAACTTCAGAAATACTTCATTTTCATGACAAGCATTCCGAAAGAACCCTGTTTGAAAAAAAGAATGGTATTCTAATCTAAAATATGGATGCAGATTAGAACATGCATAAAGGAGATATACGATTCATGAAATACATCACGACACTCATCACGACGTTGACATTAACAGCGGCCTGTACATCAGTGTATATACCAACAGTCGAAGCATCGACTTCTACTTATCGGCAAGCAAAGACATCTCTTCATTTGCGTAAAGGAGCATCGATTGATCAACCGAGTCTTGCGGTTATTCCGACGGGTATCTATGTGACGGAACTTTCAAAAGTCGGTACGTGGTCAAAAGTACAATATGGTACGAAGATTGGTTATGCGAGTACGAAGTATCTACTGACGGATGAACAAATCGGTGGGAAACGGATCGGTAAGACCCTCATCGCGAATAAGAACTTAGCGCTCCGCGCGACGTACGCTCCTGGTGAGAATCAACAAGCAAGAGCAGCGTTTGAGAAAATGCGTGTAGCGGCTAAAAAAGAGGGAATTACGCTCGTTGCGTTTAGTACATATCGCTCCTATGCCTATCAAAAAACGTTGTTTGATAAATATGTTGCGCGTGATGGATATGAGAAGGCGAGTACGTATAGTGCAGAACCTGGGAAAAGTGAACACCAAACAGGTCTTGCGTTTGATATCGGAGGCGCTGATTCAACAAAATACGCCACGTTTAGCTTTTCCAAAACAAAAGAGGCAAAATGGTTGTTTGCGAATGCTCACCGCTACGGTTTCCATCTCCGCTATCCTTCTGGTAAAGAATCTTGGACGGGGTATACGTATGAGAGCTGGCACTATCGGTATGTCGGAGCAACGCTTGCCGCTCGTCTAAAAGTCAGTGGATTAACAATGGAGGAGTATTTCCACCTCGCACCATGGAAACCAGTAAAGGTTTCGACTCCTTAAAAACATGGTAAATAGAGGATGTTGGATTAGTCGGTTATTCGTCTCAGGTGAAAGAGGTGGAACGAATGGCAAAAAAAGATGCGAAACATCACATCATGACGTTTACGTTCAAAGAAGAAGCGACATCCTATCAAGTGTTCAGTGAATTGAAGAAATATCATGCGCGAGGTCAAGTCGATTTCGAACAGATTGCCGTCATCAAGCGAAATGAGAATGGTGCTTTTTCGTTTGAAGATGCTGTAGACCTAAGTGGATCGAATCGCGCCGTCAAAGGGTCGTTAATTGGAATGGCGGTTGGTATTCTAGGAGGCCCATTCGGCATCTTACTTGGTTCGATGACGGGTATGCTGATTGGTGGATCAAAAGACATGAAGGAAAATCAAGAAATCCAAGAAACATTCAAACGAACACTCGGTGTCATTCCGCCTGGACAAACAGGGATTATCGCGATCGGTGAAGAGTTTGAGCCATCCGTCCTCGACGGATTAGTGGCGCAACATGATGGTACGTTGGAACGAACGGATGAACAGTTAGAGTCGTAAGGTCTTATAGAATGAAAAGGGGCCTATCGCTTGGATCGCGATAGGCTCCTTTTCATGTGCATTTACTTAGTCGTACGTTCTTTTTTTGCTTTTTTGAAGAAGAACAATTCATAGACGACAGGAACGATGATAAGTGTCAACAACGTAGAGGTCGTTAATCCACCGATGACCGTCAAGGCAAGACCTTTTGAGATCAATGTTCCTGAAGAAGTGGTTAATGCGAGTGGTACCAATGCCATGATTGTTGCAAATGCGGTCATCAGGATTGGGCGTAATCGCGTTTTACCAGCTTCAATCAATGATTCGCGAATCGGCATACCACGTCCGACGTTTTGACCGATGCGGTCTACGAGAACGATTGCGTTCGTGGTGACGATTCCAATCAACATCAGGAAGCCGATCATGACACTGACAGACAATGGTTCATTCGCAAGGAAGAGCGTGACGAGTGAACCGATCGGAACAAAGATCAGAGAAGACAAGATGATGAATGGAATCCGAGCTTTTCCGAACGTAATCAACATTGTCAGGTAAACAAGTCCGATTGCAACGACGATCGCAATTCCAAGTGATTGGAAGATTTCAACCGTATCGTCATTTCCGCCACCACTTGTCAATGAGACACCGTCTGGTAAATCGATTTTTTCGACGTCAGCTTTTACGGCATTCGATACGTTTTGAACGTCGTCTCCTTTGACTTGTCCAGATACGCGAGCATATACTTTTCCGTCGAGTTTCTGAATCGATGTGAAAGTCTCGACTTCATTGACGTTCGCGACATCTTTCAATGCGACAGGACCGTTTGCTGAGAAGAGTTGGACGTCTTCGAGATCTTCTTTCGAGACGAGTCCTTCTTCATAAGATAATTGTACGTCTTGATCCTTATTGTCGAGATTGAGCGTTCCGACCGTAACTGGCTTCGTTTGATCGTTAACGGTACCGAGAATCTGGAAACCAGATAGTCCGCGATCACTTGCTTTCTCAGGATCGATTTCTACGAGATACTGCTTTTGTTTTTCGCTGAAGTTGTTCGTGATATATTTCAAATCATTATTTTTCGACATGTTATCTTCGACAAGTTTTGCCGCCTCTTGAAGGGCTTCGAGGTCGTTCGAGAACAAGTCGACATCGACGTTGTTATTCGACGGAGGACCACCTGTTGATAGTTCAGCCACACTGATTTTGACATCGACGTTTTCATCTTGAGCGATGTCTTCCATCTGTGTTTCAAGTGACTTGATCGTTTTCTCGACGTTTACACCGTCTTTTAGATTCAAGAAGTAACTTGCTTTATTATCGAGACGTAAGCCTGTCGTGAAGTCACGCGCTCCGACAGAAGTCGTCACGTCAGCAATGGCTTTTTCTTTATCAAACATTTTTTCCATCTCAAACGAGACGTCACTTGTTTTTTCAAGTGATGTGGCAGCCGGAAGTTCAAGCGATGCCGTCAAGGTCTTCGATGCTTCGTTCGGAATGAACGTAAAGCCGAGACGCGGTACGATCGCAAGGGAACCACCGAGAAGGATGAACGATACGACCAAGATGATCGCCTTGTGCGAGAGTGATTTTTCAATCAGCTTGCCATACCAACGTTGGAGAGCGCCTTCTTTTTCTTCCGCTGGTACCTTCTTGAATGCAAACTTCGCGAGAATCGGTACGATCGTGATCGCAACGAGTAGTGAAGCAAGTAATGAGAAAATAATCGTCAAAGCGAACGGTAAGAAGAACTTACCAGTAATACCACCGACAAATCCAATCGGTAGGAAGACGACGACGGTCGTCAGCGTCGATGACGTGATTGCTTTTAGAATCTCTTTTGTCGATTGTTCGATGATCTCATCCGTCATACCGGATTCGGATTTTCGGACGCGCCGGAAGATGTTCTCGATGACAACGATACTATCATCGACAACACGACCGACTGCAACAGCCATCCCACCAAGTGTCATGATGTTCAGGGAGATATCTTGCCAGTTCAAGAAGATAGCGGCGATGAGTAATGATAATGGAATCGAGACGATGGCGATGATCGTCGCGCGGATATTCCGCAAGAATAACAGAACAGCGAGTGATGCGAAGAGGGCACCAAGTAATCCTTCTTTGACGAGTGTCGCAACGGACTCCTCGATATCCTTCGCTGAATCAATCCCAATCGTATAGTCGACTTGGTCGTCATATTTATTGAGAATCTTCGTGACTTCATCTGCGATTTCGACTGTATTGGCATCTTGTTTTTTCGTGATTGCCATCGATAAGGAATCTTTTAAATCGTAACGCGTTTTTTCACTTTGTTGTGAGACGGCTTCGATTTTTGCGATATCCTCTAGGCGAATCGGTTCTGCAGGTTCAGACGCCTGATCTGCAGCTGCTCCACCTGTTGTACTTGGTGGACCTTGCGTTGCACCTTGTGGTGGACCGCCAGCAGATGAACCACCTGTTTGACCGTTACTTGATGAACTAGTCGCACCTGCAGCAGGTGTCAATTGTAGATTTTTTAGTTTATCTAGATTTTCTAGTTTTTCCTCAACGCGAATCGGAATTTTCGAATCGTTTTCTGATAGCTGACCAGATGGGAACGAGACATACTTTCCATTGATTTGTTCCTTGATGCTCGAGAGCGAGAGACCCGCTTCCGTCGCTTTCTCCTTATCGACGGTGATTTGAACGAGATCATCCTTATAGCCACCAACCGAAACGCTGTTGATTCCTGGAATCTTATTAAGTTCAGGTTCGATATCTTCCTTTAGGATTTTTTCGATGTCTTTACCATCCTTACTAAAGAAAGAGATGTTATAGATCGGGAATGAACCAAATGACAAACGATTCAATTTCGTCGTTGCTTCCTCCGGTAGATTCGCATCTTGGATTGCAGCATCGATTTGTTGTTCGACCTTATCAATATCGGTATCGAACGGGAATTCGATGTTTAAGATACCGATACTTTCATAAGAAGAACTCGTTAGCTTGGTAGCCCCTTCAATTCCTTTAAGGGAAGTTTCAAGCTTTGAGACGACTTGTTTATCGACATCGTCAGGAGATGCACCAGGGTAAACCGCTTCGATTGAAATCTGAGGAAACTCGATTTCTGGGAACTGATCGACTTTTAATTGTGAGAAGGAATACACGCCTCCTAAAATCAATAGGATTGCAATGATGAAGACAGCAACCGAGTTCTTCAAACTAAATCGGGTTAAAAAGTTCATATGAACGCTCCTTTCTTTTATATGTGCTTATTTACATAGTAGAGGACACTCATAGAACCCGCAACTTTAAAACTGTTTTTATTTAAAAAGATCTTTTTGAAAAAAGATAAATTTTTTTTATGAAAAAGGCTTTACACTTTTCGATATGCTGCTATAATAAAAACATACCCAGTAACAACACAGCATGATTCTGTAGCTCAGCTGGGAGAGCGCTACCTTGACAGGGTAGAGGTCGCTGGTTCGAGCCCAGTCAGAATCATACCGAAATCGTTCCTTTTCGAAGGAGCGATTTTTTTGCGTTAAAAAACTATTCCCGAAATCAATCAGGAATAGTTGGAAGGGAGGTAAATTGTTTTATTGAATTTCGAGATGAAGATCGCCGCGCTTCGTCCACCCTGCGACAGTCGTCAATCGATAGAAGACGAGCGTCAAGACACCAGGTAGAACGACACCAGTCAAGAAGAAGACGAGGAACGCCTGAGGACCTTGGTTGACGAAGATATTGAGTGGGGCAATCATCGAATTTAATCCAAGTCCTGCGAGTTCGTACGGTACTTTCAAAGAGAGAAGAAGCGTCGCGACAGGAGCCGAAATCATTGCTGCGAGAAACGGTGCAACGACAAGACGTGGATTTTTAACGATATTCGGGAATTGTACTTTAGGTGTTACAAAGAATGAAGCAATCAAACCACCTGGATCCGTCTGACGGTATGCCATCAACGTGAAGCCGACGAATTGAGCGGAACAGCCAATCAGTGCAGCGGCACTTGCTACAGGATCAAGTTGCAAAGCAATAGCGAGTGCAGCGGACGAAGCAGGAGACATCAATAAGACACTAAAGATGAGTGCAATGACAAGAGAAGTTGCGATTGGAGATGATTCAACGGATGCTGTGATCATGGCACTGAATTTTGTAAGGAGTGGTGTCGTGACGGCAGCAGCACCGATTCCAGTCACGCCGCCAGCAAGGACAGCACTCATCGGGATGACCATCATGTCAAATTTCGTTTTTCCAGTCATGCGTTTTCCGACGTATACAGCGACGGCAGCTGCGAGTAACGCACTGATCGGCTGACCGGGTACAAGAACGAGTCCAGAAGCAGTTGATTGAAGAGCGGCACCACCGATCGTTGCTGCGATCATCGCGCTGAACAGGACAAGTGTGTTTCCTCCGAGCTGAAAGGCAATACCGGCACCAAGTGCAGGGGCGAGTAGTACTTTTGCGACACCACCAATCGTCAGTAGCATTTGGATATGTAGAAGATTTCCGAGCGTCTCAATCAGGAGTCCGACACCGAGTGTTACAAGAACGGCATTTGCCATTCCAGCTGATACTTTTACCATTCGATCCATCGCATATTCTTTCAACGTTGTCATCCTCTCTATCTATCTCTATTTTTTGCCATGAAAAAAGCCTATCCGTTTTTGGGATAGGCGCCACTCATTCTGTGCGGGCGCCTCATTCGATGCATCGAAAGAAGGGCCCAAAAATCATTTCCGTTTCATCATCGGAAAAGTTTTCAGTCCCTCATGCATAGAATAATCAGTCGTCCAACTTGGTTAAATGGCTGTTGCGTCGGAATCATTCGATCGTGCCCCTCTCTGTGAATTTTTCTAAGCCTAACACGCTCTTGATTAATAATCAATATTTTCTGACAATTTATTTTTTCCTGAAATCTGACAGGAATTCACGGTATCATCGGGAAATCCTAATTTAACAACAATGGAGGCGTTTACATGAAAGTGATGCTTTTTACAGATATTCATGGCAATGCATCAGCATTACGTGCGGTACTGTCCTATCTTGATCAACAACCAGATATCGATGCCGTCTATTGTCTCGGTGATCTTGTCGGCATTGGACCAGAGCATAATGAAGTCATTGATCTATTGAAGCAACGACCTGATATTCAAACGATTTCTGGGAATCATGATGAATGTGTCCTTGCTTTAATCCATGGGGAGAACTATCCCGATAGTTACCGCCATGCTAAAGAGCACCACCAATGGATTGCGGATACGTTGACGCAAGAAAATCAAAAGTATTTGGAACGTTTACCGCGTGTCTTAAATATCATGCATCAGGAACAAACGATGCACCTGACGCACTATGCTTATGCCGATCAGACGAAGAAGATTGGTGAAGAACCCTTAAAGCAAGCAGTGGATGGAACAAAAGACAACTTATCCGTCTTGTTTGCTGGAAATGAGGTGCAGATCATTGGTTTTGGTCATCATCATCCAGCGCAACAAGTCGAGACAGAGCAAACGCTCTTTATTAATCCAGGTGCACTTGGATGTCAGGAAACAGCTATTGCTCCAGTAGCAATCATTGATTGGGAGAAGGATCAAGTCCGTTCAGAAATCCTGAAGCTTTCATATGATGATCGACCATTTTTAGACGTCCTCAATACGACGGAGATGCCGGAACGTGAGTTGATGCGCCGACTCTTCTTCGGTAGTAGGACATGAAAAAACCTTCATGAGTAGTTCATGAAGGAATTTAATCAAGACGACAGTTTTGTCATGATTGAGATGAGACATACGACAATCAGTAACACGATACCGATGTTTCGTTTCAATGGATGGCGTGACCAGTAAAAGAATAGCGCAAGGACAGGGGCCACAAAAAAGGCAACGATGAGACTGATTAATGTTGCAAGAAACAATACAAACATCCAAAGCTTGCTCGTTATCCGGTATACCTGCCACATGTCGTAAAGCGACATGAGTGTATAGGCGAGTAACACGAAGATGATTCCGGTCGATAAACTCAAAGTGATCATCACTCCATTCTCTATTTAGTATAAGGGAGGGAGCGAGAATGATTACACGACTTGAAGTAAAAAACGTGACGAATCGATGAACGTACGATTATACGCTGTAACGAAAGAGAAAGGGGAGGGCACCTATGTCAAATATCTATCGTCGTTTTTTTCTGTTTCCGGATATTTTGATCATGCTCGTATTACTGATTGCGGTCAGTGGTTATGTCCTTGCTCAGCCGTTTCATTGGTCGATTTTACAGTTCTTTTGTCTTGGACTGATCGTCTTTAGTTTCAGTGAATACTTGACGCATCGTTTTTTGTTCCATTTACCACCGCCTAAAAATATGCTTGGACGAAAGTTGTTGAAACGACTTCATTACGATCATCATGCGTATCCGAATGAACTGCATCTGTTGTTTTTACCGGTCTGGTATTCCTTGCCGAATCTTGGTTTCTTTGCGACTCTGACCTATCTTCTGACGCAATCTGTCGTTTCGACAGCTGCAGCCGCGAGTGGATTGATCGTCATGTTGCTTGTGTATGAATGGAAACATTACGTGGCACACGTTCCGCTGAAACCGAGAACACGCTTTGGAAAATGGATGAAAAAGACGCATCTGTTACATCATTTCAAAAATGAACACTATTGGTTTGGTGTATCAAATCCAGTGGGAGACTGGTTGTTTGGCACTTTGAAGGATGAAAAAACAGTTGCTTCTAGTCAAACGGTACGGAATTTAGAAAAGAATCAAGAATATGAAAAACCGCCGATCCACTGACCGGCGGTTTTTTGATTCATAAAATACGTAGCATGGCACGACGAATCGTATCTAACTCTAACGGCCGAGCAATCAATGGCCATTCGGCAATTAGCGCAATGTACGTCCGGAAAATCAGAAAGGCGGTGACATCGACTGGTACGTCACGATCATCTTGTCCAAGGCGAGTCTCAAGTAGCGTTTTAAGATATTCGACGACATGTCGTTCGATCCGTGTCCGTAGTTCTTGCATTTCTTGTAATTTAAGATTACGTGTTTCTTCGATGATTTGAAGAATGAACAAATGTTGTTGCTGATGATAGACGATAGCGTCGATCATTGATTGCTTATTTTCTTCTACCGTCGCATGTTCGACGTAAGCGCGTTCTGCTTCTTCTTTCATCTCTTGCAGCACACGTGTTACGAGCGATTCGAACAGGTTGAGTTTACTTTCGAACAATTGATAGACGGTCGGTTTCCCGACATGAGCGCGTCGGGCGACACGCTCAATCGTCGTACCTTTATAACCAAGTTCAGAAAAACAAGCCATCGCTGAGTCCAGTATCAATGTTTCTTTATCAGATTGTGTCATGTTGTTTTCGTCTCACTTTCGTTGAGAGTAAAATTCGCTTGGCTCCGAGCCCTCCAACGAAGCTGATGATCAACGCGACGACTAAGATGGTCGCGAGGACTTGACTGTTTGAGATGAGGGCGTCTGTCACACCAAGTCCAAGAGCTTCACGGAATCCGCCGACTGAATACGTCATTGGTAAGAACGTATGGATGGCTTGGAAGAAGCTTGGCGTCATCTCGACTGGGAACGTACCACCACTACCGCCGATTTGAAGCAGAAGTAGTAGGAAGGCAAGGAACTGTCCGACACGACCGAGTAGCATCGCGAGCGTGAACAGAATCGTAATGAACGTCATACCTGTTAAGGCAGCAAATCCATAAAGCGCAGGAACACTCGCGACATCAGCATCGAGGACATAGACGATGGCTGTAGCCGCTGCGACACCTTGTAAGGCTCCAATCGGTAAGATGAGTGATAATTTACCGACAAGGAAGCGCCATGTCAGACTTTCACCATGTTCTGGACGAATCTGATAGACAGAAGAGAACATCAAGGCACCTGCGAATAAGGCAATACTAAGGATATAAGCTGATAAACCAGAACCGTAGTTGTTGACCGTCGAATAGTCATGTTCTTTTAAGACGACGGGTTCTGCGAGCATATTATCCCGCTCTTTCGTCGGCTTGACGGTTGCATCCTTAGCCCCTTTGCTGAGCTCATCCTTCAATGTTTTAGCACCATCTTCAAGTTTTGTGTTGGCATCCGCGATTTTCGAAGCCCCATCGGTCGTTTTGCCGATTCCGTCCGTAATCGTAGTTGAACCAGAAGCCAATTGTCCTAACCCGTTATTTAACGCGCTAGCACCTGTTTGGAGTTGATGTGTGCCATCTGAAAGCTGATTAGCCCCGTCAGCCAGTTGTACGCCACCTGTTGCAGCTTTATGCACACCCGCAGTATATTGACCGAGTTTTTCATTGAATGTTTGTTGACCACTTGCTAATTGTTGTGCACCAGACTCGACTTGTTTCGCACCGTCGACGAGTTTCACTTGACCTGCGTTCAGTTGTGATACAGCTGATTCGACTTGTTGACCACCTGCAGCCAGTTGACCAATCTTCTTCGTCGCGTCCGTTGCTTGAGCAAGACTCTGATCAATCGCGCCTTCTTGGGCGGCGAGATTTTGGATGTTTTCTTCTAATGAACCGATAGAACCGAGTAACGTTTGTTTTTCTTCATCCGATAACTGTTCAGAAGCAGAAATGACTTCTTTTAGTTGCGCAACGTTTGCTTCAAGGGCTTCACGACGTGCTCGTAAATCTTGTTTCGCTTTTTCAGCATCTTGATTAAGTTGCGTTAAAAAGGCGTTGGCAGCTTGTGCTTTTTCATCCAATTGATTTAATCCATCCGTCAATTGAGGAATTTTTTCATTAAGCTGAGCCGTACCTGCAGCCAGTTGTTCTGCCCCTTGACGGACTTGTGTCGAGCCACCGCTGAGTTTCGTTGCTCCGTCTTCTAGTTGTGCAGCACCGGCTTGTAATTTGCCACCATTTTCGTCTAGCGTGTTCAACCCAGAAGACAACTCACCCGTTTTTTGGGTGAAGAGGGCAGTCTTTTCGTCGAGTGTCGTGACGCCGTCACTGAGTTTTTTCGAACCTTGATTGGCTTCCCCCAGTTTTTCGGACAGTGTCAGACTGCCATCCGCAAGTTTTCCAAGGTTCGTTGCTAGTGTTTTGGCACCATCCGCTGTTTTATGGTTGCCATCTTCTAGTTTAGAAGAACCGTCCGATGCCTTTTCCATACCGTTTGCAATTTTCTTTAACGCACCGAAAATCGCACTACTGTATTGTTTCGTCACGGATTTTCGGATCTTTTCGTTTAATTGTTTTGCAGCCGTACTCGAAATTTGTGTGCCCGAGTAGTTTTTGGCTGGATTCAAGTAATACTCCAACTCAATCTTCTTCGGATGATCATCGAGTAGTGTCGTTGCATTTTTAGAGAAGTTCTTCGGGATGACGACCGTCATATAGATTTTGCCGTCACGTAATTCTTTTTCGGCTTTGTCCTTAGATAAGAACTGCCAATCAAAATCATCATTTTTTTTGAGTTTGTCGACGAATTGATCCCCGATGTCGACTTTCTCTCCTTTAAACTTCGTCGCCTTGTCTTCGTTGACGATAGCGACCTTGATATCTTCTGTTTGACCGTATGGGTCCCAGAATGCAGATAAGAAGATGGAGTTGTAGAGAAACGGTACGAGGATGAGGGCGAGAATGACAACAATCATCATCGGACTCTTCAATTTCTTCCATTCTGAGCGAAACATAAATACAAATCCCCTTTCTAAAACTCAAAACTTATTTGGGTTTTAGGTTTTGATGAGATTTACTTTACTCTCTTCATTAAAAAAAATCAATCGATAATTCTAATTTCACATAAAAAAGACGACTCGCAGGGAGCCGTCTTGGAAAAACGAGTTAAGGAAGCAAAAGTAGTTTTCCTGTACTGCGTCGACTTTCTAAAAAGTCATGTGCTGCTTTGCCATCAGATAATCTGAATGTTGTAGGAGAAGACAGGGTGAGATGATTGGATAGAATCCAATCAAATAATTCACCAGATCTACGGATTCGTTCTTCAGAAGATGTTAATACGTTCCAAAGGTCACCACCCGTCAATGTTTTGGACGTATCCATCAAAAAGCGAGGATCGACAGATACGGGATCGCCGCCTGCCATACCATAGAAGACAACCGTTCCATGGACTTTTGTCACATGGAAACTATCCATTAAGGTAGAACCAATGGATTCGTAGACCACATCAACTCCTTTACCAGAAGTTTGCGCGAGCACGTGCTCGACCCAGTTCTCGGAATATAAATAGACAGATTCACAGCCAGCAGTTTTAGCGATCTGTGCTTTCTCAGGAGAAGACGTCAATCCAATCGGAGTTGCCCCAAGCAAACGAATGAGCTGTGTCAACAACTGACCAACGCCACCGGCGGCTGCATGCACTAAGACGACATCTCCCGGTTGGACATGATAGCTATCTCGAGTTAAATAATGCGCTGTTAACCCTTGTAATAAGACAGAAGCTGCTGTTTCGTATGAGATACCATCAGGAAGCGGAATCAATTTATCGACGGGTGCTGCGACGTACTCCGCGTTCGCAAGCGGAACGTCCGCAAAAGCAACTCGTTGACCTACGTGGAACGTTGAAACAGCAGCACCGATTGCGGTGATGACTCCTGCACCTTCATACCCTAAAATATAGGGAGGCTGTCCTTCTAAATGATAGTTTCCTTTTCGGCGATAGATGTCTGCAAAATTCAGACCGATCGCTTTCATTTCAATCAGAACTTCCTGTTCAGTGATTGTTGGCGTTGGTACGTCTTCGAAGCGTAATACATCAGAACCTCCGAATTCGTGGAAAGTTAATGCCTTCATCTCAACACATCCTTCTTTTAAATCTGCTTTTAGTATAAGGCAGAACATCTGAAAATGATGGACAGATGCGTTACACTAGAAAAAAAGACGAAAGAAGGGACAGTATGAAGCGTGTCTTAATGGGAGGAATTCGTTTTTATCAAAAAGTCATCTCTCCCATGAAACCAGCTACATGTCGATTCTATCCAACATGCTCCCATTACGGGATGGAGGCGATTGAACGTCATGGTGCGGTAAAAGGTAGTTATTTGACGACGCGTCGATTGTTACGGTGCCAACCGTTCCATCCAGGAGGCCTTGACTTCGTTCCAGAACCCGATCAATTTAGTTGGAAAGCACCGCTGCAACGGGAAAATCCACGGGAGAAGACGGAAGAAACGAAGGAGTAAGTCATGTGAAGGTTCTCTCTTGTTTAATGAAGTAAGAACAAATAAAGGGAAGTATGTTACCGGAAATTACCGATAACATACTTCCCTTTTGTTCTACTTACAGACGATCATAGTTTACCCGTTAAAAACTGTGCTTCGCCAAGACCGAAGCTCCAGTCGGCTGCATCATTTTCGACGATCGAAACCATCAAATCAGTCGGTGCGAGTCCGCAGTTTGCTTGTAAGCGTTCGGCGAGTAATTGGTAGAGACGTTGTTTTTTCTCTTCCGTCCGCGTTTTACTCGTCACACTAATAAGAACGATATCTTTACTCCGTTCAAATCCGAGTCCTGTATCTTGAATGACCATCTCATGTGCTTTATGCGTATGCACGATTTGATAACGATCGCGCTCCGGCACATCAAATGCTTCGACCATCGCATCGTGTGCGGTATCGAGTAACGTTTTTAACTCTTCTTCTGAACGTCCTTCAATGACGTCGAATCGTAATAACGGCATGTGAAATCACTCCTTCACAAAATTATGTAGAGTAGGGGAAAACCCTACTCTTATATTACTCAAAGAATGGTTTGTATTGACGACGATCGTGCATGACAGATAACCATTGGACAGTCGAGAATTCTTCAAGTACCCACTCGCCGTTAAAGCGACCGAGCCCTGAATCTTTTTCACCACCAAATGGCATATGTGGCTCATCGTTGACCGATTGATCGTTGATATGAATCATACCTGTCTCGACTTCAAGCGCAAAGGCAGTCGCGCGTTCAATAGAAGAACCATGGACAGCGCCGCTCAATCCGTACGGAAGCGAGTTCGCGATTTCAAGTGCCTCTTCATCCGTATCGAACGGGATGATGACAGCGACCGGTCCGAAGATTTCATTTTTAGCGAGTGGCATATCATTCGTAACACCAGTGACGACAGTAGGTGCGATGACGTTATCTTTTGCTTCGCCACCGACACGAACGGTTGCACCCGCAGCTTTTGTTTTCTCGAGATCTTCAAGAATCCGTTCAACTTGTGATTGGTTGATGAGTGGTCCGACTTGTGTCCGATCATGTGATGGATCACCGTATTGTAGCTCTTTTACACGAGCGACGTATTTCTCGACGAATTCATCATGAATCGAAGAAGCGACGAGAATTCGGTTCGTCGACATACAAATTTGACCTTGGTGATAGAACTTGCTGTAGACAGCAGATTCGACCGCACGATCGAGATCAGCATCATCAAGTACGACGAAGACGTTGTTTCCGCCAAGTTCAAGCGCTGTTTTCTTCAGGTGTTTACCAGCAAGTTCACCGATATGACGACCAACTTCAGTGGATCCTGTGAATGAAATCAAGCGTGGTACAGGATGTTCGACGATAGCATCACCGATTTCTGAACCGCGACCGACGATGACATTCAAGACACCTTTTGGCAATCCAGCTTTTTCAAATAGACTAGCAAAAATCAATCCACCTGAAACAGGTGTGTCCGTAGCCGGTTTAACAACGACTGCGTTCCCGATGGCAATGGCAGTAGCGATCGACCGTACAGCTAAGTGGAACGGGAAGTTCCATGGACTGATGACACCGATGACACCAAGTGCTTTACGGTAAATCCGGTTTTCTTTGCCTGGTACGACCGATGGACGAATTTCACCGTGCATCCGAAGTGGGAATGTCGCAGCTTCCTTGACGATCAAGACAGAAGCAAGGAATTCACCTTCCGCTTTGATGCGTGTACTTCCGGACTCTTTGATCAACCATTCGATGATCGTTTCTTTCTCTTCGTACAAGACTTTCAAGAAGTTTTCGATGAGACCTTGACGTTTTAAGGCAGGAACTTTCGCCCAGTCTTTTTGAGCGACTTGAGCCGCTTCATAAGCGTCATCTAAATCTTGTTGATTCGCTGCAGAGATTGTAAAGAGCTCTTCACCCGTGAAAGGATTCGTGTTCGTCATGTTGCTGTCACTTGCGCCTGTGCGCCACTGACCATCAATGTAAATCTTCGTGAAATCTGTATGCAATGTTGCTTCGTTTTGTTGAGCCATATCATTTCATCTCCCATTCGTTTTCATAACAATTAAGTTATTCACGTTATGAAAAGAAGTAAAACACATCCGTGCACTTCGACCAAACATATTGCTCAAAGTCAGTCAGTCAGATGGGTTTTAAAGCGCTCTAAATCAGGAATTCAATCAATATAGTGCTATAAAAAGGAGGAATTTTATTTTGAAGAAGCTGAAAGTCCTGTCTCGAGAAATCAATTGGTGGTGGCCATTGTTATATGGTCTCATTGGGATTGGTTTGACGGGAATCGTGACGTGGTTAGATGTGTATATATCAAACTGGTTTCCAAAAGACTGGCAAACGACGCTTGGCTTAGCGCAGACAATCCATAGTTCTGTCTTTACCGGACTGCTCGCCATGATGACGTTCACATTCTCAACCATTCTTGTCGTATTGACGACCTATTCATCACAATTCTCACCACGGACATTGCCTAACTTCATCGAGAATCGGCAAGTGCAACACATTTTCGGCATATTCATTGGAGCGGTCAGTTACTCGATGACGATGCTCTTTTTTCTTCGTCCGGCGTTGAAGACGAGCGTCGTCGCTTCGACAGTAGCCGTTCTCGTCGTGTTGATATCGATCGTGGCATTCGTCGCATTCATTCATATCGTCAGTCAGTCGATTCGTGTGACGACATTACTCGATCGATTACACGAAGAAGGGAACGAATTATTGAAACGACAAGTCGAACATCTAGGATCAGGAGAACAAAAGATTACTGAAAGAAAGATGACGACAAATTATCCACATCTTATTCAGGCAACTCGAACCGGATATATTCAAGCAGTCGATTATGATGTTTTTGATCAGAAAGACCGCGTGTATATTGATCGAACGGTCGGCTCATTCGTAACAGAGGGAGAAGCCATCGGACGGGCAACTTGCCGGGATATCAATGAAAGTATCTTGATTGGACCGACGAAATCTTCAGAACAGGATTTTGCATTTGTTCTTGAAAAATTAAGTGAAGTTGCTTTACGTGCGATTTCTCCAGGAATCAATGATCCGAATACAGCGAGACATGCGGTTCGGATTATTGGTGACTTAATGCGACAGTATGCCGTAATACCAGATGGTGTGCTAGTTGTTGGAAAGGACCAGCAACACATCGTCGTCAGGGAAACTTACCAACAATTGTTATACACGACGTTTTATCAACTACGACATTACGGAGCAGAAGATATTTCAGTTCTCGCGACGATGCTTGAGTCGCTTGGAACGATGAAGCGGCAAGCCTTACCAGCTCACTATGAAACGATTCAACGGTTCATTCCATACATCTGTTCGGAAGTACGTTTTGAAACAATGAACGACTGGGATCGTGATTTTTTACAAAATCAAATCCATCGGGCGTTGAATGAAACTTTTGTCTCCCCTTCGACGTAAAAAGGGCAAGAGAATCAAAAGAAGGGAGGAATAGAAAGTGACAATCTTGTTATGGAGTCTGATCGTCGTCTGTTTTCTAGTCGCTTTTGCAGGTCTCGTGTATCCGATCATCCCAAGTGCGCCGATTTTAGTAGTTGGTTTTTTGATTTATGGATTCGGATTTGGGTTCTCTGAACTATCGATTAGTTTTTGGGTGATTCAAGCGATTTTCATCATTCTCTTATTTACACTCGATTATCTCGTTAGCGCCTACACCGTCGATCGACGGGGAGGCTCACAAGCGGCTAAGATTGCAACGACAGTCGGATTGATTGCGGGACCATTTATTTTGCCGGGTATCGGATTATTAATTTTCCCGTTTGTCTTTGCCATCTTGACGGAAAAAATCATTAGTAAAAAGACGTGGCAAACCTCGGTTTCAGTTGGGATCGGAACAGTCCTTGGTATCTTATCAAGTGCCTTGTTAAAGGGAATCGCGATGTTACTCATGATCGTAATCTTTATTCTCTATGTCGTCTGACGGTCTGAAATGATGTCTTCAAGTACACATTTTATGAAAGTTCCGTTATAGTATGAATATGAAAAAGTAGGGAAGCTTTGAAAGTCTGAAGCTTCTTTTTGCTGTAAACCACCAGATGCCTCGGCATCTGGCTTTATATTAATGGAGGTGAATCCCCTTTCTTCGGGGAAACGATTGGACAGTACACACTCAATGGAGACATTCGACACGACGACGATCATCATTCGGCTACTCGTCATTGCACTACTCATCGTCTTAACCGCTTTTTTTGTAGCTGCCGAATTTTCGGTCGTCAAAATGCGAATGTCTCGAATCGATCAGTTGATTACAGAAGGAAGCAAGACTGCGAAAGTGGCGAAGAGGCTACTTGAGAATTTGGATTATTATTTATCGGCCTGTCAACTTGGAATTACCGTGACAGCGCTTGGTCTCGGGTGGTTAGGAGAATCAACGGTAGGTGCGATTCTCGGTATGTTGTTCGAAGAGATTGACATTCCGAACTCCGTCTCGACGATCATTTCGTTCGTTCTTGCATTCTCGATTGTAACGTTTCTTCATGTCGTGCTTGGAGAACTTGCTCCAAAATCTTTAGCGATTCAAAAAACGGAAGCGATCACGATGTTACTCGCGCCACCACTATATTGGTTCGGTAAAATCATGAAACCTTTCATCTGGACATTGAACGGTTCAGCACGAATCATTCTTCGGTTGTTTGGCGTCGAGCCAGCGGGACACGAAGAAGTCCATTCTGAAGAAGAGATTAAAATCATCATGACACAGAGTTATAAGAGTGGAGAAATCAACCAGACTGAGCTTTCCTACATGCAGAACATCTTCTCGTTCGATGAGCGGATCGCGAAAGATATCATGTTACCGCGGACGGACTTAATCACGATCTCGAACGATGCATCGATGGAGGACATCATTCGTCTCGTTGAAGAGTATCAGTTCACACGTTACCCAGTAGCGGAAGAAGGAGATAAGGATAAAATCCTTGGCTTCATCAATGCAAAACAATTATTTACGGATCATATGGCTAACAAAGGAAAAGCATTAAGCTATTACATCCACAACTTGCCGATTGTATCCGAGTATTCACCGCTTCAAGACGCTATGTTGAAAATGCAGGTGGAACGGACGCCAATGGCACTCGTCATTGATGAGTATGGTGGTACAGCCGGTGTGATTACGATGGAAGACATATTGGAAGAAATCGTTGGAGAAATCCGAGATGAATTCGATAAGGATGAGAAAGCAGATATCGAACAAATTCATGAGCGATTATACCGGATCTCAGGCCGTGTCTTGATTGATGACCTAAATGAACGCTTTAACCTAGGAATCGAAGAAGAAGACATCGATACGATTGGTGGCTGGGTCATGGCACAGGATACGGAAGTGTCGAGTGGTCAAGAATTCCGCTATCAGGAATACACGATCAAAGTCATGGAAGTCGATAATCATCAAGTCAAATCAATTTATCTTCAATTGCCTGATCGAGAAGAAACTGCAACAGAAGAGATCGGATAAGAAATAGAATGTGCAAGACGATGGACTTCGAGTTCATCGTCTTTTTTTGTCTACTAAAAAAATGAATCAGCTAAGGTGATAGACACCTCTTGTGTTTATCTCCCTCACTGACGGGTATTACTGTCTATGTGGCAAAAAAGCATTTTTTAATTCAACAGGAAAAGGGGTTTTTTATTATGTCAAACGTCATTCTTACTTCACGTGCATCTGCAGTCGGTGGTCGCGACGGGAAAGTCGCTTCAGACGATAACGTCATCAATCTCGATTTAGTCATGCCAGGAACAAAAGGCAAAGAAGACATTCCGACATCAAACCCGGAACAGTTATTCGCAGCAGGATATGCCGCTTGTTTTGATGGTGCCTATAATTTGATGGCGCGCCAAGCAAAAAAACGAGTCGAGACGCGGACGAATTCAGAAGTCAGCCTCTTACAGGACGAAGCGGATAACGGTGTAAAAATTGCAGCGAAACTCGTCGTCGAGGTCGTCGGCGTATCGCAAGAAGAAGCCGAAGATTTACTAGAGAAGACACACAATTTCTGCCCGTACTCGAAAGCGACACGTGGCAACATTGATGTCGATCTTTCTGTTAAAGTCGTCGATTCACTATAAGCATAATCGACGAATCATAAGGAGGGTTTTCCATGGCACCGAAAGAAACCGATCGTCCAAATGAAGAGTTTGAAGATGAACGGGATCGTCTGTCGGATAAAGAACGGAAACTGACAGAGGAGCAACAAAAGGAAATCCTAAAAGGAAAAGACGAAATGCCAGATGATACGGTTTCTCCACGAGATCGTGGAGAAGATCCGATTTAAATCAAACAACTTGGGGGATGAATCACATGTCTAAAAAAGTAGCAGTCGTACTCGCCGATCATTTTGAAGATGTAGAATTCACAGGACCGGTTGATGCATTAAAAGAAGCAGGGCACGAGATCACGGTCATTGGTGCTAAGAAAGGTACAGAACTCGTCGGCAAACAGGAAGAGGCAAAAGTAAATGTTGATCTCTCGATTGATGAGACTTCAGCAGCAGACTACGATGCTCTCCTAATTCCAGGCGGATTTTCACCAGATTTACTTCGAGAAGATGAGCGTTTCGTCTCATTCGTCGAAGAATTCGATATGTCGAAAAAACCGATTTTCTCGATCTGCCATGGACCACAATTGATGATTAACGCAAAAATCGTCAAAGGAAGAAAAATGACAGGTTATAAATCAATTCGAATTGATTTAGAAAATGCTGGTGTGGACTTTGCAGATGAAGAAGTCGTCGTTGACGATAATTTCGTCTCAAGTCGTCAACCAGATGATATTCCTGCATTCAATCGGGAAATCGTTGCAAAACTTGGCTAATGGTATAGAACAAAAATCAGCACTGCGATAACGCAGTGCTGATTTTTTATAGATTTTCTGGATAATCACAGAGTTCCGTAATGACGCCGTGTGAATGACGAGGATTCATATAAATCAATCGTCGTCCGAATGGCGTCGTTCGATACGTATCTTCTAAAAATGTTAAGCCTTGTTGTTTTGCTTCTTCAATCGCTTGATCTAAATTCTCTACACGATAAGCAATGTGGTGGACACCTTTCCCACGTTGTTTCAAAAAACGAGCGATCGGACTATCCGGACTTGTTGGCGTTAACAACTCGATGTGCGCATCATCGAACTCGATGACCGCAATATTGGAAGCGACACCAGGCGCAGGATTCGAGTACTCTTTTGTTAAAATTCCTCCAAGTACGTTTGTATAAAATGAAATGGCTTCCTGCATGTCGCGAACGGCAATTCCAGTGTGGTCTAATTTCATATGATATCCTCCTTCTGTTCGCTTCAGTTTCCCAAAAACACTCCAAAGTTGCAACGATGAGTTACCTTCCAAATGTTTCTATTACATAGAAGAGGAAAGATTTATTTAAAATGAAATATCACTGAAATATTATGGAAGAGGAATGAATGCTATAATCAAAAACGTTCTTATAAAAAAGAAAAACTATTACAGAATTTAAATTTAACTTAAATACTCTACGATAAATCATAAAACATACACTACAGAAAAAGAGGGAATACTACATGAAAAAAACGTTCGCGTCGCTCATCGTTTCCGCACTGGTTCTTTCATCAGCACCTCATTTTGCAGCAGCTGACGATTTAAGTGAACAGAAAGCCAAAAACGAACAACAGCAACAAGACAATGCTAAAAAGCAAAAAAACTTAGAGTCTTCTGTTAATCAAGAAGGTCAAAAAATCTCTAAAACACAACAAGAAGTCAATCGACTAGACGAAGCGTTGAACGAAAAAATCTTTGCTGTCGAAACAAAGGATCGTCAAATCAAAGCAACAGAACGTGAAATCGTTGAACTTGGAAAAGAAATCGAGAAATATAAAGCGAAACTAAAACGCCAAGAAAAACTACTCGGTGATCGTCTTCGTGTCATGCAAGAGAATGATGGAAACTCAATTAAATGGGAAGAAGTCATCTTTGGTGCTAAAAACGTTGGTGATCTCGTAAGCCGTGTCATGGCAGGGAAATCCATTTCAAAACAAGATGATAAAATGATCACGGATTACCAGAATACGCAAAAGCAATTAGCGAATGCGCAGCAAGAAGTAAAAGAAAAGAAAGCGCAGTTGGTAGTTGAGAAAAAAGAATTAAAACGTCAACAAGCGGACCTTGAATCACAATTAAAAGAGCGGAATAAACGCTTAAAAGAACTACGTAAGAAAAAAGAAAAGTTCGAAACACAATTGATGGATGCAAAAGAAGTCCAACAAATTCTGATTGCGCAAGAAAAAGCGATTGCTGCTGAAAAAGCAGCACGTGAACGTGAAGCTCGACTCGAAAAAGAGCGTCAAGCTCAAGCGGCACGTGAAGCGAAAGCACGAGCAGAGGCTGAAGCAGCGCAAGCAGCAGCACAAAAAGCAGCAGAAGAGCAAGCTGCTAAAGAAGCAGCAGCTCAACAAGCAGCACAAGAGAAAGCGGCACAATCGGAAAAACCTTCTGGTTCGACGAAACAATCAGCACCAAAACCATCTACACCAGCACCAGCTGCGCCTGCTCCAGCACCAGCTGCACCAAAACCAGCACCATCATCAGGTGGTCTGTTCATTCATCCAACTGCTGGAACTGTTACACAAGGTTATGGTTCTGCAGGCGGAGAGAACGGATATACGTTCCATAACGGAATTGACTTTGGTGGTCCAGTCGGTACGCCGATCGTGGCAGCTGCAACAGGTACAGTCATTACAGCATCAGGTGGCGGACCTTACGGAAATCATGTCATGATCGCTCACCAATTGAACGGGAAGACATATACGACAGTATATGCTCACATGAGTTCACTCAATGCCCGTGCTGGTCAACGTGTCAGCCAAGGTCAACAAATTGGCGCGTTAGGTAGTACAGGAAATTCAACAGGACCACACCTCCACTTCGAAATTCACGTTGGTGGATACAGCTATAGTGCAACTGGTCCAGCTAACTCAGTCAATCCATTGTCGATGCTTTAATCGTAAAGAATCGTTGCGTATGCAACGGTTCTTTTTTTGTCATTTTCAAAAAACAAATCGTATATTACAAAAAACCGTTTTCATTTGAAATGTAAATGAAATTTTTTTGAAACGATTACGGTGCTATAATCTATTTCAGATATGAGAGAAACTTGAATACTATAATAAAATATGAAAAAAACATAAGTGAGGAAAACGATATATGCTAAAAAAACTAATTTCTACCATTGTTTTAGGAGCATTACTTATAACAGGAACACAACCGATCGCAGCAGCGACCATTAAAGAAAAAAAAGCTGAAAATGCCGCTGAACAACGTAAACTTGAAAAAGCGATCAAAAAACAAGAAGCTAAAATCTCAAAAGAGCAACGTCAAATCAATCAAATTGACGCAGCAATCAACGAAAAGATTTTCCAAGTCTCTGAAAAAAATAAACAAATCGAACAGTTGAACGTTCGAATCGATGAGTTAAAGGCAGACATCGTCCGTTACGAAGAAATGTTACAGAAACAGGAAGAACTACTCGGTGATCGTTTGCGTGTTTTCCAAGAGAACGATGGAAATTCGATTAAATGGGAAGAAGTCATTTTTGGATCGAAGGATTTAGGTGATTTATTCAGCCGTGTCATGGCGGGGAAAAAAATCGCTGAGCAAGACGATAAAATGATTTCGGATTACATCGCAACGCAACAAAAATTAGGAGAAGCAAAACAAGCGCTCGTTGAGAAAAAAGCGGAGCAAATGCAAGAAAAGAAAGTATTGCTTGAACAAAAGAAAGCGTTAAAGCTTCAAATGAAAGAACGTAGTGCCACGCTGAAGAAATTACGAAAAGGGAAGACGAAGTTCACGACAGAACTGTTAGACGCAAAAGAACTTCAAGCGACTCTCGAAGCGCAAGAACGTGCAATTGCGGCAGCGAAGGCAGCTGCTAAAGCAGCGGCTGAAAAAGCAGCAGCGGAGAAAGCGGCAGCCGAAAAAGCCGCTAAAGCGAATGCTCAAGCAGCAAAACAAGCAGGTAAGAGTTCGGAATCAACTGATTCTGTTGCCCCGCCGGTTGTTTCGAGTGGAGGGAAATTCGTTCGACCATCTTCTGGTGGAGTGTCACAAGGATTCGGACCAGCAAGCGGCGCGAACGGTTATACGTTCCACAACGGTGTTGATTTCAGTGGTTCGGTCGGATCTCCAATCGTCGCTGCAGCAGCTGGAACGGTCATTACAGCATCAGGTGGTGGACCTTACGGCAATCATGTCATGATTTCTCACTTCCTCGATGGACAAGTGTACACGACTGTCTACGCACATATGAGTTCATTATCGGTTCGTGCAGGACAAACGGTCTCTCAAGGTCAGCAAGTCGGGACACTTGGTAGTACAGGGAATTCAACAGGACCACACTTACATTTCGAACTACATGTCGGAGGCTATCAATACAGTGCCTCTTCTCCTCTAAATGCAGTCAATCCATTAGCATATCTGTAATCAAAACGGGCTTCGGCTCGTTTTTTTTTCTTCTCTATGCTACAGTAAAGGCGAAACGAATACTTGAGCAACTAGGGGAGCTGGAGGAATCCGGCTGAGAGGAAAACCAATCTGTTTTCGACCCTATTACCTGAACTGGATAATACCAGCGTAGGAAAGTTGAGCCGAACGGATACCGGAATGCGTGTATAACGCTTTCGTATAGCGTCGACTGCTTTTTTACAGCGGTCGACGCTTTTTTTGTCGGTCACGACTCCCTTACATTGCTCGATGGGAAGGTGAAAAGAACATGAAACATGTACTGACGATTGCAGGATCCGACTCCGGTGGTGGAGCTGGGATTCAAGCAGATTTAAAAACCTTTTCGGCTTTAGGGGTTTATGGAATGAGCGTCCTGACAGCCGTCACGGCGCAAAATACGTTGGGTGTTCAAGCGGTGGAAGAGTTATCCCCAGAAATCGTAGATGCCCAGTTAACGTCGATTTTTTCAGACATTCGTGTCGATGCGATCAAAATCGGGATGGTCTCGAATGCGCAGACGATTCGAGTCATTGCTAGACATCTCCGCAAACAGACAGTTCCTATCATATTAGATCCCGTCATGGTCGCTAAAGGTGGTCATGCCCTGTTGCGGACGGAAGCTGAACAAGCATTGATTTCAGAACTTCTGCCGCTTGCGACACTCGTTACACCGAATTTACCGGAAGCGGAGCGGTTAACAGGACGATCAGTGACCAATCTAGAGGAAATGCGACTGGCGATGCATCAATTGGCTACACAGACAGGGGCAGTATTACTAAAAGGTGGACATCTCTCAGGAGCTGCAACGGATTTATTGTTTGATGGGGAAGTGGAACACCGTTTCACATCGGAACGGTTAGACAATCAACATACTCATGGAACTGGTTGTACCTTATCTGCAGCGATTGCAGCACGGATGGCGCTTGGAGAAGATTTACAAGATAGTGTACGACAGGCGAAAAACTATGTCACGGAGGCAATTCGTCATGGATTTGCTCTCGGACAAGGTATTGGACCGACACATCATTTTCACTCACTTTGGAGGGATACACATGTTTACGACCATTCTTGAACACAAACCACTCATTCACCATCTGACGAACACGGTTACGATCAACGACTGCGCAAACGTCACACTCGCTGTTGGAGCATCACCCGTCATGGCGGAAGACATTCGTGAAGTAGAAGAGATGGTTAGACTCGCACAAGCTCTTGTCTTAAACATTGGTACGATCGATGCAGACATGCAAGCAGCTCAACGACTCGCAGCACGTGAAGCGGGACGTTTGAATGTCCCGATCGTTCTTGATCCAGTTGGAGCAGGGGCAACGACATTACGTACTGCCTTTTCTAAAGAACTCATTGATCTCGGGTGTACGGTCATTAAAGGAAATGCTTCTGAAATCAAGACGTTACTTGGGGAAGATGGGCGAACTAAAGGAGTCGATGCTGCGGGAGATACAATGATAGATCGAGAAAGCATTCGTGCATTCGCTCGCAAACACAAATCTGTCCTCGTCGTGACAGGTCCGAACGACTATATCACGGATGGAACGCGCGAAATGGAATTACATGTAGGAACACCTCGTCTAGGAGATATCACGGGTACGGGCTGCATGACGGCCTCCTTGATTGCGAGCTTCCTCGGTGCAGGATATACAGCGTTTGAGGCGGCTGTTCACGGAACATTCGTCATGGGAAAAGCAGGAGAACAAGCAGCCTCCGCGCAAGGTCTTGGTGATTTTAAACGAGAGTTGTTCAATGCCATCAGCCTCATGACGGTACAAGATCTTGTGGAGGTGACAGAACGTGTCAATTGATTACTCCATCTATGCAGTGACGGATCGTCGGTACCATCCTGAAGTCGCGATCGAGACGGTCGTTGAGGAAGCCATTTTAGGTGGTGCAACGATCGTGCAATTACGGGAAAAAACAGCGCAAGGAAAGGAATTCTTTGATCAGGCAGTTCGGTTGAAAGCACTCACGGATCGCTACGACGTTCCTTTGATCATCAATGATCGGATTGATATCGCGTTACTCGTCGGAGCTGGTTTGCATATCGGACAAGAAGACATTCCTTTAACCGCAGCACGTCGCCTTTTACCAGATGCCGTGATTGGTGTGTCGGTAGCAACCGTTGCACAAGCGATTGAAGCAGAACGAGACGGAGCATCTTATTTAGGCGTGGGGTCTCTATTTACGACGTCATCCAAAGCGGACGCTGATTCCATGTCGCATACGATGCTTCAGGCGATTCGGGAAGCTGTACGATTACCCCTAATCGGTATTGGTGGAATCACAGCAACGAATGTCTCTTCTCTGCCTATCCCGCTAGAAGGGTATGCCGTCATCTCAGAAATTTTTGCTAAAGAAGATCGGCAACTCGCTGCGCAGCAAATGACAGATGCTGTGCGTGAATGGCATCAATCACTTCAGAACAGGGTATAATCCGTTCAGAGGTGATTGTATTGAAATGGCAGACGATCCGTTTTCGCGGCTATTGGATTCGATATCGGTTAGAACCACAAATCATTCGAGTCGATAATCAGGGGATCTACCATCTAGGAAAAGTCTTATTTCCACATCCTAATCGTATATCTTATGAGATGGCCCTTTTATTGAAAGAAAAGTATGAAAGACGCTACAAACGTCCGTTGTATATTAAAACGAGCTCGATTGCGACGGAAATTTGGGGACATACTCATTTAGATATTTATTACCGGGCACTTCTTCATCTACCGATTCCGACGCGACTTCGTCAACGTTATACGAATCGATTAGAAAGCACGAAAGTCATTGACATCGGCGTACGCGCTGTCGATCAAAATCGAATTGTCTGGGATATTGGAGATTACGTAGGAGGATGGTTCGTGTTTTGGCTCATTCGCAGACGAATGCGCTGAACTTGCAATGTCCCGTTTCTCATGGTGCAATATAAGTAGAAACGAGGTGACGGACATGGACATTCCCCGTTGTGAAACGATTGCGATTGATGAACAACGTGCGTCTGAAATCGGACATATCGTTGATACGATTCCGACGCTTGAAATCGGAAAGCTATTTAAGATTCTTTCGGATGCGACACGACTGCGAATCGTTTATGCGCTGACGATCGAAGAAGAACTATGCGTTTGTGATGTCTCGGCCTCTGTCGACTGTTCGATCGCGACAGCGTCGCATCATCTTCGATCTTTGTTGAAACAAGGACTCGTCAAGTTTCGAAAAGACGGTAAAGTCGTCTATTATTCCTTGGATGACCATCATGTGTCATCGCTTGTACATATGGCGATGGAACATGTACAAGAGGGAAAAGCCATGCCTGAATGAGTCTTTAGAATAAACGAAAAGCGCAGCTTTAGCTGCGCTTTTCGTTTATTCTAAAGACGATTGTTCTGATCCTTTTGGAGCGAAGTGGTGGAAGAAAAAGACCGTGGCACTAATCAATAAAAAGGACAGGATGGAGAGAGCGAGACACATCCATTTATATGTAGCGATTAAAGTATCTGATTGTTGTAATTTGGCTTGAAGCGTTTTATACAAATCATCTTTCACACGGGATAAGTCTTCGAGAATCGTTTGAGTCGTCTGAGTCGACTGTCTAGCAAGACGTTTTGCGGCTGTTGGACTTTGACGTTCATAGACAACAAACACGCGTTCAATCTCGGACTCCCAGACATTGTTGCGGCGAAGAAGATCTTTAATCGTCCCTGGAGTAGTCGACGATTGGTTCAGACTATTGCGCAAATCATGGATTTTAGACGTTGAAAAGTAATATTGTTCGATATAACGATTATCTTCATACAATAAGAGACCACGAACCGCATTAGCACGATCTCGATTGTGTTCGACCAACTGATCTACCTGATTGATTAACGGTATATCATGATCCTTCATTTGCTCGGTCATCGTTGCAATCGTCCGATAACCGGATAACGCATAGATGATCGGGATAGAGGCGAATAAGCTGACCAAGAAAATCAGCAGAATACGCTGACGCCAAAGAGAGTGCATGCAATCATTCCTTTAAATAAAAGACATGTCATAAGCTTAACTACTATCGTAAAAAAAGTGAAGCCTGTCTATTTTTTGAATAGGGATAATGACTGAAAAAGTGAATAATACTCATAAAAAAGCAGGAAAGATGATGCAATACGAGAAGCTGTTTTAAGAAGATGAAAAAAGCACAGCTAAGCTGCGCTTGGTGTTAAAACGAATACGAATGTTCCTTGTAATTGCCGAAGACAGTGTGGATTTCCGAGAATGTAACGAATGCATTCGGTTCGACAGAAGAGACGATTTCTTGCAAACGGACGATTTCATTATTTTGAACGACGACATATACCATTTTTTTCGTTCGGTTGGAATATCCTCCACGTGCATCGAGAATCGTGACACCACGACCGAGTTCTTTTGTAATGACTTCATTGATTTCATCTGCTTTCTCACAAATGATGATACATTGCTTAGAAGCAGAATAGAAACTGTAAACCGTCTGAAGGGCTTTGGCACGAACAAAGCTCATGATGAGAGCATACATAACGTGTTTAAGATCAAATACCCACCATACAAGGATGTAGATGACAAGATCTTGCATCAGAAATATACGAGGAAGTGGCCAGTTATGAAAACGAGCAAAGAAAAACTTTCCGAGAATATCAAGCCCTCCAGTTGAAGCACCACCGAAGAAGATCAATGCCATTGCAAGACCAGAGACTAGACCAGCAAAGATGGAAGCGACGAGTGGATCGTTTAAAGATTCCGGAACGATTTGAGTCGGAATCCAGTCAATTAAAAAGGAAGAAGCAATGACGATAATTCCAGATAAGAACATGAATCGTTTGCGTAGGAAACGGAAACCTAAAAGGAAGAGGGGAATGTTTAAGAGCAATTGCGTTAATCCAATTGGCGTGTGGAAGAGCTCTTGAATAATGAGCGTGATCCCCATGATACCGCCTGATCCGATATCATTTGGAGATAGTAGTAGGCTGATGTAAAGGGAATACAGCAACGTACCAATGATTAAGAAACTGATTTTTTCAACTCTCTTTTTCTGTGGGTGTGTTGTAGTCATGGCAATATGATGAGTGACCTCATGCTCCTCCTTCTGTGAGTATCTGCCTGCAAGAGTACGCTCATATGCATAAAATTTCAACCCTTCTTATGAAAAAAGATGAAAAAGGGTACGTTTTTTTAGGAAGGTGATGAAAATGAAGAAAATGCTATGGATTCTTGGTTGTATCTGTTTAGGAGTACTGGTCGGAATTCGTCTTTTTGAACAACCCAATGAAAAAAATCAATCATCCATTTGGCATGATGGTGATCTTGTAGCGAGACAAGTGGGTGCCTCGATGATGAATACGGTAGCGGTTCGTCAATTAGCCGAACAACTTCCGTTCTCATCAGAATTAAAACAGGTAGATGTCGAAGGAGAATCGTTACGTCTTGCCTATGAAGTGACAGGAAAAGAGCGACAAGCTTGGATTGGTACCGACACCGGAACACTACAAGTGAATCAGGATTTTTTGAAGGCTCGGTTATCTAAAGTTCTGATGCATCATACGCTTGTTTTATTTTCAACGATTCCTGATTTAACCGACCTTGAAATTCACTACACGGATCCGTATTCAGGTGCAGATTTTACGATTGACCGGAAAACATTCGACGCCTACACTCCGACCGATATCGAACGAGCTACTTCATCTTCTAGACGCTTTAATCGTGTTGTCATTGATGGTTATGTGCTCGATGCATCAAGACGAAACACTTTCTTTGAACGCTTCGCATCACGACTACAGATCCAAACTAATTAGTTGTATAAAGCAAGAAAAGGCATTTTTCACAATCTTGACACAATGATATCGTTTACATCTCGTTCTTTTATAAAAACGATAAAACAGGTCTATTCAATACTTGAACATCTTTTAAGATGGAAGTATGATAATAAATGAACAAACATTGTGAAGTGTTGAACAAAAGAAAGAGAGGTTTCTACGATGAACGAGGTAGAAGCATTAGAAGGATTACGGAATAAAGCAATCAAGTCGACGCGCATGCTACAAATGCGTCCTCTCGAGTACTTAGTTCGTGCCATGCTAGCAGGGATTTTCATTGGATTTGCAATTATTTTTACCTTAAAAGCAATTAACGGTCTATATATGGCGGAGTCACCTGTTGCGACACTTGTCGGTGGACTGACTTTCGGAGTGGCGCTTGTCCTGATCGTTTACGGTGGGGCAGAGCTGTTCACAGGAAATACGATGTATTTCACGACGGCGACGATGCGTGGCTATACGACGAAGATGGATACGATGAAGGTCTGGTTGATCTGTCTAATCGGAAATGGACTTGGAGGATTAGCGTTTGCGCTACTCTTTTCCCAAACAGGAATCATACAAGAGCTTGGTATGAACAACTGGTTATTTTCTGTCTCAGAAACGAAGATCCACCATACGACGTGGGAAATCTTCACACGAGCTATCTTCTGTAACTGGATGGTCTGTTTAGCGATTTTCATTCCAAAGAACATGAAGAATGAGTTGGCGCAGATCATGATGATGATGGTACTCGTCGCAGTATTCTTTGCTTCTGGATTTGATCACGTCATCGCCAATATGGCATTGTTCTCCATTGCGTTAGTCGTACCACATCCGGATACGATCACATTTGCCGGAGCGATGCATAACCTGTTGCCAGCTTTAGCTGGGAACATCATTGGTGGAGCAGTCTTCATGGGAATGATCTATACGTGGCTGAATAAAGAAAAATTAGAAGTAGATGAATCACGTCAATCCACGACACCTGTTCATATTGCTTCGAAACAAAATGCATAATCAAAAAGCAGCTGTCGCGACAGCTGCTTTTTTCATTCATTCCATATGTTGAAAGCGATCGACGTCTGCAGCCAGTTCTTCGTAAATCGTCTCGACGATTTGTGCATCATCGAAGAGCCCGAGGACGTTATCGTCCGGTAAGGCGTCAACAGGAGACGTGAAGTACAGAACGGCCGTCAATAACAATTGTTCCTGCTCCGCATGCATTTCGAATTTTTTCTGATAGAGAGCACGAAGCATTTCAAGCAGTTGTTTTAATTGAAAATAAAGGACGAGTTCTGCCTCGCGTTCGATGTCCGAGCTTTCTGTAGACGCGATATCTTGCGTCAAGTGCGCAAGTCCGATTTCTGCTCGAACTAACAATTCTTGCTGTGCTTTTTCATCACCAACGAGGTCGAGTGCCTGTCGGTGAAAATACGTATAAGCCGATTTAAAATCGCCGGGTGTGAATTCCATGGTGATGCCTCCTTCTCTTCTCTTTCTAGTTTCGCCTTATTTCTTGCAAAATTGCAACTATTTCGTGAAAATAAAGATACAAGAAAGGGGATTACATAATGCCGACACAAGCAGAATTACAACAATACGCGTCTTTAGCCGTGCGTACGGGAATTAATCTACAACCAGGACAACAACTCGAGGTGCGTGCAGGAATCGAAAATTTGCCGCTCGTTCGTGAAATCACGCGTGTCGCCTACGAAGTAGGAGCTACGCAAGTATATGTACAGTGGTCAGATGATGAGATGACGAAAATCCGTTATTTCGATGCACCGGAAGAGTCGTTTGATACGTTCCCGGATTGGTTAAAAGCACGTTACGACCAACTGGCAGAAGAAAAGACAGCGTTCTTATCGGTCGTCAGTGAAGATCCAGATTTATTGAATGGCGTGGACTCGAGCCGAATCGCACGTGCGAATAAAGCAGCCGGTGTCGCTCTTGCTAATTGGCGGAAGTTCGTCATGAGTGACAATGTCAGCTGGTGTGTCGTAGCAGCACCTTCTGAAAGCTGGGCGAAGAAAGTGTTCCCTGATTCAGAGAATGCTGTTGAAGAGCTCTGGTCAGCTATTTTAAAGGCTACACGTGCCGATCAAGCGGATCCGGTCGCTGCATGGGCGGATCATGATCATAATCTGCGTTCAAAAGCAAAATTCCTGACAGAGAAGAAATACAAAACATTGCACTACACAGCTCCAGGAACAGAATTATCAATCGAATTACCAGAACGTCATGTTTGGTTAGGTGGCGGTGGTCCGAATGCAGATGGTGTTGATTTCATCGCGAATCTGCCGACAGAAGAAGTGTTCACGTTACCGAAAAAGACAGGTGTCAACGGACACGTCTCGAGCACAAAACCGCTTAGCTATAGTGGGAACTTGATTGATGAGTTCACACTCTGGTTCGAGAACGGAAAAATCGTTAAAGCGGAAGCGAAACAGGGTCAAGAAGCATTAGATGACTTGATTTCACTTGATGAAGGTGCACGTTATCTCGGAGAAGTTGCGCTCGTGCCGCACCGTTCGCCGATTTCTGACTCGGGTATCCTATTCTATAATACATTGTTTGATGAAAATGCTTCGTGCCACTTAGCGATTGGTCGTGCGTACTCGACGTGTCTCGAAAATGGTCCAAGCCTTTCAGCAGAAGAATTAGAAGCACAAGGCGCGAACGACTCGATGACGCATGTCGACTTCATGATTGGATCAGCGGATCTGTCGATTGAAGGAGAACTTGCAGACGGAACGCGTGAATCAGTCATGCGTGACGGAAACTGGTCAATCTAAACGAACAAAAAGGTGAGTCCGAATACGGAACTCACCTTTTCTTGTAAGATTCTTGTTATGCTTCTTCACCGATAATTTTCACTTCTGTCTCAAGTAAGATACCGAATTTTTCTTGAACCGTTTCTTGGACATGACGAATAAGCGCGATATAGTCGGATGCTGACGCATTCTCGACGTTGACGATGAAACCAGCGTGTTTCTTGGACACTTCAGCGCCACCGATGCGTGTTCCCTGTAAGTTGCTATCTTGAATCAGCTTCCCTGCAAAATAGCCTTCTGGACGTTTAAAGACGCTACCACAAGAAGGGTACTCGAGTGGTTGTTTCGTTTCTCGCTTATGCGTCAAATCATCCATGACTTCCTTGATCAATGCTGGGTCACCCTCTGTTAACGCAAATCGACCTTCGAGGATGATGTATTCTTTCTTTGAGAAGCAACTCGTCCGGTATCCCAGTTCGAGCTCATCATGTGAAATGTTCAACAGTTCTCCTTGTCGTGTCAATACAGTAGCGCTATGGAGACAATCCTTGACTTCACCACCGTATGCTCCCGCATTCATGATCAATGCGCCACCAATCGTTCCTGGAATCCCACAAGCGAATTCAAGACCGCTGAGCTGATGCGCGTAAGCTACACGAGACGCTTCGATGATTGCTGCGCCACTTTGAGCGACGAGCTCATGTCCTTCGACCGAGATATCGGTTAACTTCTCAAAGGAGAGGACAATGCCGCGAATGCCGCCATCACGTACGACAAGATTCGATCCGTTTCCAAGCAACGTCAAGGGAATACCTTGTTCGTAAGCATATCGGACGACAAAAGCTGTTTCTTCATAAGAAGTTGGGATGATGAATAAATCCGCGATTCCTCCCATTTTTGTATACGTATGATATTTTAAAGGTTCATTGATTAGTACGGACTCTTTTGAAATGCCTTCATACAGTCCCGTCATTACTTGTTCAGTCATTATGGTCTCAGTCCTTTTCGTGAATTCCTACCCAGCGCTCATGCGCTCAAAATATATTTTAACATTAATCGTGCGGTCGTTGTTCAACATACTGTTCCCAAAATACCGACTTATGCCGGGAATTGCAAGCACTAGGGAGTGAATGTCATCGATTAGTAATGAAAAATGTCACAGGAAAAGCAGGATCAGGAAGAGGAATGAAGCGAAAAGAACTCGGGAAAAGAGAAGTATAGAAGGAGGCGATGACGATGGAAAGTGAACGTTTATGGATGCGACCGTTCGAAGAAGAGGATTTTAGTTTTTATAAGTCACTTGTCCAAAATGAGCAAGTCATGCGTTATATCAATGGAGGCACTGCCTTAAGTGAAGATGAGGCACGAGAGTGGTTCGAACGGCAGTTGGAGCGATATTCGGATGAGCGACAAACTGGTTTTTTACTGTTGTTCATAAAAGAAACGAATGAACCGATTGGCTTTGCCGGATTATTGATGCAGGAAGTGGATGGGAAAGAAGAGTTAGAAGTCGGTTATTGGCTCGAACCAAAGCACTGGAAAGTCGGTTATGGTCGCGAAGCAGCAAAACGATTAATGATGGAGGCGTTCAATCGAGGGCATGATCGAATCATCTCGATCATTCATCCCGATAATCGTGCTTCGCAAAATGTCGCTCGTGCCAACGGGCTGAACTGGGAAAAAGATACGGTGTTTAGAGATGTTCCCGTCACGATTTACGCTGGACAACTATCACGACTTTGTCGTAACTAAAGAGGAGAGTTTTTATGTACGAATTTAACTTTGCGTCTTTTCATTCCATGACACCTGATACCTTATATGCACTTTTGAAATTACGAACGGATATCTTCGTCGTCGAGCAGGAGTGCGCGTATCCGGAGCTAGATGATCAAGATCAACAAGCGACACACCTAATCGTACGGAGTGAGAGCGGTCAAATCGTCGGATGCCTTCGGATGTATAATCATCCTACAAAAGGAGTAGCGATTGGACGGGTAGCTGTTCATCGTGATCACCGATCGGTTGGGTTAGCGAGACAAATGATGGAGAGAGCGATGGTACATTTGCAGAAAGAAGCTGCGATCTACTTACAGGCACAAGCACACCTAGAAGGGTTTTACGGATCGTTTGGTTTCGAAACCGTATCTGACCCTTATTTAGAAGATGATATTCCACATGTGGACATGCAGTTTCACGTAAAGGATTCGAAAAAAGACTTCACGTCAACGATGGATGAACCGATGAATAAGTAGAATGAACTTTTTTCGGAGGTGGATCAGTCATGAAGAAAGTGCTGGTCATTTTCGCTCTTAGTCTAATTGGCATCCTATCTTTAGGAGTCGGTATTTCGTATGCTCAATTGCAGGGGAACTATCGTGACTCGGAAAAAGAGTTGATGACGATCTTAGAGCGGCAACATGATTTATCAGCTTCCTCCTTTCTTGAAGTGCGCGCATCATTCTCTTTACGACATCGACAAATCATACACGTTCGACTTCGGGGCGAACCTGCCATCACATACGAGTTCATTCAACCAAAGGATGAACTCGAATACCTGGGGTCTGTCGGAACAAGTGTTGAAAAGACAGGAAAACAAGATGCTGTCTTTCGAAACGCTCATTTAAAAGTCGGTAAAAAATAAAAAATGGAGGATCTTCCTGAAACGACGGAAGATTCTCCATTTTTTGCTTTCAAGACGATAGAATATTGCGTACACTACGAAGAGATACTGGAATGAGGAGGTCGAGGGAATCATGTGGAAACCCTTTATAAAAAATCAATCAATTGCACCGGCGTTGCAAGCCTTCCGGGAACTTGACATCGAAATGTTTCGGACACATGTTACCCAACTGAACGATGCGGAACAACAGGCCTTACAATTCATTAAGCGTGCGCTAGAGCAGGATTCACCTGCTCATTTGAAAATAGCGCTTGAAATGAAACAACCACTCGTCGAGGTTGATCGTCTGTTTCAAACACTCGTCACGTGTCAAAATCGTCAGCAGTTACTCGAAATGCTGCTAGCAGACGGTCTGGACGTCAATCAAGTCTATACACTTGAAGGGCATCGCTCGATCGTCCGCCAACCCCTTCACTTTCCGGTAGGTCTATATGCGGCGCGCCATTCCGAGTTGTGGGCACTTGTTGCTGAAAAGCTGGACTTTACTTATACGATGCATCTTCAACGCAGTGATCAATTCATGGAGACGCATGAATTGAATCTGCTGGATCTCGTCTTATTGCTCGATATCGAAGAAGAGTTGACGGTTCGAGTGCTTGATCAGCTGTGCGAATGCAAGGCGACCGTTGGACTTGCAGAACGATTACAACGTCCCGCTTCACCATTGTTACTAAAGACGATTGAGGCGGATGCCTATTTGCCGACGTTTGTTTATGCTAAACATTATTTCCCGTTTTATGCGCTGATCGGACGACAAACCGTACTGTTCCAATCTTTATTGAACCGTGTGATGCAAGCATCCATTGCTTCTGAAATGATTGAAGATGCCTTGCTTGCTTTTCATAATCACCAACCCGGACTTGCCTTGACATGGGGAGATGCCTATATCGAACAGTTATACGAGATGGGGCTAGTGCTTCGTAAAACGGGTCATGTTGATTTTCGGGAAATGGATGAGGAGTATGTGTTGCCTGAATACAAGGGAATCGTCAATCGCCTAAATGATTAACGGAGGTTGATCCGTACTGAATGTATGCCAATGAGAGGTTAACTGGATATCGCAAAACATCGAGGGATGATACAGGCGTAATACATCTTGTTGTGTTGAGAGAAAAAAGACTTCAAACGTTTGGATGTTTGCACGTCGTAACTTTTCTTGAAATGCATGGAGGATGCGGCTACCGTATCCTTGACGTCTCAGCTCTGGTAGGCACGTGATTTCAAGAAGACGGATATTCTGTCCCTGCTTTTGAAATAATAGTGTACCGACGATCAATTGCTTATCATAGACTAAGTAAGGAATCGCTTTTCGTTGAATCAACTTGTCTAAATCAGATACCTGATAAGGAAAAAAGTGATGTGTTCCTTGAAGGGCATCGTTACGAAGTGCGAGATAAGTATCTTGATTCTGTGCATGAACAGCTTTCAAACGTAGCGTAGCAGGCTGTCCTTCTGAGAGTCCAATTAAACGAAACTGTTCGGCATATAAACTATAACCAAGCTCTTTCCAAATCGAAGTTAAAGAAAGATCATGCGGCGGAGAGACTTGTACATGTATCTGCCGGCATCCTTGTCGAACGGCATGTAAGTGTAGCAAAATAGCCAGACGACGAAAGGCTTTGATGTCATGAAAGGCGCTGTTCATAAAGTGAACGACGTCATGCACGACATGATATCCGAGCGTCGCTTTCACCTGACCGGATTCGAGGTAGACCCATTGGTAATCTTCAAGCGGCTGAAAAAATGAAAAATCATATGCCTTTTGATGGTACTGTAGAAGTTGATGGACGTGTCGCCTTTGAACATGAGACAATTGATTGTAATACACAATAGGCAAATTAAGTTCCTCCTTTAGCAAAGTGAAGTTAAAAATATCTTGCTTTTATATTACAGGAAATAAAAGGTATTTATATCTTCTGTTTCAAACAAAAAGTAGATGGATTCCTGAAGATAAGAAAGAATCGAGGCAAAATTATCATGAAGTATCTCTGGATCGTCATCGGTTTATCGGGCTGGTTATTCAGCGCGGATACATTGGTAGCCGAAGCACGTGATTACGATGAACCGGGTGTAAGCAGTTCGACGACATATGGGAATTATGGCGCGGAGGATCATATCATCGTTGATCGGAAGGAACCGATCTATGAAGGATTCGATTCACCGAACGACATGGCATTCCTATTCGCTTGTATTGCATTACTCGCAACAGTCGGACTTGGCATCGTCAATGCCTCCGATTGAAATGAATCTGACTAATAAAAGGCAAGTGACGAATCCATCGTCACTTGCCTTTTAATGTCTACTACGTGTGAACAAGAAGAATCTACTCTTAGAAATGAATTCGTTTTTTTCGACCAACGCGTGCCATTCGTTCGTGTTCTTGTTCGAGTCCGGCTCGTTCGAGGAGATCGAGATAATAGCGAAACGGAGTCGAGCGATGCGAAAAATATGGGATGTATTCAGTGAACAGCATCGTCTCCGCTCGTTCTAACGCGCGTAAGGAAATGAGAGCATGTAGCTCTGCGAAACGAATTTCTTGATAGGTGGATAAAGCGTCTGCATCAATCCGAACATGCGACTGTAGTTTTTTAGCATGCGCATTCAAGCAATGGATATATGCTTCTTGATGTTCGGGTTTCTCGCAATGGGCAAGTACGGCAAGCAAAAGGTCACTGCGCTCGGTATCGACGTCCATCGGAACCTTCAACGCTGTATAGAGGGCGCGTTCCATCCACTCGACACCATGACTATCATTTTTATAATAGCCGACTAATTCTTGAAAAAAATCGACTTGCGAGACTTTCAATAATCGAAACGGATCATTACTTAAAAATAAAGGTTCTTCCCCGGCAGCCGACGAAAGAAGAAAGAAAAATTCCTCAAAGGCAATCCGGGTTCCGTTTTTACGATGAGCGTAATGGCGTAAATGCTTCAACAGGCGTTTTGCGGTGATATACCAATTCTTTTGTTCGCGAAGCGGTACGATCGGATTCGGCTCAAGGTACTGGAGATCGTATGCTAATTGAATAAACCGTTCCGTCTGAGCAATCGTCTGTTCGACGGTCGGTTGTTCCTGTTCTTTTTGCAAATCCTTATACTTCATGAACTGTGTCAACATGGCGTCAAACTCTTTCTCTTCGATGACTTGTCTCGGGAGTTGACGATAGATTTCGACGATGATATCGCGAAGGGTCGTATCGCCATATTGTTCTAGTAAGAGTCGCAGTTTCCGTATTCTCATGATCGCCCTCCTTCGCAAGAAAAGCACAGTACAACACTATTCAATTCCCGCTTTTTTCATAAACCGAACCTCTTCATTTGCGCTTTTTAGTCAGAGACGACTATCTTAAATAAGAAGACTCATTACAGAAGGGGACGATTACACATGAATGAAACCATTCAACATTTACTCAACCACCGGTCCATCCGGAAATTCAAACAACATCAATTAGACGAAGAGACGATTGAAACACTTATAAAAGCCGCACAAGCTGCCTCGACATCCTCTTATCAGCAAGCCTATGCGATCATCGGTGTCGAAGACGAAGGATTGAAACGACAATTAGTCGACGTTGCAAGTGGTCAACAATATGTGGCAGAAAACAGTTACTTCTTCGTCTTTTGTATGGATTACCACAAACATACGTTAGCGGCAGAACTAGCAGGAGGCGACGTGAGCCGGACGATCGAGACGACGGAAGCGCTTGTCGTAGGGGCTGTCGATGCGGGACTTGCCGCTCAAAATTTAGTCGTAGCTGCCGAGTCGCTTGGCTACGGAACGGTCTACATCGGTTCCCTACGAAATGATGCTCGTCGTGTCAGCGAACTCTTACAACTTCCAGATCACGTCGTACCATTATTCGGAGTCGCGGTCGGTCTTCCGGATCAACAACCGGGTAAAAAACCCCGCCTTCCGATGGATGCGGTCTTCCACCGGAATACGTATACTGATGACGATACGATGCGTGAGTTACTGACAGGATACGAAGAGTCAACGTCATCGTATTACGGAGAACGGACCGGTGGTCAACGGACAGAAGGGTGGGTCAAACAGATGGCTGCCTCGATGCACGAACCGAAACGGACGTATCTCCGCGAGTTCTTGAAAGAGAAACAGATCGCAAAAGATTGATACGGAGGTATCTGAATGGCAGAACATCAACCACACCGCTCTCGCTTAGAGCGACGACGTATGCAGTTAGAAGAGCAAGCTAGACAAGAAGAAGAGCAGGCTAGGCAAGAAGAAGCTTTTTCGAAAACGTACGCGCCGGACGAATCATTTTCTCAAGAATCCTTTGAGAAGCAGCAAGAACCGGCTACGTATCATCGATATGTCGAAGAGCAACCGCGAGATCGAAAAAGTACATCGCGTCGTTCCGGGAGCGGCATGCTTAAACAGGTCGCACAGATGATCGGGGGTGCCGGATCACGGTTGTTTGCTAATCGGGAACGCTCGAGACGCTCGAGGAAGGCGGGTCGATCAGAGCAATCGGTACAGAAGAATCCTGACGTCTCTTCACGCGAAGCTCATCCTAAAAAAATCAAGAAAAAACGTCGTTTTAAACGAAAGCTTCTTGGACTATTTTTATTGTTGCTCATCGCATTCGTTCTTTTTGCTTCACAACCATTCACGTTCTTATTGATTGGTAGTGATGCACGACCTGGAGAGTCGTTGCGTGGATCACGTTCAGACTCCCTGTCGGTCATGCAATTCATTCCACTTTCTCGAACGATTCAACTGACGTCGATTCCTCGAGATACGTATACACCGATCTCCTGTGAGAATGGAAAGAAGGATAAAATCACACATGCCTTTGCCTTCGGTGGAGAAGAATGTACGCAAGATGCTGTTTCGGGTCTACTCGATGAAGAGATCGATGGAAAGATCGTCATCTCCTTCGATAGTTTCATCGGATTAGTGGATCAAATCGGCGGAATCGACCTTGTCTCGACAGGAACATTCTCCGAGCAGGATGCGAGTGGGAAAGCAAATCAGTATTCATTCCAAAAAGGTAAGGAATATCATATGGATGGCGCGATGGCACTTGCCTATTCGAGACATCGAAAAACGGATAATGACGGAGCGCGCGCGAATCGTCAGTCGGAAGTCATCCAAGCCGTCGCGACACACTTGATGAAGCCGACTGGATGGTCGAAAATTCCAGCAGCGCACACGTATATGAAAGAAGAGATGAACCTTGATTTAAGTGTCCGCGAGATGGCAACGGCAGGGTTATCGATTGCCTTGATGTCAGAACGAAAACATTATGAAATCGAAGCTGTCAGCCAACGACTGAACGGGATTTTCTATGACTTACCGAATGAGAAGGCACTGCAAGAACTACGTGATCAGCTCGATACGACGTTTTATGGCACATTGAAGAACTAATGGGGAGGGGTTTCCTTCCGTTCATTGCGGGTATAAATTGATGTACGTTGCTCCTTTGGTGGATTGTTTTAGGTTATCTCTGAAATCGACGATTTTTGGACATGACATCATGACATTCCACGAAGGTGACTAACTTATCGAGGAGGGACCCCCCATATGAAAGTACTAGTCGTAGGTGCATCCGGTACGATTGGAGCGCGCGTCGTCAAATCGCTTGCCAAGGGTCATCAGGTCACGGTCATCGTTCGTCATGAACATCTGGTGGAACGATTCGAAAAACTCGGTGTCAAGGCGCATTACGTCGATATCGAAACAGAACTCGAAAAAGTCATTGAGCACGGAGTCGCAGGGCAGGATGCAGTCATTTGTGCGGCGACCGCAGGAGTAGACGGCGAAGCAACTGAAATAGAACTGCTGGATCGAACAGTCGCTTTGAAAACAATTGATGCAGCTAAAAAAGCGCGAGTACGTCATTTCGTGCTACTGAGCGCTTATGGTGCAGATCGACCTGAGCAATTCAAGAAAGATGTCTATCCGTTCTACGCTGCTAAGAATGCAGCAGAGGAACAGATTGAACATAGTGGTTTGACGTATACGATCATTTGTCCGGTTGCCATCACAACAGGTGAAGGGCGTGGCTTGATTGAAGCCGATGAAGATTTGAAGGACACGAAGGACGCGACGATTTCGGAAACGGATGTCGCATCGATCCTCGTTGCTTCTGTCGATAATCGATCGGTATTCAATCGACGTCTAGAAGTCAAGGAAGGAAAGACATCCTTGAATGAGGCCTTAGGAGGAGCGGAAGCTGTCGGTAGCGTTAAAGATAACCGTCAAGTCAAAAAACAATTACCACGTTTTAACTAACCGTGTGTCTCGTTAAAACGCGAATTCTCTAAAATAAAGCGAACTCATTTCCGCGTATAAGACGGAAGAGTTCGCTTTTTTGTTGATAAAAGTAGATAGTCGAAAAGAGGAAGTCTGCTACACTGAACAAAGAAGGAGGGGGTTAGATGTGAAAAAACCGTTGATCTATCTGATCCTAGCGATTGCTATTATCGGCATTGCCTATCAAAGTTATCAAACATATGATGCAAAACAAAAAAAAGTGGAGCAACAACAAAAACAAGCATCACAAGGTGGTCTCGAAGTCGGGATGAAAGCCCCGAATCTATCCTTGCGTCAAGAAGGAAAAATTGTCGATCTAGACGAAATCAATCATGATGTCTTTGTCATTAATTTTTGGGCAACGTGGTGTCCACCGTGTAAACAAGAGATTCCAGAACTAAATGCCTTTGCACGACATACAGATATACCCGTCTACGGAATCAATGTCACGACATCAGAACGACGTGTTTCGGATGTTGCTGATTTTCTGAAGCAGACACCTGTTGAATATCCTGTGTTATATGATCGAAAGGGAACGTCAGAAGATGCTTATCGTCTCGTAGCAATGCCAGCAACTTATGTATTAGACCGGAAAGGAACGATTCTTTCGAAACACATCGGTCCTGTAACGGAACAGATGTTAAAAGAGATGGTGAAACGAACAGGAGGATGACAATGGAACTCCTATGCCGCAACTGCTCCTTTCAACAAACATTCCAACTCGGTCAACTAGAGGGTTGGCCGACATTTCCTGCTGTCTTGACGCAAGGGGTCGAAGCGTTCATGACGGGTCTCCCGCTTTGGTTCGTTCCGTCGATGCATGAACCGATTTTACAGCGGACGTATGTAGACGACTGGAATCGATTTCGATTAATTCAGCACTATCAACTCCATCAGGAGGAATTAGCGGATGGTTGGGTACCGTATCAATTGGATTTATACCACTGTCCGACTTGTCACCGATTTTCGAATCGATTTTGGTGTGCCCTATTTTTGCAACTAGATGTCGTTCAACCACTTTACGAATGCCCACATGATCAGACGGAACTGGAACGAATCGAAATATCCGATATTGATCACTTTCCTTGTCCATCGTGTGATGGTCACTCCCTATATGTGCGTAGATAAAGCGAAAAAGCCATTCATTTCATGAAAGACTGATGAGAGAAATTCCTTCTCCATAGTCAATGCATGATACGGAATGGCTTTTTATCGATCATCAACCCATTTGCCGAAACGAAAATGTTTGAAAGGAAGAGGGTGATGAATTACTGACATCTAACGTATAGGTTGTACCGTCAAAAATAATCGTATCGCCTAACCTTGCTTCAGGTGGTAAATAACGTCGTGGAATGAAACTTGAACCATTTTCCCATAGTAGGACAGCATACTTGCCGTCAAGTCGCTCCAGCGTACCACGTTTGATCATATTAACTCCTCCCACAATTACATCGAAGTCATCCCTCGGTCGATCAGGAACGTACTCTCTCTCTATCATTCTCTGTAATTTTTAATCTTATGTTTGGTATATTCCCAGTTCATTTCATCTTTACACATGATTCTTTAAAAAAACGTGATTCCAAGCCGTTTTCGTCTTAAATCTGACGTATTTAACAGGAAATAAAGGAGATATTGGAAAGAAAAAAAGACCCGATAGGACATATCGGATCTTTAAAATGAAATAGGCTCAAGAAGCGAGAGATTGTTTTGTTTCGATTTTCGTTGGACGAAGAAATGCGAGTAAAAACGTAAACAATGGTGAAAGGAGTAAAAAGAATGCGAACGGAACGTATGCTGTTACTGGGACACCGAGTGTCGAAGCGAAGAACGCCCCAGAAACACCCCACGGAATAAGCGGATTGACGAGTGTTCCTCCATCCTCGAGTGAACGAGAGAGGAAGCGCGGATCAATCTGACGCTCTTCAAAGATTTTCTTGAATGCTTGACCCGGAAGCAAGATGGACAAGTATTGTTCCCCAGCCATCAAGTTTACACCGATAGACGATAAGGCGACGGATGAAATGATGCTACCATCACGTTTTAGTTTAGAAACGGTCCGTTCAATGACCACGTCAATGACACCGATGCCACGTAAGACACCACCGAACGCAAGGGCGAGCATGACGAGCGACACCGACCACATCATCGATTGCAATCCACCTTTACTAATGATGGATGTGACCGTCTCACTAGAAGATTCTAGTTTTAACCCGTTCTGAATGACGGCCATCCAGTTCGAGATATTCCAGTTTCCTTGTACAAGACCTGTTAACAACAATCCACTTAAAACGCCAGCAACAAGTGTTGGGACGACCGGCATCTTACGTAATGCTAATACCATGACGAGCAACGGTGAAAGCAATGTCCAAGGTGACAAGTCGAACAAACGAGCTAACTCTTGTTGTGTCGTTTGAACAGCAGACGAATCGACATTTCCACTACTACGTCCGAAAATGAAGAATAAGATGAATGTGATCGTGATAGCAGGAATCGTCGTTCCCATCATGAAACGAATATGATCGAACACAGACACATTGACAATTCCGGGCGCGAAATTCGTCGTATCTGATAAAGGTGACATCTTATCTCCGAAACAAGCTCCACTGATGATGGCACCTGCTGCAAGTGCCGGGTTGACGCCCAGTGCGATCGCAATGCCCATCAAGGCAACACCAACCGTACCAATCGTTGTAAACGAACTACCTGTAAAGGTCGAGACGACCATCGCGATCAGAAGAGCGCTCGGTGCGAACCAAGTCGCTGAAAGGGTAGATAACCCAAAATGAAGAAGGGTCGGCACTGCGCCACTCATCATCCAGACCGCGATTGTCATACCAACGAGCAACATGATCAAGATCGGTTTAATCGCTTCACGAATACCTTGAATCATATGGTGTTCGACGTCCTCGAACTTAAAACCGCGGTAAACGGCATATCCTGAGACGAAAATAAGACTAGACAAGATGGCAAGATGCGGTTCGGCTTTAGCACCGAATAACGCGGACAATAAGATGATGATACTGATTCCTAGGATAGCTGCGGATTCACGGAATGACATGCGCATGCTTCCACCTCCTTATATGAATATGAAAGTATGATAACGCTCTGTTACTAACACGCTTTTATGCACAAAAGCATTGAACAAACGTAATACTAACGAATATTATGGAGGACGTCAACCATAAGAGTGTCGATAAAAAATATAAAAAAATAGAAATGTGACGATTTTTTGTCGTAAACGCTTTCTTTTTTTGTTCAAATCTTGCACAATAAGAAGTATCAAATGACATTTTTGTGAACGATGAGGAGGATACATATGTTTACATTGATTTTTGTAGTAGTCGTCGCGATCATGGGTGCAGGCGTATTTGGGATTGATCATCTCGTAGCGCAACGTGCGGAAAAGCGTTAAGTAGATGCGTATAAAAGAAGCGTTGAAGGGACTGTCTTATAGAAGACAATCGCTTCAACGCTTCTTTTTTTGTATAAAAACTAATAAAAATTCAATTGACAGTATAAATATACATGTGTTTAAATCGGTATAACATTCTTTGAAGGGGAGCGTACAGATATGAAATGTACCATCATCGGAGCAACAGGATACACGGGAATTGAACTGATTCGCCTAATAGAATCACATCCTTCATTTGAGATCATCTGTTTGATGAGTGACTCGATGGCGGGGGAATCCATGCATGACGTATTCCCATTTATGAATAAAAAAACATATTCCTCGTTATCTTCCTTTTCGGTGGAGCATTTGATGGAAACCGAGACGGACATGGTGTTCTTAGCGACACCGAGTGGGATTTCGAAGCATTACTTAGAACAACTTCAAAACTGGTCCGGTTACGTCATTGATTTAAGTGGCGATTTGAGACTTCCATCTGAAGCATATGCAACGTGGTATGACAAGGAACCCATTGATGCCCAGTTACAACAAAGAGCAACTTATGGATTACCAGAATGGAATCGTCAAGCTGTTACAGCGAGCAAATGGATTGCGAATCCAGGCTGTTACGCGACAGCAGTTTTGCTTGGACTAACACCATTCTTAAAAGAGAAAAAAATCGATCCATCTCAAATCATCATTCAAGCTTCTTCTGGTCTGACGGGAGCAGGGAAAACGTTGACGGCACAAACACATCATGTCCATTCAAGCGAAAACGTTCGCTTGTATAAAGTGAATCAGCATCAGCACATCCCGGAAATTGAGCAGGCGCTTTTCGAATGGACCGGATCATCGCATCCGATTACGTTCTCGACTCAACTACTACCGATCAATCGAGGCATCATGGCGATTATGACGGTTCAGCCGTTGATCGATTTATCGGAAACGGAGTGGCGATCCTGGTTGACGGACCAGTATGCAACGGAACCATTCGTCCGAATCCAACAGGCTGATCCGGAAATCAAATCCGTCGTCGGGAGTAATCACTGTGATTTGACCGTTTATAAGGATGATCGGACAGGGCGAATGACCATCGTTTCAGTCATCGATAACATGCAAAAAGGAGCTGCCGGACAAGCCGTTCAAAATGCCAACATTCTAGCTGGTTTTGATGAGACATCCGGTTTAACGCAACAGCCGATCTACATTTAATCAAGAGAAAAAAGAGGAGGAACGCCTGTGTGGCAAGTACAAGTAGAGACCCCATTGACGATCACGACACCGAAGGGATTTCAAGCATCGGGAATACATGTGGGTCTGAAACGAAAGCGGAAGGATTTAGGTCTGATCTGGTGTGAAGCAGGAGCAAGCGCTGCAGCTGTCTATACGACGAATCAGGTGCAAGCAGCACCAATCACTGTGACGAAACAAGCGATTCAGGTGTCACAAGGACGTATTCATGCCGTCCTCGTCAACAGCGGGAACGCGAATGCGTGTACAGGCGAACTAGGGTTATCCCATGCGTATATGTCGCAACAAGCGATGGCGAAAAGTTTAAATGTTGCTCCAGAACAAGTCGCGATTGCTTCAACAGGGATCATCGGTCAACCGTTAGCCATTGATACGTTACTGGCAGGTATTCCACAGCTGATGCCTACAAATGACAAGGATGCCGCAGATGATTTTGCTCATGCGATCCTGACGACCGATACTGGTACGAAAACAGCTGGTCAACAATACATGCAAGGGGATATCCAAATTTCAGTCTGTGGTGTGGCAAAAGGGTCAGGGATGATTCATCCGAACATGGCGACGATGCTTGGTTTCTTGACGACCGATGCAACGATTGAACCGGATGTCTTACAGACACTGTTGCGTCGGACGATTCATCGTACGTTCAACTGCATTACCGTAGATGGAGACAGTTCGACAAATGACATGGTCATGATTTTAGCGAGCGGAGCTGCAGGGGGCGCAACGATCGTTGAAGGCACGGACGAAGCGTTAGCATTCGAACAGGCGATCGAAACGGTCTGTCAAGATTTAGCGAAACAGATTGCGCGGGACGGCGAAGGCGCGACGAAGTTGATCGAGGTGACGGTAGCGGGAACACAAACCGATGAAGTAGCACGAATGATCGCCAAACAAGTCGTCGGATCGTCTCTCGTCAAAACAGCCATCTTTGGGGAAGATGCGAACTGGGGGCGAATCATCGCTGCTGTCGGAAGTATCAAGGAGCCACTCGATGTATCAAACGTTGACATCAAAATTGGTTCGCAGTGGGTGTTGCAACAGAACATGCCTGTCTTATTCGATGAAGCAGTTGCATCGCAGGAACTGGCACAGCAGGATGTACAGATTCACATTGATTTGCATGATGGAGTAGGACAAGGACACGCTTACGGCTGTGACCTGACGTACGATTACGTCAAAATCAATGCGAGTTACCGGACATGACGAAACGAAAAGTCATCAAACTAGGTGGTAGTGTGTGGGAGCAACTGGATGCGCAGTATTTCGAGGAATGGAAAGCGTGGGTCGAAACCGGTAACGAATTATTGATCGTCCATGGAGGTGGTCCTCTTCTATCGAGTTACTGTGAACAAGAGGGAATCAAACCCGTGTTTCGAAACGGTGTCCGTGTAACGACGGATGGGGTCTTACTCGGGGCGCGACGGATCTTAGCAGGGGAAGTCCAATCCGGGATCGTTCAGCAGTTGAATCAAGCGGGGATTCCTGCCGTCGGGATGAGCGGGTTAGACGGAGCAAGCGTCCATGGTAAAAAAGTCAAAGGACTCGGAGCAGTCGGTCAGATCACGCACATTCATCCACGATTATTCACGGTGTTGAGTACGAATGGTTATGTGCCTGTCGTCACATCCCTTGTCACAGGAGAACAAGGTGTATTGAACAGTAACGGGGACGCGTGCGCCATTGCTGTCGCGAAGGCTTGGTCTGTCGACCGATTTGAATTGTTGACGGATGTTGAGGGTGTAAAAGTAAACGGTGACTATCAATCAGAAATCACGTCTGCAGCCATCGAAGCTGCGATAGCGTCGGGAGAAATCTACGGGGGAATGATTCCGAAGGTCGAAGCGATGATGCAGGCCACTCAGCATGGTATTCCAGAGGTCGTCATTCGGTCTGGGAAAAATGCGTTAGCTGCAGGGACACGAATCAAGGAGGAATTACATGAGTGCACTACTACCCACTTATCAACGTACTGATGTGGAATTGGTCAAAGGACAAGGGTCGATTGTAGAAGATGCGACAGGAAAGACGTATCTGGATTTCATCATGGGAATCGCTGTATGCAACACAGGACACCGTCATCCTTATATTCAGCAACGGCTAGAGGAACAATTGAATCAAATTTGGCATACGTCGAATCTGTTTCAAATCGCGGCACAAGAGCGGGTCGCCGAGCGACTGACGGAAGACAGTCATCTCAGTCATGCCTTCTTTTGTAACAGTGGTGCGGAAGCAAACGAGGCGGCGTACAAACTCGTTCGAAAATGGACAGGGAAAACGGAAGTCGTCACATTTAAACAATCTTTCCACGGGCGGACATTTGCGATGATGGGCGCAACAGGACAGGAGAAAATCAAAGCGGGATACGGTGAGATGGTGAATGGCTTCAAACATCTATCGTTTAACGAGATGGAGAGCCTATCAGCGATTACGGAGCAAACTGCTGCCGTATGGCTCGAAATCATTCAAGGAGAGGGCGGAGTCGTCGTCGCCGACGATGCGTGGCTAGAAGCGTTGATGAAGAAGGCGCAACAATACGATGTCAAAATCATCGTCGACGAAGTACAGACCGGCATTGGTCGGACGGGATCTCGTTTTGCATTTGAGCAGACACCCCTCGTACCGGATATCATCACTCTTGCGAAAGGACTTGGAAGTGGACTCGCGGTTGGTGCGTTACTCGCGACGGAGGAGGCGGCGGAAGTATTCACACCTGGATCGCATGGTTCGACCTTTGGTGGAAATCCACTCGCGATGACAGCTGCGGAAGCAACACTTGACCTCTTGTTAAATGACACTGTCATGGCAGACGTTCAAGGAAAAGGCGAATATTTACGTCAACAACTAGAAAATAAATTACCCAAGTCGATCGTGAGTTCTATTCGTGGACGTGGCTTGATGATTGGTATCGAGTGCACGATGCCTGTTGCACCGCTGATTGACGCTTTGCGTGAGAATGGTCTTCTCGTCGTCTCGGCTGGGCCTCATGTCATTCGCTTATTGCCATCATTGTTCGTAACGGAACAGGAACTCATGCACGCCATCGAAAAAATACAACTCGTTTGTCAACAGGAGGTCATCGTATGAAACAATCCGGAAAACTAACGCTTGCGAACGGAACGACGTTTACCGGTTCGTGGCAAGGAACAGCTCCAGTCAAAGGAGAGGTCGTCTTTTTTACAGGAATGACAGGATATCAGGAAGTCTTGACGGATCCATCTTATCAAGGACAAATTCTTGTCTTCACATACCCGTTGATCGGTCAATACGGTATTCAAGTGGAAGCGTCAGAAAGCAACCAGATTCAAGTCGCTGGTGTCATCGTTCAAACTTTGGCTGAGGACGGGGAAGGAACATCGCTCGCGAGTTGGTTGGGTGAAGCAAATGTGCCGATTTTGTCGGGAGTCGATACGCGTTCTCTTGTGCATCTATTACGGACGGAAGGCGATCAATTCGGTGACATGACGCAAGTAGATATGACTGTCACTGCCTCAATCGACACAGCATACATCGCTTCCGTATCAACGACTTCAAACATCGAATACGTACCGGAAGTCGAACAGGGGCACATCGTCTGTATCGATTACGGTGTGAAACAATCGATGATCGATGCTTTGCTTGAACGCCATATGCGTGTAACGGTCGTGCCATATAATACGACACCGGAACGGATTCAAGCGCTGGCTCCAGATGGTCTGCTGTTTTCCAATGGACCTGGTGATCCAACACAATTAGACCCGTTCCTTTCAGGAATCCGTGAACTGGCGACGAGCTATCCGACACTTGGTATTTGTATGGGACATCAGGTTCTCGCTCATGCCTTCGGCTGTACCTTATTAAAACAACATCACGGACACCGAGGAGCGAATCATCCTGTACGTCATCTAGCATCCGGACAAGTGTTCATGACGTCTCAAAATCATGGTTATGCCGTTGATGTAAAAAGTATCGAAGCGTCTGAGATGGAACTTGCGTACGAACACATCAATGATGGATCCGTTGAAGGATTGATTCATCCGGTACTACCGATCATGACAGTCCAATTTCACCCAGAAGCGAGTCCAGGACCGACAGAGGCGATGGTCGTCTTCGATCAATTCGTAAATAGCGTATTACATCAGGAGGTAGCATATGTGGGATAAACAGAAAGTACTCGTCATCGGTTCGGGTCCGATCGTCATCGGGCAAGCAGCAGAATTTGATTATTCCGGCACACAAGCCTGTCAGGCGCTTCGAGAAGCGGGATGCGAGGTCATCTTAATGAATTCGAATCCGGCTACTATCATGACGGATCCGAGCACGGCAGATCATGTCTATATTGAGGCGATGACTCTTGAAAAAGCAACGGCCATCATCGAACAAGATCGACCATCCCATCTCCTAGCGACGGTCGGTGGTCAAACGGCACTCAATCTTGCGATGTCACTCGAAGAAGCAGGCGTACTTGAACAATACGGTGTCGAACTTCTAGGAACTTCGCTTGAGACGATCCGAGACGGAGAAGATCGTGAACGATTCAAGCAAAAGATGATCGAACTCGCGCAACCGCTCCCGGAAAGTCAAACGATCGAGTCGTTAGCAGAGCTTGAGGAATTCATGGCAGTACACGGGGTACCACTCGTCATCCGACCAGCCTTTACGCTCGGTGGAACGGGCGGCGGAATCGCAGTGACGAAGGACGAGGCACGTCTGTTAGCGCAGAACGGCTTACAAGCGAGTCCGATTTCACAGTGTTTGGTTGAAGTGAGTATCGCTGGCTATAAAGAAGTCGAATACGAAGTCATGCGTGACAGCGCAGATACGACGATCATCGTCTGCAACATGGAAAACATCGATCCTGTCGGTGTCCATACCGGGGACTCGGTCGTCTTTGCACCGATTCAGTCGATTTCGGATCGAATGAATCAACAATTGCGGACGGAAGCGCGTAAAATCGTATCGCATCTCGGTGTCATCGGTGGATGCAACATTCAATTCGCAATCCATCCGACGGAAGAACGTTATTTCGTCATTGAAGTCAATCCGCGTGTCAGTCGTTCTTCGGCACTTGCTTCCAAGGCGACGGGATATCCGATCGCAAAATTAGCGACACGTCTTGCGCTCGGTGAGCGACTCGACGATTGCATCAATCCTGTCACGAAGGAAACGATGGCGAGCTTTGAACCAACGATGGATTATATCACGGCAAAAGTGCCGTGTTTCCCATTCGATCTATTTACCGGCAGTAACCGGACGCTTGGAACACAAATGAAGGCGACGGGTGAGAGCATGGCGATGGGGAAGACGTTAGAAGAAGCGTTACAAAAGGCGTGGCGCGGTGCAGGAGTCGAGCAATCGCCTCTTTATCCGACATGGATGAAAACAGCGGAGGCTGACGTATTGTGGAAAGAAATAAAGGCGCCGACGGACCGTCGCTTGCTTGCGATGCTCGCGCTACTCGATCGCAAGGAGACGACCGTCGAAGAACTCGTTGAACAGACGAAAGTACAAGCTTTATTCGTCAAAGTGCTTCAACGCCTCGTCGAGCAGCAACAAAACATCGATGTATCGAATGAAAGTTCTCTGAAACAGACAAAAATGATGGGCTTTACGGACGAACAAATTGCCCTTCTGACGGGCGTTAGTGCTGTAGACATCGAGCACTCACGTAAAGAAAAAGGCATCCTTCCTGTCTATCACATGATTGATACATGTGCGGGAGAGTTCAAGAGTGCGACTCCTTATTTCTACGGAAACTGGAGTGGTCAAACAGAAGTCACAGCATCGACGAAAAAGAAAGTCGCTGTCATCGGTGCGGGACCCATTCGGATCGGTCAAGGAATCGAATTTGATTATTGTTCCGTTCACGCGGTACGTGCATTGCAAGCATCCGGTTATGAAACGATCATGATCAACAATAACCCGGAGACCGTCTCGACCGACTTCGAAGTCGCAGATCGCCTGTATGTCGAGCCATTGACACTTGAAGACGTCATACATGTGCTAGAAGCAGAGGATTGCCAAGACGTCCTAGTCCAGTTCGGAGGACAAACGGGGATTGCGCTGGCGTCTGGTTTGGAAAATGCCGGTTATCATCTTCTCGGAACGACGGCAGATGTCATCGATCAAATGGAAGACCGTGAGCGGTTCTATCAATTTTTAGATGATATCGGTATCGATCGTATTCCAGGACAAGAAGTGACGACGCACGAACAAATGACAGAAGTTGCAACAACGATCGGTTATCCGGTCATGATTCGCCCTTCCTATGTCATCGGAGGTAAGGGAATGCATATCATCCACGATCAAGAGCAATTAGAGATGATTGTTTCCGAATTATCATTCCCTGTCCTCGTGGATGCCTACCTCCAAGGAAAGGAAATCGAAGTCGACTGTATTACGGACGGAACAACGACGTACGTTCCGATTTTGATGGAGCAATTGGAACGCGCAGGAGTTCACTCTGGAGATTCGACGATGATTCTGCCACCTGTATCGCTCAGCGCTACCGTTCAGAGCGAAATCGAGCGAATTGCACAGATGATCGGGCAACGAATGGATTATAAAGGAGCGTACAATATCCAATTCGTCTTGCATGACGATCAAGTCTACGTGCTAGAAATCAATCCACGTGCCTCCCGCACGTTACCAATCGTCGCCAAAGTAACAGGTCAACCAATCTTGCAGTGGGCAGTCCAAGCAGCGGTCGGTCAAGCGGTCGCACTACCAACGGAACAGACGAAACTTGATTTCCATGCCGTCAAGACCCCTGTTTTTTCAACGTTGAAACTACAGGGTGTTGATCCGAAAACAGGTCCCGTCATGCGTTCGACAGGTGAAACGTTGCAATGGACGACAGACGGACTGGCGCTGGAACGTTTCATTTTCGACGAGACGACAAAACGACATTTGACGACGAGAGACATCATCGTTGCTGGAGCAGATACAGAGGCTTTCGGAACGGGTGTAGCATTAGATGAAACGATTGACTGGGCACAATGTGCGATTTTCTATTCGCACGTGACAGAAGAAAAAGCGAGTCGCGAAGCAGCGCTTGCTGCCGGGGTACAAGTTCTGACAGAACCTGAACTAGCACATTATCATCTACAAGCGACAGAAAAGTCCCCTTATGCTGTGAAGCCACTTCATACATGGACAGAGCCGATCAAGGAGGAAGTAAAATGAAGACGATGCAACAACTAAAGCATTTCTTGACGATGGCGGAACTGACGCCGGAAGTACTGACGGAGCTGTTGGCACTCGCGAAAGACATCAAGCATCAGCCGAGTGTCTACCAAAACGCATTAAGCCATAAAAAAGTGGCCTTATTGTTTGAAAAGGCATCGACGCGAACACGTCTATCGTTTGAGGTGGGTGTCGTCGAACTCGGTGGACATCCGATCGTGCTAAGTGGAGCAGACATGCAAATCGGGCGGGGGGAGCCGCTCTCAGATACGATCCAAGTCATGAGCCGTTACGTCGATGCCCTGATGATTCGGACGTTCGGTCATGAGATCGTCGACACACTTGCGGCACATGGTACGATTCCAATCATCAATGGATTGACGGATCTACACCATCCGTGCCAAGTCCTTGCTGACTTGCTGACAATCGAAGAGACATTTGGAACACGATCCGGAAAGATTTTGACATATATCGGGGACGGAAATAACATGGCACATTCGCTGATGATTGGTGGAGCGCTCAGTGGAATGGAAGTTCGCATCTGTGCGCCGGAGGCGTATGCTCCTGATCCACAAATCGTTCATGAGGCACAAGTCATTGCGAAGGAAACGGGTGGAAACATCATCGTCATGACGGATCCTGAGGAAGCAGCGAGTGGTGCAGACGTCGTGTATACGGATGTCTTCGCGAGTATGGGACAAGAAGAAGAAGCGACGATGCGTCTGCAAGCATTTGAAGGATATCAGGTTAATGCCAATATTATGAATCAAGCAAATGATGAAGCTATTTTCTTGCATTGCCTTCCGGCGCATCGCGGGGAGGAAGTCACGGAGGACGTCATCGATGGCAAGCAATCGGTCATCTTCGATCAAGCTGAGAATCGCCTCCACGCACAAAAAGCGTTGCTCGTCACATTACTTGGATAACCATAAAAGACTCGGTCGCCAATTTGGCGACCGAGTCTTTTGGTTGAGCGAAGTTAATCATAATGGCGTCGGGCTAATCGTTCTTCTTGTTCTTTTTTGACTTGTCGCTTATTTTTTTCATGCAGACGTTTCATAAAAGGGGTCGTTTGCCAAGACGGAGCCCAGTCGGATTCTTTTCCGGCACGGAGGGCAAGAATATAATCATAGCTCTGATGAAGTCGTTCGATCATCTCTGTTCGGACATCACAAATGTGACCGTGTCCGGGAATCAAGAGTTTGACTTCATATTCATAAATGAACGACTCGAGTAACTCGAGCGTCGTCAAATACTCAGAGGAATCGTGTTCGATCAAGGGGATTTCAACGTCTGAAGCGTAATCGCCGCAGACTAACAAGTGAAGTGGCATGACGATGAAGGAAAGATGAGTCGCTTCATGACCGGGCGTCAAAAAGAAGATTAACTTCGTTTGTCCGATCGTTAAAATCGTCTCAGACTCATGGATGACATGTGTCACGTCTGGGAAAAGGACGGGAGAATCAATATAGAATTCATCATTAAAATCTTGGACGGCTTTTAGCGCTTCTTGTCGGTCGACATCGATGAACGGTTTCGAAGCAATGACGATGGCATCCGTAAAGGCATAGGCACCTAAAATATGATCGAAATGGGCATGCGTATAGACGACGTATAATGGTCGTTCGCGACGCACGATTTCGACGTCTCGACGAATCGTTGCAATCTCATCGGGAAGCCAGCCAGGGTCGACGACGATCAGACAATCAGGCGTCTCGATTAATGTCGAAGTCGTTTTCATGAGTGTACTTTGATAGATCGTCACGCCGGGCATTTTCATCTGAATCATACGAATCCTCCTTTACGAATCTCTATCTATATCGTTGTATACCCATAAATTCGTTGGAATCATCAGCAGAATCAATAAAAAAGACGACTCGCACGTCGCGAGTCGCCTGCCCTCTAGAGGGAAATGGTCCTAGACCTATGTTATGTCATAATTGGAGCGGGTGAAGAGAATCGAACTCTCGTCATCAGCTTGGAAGGCTGAGGTTTTACCATTAAACTACACCCGCGTATCGGCTACATGAAATATAGTAGCATAGCAAAGAGTGCATTTCCATAACTTTTATGAAAAAAAGCAATTTCTTTTAAGATTCGGTGTACAATAATACTAGTTAATCGTTTCCAATGGTAATCTTGATTTGCAATATGGGTAAAGTTGGGTAGAGGAGAGAGTGTCTGGTGAATGAAGTGCGAGTTTGGAGCGAACAGTCGATGGGAAAAGGATGGAAGGCGATCTGTCACCATCAATTCGATCGTTATCGCTTATTGATAGGAGAGTGGTTCCATAACGTAGGTGTACTTGCTTTTTCCATCAATCAAGATGCGGATTTGCTACCGGATGTCCTTCCAAACACATTCGATCTGCCGCTCGTCTCGGAACGTGTGCAACGCGTCATTGCAGCATACGCGCCTTTTTCTGTACAATGTCTCAAGGTACATCTTGAGACGAAGGACGGAGTGGTTCCGTACTATCTTCTCAATCTCTTATCTGTCAGTCGGATCGAACATCTACATACGACGGATGTATTCCGTCCGGTCCCGAGACGACGCGTCTATTTCTTGACAGAGCGACGAATCAGCGATTCGATTTGTCCGCATCATCTTATGCGAGATGAGCGCACGCATCGCATGTTCGTCTCTGCTCAACTCGCTCGACAATTCGAGCGTATGGCTGTGACGGGTATCCGCTTTGAAGAGATACAACGAATGGAGGAATTCAAATGAAACAGTACACAGTCGATCATTGGATCACGCTAGAATATCCAAAGGTATTCGAATATCAAGAAGAAGAGACATATGTCAGTTTTTATTCGACGGATGAAAATGCAATGGGTACGCTCCAATTATCCATTTATGAGTCCGATTCAGAAGAGTTGACACCGTATGAGGCGGCGGAACAAGAAATCAATCTGTTGGTGGAAGAGTTCGGCATCGAACTAACAGGAGCACTTGAAGTCCGTCGTAATTCAACAAAAGAAGCGTTGCTTGCAGTAGATGGGAAAGAAGAAGATATCTTTTTACGCATCTACGCGTATTCGGACGGGGAACGGTTAGTCTTATTGACGTACTCTGCAGAACGCGAGACGCTTGAAATCGAAGAAATCGAAGCGATGATTTCTTCACTGACTTGGATTCAATGAAGGATACGATAGAAGTGCAAAAGGCAACGGATCACAAGGATCCGCTGCCTTTTTTTATATCGATCGATGTGGCTTAAGAAGAACGGGAAGATGACTGTTTAGCTGCAGGATTGACTTGTTTATTCAACCAGCTCGCGATATCGGCAAAAACGCGGATGCGTTCGAACTCATGGAAGAGCTCATGACGTAACCCTCGATAAATCGTCAGCTGTACAGCATCGACACGGACACGATTATACATATCAAACAAATGATGGATACCTTTTCCGTCGAACGCGACCGCGTCATCCCCACCAGCAAGCAATAAGAGGGGTAAGTGACGTGGATGCTGATAGACGGAAGCAAGTGCGTTGACGAGCTTCGTTGCATGCAAGAGTTCGTGGAAGAACCCAAGCGTGACCGTTTGACCGGACAATGGATCTGCATCATAGCGCATGACGGATTGAGGATCCGAAGAGAGCCAAGCATTTTTAGAAAGTGCTGGGAAGAAACGTAAGTTATACCGTCCGAACACGAGTTGTCCAAACCGTTCAGCAGGGTGTGTTGCTGACAGCTGATGGATTTGACGTTTGACGAGTTTTTGACTGACATCACCGAGTAAACCTGTACTCGTCGGGGGGCCGCTCGCGATGATTCCGGCTACTGTATGACCGAGTGTTTGACCGATCCGGCGAGCGATCAATGAACCAAAACTATGACCAAAAATGAACACCGGTAGCGTCGGATAACGCTCTTTGATGTCAGAGACGAGTTCTTCTGCATCCTGCATCAATTGTTTAAACCCTTGATTCGGCTCAAGGTGTCCAAGTGTTCCAAGCTGTGCTGCTCGAGTTCCGAAACAGCGTAAGTCTGCGATGATTGTATGGTAATGATGCGCATAGAGGAATTCGGCGAATTCCTCATACCGTGCGCCATGCTCCATCATCCCGTGAAAGACGATCACGACTCCTTTAGGATCATGGGCTTCGAGGCTATGCAATGTCGTAGTATAGCCGTCAGAGGCTATCCAATGTGAATGATCAATCGTCATGTAACTCATCCTCTCATCAAGAAAGTCCGAATACCTGTCCGTCTTCCGAAACGCCCATGTGGAAGGCGGCGGGAACTGCGGGTAATCCTGGCATCGTTAATACATTCCCAGTCAATGCAACGATGAACCCTGCACCAACCGATGGTCGGATTTCGCGGACCGTGATCGTGAAGTCTTCGACACGACCATAACGAGCAGGGTCATCGGTTAAAGAAAATGGTGTTTTTGCCATACAAATCGGTAACTCATTCAACCCCATCTCCGTACACCGTTCGAGTTCGCGGAGTGCTTTGTCTTCAAAATGAACGTCGGCTGCACCGTAGACACGCTTTGCGATACGCTCGATCTTTTGACGAAGCGGTAAGACGTCAGGATACAGAGGGCGGAACTGGCTCGGTTCCTCAAGAGCTTGCATGACTTCCGTGACGAGTGCTTCACCGCCAGCTCCCCCTTTACTGAAGACTTCACTTTCCGCGACACGAATATTACGATCCTGACACCATTCTAGGATCATGTTCCGTTCTGCTTCCGTGTCGGTGAAGAAACGGTTCAAGGCAACAACGGCAGGAACGCCGAATAGACTCATCGTCTCGACGTGTTTTTCAAGTAACGCAAGACCATCTGTTAAGGCAGCGAGATTTTCTTCGCTGAGTTGCGTTTTGTCTACACCTCCGTGCATCTTCAAGGCACGAACCGTAGCGACGATAACGACGGCATCCGGGTGGAGTCCGCCAATCCGTGATTTGATGTTGAAGAACTTTTCGGCACCTAAATCGGCTCCGAATCCTGCTTCTGTGACAACGTAATCGCTTAGCTTCAGTGCAGTTTGCGTTGCAATCAAAGAGTTACAGCCATGTGCGATGTTCGCGAACGGTCCACCGTGAATCAGTGCTGGTGTTCCTTCGACGGTTTGAACGAGATTCGGACGAAACGCATCTTTTAGAAGCAACGTCGCAGCTCCTGACGCCTGAATATCTTTGACCGTAACCGGCTGTTGATCGTACGTATAGGCAACGACGATGCGACTCAAGCGTCGTTCGAGATCCATGATCGAGTCTGCTAGACAGAGGACCGCCATGATCTCGGAAGCGACCGTGATATCGAACCCATCTTGACGCGGCACGCCATGCGCAGGACCACCAAGACCAATCGTGACTTGGCGCAAGGCACGGTCATTCAAATCAAGAACGCGTTTCCAGACGATACGACGCGGATCGATGCCAAGGATGTTACCTTGATGCAGGTGATTGTCGAGCAAGGCACTAATTGTATTATGAGCAGATGTGATCGCATGCATATCGCCTGTGAAATGAAGATTGATCTCTTCCATCGGTAGGACTTGGCTATAGCCACCACCACACGCGCCACCTTTTAAGCCCATCGTCGGACCGAGTGAGGGTTCCCGTAAACAAATCATCGTCTTGTGGTTTGCCCGATGCAACGCCTGTCCGAGTCCGACAGTGACGGTTGATTTTCCTTCACCGGCGGCTGTCGGATTGATGGCAGTGACAAGGATCAATTTACCGTCAGATTTCGTTGCCAATCGGTTCAACAGTCCGTCTGTCAACTTCGCTTTATACTTTCCGTACGTATCAAAATCCTCTTCTTGCAAACCGATTCGGTTCGCAATTTCTCGAATCGGGCGTAAGACGGTTTGTTGTGCGATTTCTAAGTCTGAACGAATGGTCTTTTCCATGGTATCGACTCCCTCTTTGATTGGATCTCTCTTTTTTCTAATAGTAGCGTATCTAGTGCGAACGCGCCAAAAGAAAACGTTCAATATTTTCCACCCAATGGGTCAAATGGTGACGTGTTCAAGTGCTAGAGAAAGACGTACTGTAGAGTGGAGGAGGGATGAAACAATGACATCTGGACAAAAGAAGTGGAAACGCGGTCTTGATTTTTGGCTCTTCGTCGGACCGGTCTTTCTTGTATTCGCAGTGATCGTGCTTGTACCGTTTTTCAATGGCGTCATGTATTCGTTCACGGATTGGAACGGTGTAACCGGAGAATTAAATTGGATCGGCTTTGATAACTATGTCCGTCTCTTTACGAGTGACGAGCAGTTCCAGCAGTCATTTTGGTTGACGACGAAATATACGGTCGTTGCCGTCATCTTAACGAATGTCGTTGGTTTCATCTTGGCGTTCTTATTGACACAAAATATTCGCACGCGTAATTTCTTACGAACGATTTTCTTCATGCCGAACTTGATTGGTGGGTTGATCCTCGGGTTCGTTTGGCAGTTCATCTATGTCAAAGGCTTCGCATCGATCGGTGAATTGACAGGGTGGAGTATATTTGAACTTCCATGGTTAGGAGATGCCCGGACAGGATTCTGGGGTATCGTCATCGTTTCGATTTGGCAAGGTGGCGGTTACATCATGGTCATCTATATCGCAGCGCTACAAAACGTGCCACAAGAGCTGATTGAAGCAGCAAAAATCGATGGTGCCAATCGTCTCTCGACGTTACGGAACATTACGTTGCCACTGATCATGCCGTCGGTCACGATCTGTTTGTTCTTGACGATTTCATGGTCCTTCAAGTTATTCGATACGAACTTATCCCTAACGAATGGTGGACCATTCAAATCGACCGAAATGCTTGCATTAAACATTTATAAAGAATCGTTTACGAACAATAATCTTGGACTCGGGTCAGCGAAAGCGATCATCTTCTTCGTTGTTGTCGCCGCGATTACAGTCACTCAAGTCTATCTGACGAAAAAACGGGAGGTGGAAGCATGAGTACGGCACAACCGTTACCCACTCCGCAAGAGGAGAAACCGAAGCGCTCCAAAAAGACGAGAGGTCGTTATTCATTCCGTCTTGGAACAGTCGAACTGGCAGCCTTATTGATGGGGCTTCTGTATATGATTCCGTTTTATTACGTCGTCTCGAATTCATTCAAGACGCAGGGAGATATCTTTACGAATACATCTGGCCTACCAAAGGAATGGATGACGTCCAACTATTCAGAAGCATGGGAAGCCATGAACTTCGGAAAAGTCTTTTTAAACTCCGTCATCATTACAGTCGGCGCTAACGCGGTCATCATCATCTTTTGTTCGATGGCAGCTTGGAAACTCGTCCGGACGAAAACACGCTTGTCGACGATCATCTTTTTCTTATTCGTTGCCGCGATGATCATTCCATTCCAGTCGATCATGATTCCCTTATCGAAACTGTCTGGTGATCTCGGATTGCAGAACAGTTATTGGGGATTGATTCTGATGTATCTTGGTTTTGGATCTGGATTATCAATCTTCTTATACCATGGATTCATGAAGTCGATTCCTGAAGAAATCGAGGAGGCAGCCATCATTGATGGTTGTTCACAATGGGGTGTATTCTGGCGTATCGTGTTCCCATTACTCAAACCGATCACGGTCACGATTATCATCTTGAACACGCTTTGGATTTGGAATGATTTCCTACTGCCATCGCTGATGTTACGAGACGTCGATTTACGAACGATTCCACTCGCGACGTTCTATTTCTTCGGTCAGTATACGAAGCAGTGGGACTTAGCACTTGCCGGACTCGTCCTCGGGATCATTCCGTTATTGTTGTTCTTCTTTGCCTTGCAAAAACAGATCATTCAAGGAATTACGAGTGGATCCATCAAATAATTTTTGTAAGCGCGTTCTCGCTTCTGCGAGAACGCTTTTTTCATGATTCACACGTCAGATTAATCTGACAACTTTTATTTTTTTTGAAAAAAAGTCTTTTCAAACACTTGCGACCTGTTGTACGATGTTCTCAATTCAATTGTAACAACGACGTTGAAGGGAAGAGTAACACCTTGTACGACCGTATAGCGAGCTGGGGATGGTGAGAGCCCAGTCGGAAGCAAGATGCGAAGAACCTCCCGGAGTCGCTACCCGAACCCGAATGTCAGTAGGCGTAGCCGGAGTTGCCTGTCCGTTATCATATGGCCGAAGATGAAGTGATTCGTCTTTTGAGTGAGCAACATCGTTGCTAACATGGGTGGTACCGCGGAACCGAGTCTTTCGTCCCATATTCTTGGGAAAGAAGGGCTCTTTTTTATGGCTTCTTTTTCAAAACACAATTGAGGAGGAACACCACCATGACAACACTCGTATCGATGAAACACACACAGGAAGCTATCACACTCGTAAAGAAACGCTTTGAAGAACGCTTTTCGACGACACTCGGATTGACACGTGTCGAAGCACCATTGTTCGTAGAAAGCACACTCGGTGTCAACGATCATCTCAACGGCGTAGAGCGCATCATTCGCTTCGATGCCTTGGACCACACAGCAGACCTTGAAATCGTACAATCTCTTGCAAAATGGAAGCGTCAAGCGCTTCATACGTATGGATTTGAAGCAGGAGAAGGCTTATACACGTTGATGCATGCGATTCGTCGCGATGAGATGCTGGATGCGACACACTCTATTCACGTCGATCAGTGGGATTGGGAACGTATCATTACGAAAGAACAACGGACGAGTGCTTATTTACAAGAAACGGTACAAGCGATCTATGCAACGATTCGTCAAGTTGAGCAAGAAGTGGAAGCGGAATACGGCATTTCAGCGATCTTACCGGAAACGATTCATTTCATGACGACGCAAGAGCTAGAGGATGCCTATCCGACACTTTCGACGAAAGAACGTGAAACAGAAGTCACGAAAGCATATGGCGCAGTTTTCCTCATGCAAATCGGTGGCGCACTGGCTTCAGGTGAGAAGCACGATGGTCGAGCGGCTGACTACGATGACTGGACACTCAACGGTGACATTTTAGTACACCACCCAGAAATCGGAGCATTCGAATTGTCTTCAATGGGAATTCGCGTTGATCGTGAAGCACTTTTAAAACAGACAGCGATTGCTCAAGAAGAGGATAAATTGGCGTTCCCGTTCCATCAAGGTGTGCTCGAAGAGCGTCTACCGTTAACGATGGGTGGAGGAATCGGTCAATCCCGTATGGCGATGTTCTTATTGAAAAAACGTCACATCGGTGAAGTCCAAGCTTCTGTCTGGTCAGAAGAGACGCGTAAAAGTCTCCAAGCGGAAGGCATCCACTTGCTCTGACATATATTATATAGTAAGAAAGCGTCAAAACAGGATGTTTTATAAAGCAAAGGGCATGCTTCGATTCAGAAGCGTGTTCTTTTTTTAGGTTCGTAAGACCTCAGGCGGAGGAAAGACGTGTCGATTCCTGATAGAATGGGGATAACAATAAATAAGAAAGAGGTGAAGACATGTCTTCTTTATTGATCGTAGGATTACTCATCCCTGTATTATTCCTCGTATTCCTTTGGTTCAACATTAAAGGATTACGGACGATGTGGCGGGATTATAAACAGACAGGCTCAATCGTTGCACTCGGTTTCTTCATTGTCGGGATTATCGGAATCTTCACAGGCGTCTGGACGACGTTAGTCGTCATCATTTATTATCTCCTCCGTCCAGCGAGAGGATGAACGGAGGGTTACTCGTATGTTGGAATGGTTGTTTTCAGCCGGAGAATCCAATCTCTGGCTGTTTTTAGGAATTATGATCGTTGGTCTTGGAACAGAATTGATTCCGGCAGAAGTGGGCTTACCGTTGCTCGGTCTATATGTGTCGAACGGAACGGTCAGCTGGACAGCTGCTGTTCTGGTCGGTTTTTTAGGAAGTCTGATGGGCGCGACGGTCTTTTATCTTCTAGGTCGTTATGCAGGTCGTCCGATACTTATCCGGTACGGCAAATGGTTACTGATTAAAGAAAAAGAAATTGAGCAAGGGGAGCGCATCGTCGGGAAATACGGAACATGGTCTGCTTTGTTCGGCCGCTTTTTCCCCGTCGTGCGCTCGGTCGTCTCGATTCCGTGTGGTTTGTTTGGTCTTTCGTTCAAACGCTATTTACTCGCTTCAAGTATTGGACTTTTTCCGGTTTCCTTCTTTTACATCTGGGTCGGTGAACGATTCGGAGTAGAACGTGCTGAATCCATGCTAAAAGGATTAGAACAGGAGTTATGGTGGATCTTAGGTGGAATCGTCGTGATTCTTGGTGGATACGTTCTCTACCGTCGTGCTAAAGCGAAGCGTAAAGAACAGAAGCAAGACACACAAACGAAACAACAAGATTCATGAATATGTAAAAAAACAACGCAGTGGATCTTCAGGATCCACTGCGTTGCTTCATGAACAGATCAAGCGGGAGGAAACAGGAATCGCTTCAGTGTCTTGATCCGATGTTTTGGGGTAAGGAGTAGTAGCTGATCATTGCCTTCTAGGGCAGTGTCCCCACGTGGTGTAATGATTTGATCATCACGGATGATGGCCGTGATCAAAAATTCCTGAGGCAAATCAATCTCTGAGATCGTCGTTCCAATGAATGGATGGGACATCGGTAACGTCAATTCAATGATTTCCGCATTCGGTTTACCGATTGACATGAATTCAATGACGGTATGGATAGCAGTAGTCTGTGTTTCGTTCAGTCGTAACCGCTCGGAAAGGAACGTCAACATACTTCCTTGAATTAGCGTTGATAATAAGACTGTGAAAAACACGATATTGAAGATCATCGATGCATTCTCGATATCCGCAACGAGAGGATATGTCGCGAGAATGATCGGTACCGCTCCTTTTAGACCAGCAAAAGAAATGAAAACCTTCTCTTGCCACGAATAACGAAACGGAAGAAGACTCACCCAGACTGACAAAGGACGAGCGATGAAAATTAAGATCAGCGCCAACGCAATGGAAGACAGGATGACCTGGACATCGAGCAATTGTTTCGGAAAGACGAGTAGACCGAGCACGATGAACATTCCGATTTGGGCAAGATGCGCCATACTCATCGTAAAACGGACGAGTGTCTGTCGGTAGACGAGTTCATGATTACTGATGTAGATCGCTGTGACATAAACGGCTAAAAATCCACTGGCATGGAACGTATCAGCTAAACCGAAAGACAGGAAAGCAAACGACATGAGCATGATCGGATAAAAGCTAGAAGAGGACAAATCGATCCGATTGATCAAGGTCGAAGCTGCCCATCCGATGAACAAACCAATCAGAAGTCCCATCGCCATTTCCCAAACGAGTGATCCAAGTCCCGATAAGAGCGATGCTTCTTCAGGGTTTGTCACGAACTCAAGGAACAAGACAGTCAAAAAGACGGCCATCGGGTCATTCGTACCGGACTCAACTTCGAGTGTTGATCCGACTTTCCGTCGAATCGGCTGACCACTCAAGACAGAAAAGATAGCAGCGGCATCCGTCGAACCAACGATTGCCCCGAGTAAAAAAGCATTCGCCCAACTGAAGCCCAGAATATAATGGGAAGCAACGGCAACGATGGATGTAGCGATGAAGACCCCGAACGTCGCAAGCGAGAGGGAAGGGGCTAATTCATGACGCACTTCCTTCCAAACCGTTTGCAGACCACCCTCGAATAAGATGATGATGAGGGCGACGGTTCCAAGAAGCTGAGCCAGTTCTGCATCGTCAAAACGAATGAACCCCGTAATGTCGCTTCCAGCAATCATACCAAGGGCGATAAAAATCAGTAGAGCAGGAATATTCAGACGACTTGATAACTTCGTCGTCCAGACGGCAGCAAACAGCAATATACCAATCAATAAAATCGTGAGTTGCAAGGACATGGCATCAAACTCCTATTCATAAAAGAATCTCTAGTTTCATGATACAACAATTCCGATGAAAAGACTCGGATAACGATTGTTCAATATTTTCCACCACACCGGACAACTTTCTCTCTCTTCATTGCAAGCGTTTTCATTTATTGTGAAGATGTAGCACGAAATGAAACGAAATCAGGGAGGGAATCCGAATGCGTAAAAGAAGATGGGCAGCATTACCTGTCGTCACGACGGCGATGGTCGTCGCTTTGGCAGCATGTGGTGGCGGTACATTGAATAGCGATGACTCGAAAGATAGTGGTTCAAAAGACGGTAAGACGCTCAACGTATTCCAATTCAAGGCTGAAATCGCAAAAGACATGGAAAAGATGGCAAAAGCGTATGAAAAAGAAACCGGAACGAAAGTCGTCGTGCAAACAGTCGGTGGTGGATCGGACTATGGCGCGGCTCTGAAATCACAGTTCGCTTCAGGTAATGAACCAGATGTCTTTAACAACGGTGGCTTTACGGAAGCAAAGACATGGCAGGATAAGTTAGAAGATTTGTCAGATGAAAAGTGGGTCGGCGATCTAACGGATCTATCAAAAGAGCCAATGACGATTGATGGTAAATTGTATGGTATGCCAATGAACCTTGAGGGGTATGGCTTTATCTACAATAAAGATATCTTCAAAAAAGCTGGTATCACGGAACTTCCGAAAACATTAACTGAATTGACGGAAGCTTCAAAGAAGCTAAAGGCAGACGGGGTGACGCCATTCTCGATTGGGTACGGGGAGTGGTGGATTCTCGGTAATCACCTGTTGAACATTCCGGTCGCACAGCAGGATGATCCAGATCAGTTCATCGCAGACTTGAATTCTGGAAAAGGAAAGTTCGAAGATAACAAACAGTTCAAGGATTTCATGAATCTATTTGATTTAACGATTGAGTACGGTAATAAAAATCCGTTAACGACGGATTACAACACACAAGTTTCCCAATTTGCTGAAGGTAAGACAGCGATGCTTCAACAAGGGAACTGGGCACAACAATTGATTACGGACGTCAATCCGGACATCAACATGGGCTTCATCCCGATGCCGATCAATGATGATAAAGAAAAAATGGACCGTCTTCCTGTTGGCGTACCAAACAACTGGGTCGTCAATAAGAACTCGAAGAACAAAGCAGAAGCGAAAAAATTCCTCGAGTGGATGGCGATGTCTGACACAGGAAAAGACTACATGGTCAATAAATTTAAATTCATCCCTGCCTTCAAATCAATCGAAGCGAAGGATCTAGGACCGCTTGCAGATGATATTCAAGCGTACTCGAAAGACGGAAAAACGATCTCATGGAACTGGTTCAAGTATCCGGATGGTGCTGTAAACGAGTTCGGAGCGATCATGCAAGCATATGTTGGTAAGCAAAAAACAGCTGACGAGATGCTGCAGGACTTCACGAAAACATGGGATAAAATGAAAAAATAAGAAGTGATTCAAAAAAACATGCCTGTTCCGATTAACTGACGGAACAGGCATGTTTTCTTATGATAAGAAGAATAATTGGATGAAGAAGAGAAGCGCGAACACATAGATGAGTGGATGGACACGCTCTTTTTGGATAGCTTTCATGATTGGATAGACGATGAAACCGAATGCGATACCGGTTGCGATGCTACCGGATAATGGCATGATCAAGATGACGAGGAAAGCCGTGAAAGCTTCGCTGAAATCATCCCATGGAATCTGTTTGATATTTTGAATCATGAAGGCACCGACTAAAATCAATGCTGGCGCAGTAATCGCAGGGACGCTCGAAATCGATTGAACGAACGGTCCAAAGACGGCAGATAATGCGAATAGAATCCCGACCGTCACGGATGTGAGTCCAGTCCGTCCACCAGCAGCGACACCCGCTGCAGATTCTACGTAAGCGGTTGTGGGACTTGTTCCGAACAATGAACCAGCGACCATCGCAGTCGAATCAGATAATAGGGCACGTTCGCTGTTTTTCAATGATCCATCTTCTTCAATCAATCCAGCCTGTTCTCCGACAGCGACCATCGTACCTGTCGTATCAAACATCGTCACGAGAACGAAGGAGAGGACACCGCTGAACAGACCGTATTGGAACACGTCTTGAATGGCGTTGAACGGATTCGTGATGATCAATCCTTCTGGTAAAGTCGGTAACGCAACGAAGGAATCGGAAAACTTCAATTCACCTGTCAGGAATGCAATCAATCCAGAGAGGATCATGGCATATAAAATAGCACCTGGTACACGTTTGATCGTCAAGATGGCTGCAACTAATAGTCCGATGAGTGTGATCAATGCTTCTGGTGACGTCAATGCGCCAATCGTGACGAGTGTATCTTCACTAGCGATGAGAATTCCTGACATCTTGAGACCGAGTGAAGCAATGAAAAGACCGATTCCACCTGTGATCGCAAGCTTTAATGTCATCGGAATGATTTCAATCAGCTTCGTACGGATTGGTGAGAGTGATAACAATAAGAAAATGACACCAGCAACGAAGACAACTGAGAGTGCTGTCTGATATGGAATCTTCTCACCAACGACAAGTGTATAAGTAAAATACGCATTGAGTCCCATTCCGGGTGCGACTGCGATTGGTAGATTCGCATAAAGCCCCATCAGGAGCGTACCGATCAATGTCGCGATGATCGTCGCAGAAAATGCTTGGGCTTGGGGGATACCGGCATCTGCTAAAATCGTCGGATTGACGAGCAGAATATATGCCATCGTAATGAACGTCACGAATCCAGCTTGGATTTCACGTTTTACGGTTGTTTGATGTGCGGCAAGTTTAAACATGGGTAAAAGGACCACCTTCATAACAAATTGATTAAAAAACGAACATTGATGATATTATAGTAAAATTCATTCGGAATCAAGTCGAAACAAAAAAGAATTTTTTATAGGAATCATGAAAGAGAATATCAGGAAATGATGTAAGCGGATTCAAGGTTATGATACGATTGATTACAAGAAAAAGGATGGGGGCGCCTTTCATGAAAAGTATCCGGACACGTTTGATTCGTCTCGTCGTCCTAGCGATCTTGATTCCGACAGCCCTCGCGACATCGATCTCCTACTTGTATGTACGGCACCAAAACATTGAACAGGCAGAACGCTCTAGCCTGAACGTGTTGACGCGAGGAAATACACAGGTGACCCATTACATAGAGGATATCCGCCGTCTCTCGACAAGTCTGTATGCGAATCGTTCGTTGATGAACATCATGCGCGTCGGAGCAGATCAGGAATTAGACGAATCTGATGGAGTCGTTTCGCGGGCGATGTTAGGTCTGTTTTTATCACGTCAGGATATCGAGCAGTTACATTTCGTCATCTTAAATGGTTATTCGGAGTATTCGGTCTACAACATGAAAACGACGAGTCGGGGAACGTTTGATTGGATGCAAGAAACGGATTATTTTCGATTGATGAAACAAAAAAGTGGCTGGTTGATTGACGGAGCGCACACGATTGAACCATACAATGTGCACACGATGATTCTTGATGAGAAACAAGTCGTTAGTTTTCGTTATCGCATCGATCGTGTCGAAACAGATGAGCCACTCGGCTTCCTTTCAGTGGATATTCCAGTCCGTGTATTCGAACAACAATTGAAACTGTTCGAGAATGATCCGGAAGAGTCGTTATGGTTGATGACAGAACAGCGTGTATTGGCACAGACTGGAGCAGAGATGGAACTACCGGTCGATCAATTCACTGGGCAGAGTGGGAGTTTACGTGTCGGAAAATCGTTCATTGTCTACTCAAAGACGATGACGAATGGCGTTCCACTCATACTCGTCAAACGGATTCCGTATGCGTCAGTCATCCAAGGGGCGAACGAAACGGCATTGATTCTTGTTTTGATCGGTCTCGTCTCACTGTTCGTCATGATCATTGCTGCAAGTCTCGTTGCAATGCAGATCACGAAACCAATCAAACAGTTGACAGCAAACGTCTGGCGAGTCGAACAAGGGGATTTATCAGCACCATTCGTTGCGACGACGAATGACGAGATTGGATTACTCAACCGTCAGTTCCAACGCATGATTCAACGGATTGATCGTTTAATCAAACGGGAGTATCGACTGGCACTTGAAAACCGGACGAATGAGCTACGTGCATTACAATCTCAGCTCAATCCGCACTTCTTATTCAATGCCTTACAATCGATCGGAACGACGACGTTACAAGGAGACCGGAAGATCGCGTACCGCTCAATCACCGGATTATCACAAATGATGCGCTACTCGATGAATAATGAGCAGACGATCGTAACCCTAAAACAAGAAGTCGATCATCTTCAAGCGTATATTCGTTTGCAACAGCAACGTTTTCCGGAACGGTTCCGTTATATTGTTGACGTCCCGTGGCATCTCAATGACATTGAAGTACCGAAGATGATCTTGCAACCGTTCGCTGAAAATTACTTTAAACACGGCTTTCGACAGCAATTAGCAGCGACGGAAAACTATCTCGCCTACAAAGTACGGACGGATGGTGGACGTCTCATCATTCAAATCGAGAATAGCGGCGCCATTCTTGAAACAGGACGACTTGAAGCGATTGATCGAAAAATGCGCATGCATCGTAGCCCAGAAGATCTCGAGACGAGCGGCATTGGTCTCCATAATATTTATGAACGACTCTTGATTTTTTACGGGGAGCAAGCAAATATGACGCTCTCTTCTTCAGCGGTAGAGGGAGGATTCAAAATCGTGATTCGAATTCCATATGAGAAGGGGGACTTGGCATGAACGTGTTGATCGTAGACGATGAACGACATGTACGGGAAGCGGTCAAATTGCTCGGAGAATGGGACAGTTGGCAGGTCTCACATATTTACGAGGCGGAACATGGGGAAGAAGCGAAACGATTACTGGATACCGGAACGATTGATTTAATGCTGACAGATGTCGAAATGCCTGGACTCGACGGATTAACATTACTAGAATGGACAAAAAATCATCATCCAAAGGTCGTCACGATCGTGCTGACAGGGTATGATGATTATACGTATATGCGACGTGCCATTTTGCATCAATCCTTTGATTATTTATTGAAGCCGGTTGATCCAGATGTACTCAATGATGCCTTGTCCCGCGCGATGGAATGTATCCATCCGGTAGTGGAATCAGGAGAAGCGATTGATCAAATCGCCAAATACATCGAAACGCATTATGCGGAAGAATTGACACTGCAATTCATGAGCGAACGGTTTTACTTGAGCCGAGAGTATATATCACGACGCTTCAAACAGCGTTTTTCCGTTAACTTATCTGATTACATCCAAACGATTCGCTTGAATCGGGCGAAGGAATTATTGAGTGAGACGGACGCGCGCATTTACGAAATCGCACTTGAAGTCGGATATCAGGACGATAAGTATTTTCGGAAAGTGTTCAAAAAACAATTCGGTATGACACCGAATGAGTTTCGTGAATTGTTGTCGATTTAAACGACTATCGAGGAGGAATCGTACATGAGTGTACACATTAATGCAGCTGAAGGACAAATCGCCGAAACGGTCTTACTCCCAGGAGATCCGTTACGTGCTAAATACATCGCTGAGACGTTTTTAGAGGACGTCGTCCTTTATAACGAAGTTCGAGGCATGTATGGCTTCACAGGTACTTATAAAGGGAAAAAAGTTTCGGTTCAAGGAACAGGTATGGGTGTACCATCGATGTCGATCTATGCGAACGAACTCGTTCAGTCATACGGTGCGAAGAACTTGATCCGTGTCGGAACTGCCGGTGGGATCACGCCAGACGTTAAAGTTCGTGACGTCGTCATCGCGATGAGTGCTTCGCATGACATGGCACAGAACCGTGTCCGTTTTAATGGACTAGACTACGCACCGACAGCCTCTTTTGATCTGCTGCATAAAGCATATACAGCAGCTAAAGAACAAGGTATCGATGCAAAAGTCGGTCAAATCTTCACGACGGATCAGTTCTATCAAGATGATTTCCATCACTTCAAAAAATGGGCGGATTTCGGATGTCTCGCAATCGAGATGGAAGCGGCAGGTCTTTACACACTTGCAGCAAAACATAAAGTAAACGCACTGACGATCCTGACGATTTCAGATCATCTGTTGACAGGTGAAGAAACAACATCGGAAGAGCGCCAGACGACATTCAACGATATGATGAAAGTCGCGCTTGAAACAGCGATTCAATTATAAGAAGCAAGACGGAGAAGCCTCTCCGTCTTTTTTCATAGTCGAAAAGAGATATGGTAAGATAAAGGCAGTGTTATAGATCAGTTAAAGGGGAGATTCTCGGATGGAGACAACGATGACAGAGACAGTGCTTTCAGAGCGCCTTGAGACACAGCGTCACTTTTTCCAAACAGGTGCAACACGTAGTCTAGCTTTTCGCTTAAGCATGCTGACGTTCTTACGCCAAGCGATTGAAACGCATGAAGCAGCGATCTATGAGGCATTAAAACAAGATCTCAATAAAGGACAGCATGATGCTTTTACGACGGAAATCGGTTTCGTTTATGGAGAGATTCAACGGATGGAGCGACAACTCCGTCGACTAGCACGTCCAAAGCGTGTCGCAACACCGCTTCTGCATATCGGCTCAAAAAGTGAAATCCAGTACGAACCCTATGGCAACGTTCTTGTCATCGCGCCATGGAACTATCCTTTCCAGCTGGCACTTGCTCCGGTCATTGGTGCGATTGCAGCGGGGAATACGGTCGTCCTTAAACCATCCGAGCTGACACCGAACGTCTCTCGTGTATTACGAGAAGTTTTTGAAACGGCATTCCATGAACGATTCGGAATCGTCATAGAAGGAGATGCTGAAGTCAGTAGCGCTTTATTAAACGAACGTTTTGATTATATCTTCTTTACGGGTTCCACACGCGTCGGAAAAATCGTGCATCAAGCTGCAGCGAAGCATTTGACACCGGTCACACTTGAACTGGGTGGGAAATCACCGACAATCGTTCACAAGGATGCGGATCTTCGTCTAGCAGCGAAGCGGATCGCATGGGGAAAATGGCTGAATGCCGGACAGACATGTATCGCCCCGGATTACGTATTGATTCATGAGGACGTTAAAGAACGTTTCTTGCAGTTGATTGAAGAAGAAGCCTTCAAACAGTACGGGAATGGCGTCGGCGTCTCATCCTACGTCAAAATCGTATCGGACGATCATCTGAATCGCCTCAGCAGTTACTTGTCGCAAGGGACGATCGAATTCGGTGGACAAGTCGATCCGGAAACGCGTAAGATGGCGCCGACCGTCATGACGAATGTAGCGGTGGATGCTCCATTGATGCAAGACGAAATCTTCGGACCGATCCTGCCGGTGTTGACCTACCGTGAAATCGAAGAGGTCATCGCGTTCGTCAATGATCGTGACAAACCGCTTGCACTTTATCTGTTCACAGAGAACAAAGCCGTCGAACATCGTATCCTTGAACGGATTTCATTCGGTGGTGGATGTGTCAATGACACATTGATGCACGTCGCACAGCATCATCTACCATTTGGTGGAGTCGGGGCGAGTGGTATGGGTGGATATCATGGCAAGTATAGTTTCGAGACGTTCAGCCATCGTAAAGGAATCGTCAAAAACACGACGGCGTTCGATTTACCTTTCCGCTACATGCGAACAAATAGCAATTCCAAATGGATGCGCTTTTTGTTATGATGAGCTGTGATTAATTGACTTAAGAAGGAGCTCTTCACTTGAAAGATCAAGTAAAACAGTGGATGAAACGAACAGGCTTGATTGAACGCAGTCTGCGAACCATCATGAAAGTCTTTACGTGGTTGCCACAAAAATCAAATCGAGTCCTTTTCGAGAGTTTTCTCGGAAAGCAATATAGTGACAGTCCGCGTGCCATCTACGAATTGATGCGTACGATGCATCCGGAATGTGAGTTGATTTTTAGTAAACAACGAGGTGTTACGTTTCCACGAGACGTCAAGACGGTAGATCGGTTGACGTTTCGCTGGATTTATTTGCTCGCGACGTCACGGGTCTGGGTATCAAACAGTCGGTTACCGGGTTGGTTGATCAAACCGAAAAAAACGTATTATCTCCAGACATGGCACGGCACACCGCTCAAAAAGCTTGCGCTTGATATGGATGATGTCCAAATGGCGAATACGACGACGGAGCGGTACAAGCAAGGATTTAAGCAAGAGACTGCAAAATGGTCCGGTTTAATTTCCCCGAATGCCTACTCTAGTTCAATCTTTCGGCGGGCATTTGCTTTTGAAGGTGAGATGCTAGAAATTGGATACCCTCGAAATGATATATTTTATCAAGAGGCACGGCATGCTAAAATCAAAGAAACGGTTTATCGCCACTATGAGATTGATTCTTCGAAAAAAGTCTTGCTGTATGCACCTACTTGGCGAGATAATGCGTTCGAAGGTCAAGGGAAATATTCATTTGAGCTGCCCTTTTCGTTAGAGGAATTTGAAAAGCGATTCGGGGATGAATATGTCCTGCTTATTCGAATGCACTATTTAGTCGGAAGTCGTCTCGACGTCACTGCTTATCCATCCGTTCGAAATGCATCGGACTACCCGGATATCGCGGAGCTCTATATGGCGTCAGACGCTTTGATCACGGATTATTCTTCTGTCATGTTTGATTTTGCGCATTTATCGCGTCCGATTTTATTCTATACGTATGACTTAGAACATTATCGCGATCAGTTGCGCGGATTTTACTTCGATTTTGAACAGGGGGCACCGGGACCATTATTATCCACTGAGACAGCACTATTTGAAGAATTGAATCAGTTGGATGATTGGCACACACGGTATGCGTCAGCATTCCGAGCGTTCCAAGAGACGTATTGTCAATGGGATGATGGGCAGGCTTCAGAACGGGCGATGAAGACGATCATAAAGAGAATTTACGGATAAAAGGGAGAGCAAAATCATGAAGAAGGTTATTACGTACGGAACATTTGATTTATTGCACTGGGGTCATATCAACATCTTAAAACGTGCCAAAGAGATGGGCGATTACCTCATCGTCGCGATTTCGACAGACGAATTCAATCGTTTAAAACATAAACAGTCTTACCATAACTTTGAGAATCGGAAGATGATCCTTGAAGCCATCCGTTATGTGGATGAAGTTATTCCAGAAAACAGCTGGGATCAAAAAGTAGAAGATGTGAAAAAACATGATGTTGATCTCTTCGTCATGGGTGACGACTGGAAAGGCGAGTTCGACTTCTTGAAGGAGCACTGTGAAGTCGTTTACCTCAGTCGGACTGAAGGCATCTCTACAAGCCAGATTAAAACGGAATTAGCTTCGAAGTGATTGAAGAGGAGACCACACGATCGACGTGCGGTCTTTCTTCGTAGAAGGGCAGGATGAAAGTGGTTAGAGAAGGTATCGTATGGGTCTATTTATTGTTGTTTCGTATTTGTTATGGTGTCTTTCGATGGCTACCGCTTCGACCAGTCACTTTGTTTTGGATGACGTATGGTGATAACGCAAAACCTGTTAATGATCGCTTAGCGCAGGAATTGCCAAGTGAGAAACGGTATCTGGTATATGATCATCATTTCATGAAGCAGCCGGATCTGTGGAAGTCAGATCGGACTCTTCGCTTTCGTCGTTTACGATTCGTCCGATTGGCGTATTTGCTTGCGACCTCCCGGACGGTCTTCGTCGATAATTATGTCGCAGAATTCAGTGTCGCAACAACGCGACGAGGAACACGACGTATCCAGCTATGGCATGCGGCAGGAACATTAAAGCAGTTTGGACTGACCTCTTCCAAAAGTCTGTTCGTATCAGAACGAGTAAGAAATCGTTTTCGACGAGTTTATCAAGAATATGGTGATTTCATCGTACCAGGGATGCGCTGTGCGACACAGTTCATGGCACCACACGACTTAAAACGGTCTCACTTTAAACCATTCGGCATGCCACGAACGGACTATTGGTTTGATGAGAAGCAACGAAAGCAGAAAACACTGGAATTAAGAAAACAATATGTAAAGACTGATCGTCGGATCTTATTGTATGCACCGACATACCGGGAATACAAAGGAACAGAAGATCATACGATTCAACAGTTCGAACAACTTGCTCAAGCGGGATGGACGATTCTCGTTAAATTACATCCAACGATTCGGTCTCTTTCTACCTATCGTTCTAGCCATATCCATCTTTTGGACGATACGTATCAGATCAATGATTACTTGCTAATCACAGATGTGCTCGTAACTGATTATTCTTCCATTCCATTTGAAAGCTGTCTCCTCAACATTCCGGCGTTCTTGTATACACCGGATATCGACACATACCGACAACTACCAGGGCTCGTGGATCAGTATCCGAAACCGCTACCTGTCCGCCAGACAGAACGGATGGAGCAGTTGATGGAGTGGATCACGTCTGATGTGATACTTGAAGAATGTCGTCAACACATGCAGAAGTTCCAACAGAACTGGTATGATCAGACGCCGGGTCAAGCAGTCAATCGAATTGTTCATCATTACTATGATATAAATCCATGACATCACTCCTGACGATTCCTTTTGTATTCTTAAAAGAGTCGTCAGGTCATTTTAAAAATAATAATGTGAAATGTTGAACAAAGTTTGACAATCTTTTGAAAATCCATTCTTTTCGACTGTGATGTTCTATACTAAAAGCAGAAGAAGAGGAGAGGAGAAATGGATATGCTAACTTGTGGAACGACTGAAGCCAATACGTTCGTCTTATCACCCGAAACGCGAACGTTGCTTGAGAGCTTCATGACAGAAACGACGTTCAAAAAGGATTCCATTGTCTGTTGGGAAGGGGAAATGAACGATAAGTTGTTTTATGTGAAACAAGGAGGCGTCAAACTATCGAAGTTGACGAAAAAAGGCAGTCCATTACTCATGTTTTTATATTTCAAAGGAGATTTGTTTGGCGAATTTGATGTAGGAGAAGCTTTTCCGAGTTCCTACAGTATTGAAACGATGGAAGATAGCATCATCGGATTCTTATCGAAAAACCAATTAGAAGAGCTTATGAAAAAAGACGGTGCCTTTGCGCTTGAGATCATGCGATGGCAAGCATTAATGCGGAAGCAAACGGAAACGAAATTACGTGACTTACTACTGTTTGGAAAACCAGGGGCATTAGCTTCGACGTTACTTCGCTTGATTGCGATGGAAGGGGAACAAGTGGGAGAAACGTATCGTCTTGCGAAGCGACCATCCGACGGTGAGTTTGGTCAATTGATTGGTGCACCACGTGAGACAGTTAATCGTATGTTTTCTCAGTGGAAAAAAGAAGGGGTCATTTCGATGACTGCAAAAGAAATCATCATTCACGATCCGCAATATCTACGGGATCTGTGTCATTGTGAAGGATGTCCAGCAGGTGTTTGTCGAATTTAATAAGATGTACGAATCATCCCGACGCGAAACAGGACTTTCCTGTCTCGCGTTATTTTTGTGTATAGAAGTTTTTTCTAAGCTCGCTTAGATGTGAATTTTCTGTGTGTTTTCGAAATGAAAAGTGCGGAATTTTCATATTTAAAGTGATATTTATCACAGTTTCCAGACTTGCTGAATTCTTACAATAAAGACAAGTTCAGAGTAGGAAAGGAGTAATCACGATGAGTCAAAAGACAGAATCGAACCTAAAAGGAACATTCGTTGCCGTCCTGATCGTAGCAGGTGTCATCATCGGGATGTGGAGTTCAATCTTTCTATTGTTCATATCACGTTAAGGGGGAATCACGATGCACATTCATCGTTTAGAAAAAATTTGGCTGATCTTCGGAGTAGCGATGCTAGCGGTCTTCTTGACCATCATCGGTGTATCCGCTTTTGCATCGGGCAATCAACCACCATCCGATGCGACATTGATTGATCCGACAAAAGTCGATCAGACGAAACCGTTTGATAAACCAGGACTAAAAAAGATTGATGATGACCGATACGAAGCGGTCATCGTTTCACAAGCTTTTCAGTTTACACCAAAAGATATGGTCATACCTAAAGGGGCGACAGTCGATTTTCTCGTGACATCGAAGGACGTCGTTCATGGATTTGAAATCGTTAAGACGAACGTCAACATGATGGTCGTTCCCGGACATATTAATTCGATTGAGTATACGTTCAAGGAAGCAGGCGAATATCTCGTCGTCTGTAATGAATATTGTGGTAATGCCCATCATATGATGGCAACGAAAATCAAGGTGGTGGAATAAGATGAATGCTATATCAAATAAACTAAGACAGTTCGAGATGGAGCGTGGTCTACCCGCTACCGTCATCGGAGTCAAGGAAGCGAAACTGGCCTTTGCACATGTTAGTTTTTCACTTGTCGCCTTATTGATCGGTGGTCTATGTGGATTACTACAAACAATGGTACGGACAGGTGCCATTCCAGAAATCGCTGGAATCGGATACTATGAGCTTCTGACTGCTCACGGATTGATGCTTGCAATCGTCTTTACGACGTTATTCATTTTCGGATTATTGTTCTCATTTTTAGGTCAATCGTTCGGACGCTTCGAAGAGTTTCCGCGACGTCTCGGATGGGTCGGGTTCTGGTTCATGATTCTTGGTGTCGTCCTCGTCACGTGGATGGTGCTTGCAGGTGAAGCTTCCGTCCTCTATACGTTCTATGCACCACTCAAGGCACATCCTGTATTTTATATCGGACTCGTCATCTTCGTCGTCGGAACGTGGATCGCGTCTGGTGCCATGTTCCGAATGTATGCTGATTATAAGCGGGAACACCCTGGTGTTCATCCACCGCTTCAAGCGTACATGAGCATTATGACTGCCTTGTTATGGGTGGTTGCGACACTCGGCGTAGCGGCAACGATTCTCTTTCAACTCCTTCCTTTATCTCTTGGTTGGACGGATAAGGTCGGGATCGAACTATCTCGGACGCTATTTTGGTACTTTGGTCATCCACTCGTCTATTTTTGGTTATTACCTGCTTATATCGTTTGGTATACGGTCATTCCGAAAATCGTTGGTGGGAAGATTTTTTCTGACGCGTTAGCACGCATGTCGTTCTTGTTATTCCTACTCTTTTCATTCCCTGTTGGTTTTCACCATCAATTGTTAGAGCCGGGGATTTCTGCATTTTGGAAGTATGTCCAAGTCGTCTTGACATTCCTCGTCATCATTCCATCATTGATGACTGCCTTCTCGATGTTTGCGACTTTTGAGCTAGCAGGTCGCCGGAAGGGAGCAACTGGCATATTTGGTTGGGTGAAGAAAATGCCATATCGCGACGTCCGTTTCCTTGCACCGTTCATCGGGATGTTATTCTTCATTCCAGCAGGTGCAGGTGGTGTCATTAATGCATCGCATCAGCTGAACATCATCGTTCACAACACATTGTGGGTCACGGGACACTTTCATATCACGGTCGGTGCCGCCGTCGCACTGACGTTCTTCGGAACAGCCTACTGGCTTGTCCCGCTCTTACGTGGTCGAACGTTAACAGCAGCAATGAATCGTCTTGGACTTATTCAAACGGCTGCCTGGACGATCGGAATGCTCTTCATGTCGACTGCGATGCACATCTCAGGATTACTCGGTAATCCACGACGGACGGGACCAGCCACCTACTTCAAGGATTCCATCGTCGCTGATTGGATTCCATATCATGTCGCAATGGCGATCGGCGGAACGATTTTATTCATCTCGATTCTGCTATTCCTCTATGCGATGTTCCAACTTGCATTCCGAGCGCCAAAAGGAACGGAAGAATTTCCGATTGCTGAAACGGAAGAAGAGGCGATGGCAACGCCACTCTTCTTTGAAAATTGGAAGCTATGGATTTTCGTGACGTTCGCTTTGATTGCGTTTGCGTACACGGTGCCGATTTGGCATATGATTGAAAATGCCCCTCCAGGAGCTCCCGGATGGAGACTCTGGTAAGGCAATAAGGGGCTTCAAAAAAAGAATGACGCGTCTGTACACGCCCTTTCCTCAGGCGAGACACAAGCCAGTTTTCCTGCTTCATTTAAGCGGGAAAGCGGGTCTTGTTCGTCTCTGACAACGCATAAAAGCGTTTTTTCCTGTAGGAGTTGCGTGTGACGCGTCATTCTTTTTATTACGAGGTAAGGGAGGCAGATCATCAATCTACCTCCCTTATCTTTGTAGAGACTGACTTTTGAGTCAGCCCCTTATTTGCGTGAGCTTAAGGAATAAGTAATGAAGGGCTAAATCTTATTTGACGAGATTATGCTTGAAGGCATAGACGACAGCTTGTGTACGGTCTACGACATCGAGTTTCGATAAGATGTTCGAGACGTGTGTCTTAACGGTTTTTAAGGAAATGAATAATTCGTCTGCGATTTCTTGGTTCGCCATACCACGAGCCATCAATTGAAGAACTTCCTGCTCACGTTCCGTCAAATCATCATGTAAGTGTGTCGTAGGACGACGAAGACGTTCCATCATTTTACCAGTCACTTGTGCTGCCATGACGGATTGACCGTTTGCCGTCTTGCGAATCGCTTCTGCGATGTCAAAGGCGCTAGCCGTTTTTAAGACATAACTCATCGCACCAGCTTCAATGACAGGATAAACTTTCTCATCATCAAGAAAACTCGTCACGACGAGAATCTTTGCTTCCGGCCAGTCTTTGCGGATCAGTCGCGTTCCTTCGACACCATCGACTGGTTCCATTACTAAATCCATCAAGATGACATCCGGTCGGTGTTCAAGCGCAAGCAAGGCTCCTGCTTGACCATCCGACGCTTCGGCGACGACCTCGATGTCTGGTTGTGTGGAAAGGAAAGCAGACACACCGGCCCGGACCATCTCGTGATCATCTACTAATAATACGCGTATCATACTTGCACCATCCGATCTTTTCTAAGTTTGACTTCGATTTGGGTTCCTTGTCCCGGAACACTGACGAGACGAATCGTTCCGCCCATCTCAGCCGTCCGTTCCCGCATCGAATTAATGCCATAAGAGGCAAGTTTTTTTTCATCAACGACGAATCCAACACCATCATCATTCATGCTTAAAATGATCGTTTCGTTGAATTGTCGGAGTTCGATATCCATATGAGACGCTTTCGCGTGACGTAATGCATTCGTCAATCCTTCTTGAACGATTCGGAACAACTCGTTTTCAATTTGTCGTGGAAGTGACATCTCTTCTAACTTCCAACTCAATTGTGTGGACTGCTTTCTAGATAATTCTTCGAGCAGTTGCGAAAGTCCTTGTTGTAACGTCATCCCTTCGAGTTCGACAGGGCGAAGCTGAAGTAAGAGGGAGCGCATTTCAGACTGCGCCGTTTGCGCCATCGTCTCGACCATCTCGATCTGTTTGGCTGCAGCTTCAGGTTGAGACAGAATCGTCTGTTTAGCTGCTGTCGTCATCATGGAGATGGCATAGAGCTGTTGCGAAACGGAGTCGTGTAAATCACGTGCGAGTCGCTTTCGTTCCTCCGTGACGGCTTGAACTCTTACTTGTTCAACATGTTGCGGACGTGTACTGATTTTTTGGACGGTCTCGACTTGTTCGTCGATACGTTTTCCAATCCGCGACAAGCGCGTCAGCGTATGAAAGTAGGGACCCGGAACGATCGTCACATCTTTTCCTTGCTCGAGTTCAATGATGGCAGTCGTGACACGTTTGAAGTCACGTCGCAAGAAAAAGTAATGCATGCTACCAATGGCAAGCGGTAGTAATAACGAGAGTCCGATGACGAGTAGAAGGACAGGGAAATCTTGTTGACGGACGAATAGGACATGCCAATCGACTTGTCGTGTACTTAAGAATAACAACGTCGTCATGACGGCAGTCAAAAAGCCCGTCATGACTTGGAGTGCAATGACACCAAGCGGGAATTGATCACGCTTCATATCGAAGACACCTCCACGTTGCCAATACCGAGCATGACATGAATGCGAACCTTCCGCGTCGCTTCACCGTATTCCGGTGCCCGGAATTGAATGCGTCGATTGAAGAAGGTCGGAATCCGGCGGATGTCCGTCTTGACGCTTCCGAAGCCGATTGACGTGTCGAGTGTATAGTCGTAGCCGGACGGTAAAAGAATTCGGACGTCCCCGACGACACCACTGACGACGATCAAGGTCTCGCCTTCTGGAACATAGGCGTGCGTCAAATCGATTTCTAAATCCTTGACGATGAACTGTTCGCTCAAATCCTGTAAGACGTACGGTGCATCGGCTTGAGTCGAGAAGGAGTAAGCGGGTTGAATCTTGATCCCTTCCTCTTCATATTGATGCGGAGCAATCCGTGAAAATAAAAATTCGCGGACAGAATGTCGTGTCACGAGAATGATCCCAAGATAGAGCAAGATACCAGCAATGACAAAACCGATGGCAGCCGAACTAAGGACGACGCCAGCAAGAATGATCGTACCGACGATGTAAAAGAGGATTGCTAATTTTTCATGATTACGTCGTCGGAAATGAATCCCGACATAATACAGCAGGAACGGAAATAAGACACCAAACAATACATTTCCTGCACCAGACAATAGGTCATAGAACAGACCGAGGGCGAACAGGATCGATACGTAACCGACCAGTTGTTTCGTACTTAATCGTCGCACGATCAATCTCCTTTCTAACATGACAAAGGGAGGCATACGCCTCCTTCATCATTAATTGCTTATTGGTGAATGCGGCGTTCGAGTTCAGCGATACGCGCATCGATATCATCTTCATCAACGGCTGGTTGTTTTGCTTCAGGCTCTTCCGCCGTGAACGGATGTGCTTCTTCTTTTATAGTAGCATTTGGTTCGCGATCTAGCACCTGGTTCATCTTGTTTTTTAAGTTCGAGACGTTTTCGCGCATCATCCATTCGTACCGTTTGTTTTGTAGATCTTCGAGCTTCAACTTCAACTCGAGGGCTTCACGTTCCAATTCATTCAGCTCGCGTTTCGTCTCAGCGACGAGTTCTTCGAAGAAGCGGTATTGCTCCCCATAATGCTTCGATTCGATGGCTGCGCGCTCAGCCAGTTGTTGTTCACCGGCTTCGTTTGCGATTTCGACTTGCTTGAAGCGTTTATCTGCTAAATCCTTCGCTTCTTCTTGTTTATGCGTTAATTCTTGCAGTAATGTCCGTTGACGCTCGAGAAGTCGATCAATCTCTTTTAGATCAGCTTCTGTAGATCGAATATGACGAACGAGCTTTTTAGCAGGTACTTCACCCTGTTCGGCTGCTTTTTTGACTTCTGTCATCATTTGTGTCGCAAAATCGTTGAGTTGATCAAATACGTTTTTCATGAAAAAATTCCTCCTTGGAAGTGGCGAATGATATCGGGTCACACATTTTGATTAGAAACGTTTTTCGTCTAGGTCTTTCCAGTCTGCTTCGAAATGTGTCGTTGATGTACGGCGACGGTTGAAGAGATCTTGAACATTGACACGTTGTAGTTTCATACGCATGTAACCGACGTACAATGCGATGGCTGCTGCGATTCCGATGACTGCCCAGATGTTCGAGAGGGCAAGTCCGATTCCGATGGCTGCTAGGAATCCGAAGCCGAGTTTCGCTGGCCATTTGTTCGACTGCATGAACTTACTGATCGAATAGAACGCGAGTAACGCCCCTAAACCAAGTCCGATCATATGCGGTAATGTTCCGATGACGACGGCAAGTAACGCCAGTCCGGCGAGAATCATCACCAGTTGTTTTCCTTTCGATTGCTTCATGAGGAAGCCTCCCTTGTGTTGATACCTTTATGATACGGGAGTCCTTCTATTCCTACGACACTCTTTGGACCGTATTTGCTCTCGGGCTTAAGGCGGAGAGAAGGTCTGACTTTAAGGGAAGCGCTATCAGCACCAATGATTCATGTGATACTCTATAAGGGAATCGAATCGAGAGGAGTGATGTTGATGAGTGCAACAATCAACGTAAACCAAGTAACATGTGTCGGAAACCAGGGAGGGGTTTCCCTCCCTTAAATCAGAGGAGGAAACCATTTGAACGAATGGGGTACACCACCTGTCTACGAAATGACAGGAACAGAACGATTAGGACGGATTACAGCCGTCTATCAAACACATTATCGCGTCATGACGGAAACAGGAGAATCGCTGAGCGAACTGTCTGGTAAATTGCGTTTTCAATCGGGAACGAAAGCTGAATTGCCAGCGGTTGGTGACTGGATCATCCAAACAGAGCGAGAGCCAGGCAAAGGACGAATCGAACGTGTCTTACCACGATCTTCTCAATTTTCCCGAAAAGCGGCAGGAACGGAGACTGAGGAACAAATCATCTGCGCGAATGTCGACGTTGCCTTGCTCGTCATGGCTTTTGGACATGACTTCAACGTCCGTCGACTGGAACGTTATTTAACGGTTGCTTGGGATGCAGGGGTGACACCAATCATCGTCCTGACGAAAAAAAGTCTGATGCCGTCGATTGAAACGGAACTGCAGGCTGTCGAAGCGATCGCGTTCGGAACACCAATCCTTGCCGTTGATTCTTTAACTGGTGACGGATTAGAGGAGTTGCGTGAACAGTTACAAATCAAGCAGACAATCGTGTTAGTTGGGTCGTCCGGCGTCGGGAAGTCGACGCTCGTCAATGCTTTAGCTGGAGAACAGTTAATGGAGACGGGTGGCGTACGAGAAGACGATGAACGCGGACGTCACACGACGACACATCGCGAACTGAAACGACTATCGAACGGTCTATTGCTTGTTGATACACCGGGGATGCGAGAATTGGCCTTATGGGATGGCAGTGACGGTTTATCGTCGACGTTTTCCGATATTGAGGAGCTTGCTGAAAACTGTCGTTTCCGAGACTGTGAACATGATAAGGAACCGGGATGTGCCGTTCGGATAGCTTTAGAAGATGGCACACTAACTGCTGAGCGCTGGAACAGCTTCGTCAAGCTAAAACGAGAAATCGCCTATGCGGAACGCAAGCAAAACGTGGCGTTGCAGGCGGCGGAGAAAGAAAAGTGGAAAAAAATCCACAAGCAGGCCCAAGCGCATACGAAAGTGAAGTATCAAAAGCGATAATACGATTGATATATGAAAAGCATCTGCAACGGAAAAAGGAGTCTCTTTTTCTATGCAGATGCTTTTTTCTCGTTATTCTTTTGAAAGTGATTCATTTGTTTCTGTATGGAACGGCACGTTACCCGTCAACGCATCAAGACGATGTAAGTCGGATTGAATCGCTTCAGGGTCACTTCGGCGCGCGTTTCGTACCGTGGCCGTTCCGACCGGATGATCGTTGAATCCAGTCGTTAAATCAAACGTCCGATTCGACAGCCGATCGGTAAAATAACGATCGTGAGAGACGAAGATGAGCTCACCAGGGAAAACATCGAGGGCGGCTTCGATTTGTTCACGAGTCGCAAGGTCCAAATAGTTCGTTGGTTCATCGAGAATAAGCAAGTGAGCACCAGAAAAATACAGACGTAAGAAAGCGATCCGACATTTCTCACCCATACTGGCGTCGGAAATCGACCGGTAAACATCATCGCGACGGAATAAAAAGCAGGCGAGCAACGTCCGGGCGTCCGTTTCACTCATCGTGCCGTACTCAAGTAACGCCTCTAACAACGTACCGGATGTCGGTAAGTGGGAAAGGGCTTGTGAAAAATAGCCGGTCTTCAATCGAGGATGACGGATTACGTTCCCTTGATGAGGAGCATATTCGCCCTCGATGAGACGCAGTAAGGTCGTTTTCCCGCTTCCATTCGGTCCGATGACAGCAATTCGGTCACCACGTTCTACCGTAAACGAAACGTCGTTTAGGATCGGTTTCGTCTCATGCACGAATGAGACACGTTCGAACGAAATCAGTCGTTTCGCACGAATCGCTTCATGTTCGAATGCGACGTGAACAGTCGGTGCAACCTGTGGTTTTTGTACACGATCCTCGAGTAGACGCTCGAGTTGCTGCTCTTTTGCCTTGACCTTCGTCGCATGTTTAGCAGCCTTCTTTTTCGCATACGGATCCCGTTCACTCGCTTGATTCGAGGCTTTTTGATGCCATTGCCGGTATCCTTGAATCATGCGTGTCAGCTCTTTACGGGTGCGTTCTTGTTTTTCGTACGCTCGTTGTTGCGACAGAGCTTGATGTTCCTTTTGTTCTTTATAGGACTGATAGTTTCCGCTGTATCGCGTTGCCCCTGATTCGGATAATTCAATGACGGCATCAGCCGTTGCGTCGATGAAGAATCGTTCGTGTGAGACGTAGAGAATCGAGGTCCGTGACATGTTGACCCATTCCGTGAGCCACTCGAGTGTCTCTTGATCCAGATGATTCGTCGGTTCATCGAGAATGATGAAATCAGGTCGTGACAGAAGCAGGCAGGCAAGTTGGAGGCGCGTCTGTTCACCACCGCTTAAACTGGATGCTTTGTGTGTCCAGAGTGCTTCCTCTAATTTGACTTCTTTTAAGACGCGTGCTGCATCTGCTTCAAGCGAGAAGGCGTCCTGATCGAGTGCTTGTTGATAGATCGTCAAGTCACCATTCATGGCATTAGCGCGAAGTTGATAACGAACCGCATCCGCTCGTTCGACGACATCAAGAACGGTGTGATCGCCCGCTACGAAGTGTTGTGATAGTAGACCGAGTTTTTTGTAATGACGCTTGATCGAACCGTCAGTCGGCTGAAGTTGGTCAGCGATCAAGTGTAACAGTGTCGTTTTTCCGATGCCGTTCGGACCGATTAAGGCGACATGTTCACCGGTATGAATATGAAAAGAAACGTCCGAGAAAAGACGTCGTTCGTCGTAGTCCATCGATAGGTGTTGGATCGTAAGTGTTTCAGTAGGCATAAAAGCAGCTCCTTTAGTGTTCATTTCCGATAAGATGAAATGAAAAACACACCATCCGAAGCGAGCGGATGGTGTGCCGGAGTGTAACTCAAAGAAGGTGCTGGCCAGAGGTTGGTCACACCGAAAAAGAGCAGACTCGTAGCGTCAGACATCCGCAACTGCATTGCGAAAGAGATGATTTCATTCATCAAGCGACGTGTACGAGTGATTGCTTCATTTCGGTGTTGTACCTCCTGTTCATAGTCTATGCCGTCATTGTAACAAACTGGAAACGTTAACACAAGTACGATTCAAGTAAGGTTTGCGCAGTATCCGTTTCTTCTGATGAAGGGGGAAGCACATCAGTTAACGGATATGCAAGACCGAGGTTTTCCCACTTATAGACACCGAGTTGATGATACGGGAGTACTTCGACGCGCTCGACGTTTCCGAGCGTCCGGATGAACTCGCCGGTCTGACGGAGGAAATGTTCTGACATCGTAATACCTGGAACGAGGACGTGGCGAATCCAGACGGGAATGTTTCGCTCGGCTAGGCGTTTTGCGAAGGCGAGTGTATTGGCGTTACTCCGTCCAGTCAAGACGCGACAAGCGGCATCGTCGATATGTTTGATATCGAGTAGTACTAGATCCGTCGCATCGAGAATCGCATCGATGTTTTTCGGGACGACGGATCCCGCGGTATCGATGACCGTATGCAGTCCATGGCGTTTTGCTTCTGTTAAAGCAGCCTCCAAGAATTCTGGCTGAGCGAGCGGTTCACCTCCAGAGAAGGTGATTCCGCCACCCGTGGTCTCGAAAAAGGAGCGATAGCTGATCGCTTCTTTTACGACTTCGTCTGCTGAGACACGCCGTCCGCAACCGAACTCCCATGTATCCACGTTATGACAGTATTGACATCGTAGTGGACATCCTTGCGTAAAGACGATGAATCGAATGCCAGGACCATCGACTGTTCCGCATGATTCAACGGAATGGATCATACCATAGGTCATCCTGCTCACTTCCTTTCACATACTACACATCATTTTAGAGAGAACCGTGGAACGTTCGATTGATGACATCGATCTGTTGTTCACGCGTCAGTTTAATGAAGTTGACGGCATAACCGGATACCCGAATCGTTAACTGTGGATATTGTTCTGGATGCTCCATGGCATCGAGTAACGTCTCACGGTCAAAGACGTTGACATTCAAATGGTGTCCTTTTGAAGTCGTACCACCCATATATCCGTCAAGTAATCCGACTGTATTGCGAATGCGTGTGTCTTCATCCTTACCAAGTGCTTTTGGAACGATCGAGAACGTGTAGGAAATCCCGTCGAGCGCATGTTCATATGGTAATTTTCCGACAGATGTCAGTGCGGCGACAGCTCCTTTAGTGTCACGTCCATGCATCGGGTTAGCACCCGGTGCGAATGGTTCACCCGCACGGCGTCCATCTGGCGTATTTCCTGTTTTTTTACCGTAGACGACGTTTGAAGTAATCGTCAGGACAGACTGCGTCGGAAGGGCATTGCGATACGTTGGATGTTTACGGATTTTCTCCATGAACAGTGTGACGAGATCGACCGCCATCTGATCCACCCGTTCATCGTTATTCCCGAACTTCGGAAACTCGCCTTCGATCTTGAAATCAACTGCAATCCCATCCGCATCTCGGATTGGACGAACTGTTGCGTAACGGATGGCGGATAGACTGTCAGCGACGACCGATAAACCAGCGATACCGCATGCCATCGTCCGTAAGATTTCTGGATCATGTAAAGCCATTTCAATCCGTTCGTAGCTATACTTATCATGCATGTAGTGGATGACATTCAGTGTGTTGACGTACAGTTCTGCGAGCCAATCGAGTTGACGATCATAAGCCGCCATGACGGTTTCGTAATCGAGTACTTCATCGAGCATCAGTGGTGTAGCTGGGGCAACTTGGATTTTGAGCTTCTCGTCCATTCCGCCATTGATCGTATAGAGTAATGCTTTTGCCAGGTTTGCTCGCGCACCGAAGAACTGCATCTGTTTCCCGATCTTCATCGCGGAGACACAACAAGCGATGCCGTAATCATCTCCATAAACCGGTAACATCAAATCATCGTTTTCATATTGAATCGAGCTTGAAACGATCGACATCTTCGCACAGAATTCCTTGAATCCGCGTGGAAGCTGAGTAGACCAGAGAACGGTTAGATTCGGTTCCGGTGCCGGACCAAGTGTCGAGAGAGTGTGTAAGAAGCGGAATGAACTTTTCGTGACGTTTGATCGTCCATCTTCACTCATTCCACCGATTGATTCCGTTACCCACGTCGGATCACCTGAGAACAGATCGTTGTAGTCTGGTGTCCGTAAGAACTTAACGATCCGAAGCTTCATGACGAAATGATCGACGAGTTCTTGTGCAGTCTCTTCCGTCAAGCGACCAGCCGCAAGATCACGTTCGACATAAATATCAAGGAACGTCGAGACTCGACCGAGTGACATGGCTGCCCCGTTTTGCTCTTTGATGGCAGCAAGATAGGCAAGATAGACCCACTGGAATGCTTCTTGTGCTGTTTCTGCAGGGCGGGAGAGATCGAAACCATAGCGAGCTCCAAGCTCGGTCAATTCCGTTAATGCGCGCAACTGTTCATTCATCTCTTCACGGTCGCGAATCATCGATTCAGATAAGAACCCGCCACGTGCCTTTAAATCCTTCTTACGTTCTTCGATCAAGCGTGCCGTTCCGTACAAAGCAACACGACGATAGTCACCGATGATCCGTCCGCGACCATAAGCATCAGGTAATCCGGTGATAATACCGGCTTTACGTGCAGCGCGCATCTCAGGGGTATAGGCATCGAAAACCCCTTGGTTATGTGTCTTCCGGTACTCGCTGAAAGTTTTCGTGACGGTCTCGTCTGCTTCAAAGCCATACGCAGCTAGGGCATCATTCACCATCCGAATCCCACCGCTCGGATGAATCGAACGTTTAAACGGTTCGTCTGTCTGTAAACCGACGATTTTTTCGAGTGAACGATTCAGATACCCTGCATCATGCGAGAGGATCGTTGATGGTGTTTTAGCATCGACGGCATACACACCACCACGTTGTCGCTCTTCATTCGTCAGCTGTAGAATTTGTTGCCAGAGACGTTCCGTTGCTTGCGTCGGACCGACTAAAAAGTGATCATCTCCTGTATATTCCGTGCGATTGAGTCGGATGAAGTCTGCGACATCAATCGTCTTTACCCATTCACCAGACGTAAAGTTCGTCCAAGCACTCGTTTTTTCTAATAACATGGATACCACTCCTTTAATATTGAGCTAATCATCAGTTCCTTATGTGAATAGTGTAACAAAAGGAAGGGGTGATTCCCTTTACGTTCATGTGAATGTTTTAACAAGTTGACAAACGTTGATATGACGGGCTTTCTTTATTTCTGTATTCATATGAAAATAGTTTAAAAAAAACAGTTTTAGATTGCTAATTCAAGGTTTTTTGGAAACTGTATGAGTTGATTTGAAAAAGATTCACTAGAACAGTTGAAACTGTGAGGAATGTCACGCTACGGTGCCTTGTATTTTTAAGACGTATCGTTGACAATGAAAAAGGGAATATAGAACGTGGAGGTGTGCCAAATGGAGTATGTATCATTAACACAACAAGGAGAGTATCAGTCAGGAGACTGGGTCTCGCTGAAAATCGGATCGGACGGTTCAACGCGAACGGGAATGATCACGGAATTCGAAAATGATGGATTCTGGATTCGGTTTGAAGATGATTTTGATTATGAAGACTTTATCGGCTATGATGAATCGTATTGGATTGCGCTTGTTCGTCGTCCGGTTGACGTAAAAGCGACGTATGCGAGTCTTGCGGAGTACCCGGCACTCGCTGCAGAATTACAGGATCGTGTCATCCAAGGATTCGAAATTTTAGAAGAAGAAGCCGGTGAAAGCGAGATTCGATTCCATATTCGATTGCTCGACGCAGGAAATGAATATACACAGACATTACGGGGATACCGTGATGCATCAGGAGATCATGTCGAATACGTAACGGCATGATGGAATTAAGAGAGTAGGAGAAATCGTTATGAACTTTACAAAACCATTTTTACAGGAAGCATGGGAACGCGCACGCTTTACGGAGTTGATGCCTGTTCAAGAACAAGCGATTCCGTTGTTGCGCGAAGGAAAAGATGTCCTGGCGGAAGCGCCGACAGGAACAGGGAAGACGCTTGCCTATGTCATTCCAGCTTTAGAAAAGATTGAAGTAGAAGAACCACACGTGCAAGTCGTGATCACGGCACCAACACGGGAACTCGTCATGCAAATTCATCAAGTCATTCAATTGTTTGCTCAAGGAAGTGGTATCAAATCCGGTGCATTCATTGGTGGTGTTGAATTAAAACGACAATATGAACGATTGAAGAAAAAACCACAAATCATTGTTGGAACGCCAGGGCGTCTCGTTGAGTTGATCGATTCGAAGAAGCTGAAGATGCATAAGGTGAAATTGATCGTCTTGGACGAAGCGGATCAAATCTATGAGAGTGGTATGAGTGACTCGGCGACGCGAATCGCAAACAGTGCACTACGCGATCGTCAGTTAGCATTCGTCTCCGCGACATTACCGGAACGGACAGCAGAATGGGGACGGACGCTTGCAAACAACCCTGAGACGATTCGAGTTGAGCGTGCCGTCAGTACACAAGTGACATTCGGTTATTTGGAGACTTCACGTCGTCAGAAGCCGGAATTGTTACGTCGTCTGGCGAACATGCAAGGATCAAAAGTACTGACATTCATTAATAACCGTTCCTTCCTCGGACCATTGAATGGCGAGTTGAGTAAATTCTCATTGAAATACCGGATTTTAGACGCTGAAAAAGGCAAACGAGAGCGGATGGAGACATTGCGTTCTTATAAAAAGGGAGAGTTTCCTTTACTCGTCACGACAGGTCTTGCGGCACGTGGGTTAGATATCGAAGCAGTCACGCATGTCGTCCATTATGATTTGCCGGAGTCGCTTGACGATTTCGTACACCGTTCAGGTCGAACGGGACGTGGAAACGCGAACGGAATGGTACTTGCTCTTGTTACGGATCAAGACTTAAAACACTTAAAAACACTTGCGAAGCAAATGGGCGTCGAGATGGAAGCGATGGAAATTTACCGTGGGGAAGTCATTCCAAAACGTGAATTCACAGCACCTCAGACGATTAAACGACCGGCTACTCCTCACCGGAAAGGGCGATCGAAATGAAGAACGATCGAAAAGTAATTCCGTTTCCGACGACGGTTTCTGAAGCGGAAATGAATGCAGCCTTGAAGAAGATGTATCAAGAAGCAGCGACAGCGCGTAGTACGGATTGGGTCGCTTTCATTGAAGAGATTGCGACGGAGGGACGTTGGTATTTAAAAGATGCTGAATTGTTCCGGGACTTATTCGTAGATTGGGCAATCTTCTATGAGACGGATGATCAAGGAAAAACGCCGCACGGTCGTTTTCTTGAGCAGGTCAAAGAAGAGTTATCGCCTAGCCTCTACCGCGCCTTGCGTGGATTAGCGGACCCGATGCCTTCGTTGTTTCAAGTCGAGGCGGATGGTGTCGTTGATTTAATGTCAAAACAGACGTATCAAACGGATTTGTCTGAGATTGAAGTCGAACCAGGTGATTTGTTGATTGGAAAACTGCTCTACATTTCTGGGAAATGGCGCTTTGCGATTGCCTATATGAAAGTAGCGCGCGCACTGGTACCAGAAGTCCTCGCTTTGTTGACGGACTTCGTGGATGAAGTAGGAGAAGACGCGTTGCTTCGTCAGTATCCAGAATTTTGTGCGGAATTGATTGACTTACTCCTCGATATCGAAGAAGGCAATATTTCACCGAGACCAGAAGAATAATCGAAAAAACCTAGAATACATGACCTGATTATGGTCAACGTATTCTAGGTTTTTTTCATGAATCTGCTCGATATAGGGCGACATCGTTTTTATCCCGATGTTTCACGCGATACATGGCAAGGTCGGCTTGCTTTAAGCATGTTTCAAGATCAGCCTTATGACACGCGGTCACACCGATGCTTGCAGAAACGAATAAGGATTGTCCTTTATAAACGTAAGGACGTCTTAAAAAGTGTAAGAAGGATTTACATTTTCGACGTAAGGACAGTTCATCATCGGCGTGTAAGAGGATCGCGAACTCATCTCCACCAAGTCGATACACCTGTTCTAAAGAATTCGTATGCTCGCTCAATCGTTTCGCGACTTCGATCAATACGTAATCACCTGCTTCATGACCATACGTATCATTGACTTGCTTAAAACCGTCTAAATCGACTACCGCAAGATAATTCATCTCGAGAAGATGGTTTGAAAAATCTCGCTCCAACGAACGACGGTTTCCGATACTTGTCAAGGCGTCATGGTAGGCGTGGTATTCGATCCTTTTTTGCCGGAGCTTTCGTTCAGTGACGTCATGTAAAATCGTGAAACGTCCCATCGAGGTGGCAGCAATCTGAATCGGAATATCAATGATCTCATACTTTCTGTGTTGTTCATCTTCATACTCATCGATATCTGTCTCAAGTGTTTCTAATAAGTGACGCATCGTACGAGGTATATGTTCAATCGTCATGTCGGGTAAATGAAACAGACGTTGGGCAGCTAAATTTGCGTATAGTGCCGTTCCAGATTGATCGAGTCGAATCATCGGGTCAGGATGACCGAGAAAGAGTGGAATGACTTGCTGTTCACTATCTTTGATTTGTTGTTTGCGATGTTCGATGCGTGAAGCGAGTTGTTCATTCCGTTCGTGTAATTGTGCAACGATCAACCTATGCTGACGAGCAATCAAGATTTGTCGAATGATTAGTAAAACTAAAATGATGAAGATATCGAGCTTCCCGCCTTCTTGTTCCACCATATAGTGAATGAATAAAGGAACGGCCAGTAGAGGGAGCCAGGAACGGGGAATGACCTTCGTTCGAGTGGTTCCTTCTTCAATATGATCAATATGCCATAAAATAGCTGCACTTTGCGCCAAACGGATCAAGATCGGGAAAAACAATAGATAATTTGCTGAGAAGTCCGGGAAATAAACACTTGAGACTTCGTAGATACCGCGAATGAAAATGGATAAGAACAATAAGAATAATGCCATCCTTGATACCCAATGAGTTTCTTGAATGAACGTGAAATAGAAGAAGACGAATAAACCGAGTGATGTATTCGTAATGACGATGATGGCATAAGGAACAGTTTGCAGTCCCGGATTCGTCAATTCATTGAGGACATGAAACGCAACAAGTGCTATGAAAACGACGATGATCGCGGCATCGACGAAAGCGAGCACGTGTTGTCCGAGTGTCCGTTTTGTGATGATTCGGTAAAAAATCGCGTATAAGAATACGTAATGAGATATTGAAAATAAAATCAGGCTATAAATAGATGGAACTGGAAAGTCTTGATCGAAGAAATGTAATGTCTCAAGAACGGAACCGATGCAGGATAAAGCCAGTGATCCTAAAGCGATCAGCCAAAACTTTCGTCTGGGTACGACCAATGTTTGTTCCTTACGATAAGCAGTAAGAATAAAGTAAGCAATCAATCCAAGAGAGGCATACTGTAGTACTTGTTCAACGATCCGATTAGAGATGGAAGGAGTCCATGTAGCAAGGATCATTAGAGCAAAAGATATGACGAGCATGGCAGGAAACCAACGGATGAAATAGTTCGATTTAAGCATGAACTCCCTCCTAACGTTTAATTTGAGTAGCGAACAAAAAATTGTTTTTTTCGGTCTTCTTAATATGGTACATGGCTTCATCTGCTCGAATCAATAATTGTTCAGAGCTTTTACCATCTTCAGGGTATAAGGAAATTCCGATTGATGGTGTGACTTGAAGCGTATGTGTCTGGATGTAGAACGGATGATTTAGAACTTCGAGAACGTGTTCGGCAAACTGGCGTGTTTCCGAAGCAGATGCCTGAATGAAGATCAAGAACTCATCTCCTCCAAGACGTGCAACGAGATCAGTTGACGTCGTCATCGATTGAAGGCGGCTCGCCGTCTCTTGTAAAACGAGGTCACCAACATCATGCCCATAAGTGTCATTGATTTGTTTGAAACCGTCTAAATCAATGAATAGTAAGGAGCCGTATTCTAACGTCGGCAGAGTCAGATAAAGTTGTTCCTCGAAGTAACGCCGGTTTGGCAAATGCGTGAGCGAATCATGGTACCCCATACGTTCTAGCCATACTTCCTGTTGATAATCTTCCGTGATATCCGCCAAGATGACGAAATAGCGTTGTTGATCCGGGATATCGATGATTGTCGTATTCAAAAAGATTTCCGGATGTTCCTCCGTGGCCGGTACATGTAGCAAGTGAGAGGGATAAATCAGCTGCGCTTGTTGAAGTAATGGAATGAGTCGATCGAGTTGTAGCCGTTGGCTCGGTCCGAGCGGTAAATCGCTCCATCCAGCTTCGACAGCAGCTGGATTGACAGATCGAATCTGATACGTAGCATCGATTTCAAGAACAACTTCTGGATAAGATAGAAAAAGCGACGTTAGTTCTTTTTCGCGTAACTGTAAGAGTGCTGTCTTTTGATGGACGATGTCTTCTAGATTCGTTTGCAGTGCTGTTGTTTCCTGTAACAACCGCAGATTTTCCTGATATGAAAAAAGCTGTCGTGTTAAAAATAATAAAAACGTAATGCCGACGGAAAGTGAGAAGAAGGTTTGGGAGACAGGGAAGAATGTAATATAGAGAATCAGTACAGATAATAAGATGTACGACATCAAGGAACGCGTAAGTGTTTCGACCCGAATAAGAGTTGCTTGTTGTTCATGACTGATGGGAAGAGCGCGAGTATTCATGAAGGCAAGGATGAAGAGTCCGCTGAGTGGGTATAGCGGAAGCAATAAACCAGCTATTCGCGGTTCACCGTTCAATAACAACGTATAAAAAATAAAGTTCGTCATACCGAGCACGAACGTTCCGAGTACTAGGAAGAGGAACCCTAATCTCGATACGTTTCGCTTTAGTCCAGAAGCATAAAGTAAGAAAAAGAACAGCGTCAACAGAATCGTCAAGAAGGCATAGAAGGTCCAACTGATTTGCTCGAGCACCGTTCGCGTATAAGAGGGGACAAAGCGGAAAATAGCGATGTATCCAGCAATCATCGATACAGTGAACAATGTTAAAGAATCAAGAATCAATAATTTTTGTTTTTGAAACAAAGTCAAATCCAACTGCCGAAATAAGAAGATGACCATCATCGTTAAATGAACCGTATAAGGCAGATCCAGTAAGACGTTCAGGTTAACAGCGTTCCATTGAAAAAGACGACCAATCATATTGAGGAGATCGCCTAGAAAATACGAGAAAAAGGCGACCGATAACCATTTATATGGAATGGAAGATTGTTTGAAAGCCTTCGATTGACTAAGTAGGAAAATGACGAAAGAACCGACTAGACTAATGATCGCTGAAAGTTGTAACGAGCGATCTTGTGGCAATAGCCAGAGCAGGGTGTACGTGACAACTAAGTAGAATGCGACGGTAGGGTAGATGTTTTGAACGATCCGTTTCACCGGAACTCCTCCTTTCGCAAGCCTTCCATGAAAATGAAATATGCTATAACATTACCCGATATCTAGTTTGAATTCACATTTATTTTCAGATTTAAAATGAAAATAAGAGGCAATTCCCATTTCATGAAAAAAGCGGGGTTCTTCTTTAAGGAAGAACTCCGCTTATCGAAATTATTGATTAGATTGACGATAGTTTTCAAATGCCTCGATTTTTTCAGAAAGGTACGTCCAATACTCCATCCGTTCATCAAGCATCGCTTTCGTTTTTTCAATGGCTTGATACAGTTCATTGACTTTACCGAGATCGCTTCCTGCCGAAGCAAGTTCGGCTTCTAATTGCTCCAGTTCTGCCTCACTTTCTTCGATTTGTTGTTCAATGATTGCCCAATCTTGTTGTTCCTGATAACTTAGTTTCTTTGGCGTCTCTATCTTTGTTGCTGTAGCAACCTCAACCGTCTTTTCAACAACGATTGATGGAACGGGTGCTGTCATTTGCTCAAGATAGTCTGTATATTGTCCATAATAAAAGACGACATTCCCGTCTTCAAATGCAATCAAGCGATTGACGACCCGGTCGAGGAAGTAGCGATCGTGGCTGACCGTGATGACGGTGCCTGGGAATGATTCTAAATAATCTTCGAGTACGGATAACGTCTCAGTATCCAAGTCGTTCGTCGGCTCATCAAGGAAGAGGACGTTCGGTTCTTCCATCAAAATCGTCAACAATTTCAGACGTCGTTTTTCGCCGCCGGAAAGCTTACCGATTTGTTTATATTGGGCTTCCGGTTTAAAGAGAAACTGTTCGAGCATCTGACCTGCCGTGATCTCCTCGCCAGCGAGTGTCGTGATGACTTTTGCGATTCGTTCGACCTCATCGATGACACGACGTTCGGGATGCGTGAATTCGGCAAATTGCCCATAAAAGCCGATCTTCACCGTTTCGCCGTGAATGATTTCACCGGTTGTTGGTTCTAAGCGTTTCGCAAGGATTGAAAGAAGTGTTGATTTTCCACTCCCGTTTCGCCCTACGATACCATACCGTTCTTTCCGTCCAATCAGAGCGTTAAACGATTCAAAAAGGGTCCGTTCACCAAATCGATGCGAGACATCATGCGCTTCGATGACTTTTTTACCAAGACGGGTCGAACCGACCTGTACTTCGAGTGTTGATTCTTCTTCCTCGTACGAGAGGTCTTGTAAAGCATCCACGCGCTGGATCCGCGCTTTTTGTTTCGTCGTCCGTGCCTTTGCTCCGCGGCGCAACCAGGCGAGTTCACGACGGAGGATGTTTTGACGTTTTTCTTCCATAGAAGCCGTCCGTTCACGACGTTCGGCACGTTTCTCAAGAAACGATTCATAGTTTCCGACATAGAAATAAGCCGTACCGTTCGCGATTTCCATCATATGATTCGTCACACGATTCAAGAAATAGCGATCGTGGGTAATCAGTAGAATCGCACCACGGTATTCCTTGATTTGAGTCTCAAGCCAACTGATCGTCTCAGCATCGAGTTCGTTCGTCGGCTCATCGAGCAGGAGAAGATCGGCTTCATCAAGTAAAGCTTCAGCGAGTCCGACACGCTTGCGTTGTCCTCCGGAAAGAGAGCCGATCAACGCGTTCAAGTCGAGGATGCCGAGTTTGTTTAAAATCATCTTTAAGCGTGATTCCGTGTCCCAAGCTTGCGCAGCATCGACTTCTGTCTGAGCAACGATGAAGCGATTGAGTAGCATTTCACTCGTCGGATCTTGTTCGAGTGCTAGACGCGCTGTTTCATAGTGACGTAACGCGTTAATCGTTGGTGTATCACCAGACAGGAGTACTTCCATGACCGTTTGGTCTTCCGGATAATCGGTCGTTTGCGATAGCAAGCGGATCCGATAATCATTCGGGTGATGCATCGTACCAGCGTCTGCCGTCTCTTTACCTGCCAAGATATGCAGGAGTGTCGACTTACCGGTACCATTGACGCCGATGATGCCAATCCGGTCGCCAGGTGAGACGGAGAATGTCACATCTTCGAAGACGATTTTATCGGCGAATTCTTTTTTGAGATTTTCTGCTTTCATTAACATATTAGACACCTTCTACAATCTGTTTGATTTGCTGTTCGACTGTTTGGACGAGTTCTTTCTGTGTCATCGTACTCGGATCAATCGACGGTAAGATCGTGACGTCGACCGTGGCAGGACGAATCTTACCCGTCTCCTCCATAACACGATAACTTCCTGAAATTGCGACGGGTACGACACGAGCGCCACTTGAGGTCGCGAGTGTGAAGCTACCCGCTTTGAACTCCGCCATTGGACCGCCTTTGGAGCGTGTTCCTTCCGGGAAGATGATCATCGATTGTCCGTCCTTGATCGTCTCGACACCAGAACGAATCGCTTTCAGCGATTGGCGTCGATCTTTTCGATCGATCATGACACATCCCATCAGATTCATCCAAACATTGACGATTGGAATTTTATTCACTTCGATTTTTGAGATGAATGCTTTCGGTTTATCGATTGTTCCAAGTAGAATCGGAACATCGAAGTTCCCTTGGTGATTCGAGATGAAAACGACGGGTTCGTTTGCTGGGATGTGTTCACGACCCGTCACGTTGACACGAACACCAGCGAGTCGGAGAAGAGAGTTTGCCCAGGCACTTGCTACACGCTGGACGAATGCATAGCGCGCGAGGTGCGTTCGACGTTTTGCACTAGGTAAAAACGGTAAGGTACAGGGTAAGACAAGTCCAAAATAAATGAACCATATGACAGTACGTATCATGGTGAAGTGACAGCTCCTTTTTTCATTACTGATGTTATTGTACAAAAAAAGACCGGGTGTCGCACCCGGTCTGCGTGATTATTCCCAGTAACGAGGTTCAGATTCCTCTTCGCTTTCTCCTAGTTCAAAGGTGAGGCGACGTGTCGTTGGATCAACAGAGAACGTAGCGTTCGTATTGTCGATCTGTTTGATTTCCATCGTTTCCTCATCCAAAATGAGAGTCAAGCGGACCTTATCTTCGTGATCTACGAGCAGTACGCCATCTTCCTTCAACCATAAATCGATGACAGGGGAGTAGCGAAGTGTCCAACCGTTTGATAAAGGGATTTCGTTCATAATGAATCTGTTCCTCCTAGATGATGAAATCGTGTTCTTTACTTATCATGCTGGTCTGTCGCGGAGAATGCAAGTGGTGTGCTGGAATCTTGTTGAGGATAGGAGACTTGATAAGAAAGTTCACGCTTTTTCATCCGTTCGTATTGTTTTTTGACACGACGGTGTTGGATGTATTCAATGTAAGTCAGATAGGACGTACGTATCAGCTGGCGGATTGATGATAGTGACAGACAAATCGCTAGCGTAAAGACGAACACACCGATCGAACTCGTATAATAACCGGTAACAAAACTTAAATATGTAGTGATGAGACCCGCAATCGTCGTGAATAAGTAGAAGAGCACGTCCGTTTCCTCCTCGAAATTAAAATAATGGTATGTCCATTACAATTCGAGGTAAGTCGTGATTTTCCTTTATCGTCCTGTAAATGTCCGGAAAAAATAAAAAATCCACACGGAAGGTGTAGATTTTAAGGGCGATCGATTTGCTGAAGCGCTGGTGTCTTCGGTGTCATATCCGTACTGTTCGATCCTTCTGCGAAGACGATTCCAATCGTAGCAAGGAACGCAAAAAATGCAAAAACCAATGTTTTCGTGAAGCGTCGTGCGAACGAACGCGATTGAATGTTATGAAACATTTTTATCCCCCATATTTACCTAAACTAAACCTTCTTTTTCCTGTTATTTAATCATATATCTTTTTTTCAAAAAAATCACGCAAATGTGTTCCGTTCACAAATATGTCACAACTGTCACCATTGTGTCGATATCAGAGATGAATGGAAAAAGAGTATAGTATGGTAGGGAAAGAACAGCAGAACGATTCACAAGGACTGGAATCGATTCAAATACAGAGAGGAGATGACCCGAAATGGGATTACGCGCAGGACAGGTTGTCACATTAAAAGTAGAACGCGAAGCAGAGTTCGGAGTGTTTCTGACAGATGGAAATGAAGACGTGTTGTTGCATAACAATGAACAAACACGGAAAGTAGCCCTCGATGAAGAGGTAGAAGTCTTCTTGTATCAAGATAATGAAGGGCGTCTAGCATCATCGATGACGATTCCAGAAGCTTCATTTGAAGACTATGTCAAGACGACGATTAATGGAACACGCTATAACACAGGAGTGTTCGCGAACATCGGTATTCAAAAAGACGTTCTCGTCTCACTCGACGATTTGCCGCAGCGCCGGATGTTCTGGCCAGAAGAAGGCGATCAACTCTTCATTCGTCTGAAACATGATCAGAAGCTTCGGTTACTCGGAGACCCTGCACCTTATGCATACTTCAACTTACGTGCGAAGCCAGCTCCAGAGGAGTGGAACAATATGGACGTCGAAGGTCTCGTCTTCTCACAACGTGAACCAGGCGTTAACGTCTGGGTCAACGATCAATCGATCGGATTCTTGCATGAACGTGAGATGGAACGTTGGCCGCGTCTTGGAGAAGTCTTGAAATTACGAGTGACAAATGTAAAACCAGATGGTACAGTATTACTTTCAGCACGACCACGTGCCTTTGAAGCCATTGATACAGACGCGGAGTTGATTCTGAACCATCTACTTGAACATGATGGTCAGATGCCGTATGGTGATAAGACAGCTCCCGAGACGATCGATGAAGTATTCGGTCTCAGCAAGGCAGCATTCAAACGAGCGCTCGGTCGCCTGTTGAAAGATAAAAAAATAGAAAAAAATGAAACGGGTATTCGGTTGACGAAATAATCGGACCGAGTAAGCCTGCGTTTCGAATAGATAGTAAGGAATTCATCATTTTGGTGGTTGCGGCTGGTTTGATTACCGGCGACCATTTACTGAATATACCCCATCACTAGTGGGGGCACGCGATGACGTACATCGCACGGTCCGGGCACTTCGCCTTTCCCTCGCCCTTATGGCAACGATTATGATGGTGACTTCCCTAAACATTATTATAAGAGAAACCGCTCTATCTTTATGTGATAGATTCTGTTATAATAGGTAGTCGATTGTATTCGTTACGGTAGCGTCTGTTTAGTGGCAGACGCTTTTCATATGACAAAGGAGAGTATTTAGCATTGACAACATTTCGTGAATTAAATCTTAGTGAGGCACTTATCAAAGGTGTCCTAAAAATGGGCTTCGAAGAAGCAACACCAATCCAAGCAGAAACAATTCCAGTCGGACTCAGCGGCGTTGACTTAATTGGTCAAGCACAAACAGGTACTGGTAAAACTGCAGCATTCGGTATCCCAACAATCGAGCGTCTTGACGCAAAATCACGCAACATCCAAGCGTTGATTCTTGCTCCAACACGTGAGCTCGCAATCCAAGTAGCAGAAGAATTGAACCGGATCGGTGAAGTAAAACGCGTTCATGCACTTCCTGTTTACGGCGGTCAGCAAATCGATCGTCAAATCCGCGCACTTCGCAAAAATCCACAAATCGTCGTTGCGACACCAGGACGTTTGATGGACCACATGAACCGTAAGACGTTGAACCTCGATCACGTTCAAACGGTCATCCTTGACGAAGCAGATGAGATGTTGAACATGGGATTCGTCGAAGACATCGAGAAAATCCTCGGTGCACTTCCTGAAACACGTCAAACACTCTTATTCTCAGCAACGATGCCACCACAAATTCGTAAAATCGCAGATCGTTTCATGACGACTCCGACACACATCAAAGTCAAAGCAAAAGAAATGACAGTTGAAAACATCGACCAGTCATTCATCGAATTGAAAGAAAGCCAAAAATTCGACGTTCTTTGCCGTTTGATCGACACGGATTCTCCGGAACTCTCAATCATCTTCGGTCGTACGAAAAAACGTGTTGACGAAATGACTGAAGGTTTGATCCAACGTGGATACACAGCTGACGGTTTACACGGTGACTTAACACAAGCAAAACGTGACCAAGTCATCCGTCGTTTCAAAAAAGGAACGATTGATATCCTCGTCGCGACAGACGTTGCAGCACGTGGTCTTGACATCTCTGGTGTCACACACGTCTACAACTTCGACGTCCCACAAGATCCAGAGAGCTATGTTCACCGGATCGGTCGTACGGGTCGTGCTGGTAAAACAGGATCGGCTGTCACATTCGTTACACCACGTGAATTCGGTCAAATCAAAACAATCGAACGTGTCACGAACAAAAAAATGTCACGTCGTCATGCACCAACACTTGATGAAATCTTAGAAGGCAACTTGAAGCTTGCTGCACAAGAACTCATCAAACGCGTTGAAGCAAAAGACTCAAAAGAATATACGACACTTGCACAAGAACTCTTAGAAGAGTACGAAGCAGTGGAACTTCTTTCAGCAGCACTTAAAGGATTGACGAAAGAGCCGGATGCAACACCAGTCCAAATCTCTTCAATCGAACCAATCCGCGTGAAACGTTTCGGTAGCAACGGTGGTGGAAACCGTCGTCCTTACGGAAACAAAGGTGGAAGTGGAAGCGGCAACCGCAGTGGCGGATACCGTGGAAACAACCCACGCGGTGGCGAGCGTCGTGAAGGTGGTCGTTCATCTTCTTCATCAGATCGTCGTGAAGGCGGTTATGCTGGACGTAGCAACCGTAGCGAAAGCGATCGTAACCGTGGTGGACGTAAACCACGTTTTGAAAAGTAAACGATTCGAACCGATTTGTCACAGACAAGTCGGTTCTTTTTTATGATTTATCTGAGCGGTCATGATAAAATGAGCCATGAACGATAGGGAGAGGGCTGAATCATTCGTGTATACCATTTATGTAGCAGCATCCGTCTGTCTCGTTGCACTGATCGTCGCGACGAAAAAGATTTGTGAGCGGACGACAAAAGGACATTTTCGTTATATTCCGTTGGCGACCTTATTATTTGGCGGCATCATCTTTCTTGTGCTAGCCATCGGTAAGGGAGGAGCCGTCGGAATCCAATACGGTGTCCTGAGTATCATCTACTTGACGGCGACATTCGGTGTGTACTTGTATATCGCATTGCGGAAAGATACGACGTTATCGTAAAACAGGGGCTCTCTCGTTACAGAGAGGCTCTTTTTTTGTTAAGATAGAACAAGAGTACAAGGGGGGAATAGAATGGATGCATTAGATGTCATCGTTCATCCCGAAGAGATAGAGGCATGGTTTCAACCGATCGTAGGCGCTGCCCCTTTTAAGGTGGAAGGGTATGAAATCCAGTCCCATTTTCGTGGAGAACCGTTAAAACCATTTTTTCAGGAAGACGATGTTCCAATCGAGTATCAACTCGAAGTCATGGGGCATGTCGTCCGTCAAGCATTCCAAAAAGTACCCTCCGATGCACAAGCGTTTATTCTGATCCGTTGTCGTCCAGCTTGGCTGTTTGAAAACGGTGGGGAGGACTTCTTGCATGTCTTACGGACGGTCGACTCGTCGTTTCCAAAAGAGCGGATGTACGTTACTTTGACGGATGTCCAAGTCGATGATTTTGACCGTCTGGGTCGAATCGTTGCGTATTACCAGAACTCTGGACTGAAGGTAGCGCTGGACCGTGCGGAAGCAACGAGTCTTGAACGTGTCTTTTCGATGTCGCCGGATATGTTGATCGTCGATTTATCCTCCATGATTGAAAAAAAGACCGTCTCAGCGTCGTATCCACATCTCTTACAGACGATGGAGCATCTTTGCGACCAGCTTGGAGCGCCACTTTTGTATAAGAATATCAGTCATCTCGGTCAACTTCGGTATGCGTGGCAACACGGAGGACGTTACTACATGGGGAATCTACTTGGAGAAGCATCACCTGAATGGGTCATGACCTGTCCTGGTATGGAAGTGTTGATCCATGAAGTCCCGATGTTTTATAAATATGATCGCGAGCAGATGAATCGCTTGTTTCAGCTAGAGCAAGACTGGACGGTTCGATTTAATGAAGATTGTCAGTCCTTGAAGCCGGAGCAAGATCTCGATCAATGGTTGCTGACGCTTGCCCGGAAGATGGAGCCGGAATTCATCCGGTTTTATATCACGGATGCGAATGGATTCCAACAATCTTCAAACGTCAGTAAAAAGAGTGGGGAGTGGAAACTGTATTCCTTCTACAAAGGGTACAACTGGAGTTTCCGTCCTTACTTCATCCGGACGACGGTAGCGATGGAACGACGACATAGTGGATATTTGTCCGAACGGTACGTCGACTTCAGCTCGAGTGAACAAACGCGGACATTTAGTATGCCGCTCAGTAATGGGATGTTCTTATTTGCGGATATCTCTGCAGATTATCTATATCAAGAACGATTGAGTGAATGAGGAGGAAATGAAAGTGTTAGATTATGATTACGAGGCATTACGAGAAATTGGACGAATCGTCGCCATGGCACGCGATGAGATGGCGGATGCCGTCAAACCGGGAATCACGACGAAGGAACTCGATGACATCGGAGCACGCATCCTGAAGGAACAGGGAGCAGAGTCTGCTCCAATCGTCATGTACGATTTCCCAGGAGCGACATGTATCAGTGTCAACGATATCGCAGCACACGGTATCCCAGGGAAGTATGTCATTCAAGAAGGTGATATCGTCAATGTCGATGTCTCGGCTGTGAAGAACGGTTACTACTCGGACACAGGGAAGACGGTCATCGCAGGAGAAGCAAAACGTCCGGAAGATGTCCGACTCGTTGAAGTGTCATTGACGGCGCTTGAGAAAGGACTTGAAAAAGTCAAAGCCGGAACGAAGGTCAACCAGATCGGAAAAGCAATCTATGCCGAAACACGTAAGAGCGGTTTCACGGTCATCCGTAACTTAGCGGGACATGGTCTCGGTAAGACACTTCATGGTGAGCCAGAATCCATCTCGAACTACTTCAATCGTGAAGAGAATGATTTGTTGAAGGAAGGCCAAGTCATCGCTGTCGAGACGTTCATTTCAACAGGAGATGAGTTCTGTATCGAAGATGAGCGGGACGGTTGGACGTTATACACACCGAACCGGAGCCTCGTCTCACAATTCGAGCACACGGTCGTCGTCTTGAAGGACGGGTATGAGATTTTGACGAAAGTCGAAGGCAAAGAATCGTTCTAAGAAAAGCTCATATAGTAAAACACGAGAAGGGGGCTGACTCAAAAGTCAGTTTCCACAAAGGTAAGGGTGGCAGAATGATAATCTGCCACCCTTATTTCATAACAAAAAGAATGACGCGTTTCACGCAACTCCTACAGGAAAAAGCGCATCTTTGCGCTGTCAGAGACAAACAAGACCCGCTTTCCTGCTTGAATAAGGCAGGAAAGAGGGGCTTTGTGTCTCGACTGAGGAAAGGGCGTGAAAAGACCCGTCATTCTTTTTTGAGTCAGCCTTCTTTTTCGTCGTAGTGCTCCTATTATAAGGATATCCGGGACGTTGCCAATTTGTTTAACTGTGACTCGGATACGGCTGGAGCGGAATAACGAATGTGTCCGTGTTCGACATGATACGGGGTCTCAAGCAAATCTTCTTCGAAATAATCGGCAGTACTTGCCATATCGATCGGATAAGCGAGTCCAGGCAGTGTTGCAAAAGCAAGGGTCTGACGACGCCCGATACCGCTCTCGAACATCCCACCGAGCCAGTAGGGTGCTTTTGTTCGAAGGGACAAAGCGTTCGTCAGTCCACCGACGCGTGCCGGCTTGATGTTCAGAATCTGACCAGCGTGGAGCGTCTGCATCAACTCGGCATCCACTGGAGCGACGATGGATTCATCCAGACAAATCGGTGTCTGTAAGAGTCTAGCGAGACGTTGATGTCCGGACCAATCCGACGCTGCGAGCGGCTGTTCCATCATAACGAGACCGAATGAATCCCACTGTTGTAATAGAGGGAAGTCTGCTTCAGTGAAGCTGCCGTTAGCGTCAAACATCAAGGGCGCATCAGGGAAAGCGGCACGTACTTGCTCAAGAACGACGGTATCCGTCGGAGCGAGCTTCAGCTTGATCCGTCCATATCCGGAAGCGATCGCTTGTCCGACGGCTTCGACGGTCTGTGCTGCAGAAGCCCGTCCGAGTGCTTTCCCGCAAGGTACGAGAGATGATTCATCACCTCCGAGATACGTGGCGAGCGATTGACCGGTAGCTGCTGCGAATAATTCATAGATCGCTCCTTCGAACATCGCCTTTGCCATCGGATTACCTTGCACGATGTGGAAGCGATCCGTAACGTCTGCTGGATGATGGAGCGGTTGTTCAAGTAATCGATACAGCAGCGGAGCGATTCCTTGAAGAGAGTGCTGCGTTTCCGATGTATACCACGGTGTATCAAACGCGACACCTTCCCCGTAACCGATTCGTCCTTCCGAATCAGTCAGACGCAAAATCGTCGTCCGACGTACTGTCAGCGTCGAGAGGGCGGTTTGCATCGGACGACGAAAAACGAGCGGAACATCGAACAGTTCGGCAGACCGGAGAGTGATACTCATAATGACTCCTTCAGTTGCTTCCGCAATAGTTTACCGTTCGCATTGCGTGGCAGCGCGCTATGATAGATATAATCAACCGGACACTTATATTTAGCGAGCAATTGACTGATTTCCGTTCGGACGATGACTTCATCGAGTGTGCTGACGATGAAGGCGACCGGAACCTGTCCCCATTTAGCATCAAATCGTCCGACGACACCTGCTTCTTGAATTCCATCAATCGAGAGAAGTGCTGATTCGACTTCAGCTGGATAAATGTTTTCCCCACCTGAGATGATGAGGTCGCTTCGACGATCGAGGACATAGAGGTATCCATCGGCGTCCAGACGTCCTAAGTCACCAGTCTTGAAAAAACCGTCTGCCGTAAACGCTTCTGCCGTTTTCTCTTCCTCATGAAAATAGCCTTTCATGATCGTCGGGCCTTTGACTTCGATCTCTTGGTGACGCGTAATGCGGATTTGCGTCGGATGAATCGCTTGTCCGGCCGATCCGATCTTTCGTAAGGCATCCTCTGGCAAAAGAGTCGCGATTTGAGAAGCTGTTTCCGTCATCCCGTATGTCTGCATGACCGGGATATTACGATCAAGGGCACGCGTCAGAATCGGTAATGGAACAGGACCGCCTCCTGTCAGTACGACGCGAAGCGCGTGGCGACGTAGTCCGGCTTCGAGTAAACGATCAAGCATGACCGAGACGAGTGAGACATGGGTGATCTTTTCTGTCGTAATCCAGTGCAGGGCGCGTTCTGGTGAAAAATGTGGCTCGAGAATGATCGGTACTCCATAGATGACCGCCCGGTAGACGACAGCTAACCCACTCATGTGGAACAGCGGCGTGACGATCAAAAAACGATCCTCTGGCAGTGATCCAATATGACGCGCGGCGTTCGTTGCACTCGAGAAATGATTCAACATCGTTTGTTCGACGGCTTTCGGATGTCCGGTCGTACCACTCGTAAAGAGCATCGATTGGACGTATTGCTTTGGCATATGGCGTATTAACAGGTCAGGCGCTTCTTTTTCATAAGAGAAAGCACGGCACGGAATCCTTGTATCAAGTGTCCGGTCCGTCACGATGAGCCGTACATCTGCCTGCTTGAATTGACGTAATACTTCCGTTTGCGTCAAACGTGTGTTGATCGGGACGACGGTCAGTTCGAGCAATTGAGCTGCGTGAAGTGCGACGATGTAGCGCGCACTCGATGGACCGTACAGGGCGATCCGGTCTCCACGTGTCACGATCGTCGCCCAAGTACTCGCTAAGCGATGCGCGCGTGCATATAGTTCGGACCACGACCAACGCTCTGTTTCCGTAATGAGTGCGATGTCATCCGGCTGTTCTTTTGCCCGTGTATAGATCCAAGGATACAAAATAGTCACTTCCTTTTGAGATGAATATACGAAAAAGGTTCAATGTCGTAAGACGATTGAACCTTTTTTTCATTATGGGAAACGCGGGAACTGTCCGAAGTCCGGGTTGCGTTTTTCTTTGAACGCATCGCGTCCTTCTTTTGCTTCGTCCGTTGTGTAGTACAACAATGTTGCATCTCCTGCGAGTTGCTGAATCCCTGCAAGACCATCTGAATCAGCATTGAATGCCGCTTTAAGGAAACGAAGAGCCGTTGGTGAATGTTGAAGGATTTCAGCACACCATTGAATCGTTTCTTGCTCGAGATCTGCGAGTGGGACGACCGTGTTGACGAGTCCCATATCAAGTGCTTGCTGTGCGTCATATTGACGGCAGAGGTACCAGATTTCACGCGCTTTCTTGTGTCCAACAACGCGTGCGAGGTAACCAGAGCCATATCCAGCATCGAATGAACCAACTTTTGGACCAGTTTGTCCGAAGCGGGCGTTGTCTGCAGCGATCGTCAAGTCACACACGAGGTGAAGGACGTGTCCGCCGCCAATCGCATAACCTGCGACCATAGCGATGACTGGTTTTGGAATGACACGAATCAAACGTTGAAGATCAAGAACGTTCAATCGTGGAATTTCATCGTCACCGACATATCCACCATGTCCACGTACCTTTTGATCTCCGCCAGAACAGAATGCGAGATCGCCTTCACCTGTTAAGATGATGACGCCGACATTTTGATCGTCACGTGCACGTGAAAATGCGTCGATGAGTTCGTGGACCGTGTGTGGTCGGAACGCATTGCGAACTTCAGGACGGTTGATCGTGATTTTCGCGATCCCGTTCCATTGTTCATATTTGATGTCTTCATAGCTGCGGGCTGATACCCATTCCGGAGCATATTTCATGTGAATTCCCCCAATATGTTAGTGATGAATAAGTAGATTCTCTACCATTGTAACAAACTTTTGCGGTTGGTCGATATGTGGGGCGTGCGAAGCATGCAAAATCACGTGAATTTTTTCAGGTGATGCCGCGCGCAAAGCGATGGCACGGAATTTTTCATCCTCTGCCCCGACGATCCAATCAATCTCTTTCGGAAGGCATGACCATAGGGATGGCATGCTTCCTGTACCTTGTGCACGTAACGAAGCACTCAGACCTTCCACCGTTTGGGACAGGCGCTCCTGACGCAGTCGCGTACGTTGCGATTCCGGGAGAAGGGCTTGGGGTTTAAATAGTCCAAGTGTCTCCCAGTAATCGATGAAAGCTTCGAGTCCGCCTTTTTCGAGTCGCTCCGCAAGCAATCGATCCGATGTACGACGTACTTTTCGCTCGATTGCCGTCTGGATACCCGGTGTCGTACTAACAGCGATTGTCCGAGCGATTTGCTCAGAGACGACGCTCAGCATTAAAGCGATTCGTCCACCCATCGAATATCCGAGGACGATCCATGGCTCGGATCGCATAGCGAGCAGTGCCTCGAGATCCTTGACCTGTTGCGTCAAACGCATTCGTTGCTCAGACGCCGGTGTCGTTTTTCCATGTCCCATCAAATCGAGGCGATAGACGGTGAAGTGAGGCGATAGATGCTCACTTAGCATGTCCCACGTTGAGAGGGAGCCTGTAAAACCATGAAGCAATAGGAGCGGTGGACCAGATCCCTCGATTTTCACATGATACGTATGCCCACGCAAAATCATTGGAATACCTCGGCTAACGCTTGATTTGTCACGTCCCAGATCGAACGGTGCATCTGTACGTTTTCTGTTCGTGTCGTCTTGACTTCAAGAATCCGAGTGACGTTCGTCTCTTCCGCAAGTGCTTGACGTAACGCGGCGATTGAATCAATCGCCTGATAGGTTACGCCGTATCCGGAAGCGAGGGAAGCGAAGTCGAGATGCTGCGGTGTACCGAAGAGTGGTTCGAAAACATCTTGATCGAGTTGTTGCTGTGGTAAAAAGCTAAAGATGCCGCCACCCGCATTGTTGACGAGAATGATCGTTAACGGAAGTGTGCGTGCTGTCATCAGCCCATTGATATCGTGAATGAACGCCAAGTCGCCGACGAGTAAGTAGCGATGTGTGGCATCAAACGTTGCTCCGAGCGCACTGGAAAGAATCCCGTCGATCCCGTTCGCACCTCGGTTCGCGAGTAGACGAAGGGGTGTTCCTGTCGGCAGGAACGTATCGACGTCCCGAATCGGCATACTGTTCGAAACGAATAGACTTCCGTCTTGTAACGTCGTCAACGCACGGACGACGTTATACTCTGTCATTTCTTCTTGATCAATTGTCGCAAAAGCATCGGCGACGCGTCGCTCCGCCTGTTGCAACAGTTCGAGGTACTTAGGGTCGTGCGGAACAGATTCATGATGCGCGAGTTGTCGCGCGTGACCAATCACGAAATCCGAATGAAGCTGTGGATCGCGCCAGTTTCCTGGATGACCGACGACCGTCGTCGGAATATCCCGAGACCAAAGCAGATAAGGTTTTGACGTCGGCATGGCACCGAAACGAATGATTCGATCTGGTCGGACGTGCTGTGCGGTAGCTGGATGTTTGAGCCATGTATCGTAATAGGCAAAAACGTGAGCATCATGCGATTGTCGTCCTTGACTGAGTGGATCCGCTAACACCGGAATCCCTGCTTGTTTCGCATACGAGATGACAACCTGACTGTCCACCGCAGTGAGTTGTGGTCCAAGTACAAAAAGAAGACGCTCTTCTTGCAGTGCGGTCGCTAAAGCGTTGTTTACTCCCGGTGTCGGTTCAGGTAAAACACCGACCGGACGTCCTGTCCGTAAGAGATCGAGTTCCGGCACGAGGGGTTCACGTAACGGAACATTGATTTGAACCGGGCCTGCTGGTTCCGTCAGAGAGAGTAGGGTTGCACGTTGTGCGACATGAGCGACGTAAGGAAGGCTCGCTTCTTCTGCTAACGGAAGATCAAACGCATGCCGAACCTGCTTCCCGTACAGACCGATCTGATCAATGGCTTGTGGCGCACCGACATTCCGTAATTCATGTGGTCGATCGGCGGTCAAGACGATCAACGGAAGTTCAAAAATATTCGCTTCGGTCACTGCTGAATAATAGTTCGTCGCAGCGGTACCGCTTGTACAAATCAACGCAACGGGACGAACACGTTCTTCCGTCCGTGTTAGACCTAAAGCAAAAAAACTAGCCGACCGTTCGTCAACAAGGACGTGGGTACGGCTAGAAGGATGCAGAAAAGCAGCAATAGCAAGTGGTGTCGAACGGGAACCGGGACTGATGACGAAGTCCCGGACACCAGAAGCGACGAGCGTATCGATTAACATGTGCATCCACTTAGTCAACATAAATATCATCCTTTTCAATCGAACCGACGTGTCCAAGTGCTTGTAACATCGGTGATAGTTTAGTTTCCGTCTCTGCCAGTTCACTATCGAGATGAGAGCCTTCGACGAGACCGCAACCGGCATAAAGAATGACCGCCCGTTCTGTAAACAATCCAGATCGAATGGCAACGATGAATTCCCCGTCATCCTGTCCGTTCATCCAACCAACAGGTGAACCGTACCATCCTCGTTCAAACGTCTCGATTTCTTGGATGGCATCGACTGCTAACTGCTTGGGTTCGCCCCCAAGCGCAGGTGTCGGATGCAGTTTTTCGATCAATTGGAATAACGTCACATCTTCTTTTAAATGAGCTGTGATCGGTGTATAAAGATGTTGGATATGGCGATTCTTCAAGAGAATCGGCGTATCCGGACAATCCAGTTCCTCTGAAAAAACAGATAATGTCCGTTCGATCGAATCCGCGACGATTCCGTGCTCCACCCGATTCTTTTGATCTTGTAATAACGATTGACCGAGTGCTTCGTCCATCTCATCCGTTGCGTGGCGTGGTGCAGAACCAGCGACGGCTGCCGTTTCAAGACGACGTCCACGTTTTAAGACGAGTCGTTCCGGTGTAGCGCCGATAAAGGCTTCTTCCGGATTTGGTTGGAAACAGAAGACGTAGCTGCCGGGCTGCGTATCTTCGAGTTCAGCGACGACAGCGGCTACGTCGAGTGGACGATCCAGCTCATAGACGACTTCGCGCGCCAGGACGATTTTTTCAAGTGTCGTCTCCAAGTAGTGCATAGCTTGATGGAACGAAGCTTCAAAGGCTTCATTCCCATCTCGCGATAGTCGTAAGCGCGTGACGCCTGCCGCAGTCGATGGTTGCGGTTGATTGACTTTGGCGAAATCGAGTGAGAGTTCATTTAAGATAGAATCGACTTGATCCATTGGCTCGACGCGAGCAAAAATCGTCACACGTGTCTTGCCATCTTGTTCTAGAAATAAAAACTTCGGAATCGTCATCGAAGCGTCTCTGAAGGAAGACCAACGATAATCCGGTTGTTTAAGTTCGGTAAACGAAAATCCGCTGAACGCAAATAAATCATGACCGACATGATCGCGATTCAAGTTTGCCCATTGCGATTGAATTCGTAAAAAACGATCCGTTCCTGAAGCCTGAAGTTGTTGTACGATGCCAAACCCGATGGCCCGCATCGAGCGATCAGGTGTCGCGAAATAAAATCGTTCCTCGATACCCTGTTCGAGGGAACGCATGTCAGTTGCTTCGATTTCCCATGAATACGAAGCGAGTATAGGTCGTTGTGAGGCGTTCGCCTGACTGACGGCCTGTTCGATACACTGTTTTAGCTCTTGTTGAGCGTAAGCCATACCGCTCATTGCCCCCTAGTCTATAGATACTGTGATATGTTTCACTTAATCTAAGTGTAAACTTTTTGCGGACAAAAAAGAAGGAATAAGCTATCTCGGATTGAACATTGACAGCAAAAAACGAAACCCGATACACTTAGACAGGAAAGGGGTTATTATATGAATAAATCAATCGCTGTCTATTGGCGAATGACACGACCGCATACATTAACAGCAAGTTTTGTTCCGGTCGTCGTCGGTACGGCAGTTGTCGCACCACGCGTGGAATCGATACGCTTGGATTTGTTCGTGGCGATGTTGATCGCATCGATGTTGATTCAAATCGCAACGAATCTGTTCAATGAATACTACGATTACAAACGTGGTTTAGATACGGAGGAGTCGGTCGGAATCGGTGGATCGATCGTTCGTGACGGATTCAAGCCGGGAACGATCCTAGCGTTCGCACTTACATTGTATGGCATCTCGGCATTACTCGGTGTGTATCTGTGTATCGAGACATCGTGGTGGTTACTTGTCGTAGGACTCATTTCGATGTTCGTCGGATATATCTATACAGGAGGACCACTTCCGATTGCCTATACACCGTTTGGAGAAGTCGTTGCAGGCTTTTTCATGGGATATATCATCATCGCGATTTCTGCGTACTTACAAATTGGTTATGTTCCGACAGAAGCCGTTGCGATTTCGGTACCAGTCGCCATCTTGATTGGTTCGATCCTACTTGCGAATAACATTCGTGACTTGGATAATGATAAGGTCAACGGACGAAAAACGATTGCCTGTCTCGTCGGACATCGCCGTGCCGTGTACGTCTTGATCGGATTTTTTGCGGCGGCTGTCCTGTCTCTCATTATTGCCGTACTCGCATTTGAAGTCTCATGGTTTGCGTTACTCGCGTTATTGAGTATTCCGCTCATGATCAAAGCGGTCCGTCTCTTCTGGGAAGACTTACCACCGGAAAAGCTGATGCCTGGCATGGCACAGACCGGTAAAGTGAACACGATTTTCGGACTCTTACTCGCAATCAGTCTCGTGATTGCGAATATCTGATTCTTTGGAGCAGCAGGCGATTCGCTTGCTGTTTTTTTTACGTGAAGATAGCGAACAGTTAGAAAAAAAGTACTTCGGTTGTCACTGATTTAAAATTTTACTATAATTGAAGCAATGTGCCTGAAAGATCAAACAAGGTCGGAAATCAGGAAATATGGTTAGAGGTGGAACTGAAATGAATAAAATCGCGGTAATCGGAAAAGTATTCGTCGACATAAAAGGAACTTCGTTCGCTCCTTTGCATAAGGATGCGAAAAACGTAGGAGACATCACGTTTTCAAATGGAGGAACAGGACGCAATGTAGCACAAAATCTAGCCGTCCTCGGGAATGAAGTTCGCTTTATCTCGACGGTTACGAATGATCAGATTGGCGTGGGAGTGCTCGATGAGCTGAAATCTTACGGTGCAAATGTGGATCACGTCGAAATGTTAGAAGATCATGGAATGGGCATGTGGCTAGCTGTCATGGATAACGAAGGTGACTTGCAAACATCGATCTCGAAACAACCAGATGCGAAGTTGCTCGAAGAGGCGATTTTACGTCAATCAATCTATGCACTCGATGGGGTCGATGCCGTTGCGATCGATCTTGATTTATCCGTTACGGTCTTAGAACGTTTGATTCATCTATGCCGTAAAATGGAGTTGCCATTGTTTGGTGTTTGTGGTCACTTGAGCGTCATCGAACGAAATCGTCATCTGCTACAAGGGTTCACTGGATTCATTTGTAGCCGAGAAGAGGCGGAAATTCTGTCTGATCTGTCGATCGTGACGGTCGAAGATGCGATTCATGTAGCAAATGAGCTAGCGAAAAAAGGTGCTCCATTCACGGTCGTGACGATGAGTGAACTCGGGGCGGTCTACGTTGATCGTCGTACAGCGACATCAGGTCACGTCGGAACGAAAAAAGTGAAGGTCGTTGACTCAACGGGAGCAGGCGACTCATTCTTCTCTGCTGTCTTGTCTGAATTGACACAAGAGAGACCGGCAGAAGAAGCCTTGAAGCTTGGCATGAAGGTTGCAGCGGAAGTCATCGCTTCGACAGAAAATGGACTCGTTCCTGAAATGCTGGATGCTCTTCGATAAGTAGAAATGATAAAAGGGGAGGTGGCGTCATGCCGATTCAACGAAGTGCAATCATTTTACGAAACGAACAGGATGAAATTGCGTTGATCCGACGGGATAAACCGAACGAAACGTATTATGTCTTTCCAGGCGGTGGGAAAGATAACGGAGAATCGTTAGAAGAAACAGCGATTCGTGAAGCACATGAAGAACTTGGAATCGATGTGGAGTTGACCGGTATTGCCGCCATCGTCCGTTTTAATGGATTCGACAATCCTTATTTTTGGGCGAAAACAATTGGGGGTCGCTTTGGCACCGGTACGGGTGAAGAGTTCGAAGAGGAAGGATCGGGTTATACACCGGTCTGGATCAAGCGTTCGGAGCTACCTTCGTTACCGATTCGTCCACCGTCACTTGCCAAACAGCTGGCAGAAATGACAGAACCATTCTATGAATTAATCCTTTCTGAAAACGAATGAGGTTTTAGTTGAAATAAAATGGGAAAAGTATATTAAAACAATGAGGTGGTCTTCGACTGCCTCTTTTTCATGAAGGAGAGATGACGATGGCGCATTCACGCGATCCAAAAGGGCTTGCCCTGAACTTAAAGCAGCGAATGTCCGATCATAACATCACGGATTATGCAGGGACACTCGCTTATTACTGGTTTTTATCCATTTTCCCAGGAATCATTTTCGTCATTTCGGTCTTATCATTCTTTGACATCGATCGTCAGACACTCGAGTCACAAATCCGGGACCTAGCGCCAGGCGGAGCCGTCAATACGTTCACGGATACAATTTTCCAAGCCATCAAAGAACCGCAGGGTGGTCTGTTATCGGTTGGTGCGATTCTTGCTGTCTGGTCCGCTTCAAAAGGAGTCGATCGTTTGATCACGACGGCGAACCATGCCTATGGTGACTTCTCGCCCCGTGGTTTTGTCGCAGCACGTGGGATTGCCTTATTGCTCACGATCGTACTCGGAATCGGGATGTTGCTGCTGATCGTCTTGAATGTTCTCGGTGGTCCGATCATCACGTATCTTGCCAATTTCGTGTTGCCGATTGATATGGGGCAAAAAATCCTACTGACGGTCTTACGATATGTCGTGTCGACGATTCTATTGATTGGTATCCTGTCGATTTTTTACCGCGTCGCACCAAAGCGCCCGATTACATTCAAAGAAGCAATTCCAGGAGCCGTTTTTGGTGTCATCGTCTGGCAATTATTATCGGTTGGATTCGGATTTTACGTCTCGAACTTCTCGAATTACAATCAAACGTACGGTTCGCTCGGTAGTGTCGTCATCTTGTTACTATGGCTCTACTTCACAGGGCTGATCATTTTACTCGGTTCTGAATTGAACGCATCATGGGAACGGTTCATGAAAAAAGCGGATCCGAAGAAAATGGAAGAAAAGCGCTTGAAGGAACAAGCTGAACTTGATGCCATTCCGACGAATACGTTCGGATGAAGGTACAAAAAAGCCTGACTGCCATGTGGCGGTCAGGCTTTTTTGATGGTTAAGCAGCTAATCGTTTTTCAGATGAACGCTGTGGAAGACTTGGTAAAGCATCCTGTTGAAGAAGGCGTAAACCGTTCAGGATGACGAGAATCGTTGATCCTTCGTGTCCAACGACGGCGAACGGCATGATGAGGAACTGGGACAAATTCGATGCGATCAATAGGAGGATGACACCGATCGCAAGCGTGATGTTTTGTTTGAGGATCCGGTTCATCTTCCGGGCTTTATGCACAGCATAGGCAAGACGACCTAAGTCATTTTTCATCAAGACGACGTCAGCGGTCTCGAGTGCAGCGTCCGTTCCTTCACCCATCGCAATCCCGACATGTGCTAATGCAAGGGCTGGGGCATCGTTAATGCCGTCACCGACCATTGCGACGGTCCGACCTTCTGTTTGGTATTGTTTGATGTAGCGGACTTTATCTTCCGGTAGGCACTCAGCGACGAAGTCCGTCAATCCCGCCTCACGTGAGATGGCAGCTGCCGTGACCGGATTATCACCAGTTAACATGATCGTTGCGATGCCGAGATCATTTAAGGCAGCAATCGCTGTTTTGGCTTCCGGACGAATCGTATCACGTAACGCATAAAGCGCTACGATCTGTGCTCCATTGCTGACATAAACGATCGTATGCCCTTGCTCTTTCAATGACTGTTCGATCGCGACGAATGGATCGTCTAAACCATCATGGAACGCCCGTTTACCGATACGATACGTGACACCATCGACAGTTGCTTCAATCCCGTATCCTGTCACATCTTTAAACGTTGATGGTTCGCGGACTTCGGTTTTTAAGTGATCGACGATTGCTTGTGCGAGTGGATGGTTCGACTGCGCTTCGATGGAAGCGACCGCTTGTTGGACTGCGCGGACGTCCATGCCTTCCGCGTAACGACTTTCAGTGACGACGGGTTTCCCTGTTGTCAGTGTTCCCGTTTTATCAAAGACAATCGTGTCGACTTGTCCGAGCGTTTCGATGTGGGCGCCTCCTTTAAAGAGAACCCCATTTTTCGCAGATGCGGCAATTGCAGACAAAGCAGCAGGTGTAATCGACGCAACAAGGGCACAAGGTGAGGCGACGACGAGAAGAATCATCGCGCGATAAATACTTGTCTCAAATGTCCAGCCAACGACGTAATGAGGGAGGACCATCATCAGTGCAACGACAAGCAATACGATTTTGACATAACGGCTTTCGAAACGTTCGATGAACTGAGCAGATGGAGACTGTTCGCTTTGCGCGTTTTGGACCATATGAATGATCTTTTGAAACAACGACTCGTCAGCAGCTTTCGTCATCTCAATCGTCAAGACACCGTTCATGTTGACCGTCGAATTATAGACAGTATCACCAGTCTGTTTTTCAACTGGGATTGATTCACCAGTAATCGATGCTTCTTCAATCGCCGCTTGACCACGAATGATGACACCATCAACCGGAATCCGTTCCCCAGGACGGACATAGACGAGGTTACCAATCGATAATTGCTCGATTCCGACAACTTCAAGTTGTCCGTTTGCGTTCAGGCGTGTCGCTTCCTCTGGCTGTAAAGACATCAAACTTTGTAGGGCGCGTTCGTTTTTATTCATCGTATACGTCTCAAGAGCACCGGATAACGCGAAGATGAAGATAAGGATCGCACCTTCCATCCAGTATCCGATAGCAGCAGCACCGATAGCTGCTAAAATCATCAACAATTCAACATTCAACGTTTTTTCTTGATACGTCTCCGTCAATCCTTCCTTCGCTTTCGCATATCCTCCGATTACATAAGCCGATAAGTACAATGTGACATATACGGCAGATGCCGCATTGAATTTTTCAAGTCCGTAAGCAACTAAAATCAATATTCCGCTAAACAATGCTAGAATCAATTCGTGATGCTCATCCCAAGCATGACGGAATACGGAACGCTGTTGAACATCGGTAGTAGTGGAAGTCGTCATATTAAAACTCCTTTCAAAATGTAAATGAGAAATGAAATCATTATAAAAAGAGAATGAGAATGTGATATATCAATGAGTTTAACTGATTGATAATGAGTTTCATTGTCTCTAGATTATAATTATTATTATCTGTAGAATTACTATACCATGCTTCAGTGAAAAGGAACAGGAAAGGAACTAGAAAGATGCAAAAAATTTTAACCCATCGGATTGGACTCGTCGTCTTTGCGTTACTGACGACTTTTTTGTGGGGCAGTGCATTTCCCTTCATTAAAAAAAGTTATGACTTATTACAGATCACATCTTCGGAATACGGAGAGCAATTGCTGTTTGCGAGCTATCGTTTCTTTTTAGCAGGTGTGTTATTACTTGTCGTCAGTGTCTTCGTCTTCAAACAGACGATCACACTGAAGGAGCGGACTTATGCCTATAGTCGTCTCGGCTTCTTTTTGACGTTCTTGCAGTACGTCTTCTTTTATATCGGTCTATCTTTGTCAACTGGCGTACAAGGATCAATCATTGCCGGATCGACTTCGTTCTTCCAGATGTTACTTGCTCATTTTCGATACGAAGACGATCGACTGAATCGATTTAAAGGACTCGCCTTATTCCTTGGATTCACAGGTGTCATCTTGGCCAACTGGCCGCAAGGTGGACAAGGTGTCTCGTTCGGTATAGGGGAAGGGCTGTTGATTGCGGCAATGGTTTCCGGGGCGTTCGGTAACTTGATCGCGAAAGAATACTCAGCACGTTATCCGGTGGCGCCGATGACAGGATGGGCGATGGTCATTGGATCAATCGGTCTCTTTATCGCAGGAGTCATTCTCGATGGTCACGTCGCACCATTCACCTTTTCAACGACAAGTGCTTGGATGCTCGTGTATCTTGCCTTCTTATCAGCGACTGGATTTACGCTTTGGAACTTACTAATGAAATATAATCCAGTCAGTAAAGTGTCGTTGTTCATGTTCTTCGTACCGATCTATGGTGTCAGTTTATCGGCCTTGATTCTCGGCGAGACGATTCCACCGCAAGCGTTGCTTGGGTTACTCTTCGTCGTCAGTGGTATCTTAGTCTCGACGTACCTTCCTGTATGGTTTCAAAAGCGAGGTTGACGAAGATTCAGAATCGTGCAAAAATAGTTTCAATCAAAGTAACTCCCAATCGTTCGTTGCTCAAGCCGACCCGTTCGGCTTTTTTCTGTACGGTCAAGTGAAGACCGATTCGGCCTTGTCTGAAAGGCTAGTGCGACTATAAAACGGAAGGAGATGAAAACGAATGGAACGGAATGAGATCGTTCGAAAGATCATTGCCACTCGTCGTCCACGTGATGAGTTTGCCCGGTTCGTCGTAACGTGCGTCAGTCAGCAGTTGAAGGAAACCCATGGAGATGTGGATGTGGAAATCATCGAGGCGGAGAGAGGTTACGATTCAGTGTGGTCAATCAACGGTCGAGAGGTCGTCGTGCTGCTCGAGACAGAAGAGCTGAAGCGTGCAAAAGAACAGCCGTATGCGATCGACGATAAGCTCTGGCGGAGTTTTCGGCAAGAAGGAATCGTGAAATAAAACAAAGGATCTTGCGCATCATTAGCGCAAGATCCTTTGTTTTAGATCCGGGATGATTCGTGACGTTTCGCGTATCGTAAGAGAAACGCAAGTGTCGCTAGAACCAGAACGAATAGACTGAAATAAAGCATAGCTGGAAGCAGAACGAACAAGCTGCCGGCAATCGGTCCAAGGATCGAACCAAGACTAAAGGCAATCCCTGCAAGCAAGTTGCCCGTCGGAAGAAGGTGTCGCGGTAACTGTTCCGTCATATAGGCGACACCGAGCGAGTACGTCGAGCCAAGTGCCATCCCGCTAATAGCAAAAATTGCGAATAACCAACCGTATCGTTCGAAGACGAAGCAAGCGATAAGGAAAGCAACGGAGCCAATCGAAAGAACGGTTACTAACGTCCGACGTTTTCCGAAGTGATCAGCAAGTCGTCCAAGTGGAAGTTGCATGATCAACGAGCTGACGACGAATGTCGTGATCAAGGTACTCGTCTCAGATAGACCGTACCCGTTACGCGTCGCAAAAACGGGAAAACTGGCATTCAGTGTGGCTTCGAGAAAACCATATGTAAAGCCAGGAAGTAACGTGAACCAAGCAGTTGATAGGACAAGTTTATACCGTGAGGCGGCGCTTTGCAGCTCCTCCGGCATGACGGATGACGGTTTTTCGTTCGGCATACGCGATAACAAGATCAGGACGATGACAGTCAATGTACCAGTCAACACGAATGGTAGCCAGTTGATGACATCGACGAGAGGTGCCGCAAGAGGACCGAGAGCAAAACCGAGACCGAATGCCATCCCGTATAGTGACATCGTTCGTCCTAACCGTTCATTTGGGGTAATGGACGTCACCCAAACCTGTGATCCATAGTGTAACGTCTGATCACCAAATCCGACGAGGAACCGTAAAATCATCCAAGCAATGACGCTTGGAAGAAGTGGAAATAAGAAAACTGCTACTGCAACAAGAGCGAGTCCAAACGAGATGACCGGAATATAACCACGTCGTCGTAGTGGACCTTCCATGAGAGGAGCGGCGACGATGACACCGATATAGAGAACGGCAGCGCTGAGACCGTTGATGAAAGCGGGGGTTCCTTGGCGTTCAAGTAAAATAGATAACAGTGGAATCAGCAGACCTTGCGTGAATCCGGAAATGAAGACGATCGATAAGATAAGAGCAAAACGACGTGACACAAGTAACGACGACCTTTCTTTTTTCTTTTAGCATAACACGCCCCGGTCTCTGAAACGGGAGACCGGGGCGTGCTTCATTTATTTTCTTGTTCAAAACGTGTCGGACGCGGCATATGCAGAAGATGTTCGTCCCAGTCTGTCTGGTCGAATACTTCATCATGTTCGATGCTGTGTGAAGCGCGAATACCAACCATCATGACGAACAAGACCATACTGAACGTACCGATGATTGCGACAATACCTACGAGCCATTCCATCCCGGTCACCCCTTTTAGAAAAACAGAATGTGTCTACTTTGTGACATTTTTCCCGGGATGCCATCGTTCAAAACCTTTTTTTAGTTTTAAAGCCGGCTGGACTGTTTTGTGAAATCAATCTCAGGGTAGTATGCGTTTTTCACAAGCGCGTTCGGTCCAAGGCATTGCACCGCAGGGCAGTGACATGACAAGCTTTTATTCAGTTCTGTCTCTTGCCACTCGGCATAAGCATCATTGAAGGATGTCTCATGAATCGTACCTAGCGAAGCAAGTTCGTCACCGAAATCCGTCACGATGATCTCGCCATCAAAGATGTTGACGTTGAGACGGGAACGTCCATCAGGGTCATTGCGAACAGAGACGTTTTTCTCTTGACGCAATCGACGATGAAGTTCTAAATCCGCCTCTTCCATCGAACAAGCATAGAAGGGGAGTGTTCCGAATAACATCCAGACGTTCGGATCCCGGACGTCAAGCAAACGATGGATCCCGTCGCGAATTTCGGGCAAGCTAGCTGCTTCGATCATCGACGCGAAGTCAGCGGGGTACATCGGATGCACCTCGTGGCGGACACAGCCCATGTCGACGATTTCCTTATGAATCGCTTCAAGGTGTGGTAATGTCCGTTTATTGATCATCGTCTCTGCAGAAACGATGACACCACGTGCATTTAGAACACGGGCATTCTCTTTCATCGTCTCGAAAAGCTTCGTCCGTGCTTCACGTGACGGTTTTCGTTCCATCATCGCAAAGCCACCATCGATGAAATCATCAGCTGTTCCCCAGTTATGTGAGATGTGCAAGACATCTAAATAAGGAATGATTAATTCGTAGCGAGATAACGGAAGTGTTAAATTTGAGTTGATTTGGGTTTTAGCGCCACGTTCGTGGGCATACTTAAGTAAAGGGACGACATATTCCTTGACGGATTTCATCGAAAGCATCGGTTCTCCGCCTGTGATGGAAAAGGCACGCAGGTGTTCGATTTCATCCAGACGTTGAATAAGTAGCTCGACTGGAATCTCGGGTGACTCGCTACTGGATAACATGTAACCGACGGCGCAATGTTCGCAGCGCATGTTACACAGTTTTGTTGTCGTGACTTCAATGTTCGTCAAACGGACCGTGCCGTATTGTTCAATGTCGCGATAAGCTTCCCACGGATCGTTCGCAATCGTGATGGGTGATGAATGTGACATAGATACTCCTCCTTTTTAGTGCTCCACTTCGTATCGTATGCTAAAATAACGTCGGAATCCAGCGGAAGAAAGGAAGTCTGAATAATGGGAAAAGCAAGAACTGATAAACTTGGTCAAATGAATGTGCTAAAATCAAGAATGCAGCTTCTCTGTCATACAATCGATTCACTCGATGAATCATCAGATATCGAAGATTTGGAACGACTGATCGTATCACTGGATCAACTCAAGGCGAAGGTCGTTCGATATGCGAAGGATATGAAAGAACAAGAAGAAACGAAAAAAGCGGTAGATTGAGACCGCTTTTTCATTTGCACAAACGGAAAGGATGAAATCAATGGCAACAAAAATCAAATTAAAGACAGGTGAGGTTCGTTCGGTCACTTGTCTACGGATGGGAATCAACGGTGAAGGGATCGCGACGCTCGAGCGACAAATCGTCTTCATCCCAGGACTGCTCGTCGGGGAAACGGCACAGATCGAGATCACGGAAATTCATGCGAACTATGCGAATGCAAAAATCTTAAAGCGTGACGATCGTTCACCGGACCGTGTTACTCCACTTTGCCCGGTCTATAGTGTCTGTGGCGGCTGTCAATTACAACACATGAGTTACGATGGACAATTGCGTTATAAGGAAGAAATGCTTCGCAACGCTTTCTTGAAATCAACGAAGTTGAATGTCGAAAAAGCGGATATCCGTCCGACGATCGGTTCGAAGGAATGGGAATACCGCAACAAGTCGCAATTCGTCGTCGGGAAACAAGGCAATGAAATCGTTAGCGGTCTCTATTCTGCGAATTCGAATCGTCTGGTCGCGATCGATGATTGTGTCGTCCAAAACAAGGACACGCTTCGCGTCAACCAAGCTGTCACGAAATTACTCAATGACTATAAAGTACCCGTTTATCATGCAGCAAAACAAGACGGTGTCATGCGCCATATCGTCGTCCGGACAGGAATCAAAACGGGTGAAATTCAGGTCGTACTAGTTGCCTTTAAAGACGGCTTCCGTGATCTAGAAGGTTTGTCACGCGATATCATGGATATCCCAGGTGTCGTCTCGGTCGCACTGAACATCAATGATAAGTTGACATCACGTGTCTTCGGAGAAGAGACGGAAGTCTTGCGTGGCGTGGAACGGATTGAAGAAGAGATGGGGGAATTCACGTATCAATTGTCTCCGCGTGCCTTCTTCCAATTGAATCCGGAACAAGCAGAGCGGATGTATGAAGAAATTGCGCGTGCTGCTGCTTTGACAGGCGAAGAACGTGTCGTTGATGCCTACGCAGGTGTTGGTTCAATCGGACTTTGGATCGCTAAAGGAGCAAAAGAAGTCCGCGGCATGGAAATTATTGAAGAAGCTGTCGAAGATGCCAATGCGCACATGAAGCAATACGGATTCGACCATGCCCACTACGTCGTCGGTAAGGCAGAAGCCTGGATTCCGCGTTGGGTCAAGGAAGGCTGGATTCCAGATGTCTTCATCGTCGACCCACCACGCTCAGGTTGCGATACACAATTGTTGAACGCGATGATCTCGTCTAAAGCGAAAAAAATCATCTATGTCTCGTGTAACCCGCAGACGCTTGCGCGCGATTGCGATCACTTGATGAAAGCGGGATACAAGGTATCGTACATTCAGCCGTACGATATGTTCCCACAAACAGCGCACGTCGAAGCAATCGTCGTGCTCGAAAAAAAGAAAAAGAAAAAGTTCTAAGTAACAAGCCCGTATGCACTCTTTGAACGAGTGGACATACGGGCTTTTTATCATGTTTGCGAAAGATAACCGAACGTCGCGTCACACTCAGCGAAGCGTTCCTTCAACCGAGCAACACGATCAACAGGAAGTGGACCGCGCTCGATCAGTTGCTGATTCAGCGCGAGGTGTTCTGGTCGAGACGTACCGATGATGGCTGTCGTGATCCCTGGCTCAAAGACTGTGAAACGAAGGGCAGTTTCAAGCCAACTGGATTCCTCGAGTGGATAAGCGAGTTGTTGCGCACGTTCCCAGTAGGGTTCGACGTACTGTCCGACCGGACGCTCTGCGAATCGCCACGGGGCGTTACCGATTGGACGCTTGGCGATGACACCGTGATCTAGAAGGGTGGGCAGGACTTCATCGACACGTTGATCAAATAGATTGAATGACGTTTGGAAACTGTCGAAGCGATTCGTTTCGATAGCATATGTTAAGTCTTCCCGATCACCGGAATAAGCGATGACGCGGACTTTTCCAGCTTGTTTTGCTTGGTCAAGCGCTTCGATGACATCTCCCTGGGCGAGAATTTCTCGACTACAAGAATGGAGGTGTACGATGTCGAGATAATCCGTTTGCATCGTCTGTAAGGCTTGATCGATGCCACCATGGACCGCTTCAAAGGTCCAGTCCTGCGTACCGGGAACATCATAGCCGACTTTCGTCGACAGAATGACGTCGTGACGACGATTCTTTAGAAATTGTCCGACGCGTTGCTCCGATAAGCCATAGCCGCGTGCTGTATCGATCAGATTGATGCCGAGATCACGTGCTTGTTCGAGTAAATAGACTGCTTCGCGATCCGTCATCTGTTCTGCGCCGATGTGACCGGCTCCGAACCCAAGCGGGGATACGAGTAGGTCGGATGTTCCAAAACGTCTTAACTCCATGAACGATACTTCCTTTCAGAAAATCTGTAGTTTTATATCGATGATGCTCGTTTTTGTTGAATACGATAGGCCAGATAACCAACGAGTGCCACGCCTGCAATCGACCATTGGATGATGGATGAGGATTGCATGAACTGATGGACGGCGAACACTTCGATTAACATGGCTGGAATTTTTCCGATCGTACTCGCAGTCAGGAAAAGTAGGATGGAAATACCACTAGCAGCACTGACGATGTTGACGATGCCAGACGGGACGAACGGTAACAGCCGCAGCAAGATGATCGTCAAAAAAGCTTCGCGTCCTTGTTGTGCTTGTAGTTTTTGTTGCAAACGAGCGAATCGATCCGGAAGTGGGCGACGAAGGGCATACCGCAGTCCTTTTCGGTAAAGTAGAAACGCACAAACCACACCTAGGACTTCACCGATGAAAGAGAGCAATGTGCCCATCCATAGACCGAAATAGACGAGATTCGCAGCGGTGACGAACGTACTCGGTAGGACACCAAGTACACTGACGACGACGCCGACTAAGATACTAACGAACGGAGCGAAAGGTCCGAAGAGTTCAAAGGTTTGGATGACATGATGTTCCATCATTCGAATCCATCCTCTTCATCCGGAAGAAGCGGTAACTCGATGTGGACAGTCGTTCCTTCTCCAAGAACGGAGTCGAACCGGATTGTCCCATCATGACGATCGATGATGTGTTTCGTGATGGCAAGACCAAGACCGGTTCCGCCATCTTTACGCGTCCGTGATTTATCGACACGGTAAAAACGTTTTGTCAGTCGATCAAGATGCTCTTCCGGAATGCCTTCTCCTTCGTCCCGGATAAGACAATGCGTCCGGTCGCCGATCGTTTCAGTCGATAAGAAAATCTGTTTTCCAGGCGGTGTGTACCGTAAGGCGTTATCGAGTAAATTGCCGAAGACTTGCTCGAGTCGGTCCGTATCGCCTAAGACGATTTGATCCGGGTCGAGATTCATGACGAACGTGACTCCTTTTGACTGGGCGATTGGTTCCATCCGGTAAATGACATCTTCAAGTACTTGACTGAAGACAAGTGGTTGTTTCGACATCGGATAGGAATCGCGTTCAAGTTGAGCGAGATCGAGCAGATCATTGACGAGACGTTGCAGACGTTCCGTTTCCCGCTCGATGATTTGGTAATACTGCGCACGCTTTTCTTCCTCGAGCGAATCATCCTGCATCATCTCCGTATAGCCACGGATGTAGGAGAGAGGTGTCCGTAATTCGTGGCTGACGTTCGCGAGGAACTCTTTACGCTGCTCGTCGACTTCTCCGAGCGATTCCGCCATCTTATTTAATGTTTCTGCGAGTTCCCCGATCTCATCGTCCGATTGAATCGGAATCCGGTAATCAAAGTCACCTTGCGCATAAACAGTCGAGGCGCGCTTCATGTCGATCAACGGACGGATGATCGTATCGATGATTTGTCGTCCGAAGATGACGAGATTCAAGACGATCAGTCCGATCATGAAGAAGATCATCAGACGGAGTGGGCGGAATGGTTCACTGATTTGGCCAAGTTCCAGATATAAAATCAGTGTACCGACCAGTCGATTGTTTTCGATGATCGGAAACCCGGTCATCAAAATGTCCGTTCCTTCAATCGGATGGGTCCGACTGGAGACGACGGTTTCACCGTTTCGAAGTTCTTCGATATCCGCATTCGTCAAAAAGCGCAGTCCAGCTGGATTTTTCTTCAGGAAATCGATGAAGAAGACTTTCGATTCCGTCAATTCATTCGTATAAGTCATTCCATCGTAAAAAGCACCGGATAATCCTTCAGATTCATAGATATTGATCAGCTTTTCGCCTCGGTTCAATAAGATATCTTCCTGCGTTTGAAGATAGAACCGGTCATAGAGATAGAAAGTGAGCAGGACGAATAAAATAGCGGAAAAAACGCTTGTGAACCAAATCGTGATCCAAATCCGGCGCCGGATCGTATAGCGCTTAATCATACTTCCTCGAATTTATAACCGATGCCCCAGACCGTTTGAATCGAGCCACCAGCTTCCCCGAGCTTTAAGCGAAGTGTTTTGATGTGTGTATCGACCGTCCGTAAGTTCCCGATATAATCCGCACCCCAGATTTGATCGAGTAACTGTTCACGAGAAAAGACCTTATCATTGTTTTGAGCGAACAGATGCAGCAAATCAAATTCCTTACGCGTCAGACTGACCGGTTTGCCATTGACGTGGACACTCCGACTTTCGGTATCGAGTTCGAGCATTCCGAGCGTTAAAGTAGCCGATTGATCAACTGTAAAGCGGTGAGAACGACGAAGAGTCGCTTCGATGCGAGCAAGCAGTTCTCGAGGGCTGAATGGTTTTGTAATATAGTCATCAGCTCCGATTTTCAGCCCGTGAATGCGATCGAGTTCATCCGAACGTGCCGTCAGCATGATGATCGGAACGTTTGAGAACTCACGGATGCGCATACATGCTGTCAAGCCGTCCATTTCCGGCATCATGACATCGAGTAGAACGAGATGGAATGTATTTTGTTGAATGAGATGGATTGCTTCTTGTCCGTTAGAAGCTGTCATCGTCGTGTAGTGTTCTTTTTCAAGATTCGAGACGAGAAGATCACGCATTTGTGCTTCATCATCTACTACGAGAATGTTAAACGATTCTGGCATTAGTCTTCGCTCCATTTCCTGTAGAAGAAAGTGTTTCTTCCATAAAGATGAGTTTTCTTATTTATCATACCATTTCAAACTTTAGAAGCGCATGCGTGGACACAAAAAAGCATGAGAGACAAGGCTCTCATGCTTCGAGTTGTTGGTGATCGTATAGTGTTTCGAGCTCCCGACCATGAATGTACATATGGAAACTAGATTTTGAGACTTCATATAGCGTGAACTGTGTCTCACCGGCATTCAATTGCTCAAGAAGCGCAGGGCGCAACTCATCCGCACAGAACGCATACGGCAATTTTTCAGCTGCTTTTTGTGACCGAATATTGCTTTTGCGAATTTTCATGAAGACACTTTCGTATCCAAGCTCAAAGAACAGCTCAGAGAAGAAGGCTTCTTTCGCTAAATGATTGTATCCTTTACCATGATACGGTTTACCTAACCATGTACCGAGAAACCCATATTGTCCTTCGATATCGAGTAAACTAATCGTACCAATCGGTTGATCGAATTCATCTAGGATGGTACGTGATACGATTTCACCACGTTCTTCCTCTTCGATTGCCTGCTTTGTAGTAAACAGAAATTCATCAAAGTACCGTGTTTTTTGGCGGACGTACGGATATACGTCTTGATGCTGCATCAGTTCGAACAAATCAGCGCAGTCGCTCAGCTCCCGTTGCTTGAGCATACTTCCATTCCTCCTTTTAGGACCGCAAGAATGATTGTCGAAAGCTACCTGTCTGACTCGTTTGAACCGCGCATGGTATGCCTTCTTCAGTTGTCGGATAAGATAATATTACCTTCTTTTTTTAAAATTGCAAGAAAATAATTTTTGTGAAAAAAGATACAAAAACAAGATGTTTTCCGTAAGCGTTCAAAACCCCCGAAAGGTGCAAAAAACACCTGGCGGGGGTGGGGTTAAGTCAAGTTCAGTTGAGCGTGTTCAAAAATGATTTTTCCGTCAATCATCGTCATGAGCGGCTTCGCTAAATAGTCGAGTGGGAAGTGACTCCATAGGACGAGATCCGCGTCTTTTCCGACCTCGATCGATCCGACGCGATCGTCCACACCGAGCGAGCGGGCTGGATGAATCGTGATCGCGCGCAAGGCGACATCGACCGGTAGACCTTCTCGTGCAGCTAGACCGGCACAGAGATTCAAGTACTGGACAGGGGTGTACGGATGATCGGTCGTGATTGAGATCTCGAGACCATGCTCATGAAGAATCCGATACGTTTCCCATGTCTTATTCTTCAGTTCGATTTTAGACTTTCGCGTGAAGGTTGGTCCGACCGTCACTTTTTCGATCGGTAATTGTTCCATCTCTTTTGCGACGAGATGACCTTCCGTACAATGTTCGATACGCAAATCGAGATCGAACTCTTCCGCAAAACGGATGGCAGAAAGGATATCATCTGCTCGGTGCGCATGTACACGAAGCGGCATTTTATGATCAAGGACCCGTTTGATCATCTGGTGAGCAAACGTTTCGGAAACTCGTTGTGTCCGAACTTCAAGAAAGGCTTCGCGCAACATCCCCATGATGCCCATCCGTGTCAGTTCACCGGCGCGACCAGCACTATGGACACGCTTTGGGTTTTCACCGAGCGCCACCTTCAGACCCGCGTACTTTCGAAGAATCATATCATCGATGAACCGTCCATGCGTCTTGATGACACTCGTGACGCCACCGATGATGTTCATGCTACCGGGCATGACTTGAACGGTCGTAATCCCGTGCTCGACGGCTTCCTTAAATCCTTCATCAAGTGGGTACACGCCATCAATGGCACGCAGATGAGGAGTCATCGCAAAAATCGTCTCATTCGCATCATTTCCGACGGTTCCGGTACCTTCGTCATATAATCCGAGATGTGTATGGGCATCGATGAAACCGGGTAATAAAAAGTGACCTTCTGCTTCAATGACTTGATCGTTTTCTAAGTGATCCAGTAATTCACCGATTTCAATGATTTTCCCATCACGAATGCGGATGTCCCCGTAAAAACTGTCCGAAGTAATCGGATAGATATGTGCATTTCGAATTAAGATATCCAAGTATCGTCCACCCCTGTACTAGTTTGAATGCTCGATTGCTCGCAATGCATCCTTTAGTTCAGCATACCGAAACTTGTATCCGTTTTCGAGCGCTTTTTTCGGGATGACACGAGCTCCTTCTAGTACAATCGTACTCTTTTCACCGAGTGCGAGCTCTAACGCGAAGCGTGGCGCCGGGAGCCAGTGTGGGCGATGTAAGACTTTTCCGATCGTCTGTCCAAAACGGCGCATCGTCTCCGGGTGAGGCGCAGTGATGTTCAGCGGTCCTTCGACTGTCGGGGTCTCAAGTGCGAATAGGAATAAATCGACTAAATCATCGATGTGGACCCAGGAGACCCACTGTTTTCCGTCGCCCATCGTCCCACCACCAAACAAGACATAGGGCAGGCGCATTAATGGGTAAGCGCCACCGGCTTTCGTTAGGACGACACCGATTCGTGGATGGACAAGTCGAATGCCAGCGTCAGCAATCGGACGGGCAAGGTCTTCCCACGCGACACAGACATGACTTAAGAAGTCAGCGGTCGGTGGAAGTGGTTGATCTTCGGAGAATGTTTGATGCCGATCTTGTCCGTAAATGCCAACCGCAGAAGCAGACAATACGACATTTGGCTTTTGATCGAGTGCTTCAACGATCCGAACGAGCTCCTTCGTCGTGCTGACGCGACTGTCGAGAATGACGCGTTTGCGTTCATCCGTCCAACGTCCGTCGTTGATCGAAGCACCAGCAAGATGAATAAAGGCATCGATGCCCTCTAAGTGCTGTTCCGGTTTTGCGTCTTCTGTCATCCACTTGATATATGTGACATGCGCGTCATTCGCTTTCGGATGACGCGTTAAGATAAAGATGTGATGTCCTTGATCTAGTAAACGTTTCGTCAAGGCTTGACCAATCATACCGGTTCCACCGGTAATCGCAATGTTCATGTAATCCATCCTCCCTAAATAAGTAAAAGTAGCTTCTTTCCATTTGTTCCCGTTCCATGGTTTCACTCAAACATAGACCTGCCTGTTCATGATATCGTAGAACTACCGAATCAGGTTAGGGGAGGGAACGAAATGAAGATCAAACGGATCTCGACGCAGAAAAAGAACAGCGAACGATTCAACATCTATGTCGAGCGTGATGGCAAAGAGGAATATGCCTTTGCCGTAGACGTCGATATCTTAATTAAATACAATCTACAACGCGATAAGGAACTCGATGACGATTTCGTCAAGGAAGTGTTAACGGCTGAAGAACAGCAAAAAGCGTATCGTCTCTCGTTGAATCATTTATCGTACCGCATGCGGGCGACGAGTGAAGTCGTCGCCTATTTAACAGAGAAAGAGACACCGGAGCATGCGATCAAACATGCAATCGATCGATTGACGGAGCAACGCTATTTGGATGATCAACAGTTCGCACTTGCTTATACGGCAACGAAAAAAGCGACGACACCTCAAGGTCCGGGACGGATTCGCCGCGACCTTGAGGCATTGAAGATACCGAAGACAGCGATTGATGAAGCGATCGTGACGTTTACGGATGAAGAGGAATACGAAAAAGTCCTGAAGTTTTTGCGGCAAAAGCAAAAAGAGCTGCAACGGCGTTCCGTGCGGGAACTGACACAAAAGTTGCAGTTAACGCTCATGCAGCGTGGGTTTTCGTCCGATTTGATTAAAGCGGGCATTGAAGAGGTGTTTCGAGCTGAAGAAGGTGACGAAGAAGAACAAGCGGCCCTTTATCAAGCGCGCAAGTATTATCCGAAATACCGACAACTTGAACCGTTCGAACGCGAACAAAAAGTCAAGCAAGCACTCGTCCGAAAAGGATTTCCATACGGTCTAGCCGCTCAAGTCCTCGAACAAGTCAAAGAAGAAGAGGCGGAGTAATAAAAGCAAGACGAAAAATTGACAATTATCCGACAATTGTGCTATTCTACGCACAGACTAAGAAAAGGAGGAACCGTCCTATGAAAAAGCCAATTGGTTTCACTCATATCCAACAGCTGAATACGACGGAGACTCTTGAGCACGTATAAGTAATTCATTTCATGTGCGAGCAAGGGGATTCGTCTCCCGAGCGCGCAGACGAACAAGAATGCATCATGCCCATTTCAAGGCATACTGATTCTCGGACTGCATCCGGAAATCCGTATGCCTTTTTGCGTGCTCGGAAAAAGTACTTCATTTCACAGTAAAGGGGGGACCCTCATGCGTTTATTTCGGCAATTGAGTTGGTTTCTAAAAGAACACAAATCATCGTATCTCGTAGCAGTCGTCTTATTGATCATCACTGGCTTCATTGATTTAACGCCGCCATGGCTAATCGGTAAGGTCATCGATGGATTGCGGTCGGGATCGATGGACCAGGCGACGCTCTGGCAATACGTCATCGGATTAACAGCCATTTCTATCGTTTCTTTCATCTTGACGTATCTATGGTTAGCGAAATTATTCGGAACGGCATTTTTATTAGAACGGACACTTCGGAGTCGCTTCTTTACGCACTTATTGAAACTGACGCCGACGTTCTACCAAAAGAATCGGACGGGAGACTTGATGGCACTCGCGACGAACGACTTGAAGGCGGTCGAGCGGACAGCCGGATTTGGTGTCTTGACGCTCGTCGACTCGTTGAACATGACAGCGATCACCCTCGTCGTCATGGGGGTGGCGATCGATTGGAAGCTGACGCTCGCTGCCTTGTTACCGATGCCACTTCTCGCCTACGCGATGAATAAGCTCGGAAGTCAAATTCACGGACGCTTCATCACTGCCCAGGATTCATTCGGAACGATGAATGACCAGGTCGTCGAGTCAATTTCCGGACTGCGTGTCATCCGCTCGTTCGTACAAGAACCAGTCGATGTTAAACGCTTCGACGATGTCACGACGGATGTCTTTGAGAAAAACATGCACGTCGCAAAAATTGATGTCTTATTTGAACCAATCATCAAGCTGCTCGTCGGCTTCAGTTACTTGATCGGCTTATCGTTCGGGACATATCTCGTCTTTACGAACGACATCACGCTCGGACAATTGGTCGCCTTTAACATCTATCTCGGAATGCTGATTTGGCCGATGTACGCCTTTGGTGAATTGATCAATGTCATCCAGCGCGGAACAGCAAGTCTTGATCGCTTGGAAGCAACGATGCGAGTCAAACCGTTGATTGCTTCGACACCGCGGGAACATATTGATCGCCCTGAACGGATCGAGATGAACGATTTGACGTTTACGTATCCAGAGACAGCCCATCCGGTCTTACGAGATTTGAATATGACGATCGAACAAGGAACAACGATCGGTGTCGTCGGACCAACGGGATCCGGGAAAACGACGTTCTTGCGTCAATTCTTACGTGAGTATCCAATCGGACGGGATATGCTAACGGTCAACGGCGTACCGTATGAAGATGTTGCGCTAGAGACGGTTCGCGGATGGACGGGTTACGTATCACAAGAACATTTACTATTCTCAAAATCCGTTCGGGACAATATTCTATTCGGTGCAGGTGAAGCGACAGAAGAAGAATTGCAGGAAGCGATTCGTCTCGCATCGTTCGAAAAAGATATCGAAACGCTGGAACAAGGACTTGAGACGATGGTCGGTGAACGTGGCGTCACGTTGTCGGGAGGACAAAAGCAACGTCTCTCGATCGCGCGGGCGATGTTAAAAAAACCAGAGTTGCTGTTGCTGGATGATTCACTATCAGCAGTAGATGCGAAAACGGAATCACATATCATTGATTCGATTCGATCGAATCGCCACCAATCCACGACATTGATTGTTGCCCATCGTTTGTCGGCAGTAGCACATGCGGACGAAATCATCGTCTTGCAAGACGGAATGATTTCTGAACGAGGAACACATGACAGCCTGATGGCACAAAATGGCTGGTACGCTCAACAATTCGAGCGACAAAGTGAAGAGATGTAAGGAGGTGCCTCTGCATGAATGAATTGGAATTATATCAACTCGATCCGGCACGTCGGAAGACGACGATCCGTTCGTTGATCCGCTATGCGATGCATGAGAAACAAGCGATTTTCTTAGGGTTGTTTCTACTCGTACTGGCAGTCGGAGCGGAATTGACAGGTCCGTATATTGCCAAAGTCATCATTGATGAACATATCGTGGCAATTGAGAAGGACTGGGTCGAAGTTAAAGCGGATGGTGCGGTCACGTATGATGGTCGTCAGTTCGCCAAAGCACAAGACGTCTCGAAAAGTCAGATCGTTCAATCCGTCTCGATCGTCCAAACGACCAACGGCTACTTTTTCGTACCGGAACAAGTCGTCAGTGGGGGAGAGCGGAAAATCAGTGGAAGTACGATGACGATCACGCGTGGAGACGACGTCTACACGTATGATAATATTCAAAAACTGACACAAGGACAGGTCTATGATTTTTATTCAAAAGACTTAAAAGCAATCGGCTGGTTGTCCTTGATCTACGTCCTTTTGCTGCTGGTAGCAGCTGGTTTGAACTGGATTCAGCAAATCTTGCTCCAGCGATCTGCTCATAAAATCATTAAACGGATGCGGCTGGATGTCTTTACGCATCTGCAACGGTTACCGGTTCGTTATTTCGACCAGACACCAATCGGAAAAATCGTCAGTCGCGTCACGAATGATACGGAAACGATTCGTGATCTTTATCTCGGTGTGCTCGCCCGGGTCTTCTCGGGAATCATCACGATGGCGGGGATTCTCGTCGCGATGTTCTTCCTCGATTATCGCTTAGGACTAGTCTCACTAATCATCATTCCGATCGTCTATTTCTGGATTCAGCTATTCCAGAAACTCGCGACGAAGAACAACTTCAAAGTCCGCTCCCTCGTTGCCGACATGAATGGTCAACTGAATGAGAACATCCAGACGATGCCGATCATTCAGGCTTATGCACGTGAGAAGGAAGTTCTTGCTGAATTCGAACAAAAGAACGAAGAGAACTATCAGACACGGGCAAAGTTGTTACGACTTGATGCCCTGATGTCCCATAACTTATCCTACTTTTTGAAAAACTTGACGCTCGCCTTGTTGATTTGGGTCGTCGGCGGAAAAAGTCTGACGAACGGCTCGTTTTTATCTCTCGGGATCTTATATGCGTATATCGATTACGTGTCCCGTTTATTCGAACCCGTCACCCAAATCATGAATCAGCTGTCACCACTACAACAAGCACTCGTGTCAGCGGACCGAATGTTCCAGTTGCTCGACGAAAAGGGAGAGCCGGTCGAACAAGGTCGTGTTGCTCGGTTTAAAGGGGCGGTGTCCTTCAAGGACGTCGAATTTAGTTATGAAGCGGGAAATCCCGTATTACGTGAGATTCAAATTGATGCTCGTCCTGGCGCGACGATTGCCCTCGTCGGACACACGGGCAGTGGGAAAAGTTCGATCATGAACTTGCTGATGCGTTTCTATGATCCGTCAAAAGGACAGTTGTTGATTGACGGACAGGACGTGACGACTTTACCGAAACAAGCGGTCCGTGAGCATATGGGGATCGTCCTACAGGATCCGTTCCTCTTCACAGGAACGATTCGCTCGAACATTACACTCGGCAATCCTGATATTTCCGAAGAACGAGTACGACAAGCGATTGAAGCTGTCGGTGCGGATCGGTTCATTGATCGTTTACCGAACGGGCTCGATGAACCAGTCATCGAAAAAGGTGCCACGTTATCAGCGGGGGAACGGCAGTTGATCAGTTTTGCCCGTGCGTTAGCGTTCGACCCTGCGATCCTAGTTCTTGACGAAGCGACAGCGAGCGTTGACTCGGAAACGGAAGCGGTCATTCAGGATGCCTTGCTGACGTTGACGAAAGGGCGGACAACGTTCATCATCGCCCACCGCTTGTCGACGATCAAGGATGCGGATGAGATTCTTGTTCTCGATCATGGTCGGATCGTCGAGCGAGGATCCCATGATGTGCTCCTTGCAACGTCCGGGATTTATGCGAAAATGTATGCGTTACAAAGTAAACGGAATCTTGAATTGAAATCAAGCTAATCCATCCAGTTTCTCCTCCTTTTCGTTTATACTGAAAAACGAAGAGGGGGAGTTTTTGTAATGGAGACACGGATGAGTCAATTATCGAAATACGAGCTTGAGATGTTGATCACGAAATTAAGTGAACAAAAACGAAAAGCGGAGCAACACGGGAACGTCAGTGAAGTGGAAGTCGTGACGCGAAAAATCGCCATTGCGAAAAGTTATTTGATCGATCCGGCACGATTCGAACGGGGCGCCTTTTACCGAATCGAAGGAGAAGAGGCACGATTTGAGTTACACTTCGTCAATGGCGTCATGGGCTGGGGACATTTTGAAGGGACCGCTCAGGAAGTCGCGATTCCGCTCGCGTTATTCACAGGAGAGGGAGAACAGACATGACGAATCGAGAACAAGCCCTTCAGCAACTGGCTGAAGAATTATTGCAAGTGAATGAAGTATTAACCCCGGAAGAAGCACTGACGTGGGTCGAAGTGCTGTGGGAAGATTTCGAAGCGACACTCGCGCGCGCAGGTGAGAAATATCAAGGTGAAGCCGTCGCGGTTCATTTCGTCGAGCAACAGATCAAACAGCACGGGGCAATGTTACACCGATTTAATACGACGAACGAAAAATTCAAACATTTGATGACAGGTCGAAACGTCGAATGAAAAAAGCTCCGCACATCGGGATTTCCGTTGCGCGGAGCTTTGTCTTTATAATGCAGGGATGAACAGTTTTTTCTGCAAGGTCCGTTCGCTGAACACCCAGCCGGTATAGGAGCTGACGATCTCTTGTGTGGCAGCGTCGATTCTGACGACGGCAACGAATGGATAGACTTCCTTCGTGAAGTAACGCAGGTTGGTGAAGCGGTATTCGACAATGCCATCCTTTCGTGAGACCGTATACGTATGAATCTTCGAAAACTCAAGAAACGCTTGCAAGTCCGCGTTTTGTTTGACGATTTCGTACAAGGCGTCACCGTGTGGTTCGTCCTTGATCCGGAAGTTTCCGCATTCGACGACGGTTCCACTGTTAATCTTAACGACGGAATACTCATCGCGTAAACGTGCCGCGACATGCCACTCATCCCATTTCATGCCAGGGGAGATGAACAGTTTATGCGCGCCGCGATAATAGCGGGCTGCGGTCGCGAGGGCATCGTTTCGTAACTTGAATTGAACAGCGTAGTAGATAATGACGATGGCGATTAAAATCGGGAAGATGACGATCGTCGCTCTCGTTAGTAGCCAAATCCCGAACGCGGCATAATACATTGTGAACAGATATGGATCAAATGTATTGATGACACCCCAACCGATCCAGGATTTTTTGAACGGGTGTAAGGCTTGTGTTCCGTAAGCGTTAAACAGATCGACGAAGACATGAAGAGCGACAGCGATCTGCGCCATCAGCCATAATGAAGTCGGAGGTACACTGAATAACGTGCCGATGACGATTGAAAGTAATAACGGCCAGGCGAGCAAAGCGATCAACCCGTGCGATTTTCCGCGGTGTTGACGCAAGTAGGCGCTGTTTCCTTTAAACTTAAAGACAGTATCGAAGTCCGGTGCGTGTGAACCGACGAGCGCCGTCGTCGTCACGGCAGCAAACATCGTCGTGCTCGCTGCGACGTCAGGGTGTAGCGTCGAGATGGCGGCGAGACAAAGTCCCATGCCGATATGCGTACCAGTATCCAATGCGAATTCGCTCCTTCTATAAAATCGTGATGGTGAATCCATCGAGGTTCTGCCGAGTAATTTTTAATAAATATATCGTATCCAAGAGAAAAGAGGTAACCTTTTGACTGTCGTTCAAGAATATTTCACAAACTTTAATAAAACACAATTTACCACAGAACTGATTGCTTGGTTCCTTCGTGAACAGCGGGATCTCCCGTGGCGAAGAACCAAAAACCCATATCATATCTGGATTAGTGAGATCATGCTCCAGCAAACGCGCGTCGATACGGTCATTCCGTATTATGAGCGCTTCACGAAACGTTTTCCGACACCGCATGACTTAGCAGAAGCGGATCAAAGTGAAGTCCTGAAGCACTGGGAGGGCTTAGGGTACTATTCCCGTGTCAAGAATCTTCAAATCGCGGTTCAGGAAGTTGTTGAAAAATATGATGGAATCGTTCCGGACGAAAAGGAATTGTTCAGTCAGCTGAAGGGCGTCGGTCCGTATACGACTGGAGCGGTTCTATCGATTGCTTATGGGCAAGCAGAACCAGCTGTAGACGGAAACGTGATGCGCGTCCTCTCGCGTGTACTTGGGATTTATGAAGACATTGCTGCACCGAAGACACGGAAATTGTTTGAAGCAGCAGTTCATCAATTGATTGATCCGGCTGACCCGTCCAGTTTCAATCAAGGCTTGATGGAACTCGGTGCGATGGTCTGTACGCCAAAGTCTCCGATGTGTGGACTCTGTCCTGTTCAAGACGTTTGTTTCGCATATGATCGAAATGCACAGGAAGAACTACCTGTGAAGACGAAGAAAGGGAAGACGCAAATTATTCCGTATGATGCTCTCGTCTATGAAACGAACGGAAAAATCGCAATTGAACAACGAGCAGAAACGGGTTTGCTCGCAGGTATGTGGCAATACCCACTTCGAGAAGCAGAAGAAGATCGTAATGGGACGCTTGTCGGTCACGTCCGACATATCTTCTCACACCGGATTTGGGAAATTGCCGTCTATCGCGTGACGGAACAGCCGGACCAGACAATACTGGTTGATCAGGAAACGTATGCGACGCATCCGGTATCTGTCGCGCAAATGAAGATTGATCGACTATTAAAGGGGGAGATCTAATGCATACTTTTCGTTTTGAGACACGTGTCGATACATCAAAGGAGCAAGCGTGGGATTTTTTAAGTGACGCCAAAGCCTTAAGTCGATTGACGGTATTTCCGCAAGTGAAGACTTCGGGTGATACACGGACGCGAGCAGGAAATACGATTCGTCTGCGCGTTGGTGTTCCTCCACTATTTGTCTCGTGGACGTCTTGGATTCCTTTCGTAGAAGAATATGTCTTCGTCGATGTCGGTACAAAAGTTCCGTATCCATTCCGGGCATGGTGCCACGTGCACCGAGTCGAAGAACGTGAATCTGGCGTCTATTTCGTGGATGAAGTGACGTATGCATCGTTCTTGCCAGCCTTCGTCATTGAAGCATTCATCTTGAAACCGATGTTCAAACAACGAAAAAATGCGATTTTGAATCACTTTCAAGCCTGAATTCCGTCATTTTTCTGAAAAAATACCCTTTCGTTTTTCATGCGTTCTGAAAATGGGTATAATAAGCACGAGAGTATAACAGAATGGAAGAAAAACGCTTTAGAAAGGAGTAGCACATGAGTCGATTCCCAAAAGAAAGTAGCAAGATTGAGATTCAAAGTTTCAAACATAACGGGAGCTTACACAGAGTTTGGGAAGAAACGCTCGTGCTGAAATCGACGGAAGAAGAATTGATTGGGTTCAATGACCGCATCATGGTCAGTGAATCGGATGGTCGTCAGTGGCGAACGCGAGAGCCTGCAATCTGTTACTTTTCAACAGAACTCTGGTTCAATGTCATTTGTATGATTCGGGAGGATGGCATTTACTATTACTGCAATCTTGGATCACCTTCTACGTTCGATGAGAAAGATCGAGCAGTTAAGTACATTGATTACGATTTAGATATCAAAGTGTATCCGGACATGTCCTACATGATCCTCGATGAGGACGAGTATGAGAAGCATCGCCGCGAGATGAACTATCCGAAGGCAATCGATCGTATTTTGAAAGACAATGTCCAAATCCTGATTCAATGGATCCGCAGTCGGAAGGGTCCATTTAACCCGGCTTTCGTGGATATGTGGTATCGTGAATATGAAACAAGATATCGGAGATGATGGTTCGCCATCGTCTTTTTTTAATTGAAGGAAGTGAAACACGTGGCAACACAAGCAAAACGTAAGAAACAAGGTTCGATCCGCCGCTATATGGCGTTCGTCAAGCCGTATCAAAAACAGATTCTCCTGACGGTTTTCGTCGGGATCATCAAGTTCTCGATCCCACTTGGACTTCCGTTGTTGTATAAGTACATCATCGACAATATCCTAACTGGAAACACGATGCCGATGGCGGAAAAAAGTAAACAATTGGCGTATTTGATTGGAGCGGGTGTCTTCATCTTCTTGATCGTCAAGCCGCCGCTCGAATACGTCCGTCAGTACCTCGCGCAATGGTCCGCGTCTAAGATTTTATTTGACGTTCGTAATCGATTGTTTGATCATGTTCAGAAATTATCGCTTCGTTTTTATTCGAATACGAAAACTGGAGAAGTCATCTCGCGAATCATCAATGATGTCGAGCAGACGAAAGACTTCGTCGTCACGGGATTAATGAACCTATGGCTTGATATGATCACGATTTTCATTGCGATCGCTATCATGTGGACGATTGATCCGAAGTTGACGCTCGTCGCCATTATTCCGTTACCATTCTACGCCCTCGCCGTTAAGTTCTTTTACGGTCGCTTACGTGGATTGACACGGGAACGTTCGGCAGCCCTTGCGGAACTACAAGGTCATTTGACGGAACGCGTCAACGGCATGGCAGTCATTCGTAGTTTTGCACTCGAACCACACGAGAACAAGGCGTTCAAACATCAAAATGATGGCTTCTTAAAAGCGGCGCTGCGTCAAACGAACTGGAATGCGCGGACGTACGTCGTCGTCTCGACGATTACGGACTTCGCACCGATTCTGATCTTCGGAACGGCAGCCTTCTTCGTCTTGAACGGACAAGTCTCGCTCGGGACGATGGTTGCGTTCATTGGTTATATCGACCGTTTGTATGCGCCGCTCGGTCGTCTCGTCAACTCCTCAACGACGTTGACACAGTCGATTGCCTCAATGGACCGGATGTTCGAGTTTTTGGATGAGCCGTATGACATCACGGAAAAACCGAATGCACGTGAACCGAAAGATGTCCGCGGAAACGTTCAATTCGAAAACATCAGTTTCGCTTATGAAGAAGGCGGCGAGCTAGCGATCGATCGCTTGACGCTTGACGTTCAGGCAGGCGAACGGATTGCTTTCGTCGGGATGTCAGGTGGCGGGAAATCAACGCTCGTCAGTTTGATTCCGCGTTTCTATGATGTGTCTGCCGGTCGGATCACGCTTGACGGTGTTGACATTCGTGACTTGAAATTACGTGGTCTTCGCGATCAGATCGGGATGGTCATGCAGGAATCGATTCTCTTCAGTGAATCGGTCCAAATGAACATCAAGATGGGGAATCCGGAGGCGACGGACGAGGAAGTCATCGCAGCGGCAAAAGCAGCAAATGCGCACGAATTCATCGAACGGTTACCAAACGGTTATCATACGCCGGTCGGTGAACGAGGCGTCAAGTTATCGGGTGGTCAAAAGCAACGTCTAGCCATCGCTCGGGTCTTCTTGAAGAACCCGCCGATTCTGATTTTGGATGAGGCAACGAGTGCGCTCGATTTAGAGAGCGAAGCGATGATTCAAGATTCTTTAGCACGTCTCGCGAAAGGACGGACGACGTTCACTGTCGCGCACCGTTTATCAACGATTACCGATGCCGATAAGATCGTCGTCATCGAAAATGGTCAAATTACGGAAATCGGAACACACGAAGTCCTCATGCAAAAACGAGGCGCTTATTTCGAACTGTATGCCATTCAAAATCTGGAACTCGTCGAATAACACAAAAGCAGCGATCCTCGTGAGGGTCGCTGCTTTTTTAGGAGGAAGACTTAGAGTCGAGCAAAGGCGCGATCGACTGCTGCGATCGTCTCTGTGATGTCGGCTTCCGTATGTTCCGTCGTCAAGAACCACGCTTCGTATTTCGAAGGGGCAAGGTTGACGCCTTCTTCTAGCATCAACTTGAAGAAACGTCCGAACATCTCGCTATCTGCACGTTCTGCACCATCGTAATCGATGACTGTTTCATCCGTGAAGTAGACCGTCATGGCACCTTTTAGACGGTTGATCGTAATCGTGACGTCATGACGTTTTGCTGCTTCTAGCACACCTTGTTCGAGTAAGGCGCCAAGGTGATCAAGTTGTTCATAGACACCAGGCTGCTCAAGTAATTCAAGGCAAGCGATACCCGCAGCCATGGATGCCGGGTTACCTGCCATCGTTCCCGCTTGATAAGCCGGACCGAGTGGCGCGACATGTTCCATGATTTCTTTACGACCGCCATAAGCGCCGATTGGTAAACCACCACCGATGATTTTGCCGAGTGCCGTCATATCAGGACGGATATCGAGTAACTCTTGTGCACTGCCGTACGTGAAGCGGAAGGCTGTGATGACTTCATCATAGATGACGAGTGCGCCGTGAGCATGCGTGATTTCGTTGACCGCAGCAAGGAATCCAGGTTGCGGTTCGACGATACCGAAGTTTCCGACGATCGGTTCGACGAGTACACAAGCGACCTGATCGCCCCATTGCTCCATGATTTGACGGTACGATTCGATATCATTGAACGGTGTCGTGATGACTTCTTTTGCCGTCGCTTTCGTGACACCAGCTGAATCGGGAGAACCAAGTGTCGCCGGTCCGCTACCTGCTGCAATCAGCATCAGATCCGAGTGACCGTGGTAACAACCACTGAACTTCACGACGAGCTCACGACCTGTATACGCTCGTGCGACACGAATCGTCGTCATTACGGCTTCGGTTCCCGAGTTCGTAAAGCGTACTTTTTCAAGCGAAGGGATCGCTTTTTGTAGTTTATGTGCAAAGTCAATTTCTAGACGGTGTGGTGTGCCGTAAAGAAGACCATTTTGGGCAGCATGGGTGATCGCTTCCGTAATGTGAGGGTGACCGTGTCCCGTGATGATCGGACCATAGGCTGCTAAGTAATCGATATAGCGATTGCCATCGACATCATAAAAGTAAGCACCTTCTCCGCGTTCCATATAGACAGGTGCGCCGCCACCGACGGCTTTGAATGAACGGGATGGGCTGTTGACGCCACCAACGATACACTCTTGTGCGATTTCATATAACGCCTCTGAAGTAGGACGTGTAGTGTGGGTAGACATGAGGATTCCTCCAATCGATGATTCGTGAAAAATATCACGATATGATTGTATCATGGACGTCAAATCCGGTGCAGAGCCGTTGACGGAATGCCTATTTGTAGGTAGACTAATTATAAAGATTACAATCTGATAATCAATGAAAGATAGAAATGAGGGGATGGACGTGGCTAACGAAATGCTGGATGACGCCGTGAAGTCACTTCGGGAATCAGGCGTTCGAATGACACCACAACGTCACGCGATTTTGGAATATTTAACGACGGGACACACGCATCCGACAGCGGATGAGATTTATCGTGCACTCGAACATCGTTTTCCAAACATGAGTGTGGCGACTGTATATAATAACTTACGCGTGTTTCGAGAAAAGGGAATCGTTGAGGAAATGAATTACGGAGACGCTTCAAGTCGCTTCGACTTCGTTACGACACGTCATTACCACATGATCTGTGAAAATTGCGGAAAGATCGTTGACTTCAACTATCCTGTGCTCGATGATGTCGAAACGGTTGCGGCGCACTTAACAGGCTTTAAAGTCGATCGTCACCGATTAGAAGTGTACGGAACTTGCCCGGACTGTCAATCGAATGTCCAATAAAAAAACGAGCTGCCTTAGCGGGGAGCTCGTTTATTGTGTTTATTATATTTTTCATCGAATTCTTTACCTTCAAGAGATGGATCCATCGTCAGTGGTTCATCGCAATGCATACATAAGTCGACGCGACCAAGGACCTTTGTTTCTTTTCCGCAGTTCGGACAAGTGACGACAGCTGCCTTCGTTGATGTCAGACCAATCAAGAAATAGAGTGCCGTACTGGCAAGAACCATGACGAAACCGAGAAGCATGAGTAAGACCATGATGATTTCAAATTGTTTGAGTAATAGACCGCCATACATGACGAGCATCCCACCGAACACAAGAAACATAGCAAGGTTTCGCGCGCGGTTTATTTTATTTTTACGTTGTTTTTTCAAGTGAATTCCCCCTGTTGTCAGTCTAGCATAAGAAGTGCAACTGTCTGAAGGAGGAAAGCTTGTTTTTTTGTCGAAAATGGTAACGACGAGTTCGTATAGAAGGGTGAGAAGTACATGGAACAAGCAACACGAACGATTTATTCGGAATACGCGGCTTATCGTGAAACACAAGGGATCATTGCTGTTGAGAAACGGCAACCACGGGATTCCCTGACGGATCAATTTGATACACTTCTTGTCGTCATCACGAGAGACCCAGAAGTCGAGTGGACGATCAAACATTATCGACTGAATACACTAAAGGTGTCGTTACACCTCGTACATGAAGATGTGTTATCACGCTGGATTTTATTAAATGCCAATCGACGCGCGATTCACTGGATTGCAGAAGGAACGATCGTGTTCGAACGGAATGATTATTTAGTTGACTTAAAACGGCAGCTATTAAACTTTCCTGATGAGGAAAGATGTTTACAGATGACGATCTCATTCGCTAAACTTTTGCGTCGTTTCCAAGACGGTAGGAACTTGTTCAGTCGCGGACATCATTATGATGCCTATACACACGTCCATCATGCATTACATCATCTCGCGCGATTATCGGTCCTTGAAAAAGGAAAACATCCCGAGACGGTCGTTTGGGAACAAGCGCGACTCGATGATCCGGATGTCTATAAACTATATGAACAATTATTGATGAGTGAAGAGACATTAGATCAACGTATTCACCTCGCCTTGATCGGACTTGAGCATCTTCTGCAGTCGAAGGTCTTATCGGGAGGACGCTATTTATTTGAAATCATGCGTGAGCGGACAAGTCCTTGGACGATGTATGAATTGATGGAAGAAGAGCGACTACAAGAAGTCAAAGTGGATTTAAGTAGTCTGATGGATTTCTTCATGCGAAAAGGTCTAATCAGGATTTCGTATCAAACAACTAAAGGAGCAGGGGTCGAACTCGTGACGTATGAGCCGGTCGTATGACGATCGGCTTTATTTTATCCATTTGATTGTTTTTTGCTATATATAGAAGGGAAAAGATTATAAAAGTTTTTTTAGAAAAACTATTGACGGTATTATACCGAGATAGTATATTAATACATGTCGACAGGGCAACACGCTCTGGACGGTGACAAGAAAGAAAAAAGATTTCAAAAAAGGATTGACGCTTAAGTTATTCCATGATATCTTATTAAAGTCGCTGAAAACGACACGACGAACTTTGAAAACTGAACGATGAGGCAAAAATCGTATTCTACGGAATACAAAAATGAATGAAGCGCAAGCTTCGTCAATCGTGACTTCGGTCACACAAACGAGCAAGTCAAACACTTCATGGAGAGTTTGATCCTGGCTCAGGACGAACGCTGGCGGCGTGCCTAATACATGCAAGTCGAGCGCA
>NZ_JACSMX010000004.1:0-232488 GCF_018618895.1 Exiguobacterium sp. s143 | reverse complement strand
GATAGTTTGTATGCCACGATCTCGCGTGTGGCGACGTCCTTCACACAAGACAGATAGACGTTCTCGCCGGAGGCGATGGGGAGATAGGTGATATCGGTCACGAATACCTTCCCGGGCTCGCTCTGCCGGAACTCGCGGTTCAATCGGTTCGGCACGACGCGGTGCTCGTGCGTCGCCCGAGAGAGCTTGCGATAAGGGTTCATCCTCCGGATTTTAGTCACGATGTTAAATTTGCGCATCAGTCGGAGAATCCGTTTATGGTTGATCGGGAAACCGAGGGTGGCGAACACCTCCATGTACAGCCCCCGATAGCCGACTTTGCCTTTATAGCTATCATGGATGCTCTTGAGGAGTGTCGCATCTAGATGATCACGCTCTTCCCGTAGGGAATCCGCCTCGGAACGGTTCAACCAAGCGTAATAGCCACTGCGGCTCACTCCGGCAATCTCACATAGTGGGCGGACGAGATTCTTAATCTGTGCGATGCGGATGACGGTGTTGATGACCTGATATTTCTCTGCTGGTGTCAGTTCGGACGTTTCGCCTGCCCCTCTAACTGCTCTAGCTTTTTTAAGAGCTCGTTCTCTGCCGTCAGGTCGAATCCGGCCTCCGTGAAGATTTGTTGAGGTCCCTTTCCTTCCATATTCTCACGTACGGCCCTGACCTTGAACTCGGTCGTGTACTGGATCGAGCGTTCTGATACGGAAGCGATGTTCGGATTTTCTTCGAGCTGATTGATTTGGGTCATAGTGAAGATGATTTTACTCATGATCGTTTCTCCCATCTGATTGAATAGGTTCATTATAGCGATTCGTATCCACACGAAAAACCCCGAATGATGCACTTTTTTCAAGTGTCTATCATTCGGGGTTCAGTTCATTAGTGAAGGTAGACTGTTTTTTTATGAGACGGTTTGTCAAATTAAGCGCAACACTTCTTCGGAAAAGACCTTGTATGCGGTTTTCCAATCCAAATACTTTCGTGGTCGATTGTTGATTCTAGAAAGTGCGTGATCCAATTCTGTCTTGTCTATCATTCCGAAGTTCGTTCCCTTTGGGAAGAACTGACGGAGAAGACCTTTGGCATTCTCATTGCTGCCACGTTACCATGAAGAATAAGGATCTGCGAAGTACATCGGGATACCGAGGGAGTCCGTTTTAGTTCACGTGAGATCGTAGATGGCTGTCGTCCTAGGTGCTGAGCAACTTTCGTATTGAAAATCCAAGTTCTAGATAAGTTTCTATTTTGACTCTTTCTGATGTGGTAAGATTAACACAGCTCATAACGAATCCTCCGTTGAATTTTGTGTGGTAACTCTATTCTACACGAGGCCGTTATGAGTTTTTTGTGTTTTCAGCTAGGTATTGCACTTAATATTACAATTCGTCTATGAAAAAAAACTAGCAGTTAAAGGAATTATTAGCACTAAAGAAGGAATTACAGGAGGATTTAATGGAGTATGTTAGAGGAGGAATTTTAAGGTCTTTATGAATATCTAAGCAATGGTTAAAAGATGGGAAAATTTGCATTTTAACCCCACCAAGCTATGATATTATTAGAATAAAAGGAAGAGTTAAATAAAATTCTAAGCAATCCTTTAGAATTAGAATTTCAAGAGGAAACTAACCTAGAAAATTCTATCGTTTTAAGAATTGGAGTACTCAGTACAGATGATATACAGCTTTGCTAGTTTCTTAAGTAGGTCAGGTCTGTTATTAAACTAGTAATAATAAATAATAAGCGTGGGTGGGATTATGAGCAGATTGGAAGTTGATAAATGGGTATGGGAAAAGGGATACATTAAAAAGGTAGTAAAGGATTTGGAGGTCAAAAATATTACTATTGTATCTGCTTATTTCTCGAATTATGGAGTAGAATTTATCAAAGAATTAGTGGCTAAGAGCAATCTAATTAAGGATAATATTACTCTGTATTTATCTAAGGAATTTAGCATGAATAAACCTGGTGCATTATTAGAAGAATTATCTAGTTTAGCCAATGTATATATCGTACACAAAGAAAAATTACATGCAAAAGTATTTATATTCTACACTCCCCAAGGTATTAAAGCCTTTCATGGTTCGGCAAACTTTACACGTGGTGGATTGGATGGAAATCTAGAACTAATCCATGAAGTACAATCAAATAGCATAGGACGTCTAGAGGAATTCATTAAACATTGTTTATTAGCTTCTGAGAAAGTAACGGATAAAATTATAGAAAATTATAAGGATATCGATGGAGAATTAAAAAATTTATCAGATGCTAACCAAAAAGCAAATCGTAAAATCAATGAACTATTTGTCAATAATCAAGACCCATTTAAGGAATCTGACCATGACTTAGATGGATACTTTTTCACGTTTCAAGACTATGAGACATTCTTTCCAAAGTATCAAGCTGAGAATGACCCTATAATTCTCAAAAGAAGAGAAGTTGTTCGTAACAAATTACTTAAGCTAAATAATTTAATGAAACATCCCATGTCAAAGATGAATTTACACAATAACTGGTCTGCGAAAAGAAGACCGGAACTTATAACCTCTCAAATTAGTCCTTCTAAACATAATTATAAGCGTTTATCGTGGATTTGCCTTCGTTACGGTAAGCACAGTAAAGATGCATTAATTGAAGGAAGCAAAACAGAATCTTACGAAAGTTTTATTAGGCATGCGTGTATGCAGATATCAGTAGTTAGTAAGGGAATAGAAATTGGTTTATTCCATGCAACTGCTGCCAAGGGCTGTATTGATAGAGATTATCTAAAGGACAATATTGAGCGACTCAAAGATAAAATTCATAATGAAATAGCAAAGTTAAGAGGAGAACAATTTGTATGGCATATATATAATCCAAACAAAGACATGTCTGTACATTCTTTTAATATTGATAAAGAAGATCCAAAAAATTTTACTGATTTTTATACGAAATATGACAGTGAGGGTTTGGAATCATTTTGTATTTTCCGCATAAACCCTAATGAGGAACATCTTGAGACTCCAGAAAATCTCGTTAAGATAGCAGAAAATAAAATCGCAAAATTATATCCCCTGTATAGGTTAATCACTTGGAGAATAACTAACTGAAAACATATGAAAAAAATAAAAACATCATTTAGAGGCAATACGGAGAACCGTATCACAAGTGATGGTAAACAAAAAAATAGAGATAACTATTGAAATAAGTACTATTAAAAAAATCATCGAAACAAGGATGAGGATAAAGTTGATTAAGCTAAGGTCAATATTTAAAGACACTAAGTTACAATTTAAAGGAGTATAAATATAGATAGTGGTAAAAGAAAAGTATAATTTACTGTTGAACTTTTACGTGATTGACTTTCTGATTTAGATTTAGAAGGATATTCATTAAAAATAGAGTAGTAAACGAGTTTTTACGACAAGCGTTAATTATAGGGATACGGAAATCTCCGATAAAAGGTTAAAAAGCATAATGAAATTACTTCTTAATGATTGGCAAGAGTTTATAAAATAATATTAATCTTGCTTCGAGCGGCATTCAACATCCGATAACAAGAGATTTATGCAACTTTGTGAATATAAATATAGTATGAAACTGCGCAAATCTCTAAACGTTAGCGGATATAAAATCTAGTTCATTAGGAGGACTTATGAAGAGAAGAATACTTTATTATCCCGGTATTGATATTAGGGATGGAATATGGTTAAGGAATGCAATTTTGTATTGGGAAGAAGTATCTTCAATAATGCCATATCAGAATGATGATTACCAAATTTCACCTGAAGTGAGTTATCTAATGAATACGGGTCATTTCATACCTGCTAGACCCGATGATGTAATGTCTTCAAATATGTACGAAGACTTTATTGATGAAGTTCGAATAAGGTTTGATGAGTATAGGCCCTATCACACGAAGGCTATGAGAAGAGAAGACATATATATGTCGAAAGTTGTACCAGACTATTATAGATTGCATGAATCAAAATTATCATCACATGTTATGGAGATGATCGAAGAAAAGTCAGAAATAATCAGAAGTGAGAATAATCAGTGGATTTCAGTAGATGCTCACCTAAGTGACATTTATATGTCAGTTTTAGCCAAGTATTTGGCTGCGATTAGCAGTACTGATACGTCAATTGGTACTGATAGTATGTTTACACAGAATAAAATTTTCAAACCAGAAAGAAGTCTGGATTCTAACAATCGTCAATCATTTCTTAATTACCAATTCAATATTCTTCCAGTTCCTAATATGGATGTCTCAATTGAAGACATTCTGTTGTTCAAGGAGAGACGTAGTGATGAACTTAGAAGACTTCGTATGGAGATAAACGAATTAGAAGGTAGATTACAATCTGCTGAGGATAGAGTACAGATTAAGAGGATCTGGATTGAATTTGAAGATAGACTTGAATCCAATGTAAGTGACTTGAATAGGGTAATGAAGGAATGTAGGTGGAATATTAAACATTCAGTAATGAATGGACTTATATCCATGTCTATGCCAGGCATAATGAGTACCGCTGAGATGTTCGGGGCATCCTTTTCTCCTGTTCAAAAAGGAATTGGACTGGCTTCTGGGGCTGTGTTATCAATTGGTTTATCAATTAAGGATATTGGCAACATACGACGTGAGGCTCTAGATAACAACCCATTTGCATATGTGTATCATGGAAGAAGGGCAAGAATGTTCTGATAGCTTCCGATTTTTACTTCCGCTAAAAGCATGTTAACAATATTGATAGAGTATCGGAGGTATATCCACCTCGTCAACATGTGAAACATTATGCAAAATCCTCTCGAAGTAAGTGCTAAATACAAGTTAGTCTCTGGAGTTGAACTGATCGGTGCTAAAGTATATGATCCGAATACGATGATGGGCATTTGAAAAAGACTTTGTTACGGCTTATAGGGAAGGTCCGAATATTGAAGGTGATTATTAAGTGGTATGGGAAAATTCTTGAATAATATAGTTCAGAATTTGAAATAATTAATTAGATAATTCTGGGAATTTTGAATATTGGACATATTACTACAGGATTATGGTGATGGCGATTTGGTTAATGGGAAATAACCCTAAAATGCCTGGTGCAAATAGTTTTGCTGTTTTAGAAAAGCAGTAGCCGAAGTAGTTTCCGTATAGTGCAAGTCCCTAGAGCTAAGCCCGCGGACTTCGTCTAAAACTGGGTAGTGAGGTGTTAGAGTGATTTTAATCAATTTATACGGGAAAATTGAACCCACAATATTAAGCGAAAAATTAGGTGTTGGAATCTCTAATCTTCATGATGAATGGTTGACTGGAATCGTTGATGACTTGAAAGAAGAGATGCTTTTAAGAGAGCATTTTCTTGAAAAAAATAAGAAGTACAATTTTGGTGATTTTAAAGTTTCACAGTATAAACCTGAGAAGATAGTTAGCAATGCAAATTGGACTGATGTACTTGCTGGGGATATTGATTACTATTTACAAGTAATTGCTAGTAATTTAGTGCAATTAGAAGTGTTAGACTTTGATAAGTCCCTGCTACAATTAAAAAACTCTCATTTAGATAGCCCAACATGTGAAGTTCAGTATCCGTTAAAATTTATTAGATTTTGCCATATTCTTACTAACTCAAGGAGTGCTAGAACTCATTGTGATACCAATATTCCTTTCATGACATATAACCCTGATGATTTCAGATCGAAACCAGTGATTTTGAACTTTGCATCTAGTATGGTAAATAGAGAAAATTATTTAATTGCTTATTATGAAAAAGCAATTAAATCAATGAAGTATGTAGGAAAGCTGATTGATAATTTTCTTGAAAGTGACAGAGATTTTTGGATTTTTGATTACATAGTTAATTCTATAAATGAATCTGAAGATTATAATGCATATTATTTATTTAAGATCATGTCATTAATCGAAATGTTAATAATAAACCCGAATAGTAACGGGAGAACACATGGAGAATTAGAAAGAAAGCTACCTAGATTTTTGCGAAATGAACTTAACGACTATGAGGATAAAGAGTTATTTTGTCAAATTGCTAGAAAATTGAGAAATAAAATTGCGCATGGTGACTTTGAGGCGTTTCAGAAATTGTTGGAAGAATACAGAGCGAATTTCATGAAAGATTTTTCGTATGATGAATTTGAATATAGTGTTGAATCATGGACCATTAATTCTATCTGCTTAAGCTTAAAGAGTGCGTTAAGTGAGATTCTTTTTGAGTTTTTTAGTAATAAAGAGGGTTTTAAAAGGTTCCAGAATTCTTAGCTGAACTTTGACTTACGTCTTCTATCTCATCTAACACTGGGTTACGCAGGGTGCGGGGAGCATGTTTCAAGGGAGAGAATAGCGTGCTAGATCCCTTATCCGGGAACGAAGTTCCGTCAAAATGGTCTATCTTTGAGGGTCCGGCTCGGTGACATTGTAAACACGGAAACGTTAAACAAAATTAGTGTAAAGTGGAAAAGTATGATTAGCAAATATAAAGAAAGATTAAAATATCCTTGTTGTGGATACCCTACGTTATATGAGCAGGGATTATATGGAGTCAATGGGACGGTTCTAATGACTCGTTTATATTATCAATATAAAACCGCAGTAACAGAGATACGCTGAATCGTATCATGAGTAATTTATAAATATTTTTTTGAAGCGTCAAAGCACATCCTAAATGTCTTTGACGCTTTTTTCTGTAAGTCCATGTTTAAATTAATAAAAAGGACATGAAAATCGCGGAGGTGGAGAATAGATGGGAGCTTGGGGAGTAGCAATATTGTCTGATGACATAGCAGAAGATATTAGTTTTAGATATAAGGATTTATTAGGCGACAACTTTACGAATGAAGAAGCAACGAAAGTTGTTATTGAAGAATACCTAGATGAGATAGATGAGGAAGAAATTACAGCTTTTTGGTTATCTTTTGCCTTAATACAATGGAAATTAGGAAGACTTCAAGATGAAGTGAAAAGTGAGGCATTGCGTATCATTGATAGTGGTGTTGACCTTGATCGTTGGGAAGAAGATCCTAAATTGAAAAAGAAACGCGAAGTCATCCTTTATAAATTGAAGGAGAAACTTAACTCTCCTCAGCCACAAGCCAAAAAAGTACCAAAGAGATTCATAGCTGAAACAAATTTAAAGACCGGTGATGCAATCAGTTATCAGTTACCATCAGGTAATTTCATGATTCTTAAGGTTATCGAAATCATTGAACAATGGACGAAGGATCGATATCCTCTTTTTGAAATATGTGATTGGATAGGGAAAGAAATTCCTTCAAAAGATCAAATCGATCTGTTAGATTTCAGGACAGAAATGCAAGCAGATGGAGAGTTATTATTTGATAAAGTAGCTGTTTATCCTGCAGGAAAAAGAGACGATCCAGCTTAACGTATAAAAGTGATAGCAGAAAATGTCTCTATAAAATTAGAGGCGGGAACTCCATATACTCTATTAACGTGGAAAGACTTAGATGAATATTTAACTTGGAATCGTTACATAGAATAAACATTAAAAATGAAGGGAGGACATAATGATTATTCAGGTTATTGAAGAGAAAACACGTAGTCAGGTTAAGATCTTTTTTACCAAGCACTGGGGCAGTTCACAAATGGTAACATCGACAGGTGTTCATGATTGTAGTCTCTTAGATGGATTTTATGCCATAAACGATGATCATGAAATCATTGGACTGATTACCTATCATATGACTTCACAGACGTGCGAAATCATTTCGTTGGATAGTCTTGAGGAAGGAAAAGGAATCGGCTCACGATTGATGCAAGTGGTAGAAGAAAGGGCAGCACAGCAACAATGCGACTTGCTGACACTCGTTACAACGAATGATAATGAGCATGCGATACGTTTCTATCAACATCGGGGATATACAGTATCGCAAGTGATTCCGAATGCCGTGGACCTTGCACGCAAAATAAAACCGGAAATTCCGTTATACAATGAAAAGGGAGTTCCGATTAAAGACGAAATCGTCTTGATAAAACATTTATGAGTTACTTATTCGTTGTTGATGTTAGAACTTCTAAATAATCTTTCTCACTCTTGAATTGATCATTCACAATCAAATCCGGTGAAATCAAATAGGTTCCGACATATTCACCGTGCTTAATTTTGAAATAGCATGTCTTCGGTGCGAGTAGACTTTTTGATTGATGAATCTGCTCTCGTGATAGTGGCGTCCAACCTGATTGATCTTGTGAATTAGCGAAAGAGACAACAATCGATTGATCCGCTTGAATCAATAGTACAAGATCGTTGTCTTGTAAACGCGATGGATTGACGTGGGCGAGGATCGGATCGACAGACTTAGCGATAAACCCACCAATAGTAGCGTGCGACTGCTGTTCCTTGAGGAATTGTTGAATCATAATTATCCTCCTGACTGGACCTATGTATTACTCCAACTTTTCTTTCGTGATGATACCGATACCGCAACCAAACAGCATGATGATACCCGTAACGAGTAACGCAGGCACGTGACTTTCTAGTGCCATGTAGAGACCTGCACCACTTAAGATGACGCCGGTTGGAATCAAAACGTTTCGCATGAAGTATTCCTCCCGAAAGGATAATGACGTTGTTTTCACTATACCGGATAGAACGTCAGATAAAACACATACTTTAGTAAATAATGACAATCTGATTTTGAATATACAGAACGAAAACAGACGCCGTCTATTAACTTGGACAGCGTCTGTTTTTCATTATGTTCGCTCTAGTACATTGACGAGCATCTGATGGATGACGTCATGATCCCGAACGTCATGGACACGATAACTTCCGGATAACGTGTAGACGTCTATCGCTCCGACGTAAGCAATCTTTAGTTCCAACGTCCCATCCTCCTGGCAGGTCGTCCGGAGTTCGAGTTCACCGCTGATGACACCAACTTCTTGCGTCATGACACCATGTGTGGCGGTAAAGGTAGAGGTTTTCGTTTCCATCGAATCGACTCCTTTTTAGTATGTACATGTGTTCAACATCGTTTGTAAGGCGGTTTTTTCACTCGACTGTAAGCTGAGGTTCCAGCGGCTCTTCGTATTGATCCACATCTTCGAGTAAGCGCAGCTCGCACCTGCTCGTGTCGGCTTCCATGTCGACGGATCCTGATCTCCTTTTGAACGGTTCGAGCTCGCAGAGACAGCGATCAATTGCGGACCTGTTAAATCGTTTGCGAACGCTTGACGTGTCGTCGTCGTCCAACTGCTTGCTCCTGAACGCCATGCTTCGGCAAGCGGTACGACGTGATCGATGTCGAGGTCAGACGGATTCGTGAATGTCAGTCCGTCATAGTAACTATACCAAGAACCGGATGTGACGGGGCACGATCCGACATATGAATCGGCGTCACGTTTTAAGACGACTTGTCGTGTATCACAGCCGCCTCCTTGACTGCTCCAGTGCGGGAACAAATCACGCGAATAACCGGTCATGCTGCCTTCTGTTTTAACCGTTAAGGCATCGAGTTGAGACTGGGCCGTCGCTTTCGATGAGATGCCCGACGGTAACGCGGAAACAGACGTCGTATCGAATTGGAAAGCGGTTAGGCAGACGAGCGTAGTGATGACGATGGACTTGATGGCTTTGAACACGTGTCATTCCTCCTATGTATGAGACGAGATGATGTGAAGACACCCTTCACAATTTTTAGTATGGCATCACTTATTTAGGAGAAAATGAATATCGTGTAAATGTTATTAAAATTAAACTTTTGTCATTATATAGAAGGGTCTGATGTTAGGATTTAGGTGGAGAAGAAAGGAGACTACATCATGAACGAACGAATTAGAGGATGGTTGATCGTGTTCGGTGTATTTTTAGTCGTAAGTGGCACGTTGACGGAAGCGCAACGTTATTTCAACACAAAAGAACTAGATAATTGCATCGCGCAAGCTCGCGCTGCCCACCAAGAATATGAATATGAGATCGTTAATCCTGTCACACGCGCGTATTCATTCCGTGCGCATTGATTTTCTAAAAGATGTCGGGTCATCTCGCATATGGTACGCTTTTCAGGAAGCAGGATTTTAATGATTCGAGGAGCTGGTATGCATGAATAAAAAAGACATCGCCGACATCCGTCGTCACTTCAAGATGGATGCCGATTTACTAAAAATCCATGAAATCTACAACGTCTATATTCGAAAAGAGACGAGCGAAATCTATCATGAGGAAGCCCGACCGTTTCCGTTGCTTGATCCGGAACAACAGGAGCTGTTTCTTGCGAACTTCAAGAAAGTACTAGGTGGAAAACTCGACGTCAAGCTGTTCGAGGTCAAGTTCACGCATCCGGAAGAAGGAGAGACGGGTCATACGCAACAGCTCCTTTATGAAGGACTGTATGCGGAAGAGCCGGAGGACTGGGTCGAGCAGATGCAGACGATGGCGTTGAAGATGGTCCAGGACGTCCAGTACGAGAATGACCTCGTCGTCACGTTCATTCGCGGACAATACTATAAAACGACGAAGCGCCAAGCGGATGAGACAGAGATCGATCCGAATGACGACGTCTATACGACGCCGTTCATCCTCGGTAGCCTTAACTTGACAGAGTTACCGAAACAATCGCTCGTCTTTGATTTTGTCGAACGGGAATTCAAGTCGAACTTATTCATCAATCCGGTCATCAAACTGGCATCGCCGATCGGTGGATTTCTCTTCCCGACCTTCACCGACAACGCAGCAGACGTCAATCATGTCTTGTATGCGGCGGGCAAGCCGAATAAACCGGATTTTGGCTTCCTTGAAAACGTCTTGAACGGTCAACCGATCGTCACGGCAGATGAGGATAAAGCGATCTTCGAGGAAATCGTCAAATCAGTCGTGGGTGAATCGATGGATACGAAGACGTTAGCTGGTGTCTATGAAAACATCAACCAGTTGATCGTCGTCGAAGAGGATCAAGATGAGGAAGAAGTACCGATGCTCGACGTCCAAGAAGTCGAGCGTGTGCTCAAGGCAAGTGGTGTCGAAGATGTCAGCACGGAACAAGTCGAACGGGCGTTCAAGACGGTCGTTGACGATCCAACATACGAGATGAAGGCAAGTAACATCGTCCCGAACTATGAAGCGAAATCAATAAAAATCAATACGAAGGTCGCAAACATCGCGATTAGTCCGCAAGACTTGAAGTACGTCAAACAAGTCAACTATCAAGGGAAACGATGCCTGTTGATCGAGGTCGAGGAAGACACGATCATTGATGGTTTTACGATCGTTTCACAAGAACAATTACGATGAGGATCAGCGCAGGCGACTGCGCTGATTTTTTTAGGTGAAACATTTGCTTCTCCTGTCAAAGACAGGTATATTGTGATGTAAGCGGTCTCTTTTTTGAAAAAGAGGCATTCGAAATTTTTTTAATTGTTATCGAAAGCGCTTTCGATAACAGTTTGACAAGAAAGGAAGCGATCCATTTGTCTACCGTATCGATGCAAGATTTGCTACGAACGTTACGAAATCGTTCATCCATCCATCAAGACGGACTCGAAATCGTCGATAAGCCAATTCCTGACGTCTCGACTCCGGGAACACTCGATCCGCGTGTCCGTGAGGTCGTTCTCACGCAGCGTCCATCGGTCTCGATTCCAGAAGGGGCGTCGCCAGTCGAACTGGCGCGTGCCGGCATGGGCTGGGACAACGAAGACGTGACGACCCGCCAGATCGCAACAGACGTCTTTGCGATTCCAAGATCCGGTACCACGATCGAAGCACGGCTGTATCGTCCGGAAGCGGCACGTCCGCTCCCGCTCGTCGTCTATTTCCATGGAGGTGGTTTTTTCGGTGGTACGCTCGAGACGGTCGAGAATCCATGTAAGGCATTAGCCGATAAAGCGAACGTCGCCGTCTTGTCAGTCGGCTACCGATTAGCACCCGAGCATCCGTTTCCAACAGGACTTGAGGATTGTCATGCAGCGATCGATTGGGCAGTCGAACACGCTGATCGACTTGGGATTGATCCGGGTGCAATCGCGGTTTCCGGCGACAGTGCCGGTGGGAACTTAGCGACGGTCTGTTGTTTGCTCGATCGCGAGCGTCCGACACCGTATATCCGCTATCAAGTCTTGTATTATCCGGTCGTCAATGTCGGGGAACATCCGAATTCGGAATATGACTGGACGCTTGAAGCGTATGACCGACAAACGGAACCGCAGTTACTCGAACGGATCATTTTGTCGCTGCAAGATGAAGAAGGTGTCCTCGAGCAATGGTATGTTCAAGCAAGTGATTCGAAGGATCGACGGATCTCACCGTTGTTCGCGACGCTCGATGATCTACCAGAGGCACTCGTCATTACAGGAGAGTTTGATTACTTACGTCTTGAAGGGGAAGCGTATGCGAAAAAGCTCGCACGCGCTGGCGTCAAGACTCGTTATCTCCACTACCGCGGGATGGAACATGCCTTTCTTGATAAACTCGGTCTGTATCCGCAAGCCGAAGACAGCTTAGACGAAATCGCGAAGGACTTAAAACGACTCTTTTCTCAAACTAACTAATAAAGGTGGATGACGTATGACATACACGCTCGATTGGCAAGCCTATACAAAACTCGCTCGACAAACCGTCGCGGAAGGGGCGGTCCTCTTACAAAATGATGGTGTGCTCCCGTTGCAACCCGCATCGACGGTCGCTGTCTTCGGACGTAATCAGTTCAACTACTACAAAAGTGGTACGGGATCAGGTGGGATGGTCAACGTTACGAACGTCGTCAGTCCGCTCGATATGCTACGCGGAGACGTAACGCTGAATGCAGACGTCCTCAAGGCGTACGAGAACTGGCTTGAAGACCATCCGTTTGACCAAGGGGAAGGCTGGGCAGCCGAGCCGTGGTCGCAAGAAGAGATGCCGCTTGACGCGACACTCGTTCAGCAAGCAGCGCTTGACTCCGATGTTGCCTTGATCATGATCGGTCGTACGGCTGGGGAAGACCGCGACAATACAGCGGATCCAGGGAGTTATTTTTTAACGGAGACGGAACAGGAGATGCTCCGACTCGTGACGACACACTTCAAACAAACTGTCGTCGTCTTGAACGTCGGGAACATCATTGATATGCGCTGGGTCGAAGAGACGGCGCCAAGTGCTGTCCTCTACGCGTGGCAAGGAGGAATGGAAGGCGGAACTGGACTGAGTGATCTCTTGCTCGGTCGCGTCTCGCCGTCCGGAAAATTACCAGATACGATCGTCCGTTCACTCGATGATTATCCGTCAACACCACACTTCGGTCATGCTGATCGCGCGTTGTATCAAGAAGACATCTATGTCGGGTACCGTTACTTCGAGACGTTCGCACCGGAAGCGGTCTTGTATCCGTTCGGTTATGGATTATCGTATACGTCGTTTGACCTTACGACAGACGTGACGACGTCAGCTGATGCTTGGACGGTTACGGCGACGGTGACGAATACCGGGCAGACGAGCGGGAAGGAAGTCGTACAAGGATACCTTGAGAAACCACAAGGACAACTCGGGAACCCGACGCGTCAACTCGTTACGTTCGGTAAGACAAAAGAACTCGCATCAGGCGAGCAAGAATCTCTCACACTCGTCGTACCGTTCTCCTCATTCGCGAGTTATGACGATAGTGGTGTCACCGAGCATAAATCGTCTTATGTCATCGAACCTGGCACGTATCAGCTCTATCTCGGAACGGACGTCCGGTCGGCGGTTCCAGTCGCAAGCCATTCCATCGAGACGCTTGACGTCACGGACGTCTTAACGGAGAACATGGCACCGGTGACGGCGTTTGAACGCATCAAACCACAAGCGACCGAAACAGGATATACGGTAACGTATGAAGCGACACCACTGCGGACGATCGATCCGGAACAACGCCGTCAACAGGAACGTCCCGTTGACCGGACGCAGACGGAAGATGCCGGTTGGAAGTTACGCGACGTCAAAGAAGAGCGTGTTACGCTCGAGACGTTCCTCGATCAATTGACGAATGCGGATCTCGCAGCAATCGTCCGGGGGGAAGGGATGAACTCACCGCGCGTCACACCGGGAACGGCGGGCGCCTTCGGTGGCGTGACGACAGAACTCGAAGCACTCGGCATTCCAGCAGGCTGCTGCGCGGATGGTCCGTCCGGAATCCGGATGGACATCGGGACGAAAGCCTTCTCGTTACCGAACGGAACGTTGCTGGCTTCGACGTTTAATACGACGTTGATTGCCGATCTATTTGAGATGACAGGTCTCGAGTTACGGAAGAACGAGATTGATACGTTGCTTGGACCAGGGATGAACCTTCACCGTCATCCACTCAACGGACGGAACTTCGAGTATTTCTCGGAGGATTCGTATCTGACTGGAAAAATGGCCGTGGCACAGCTCGACGGGATGCACCGGGTTGGTGTGACGGGAACATTGAAGCACTTCAGTGCCAACAACCAAGAGTTCCACCGGCATGATCTGGATTCGATCGTATCAGAACGGGCGTTACGTGAGTTGTACTTGAAAGGGTTCGAGATGGCAGTCAAGGAAGGGAAAGCATACTCGATCATGACAACGTACGGTGCCGTCAATGGGATTTGGACTGCCGGCTTATACGATCAGAACACACGCATCTTGCGCGATGAGTGGGGCTTTGACGGAATCGTCATGACCGACTGGTGGGCGAAAATCAATGCGGAAGGTTTGGAAGCAAACCGTCAGCAAACGGCGACAATGGTACGTTCGCAAAACGATCTCTACATGGTCGTCGGTGAACCAGGAGCGAATCCGTTCGAGGATGATACGTTGACGGCTCTCGCCGACGGAACACTTCGACGTTCCGAGTTACTGCGGAGTGCCGCGAACATCTGTCAGTTCTTACTCCGGTCACCGGTCATGGATCGCGTGATGGGAACGGCGTCACCTGTCGAGGTCCTCGGGGCACCGGTCGAAGAAGAGACGCTCGAAGATCAAGCGGTCTCGCACCAACGCCTCGTCAGTGGGGATGCCTTCCCGTTAACGGACGTCGTGACGACGACAGGCAGCAGTCACGTCTTCGCTGTCACAGCGGAAGAGACAGGAATGTACCAGGTCACGTTGACGGCACGTTCGAACGCCGGTGAACTGGCGCAAATGCCGGTGACGTTGTTTGCGAACAACATGCCGGTCGCAACCTTCACCTTCAACGGAACGAACGGCGAGTGGGTCAGTCAGACGAAGGACGTCTTCGTCTTCAACCCGCACAACTATTTAAAACTCTACTTTGCACTCGGTGGTCTCGAGTTAAAAGAGTTGACGTTTACGCTTGCGGAATCGTTTCATATGAAGAACGGCTGATTAGATTAGCCGGACGGAAAGGACGGATTGCGTGCAGTTTTCCATCATCAAAAAACGGGTCGAGCAACTGCTTTCCCCGTCGTTACAGGGACGGATTGCTTTTCATGCAGCTGTCTACCGGATTCAAGATAGTCCTAGTCGCGTCTGGGTGACGTTTGACGGAGAAGAAATTCTCGGAGCAGACGACTTTCACTTCGAGCGGGAAGTCGAGCGGCGTTATGCTGCACAGTTACCGGAAAAACCAGCCGGATCGTTGTGGCAGTCCGACTGGTTGAAGCAGTCGCATGCGTTATCCGTTGAGATCGAACGACAGGTCAAACAAGACGGGTACATGGAGAACTACGAGATGCAACAGGACTTGTTGCAGTACCCGAACCTTGCGTTTGAACAAGCGCTCGTTCATCCACATCCTTTCATCCGCGGCATCGCACGGCTCGATCGGCGACTCGGCAAACGACGTTTCCTGTTGCTGACGCATCAGTCTGACTTTGAACAATGGTGTGCAGATACACGTCAAACTATCGAACACTGGTGATACGAAAAAAGCACGCTTCCTCAAGACGAGGAGGCGTGCTTTGTTGTTAGATTGAAAACGAGTTGACCTCATGAATTCCTTCTTCTTCAACGAAGGCGTCGAGTAAGGCGCGCACTTCGTCCGTTGAGTTCGTCTCCATCAATTTGACCCGCAGTTCACTCGCGCCACGGAATCCGCGGACGTAAATCTTGAAGAACCGGCGTAATGGCTTGAAGAGACGGGGCTCGAATTGAGCCGAGTAATGATCGTGCAGATCGAGCTGGAGACGTAACAAATCGAGGAGTTCTTGGCTCGAATGTTCTTTTTTCTCGACTTCGAATGCAAACGGATTGTGGAAGATCCCGCGACCGATCATGACACCGTCGACACCGTATTTCTCGACGAGTTCAAGCCCGTGTTGGCGATCGTTGATATCCCCGTTGATCGTCAGTAACGTCTGTGGTGCGATCTCATCGCGTAACTTCTTGATTTCCGGAATCAATTCGAAGTGCGCTGGAACGGCGCTCATCTCTTTACGTGTCCGGAGATGAATCGAGAGATTCGCGATATCTTGCTCAAGGATGTGGCGCAACCAATCGTGCCACTCTTCGACCTTCGTGTAGCCGAGACGTGTTTTGACGCTGACCGGGAGACCGCCTGCTTTTGCCGCTTGGATCAGTTCAGCTGCGACTTCCGGACGATTGATCAAGCCGGAGCCTTTACCGTTAACAGCAACGTTATGGACGGGACAGCCCATGTTGATGTCGATCCCGCTAAAGCCCATCTCTGCCATGCCGATGCTCATTTCGCGGAAATATTCCGGTTTGTCGCCCCAGATGTGAGCAACCATTGGTTGTTCATCCTCCGTGAACTCGAGACGTCCGCGGACGCTCTGCTTGCCTTTCGGATGACAATAGCTTTCTGTATTCGTGAATTCCGTGAAGAAGACGTCCGGACGCGCCGCTTTCGCGACGACGTGGCGGAAGACGACGTCGGTGACGTCTTCCATCGGTGCTAAGACGAAAAATGGTCGTGGTAAGTCCTGCCAAAAGTTCTTTTTCATAGTATATTAAACCCTTTCCTTAAGGTAATGCACATGTGTGGTTAAAGAATTTCATCAACTATACACTTTAAGCGCTCTGGCTAAAAAGTGCAAGTGAGTGCTATTCGTTACCGTGAGGAAAGAGAGCGATCCATCATATGCCGTGCCATCCAGTCCGGCCCCGGAATCAGGTGTCCGGCTTCGTCCTTATAGATGACGTGTTCGGGTCGAAGTTCCGTCGGCGAGACGAGTCCTGCTGCCGCCGTCAGGTTATAGAGACCTTCTCGTAACGAAATGATGTAGTTCGTCACGCGGAAACTTTTTTCGTCGACGATTAGCGCCTTTTGCAGCTTCGGGTCGGTCGTCGCGACACCGACCGGACAGTGATTCGTGTGACAGACTTGCGCTTGGATACAGCCGACATTAAACATCAGACCACGTGCGATATTGACGAAGTCGGCACCGAGGGCGAGAGCGATCGCAATCTTATCGGCACTGATCAGCTTACCGGACGCAAACACTTTGACCTTGTCGCGTAAACCAGCTTCCGTCAGGAGTTGGTGGACGAACGGTAAGGCGGAAAAAAGTGGTAGACCTGCAGCATCCGCGAGTTCTTGGAACGTCGCGCCTGTCCCTCCTTCACCTCCATCGACCGTCATGAAGTCCGGATGACGTCCGGATTCTTTCATATAAGCAATCAACTGCCGCATGTCTTCAAGATTACCGACGACGACTTTGATTCCGACCGGTTTTCCGCCAATCTCACGTAGACGTTCGACCCAGTCGAGCATCGTCTCTGGTGTCGTGAATTCGTTGAAGCGGTTCGGACTATCGATGCCGACACCGACTTTGACCTTCCGGACAGCGGCAATCTCTTCTGTGACCTTTGATCCTTCGAGGTGACCACCGCGCGTCTTAGCTCCTTGAGCGAGCTTGAGTTCGAAAGCTTTGACTTGCGGTAACTCACTTTTTTTCTGGAACTCATCGAACGAAAAGTCACCGTCTTCCGTTCGGACACCGAACAGACCGGGACCAATCTGACAGATGATGTCGACGTCACCTTTTAGATGAAAATCGGATAGCCCGCCTTCCCCGGTATTCATCCAGCTCCCTTTGGCGCGACCCAGTCCGATCGAGAGCGCGGTAATGGCACGGTCACCGAGCGCTCCAAAACTCATTGCTGATTGACCAATCAGTCCTTGGATTTGATAAGGGTGTCGACATGTCGTTGCGCCAATGACTGGTGCATCCTCCATTTTCAAGAGATACGGTGAAATTTGCTTCGCAACGAGATGTTCTTTACGTGTAAATAGTTCATCGCGGTCAATCTGATAGATGTGTGTGTCGACACGTTCCGACTGGTCGATGCGTAATTCCTGACGATTCGTTGGAAAGAGGACGTTTTGTACATAAAAACCGGCTTCTTCAAAATCACGTTCCGATCCAAAACCGAGAATCCGACTTTGATATTTGCTGGAAAGGACGGCCGTCTTGTATTCATTACGGGAGAAGGGTTTCCCTTCGTTATTGTTGAGAAATAAGTATTGGCGGAGTTCCGGTCCCATGTTCTCGAGGATATAGCGCATTTTTCCAAGGACAGGGAAGTTTCGCAGGACCGCGTGTTCTTGCTGGCGACGATCAGCGCGCCAGACGTGCCAAAAGAGAAGCGGTGGGACAAGGATGATCAACAGGGCGATGGCGAGTAAAATGAAGAGAACAATCGTATTGATAGACATCAAAATTCCTTCTTTCCCGTAGATTCGTGGTATGTAAGTTGATACCACTGAAAGTTCGGATACAAACGATAATTTCCAGATATTGAATCTTTTCCGTCGGTGATCGCGTAAATGAACTTATACATTAAAGGAGGAGACCGGTATGCATACACTCTATATGAAAGAAAAAGCGTTCAGTTTACGTGGACGATTCTCGATTCAAGACGAGGCAGGGCACGACGCCTATCACATCGAGGGAAGTTTTATGAAACTTCCGAAGTCATTCAGCGTGACGAACCGAGATGGAGAGGAAGTCGCGGAAATCACGAAGAAGACGTTCAGTTTCCGACCGGTCTTTTATGTCGAAGCAGCAGGGCAATCGTTTGAGATCATTAAAGAGTTCACGTTCTTCAAGGACCGTTATACGATCAACTCGGATCAGTTCGAAGTAACGGGCGACTGGTGGGATGTTGATTTTGAGGTCTTACAACAAGGACAACGAATTGGTCGCGTGCAGAAGAAATGGATCTCTTGGACCGATCAGTACATCATTGAAGTCGAAGATGAAGCGATGGAAGAATTGTTGATCGCCCTCGTCGTCGCGATTGATTGCGTCAAGGCGGAGGAAAGTTCGAACTCTACATCTTTCATTGATTAAAAAGGAGCAGGATTTAGAATGGAACAGTGGGACGTATACACAGCAGATCGTAAGAAAACAGGACGGCTCTGGCAACGGGGAACGCCACATACAGCCGGCGATTATCACATGACGATTCATGTCTGTGTCTTTAACGCCAAAGGAGAGATGCTCGTCCAACAACGGCAACCGTTCAAATCTGGTTGGCCGAACATGTGGGATGTGACGGTCGGGGGTAGTGCTGTCAGCGGGGATACGAGTCAGATGGCAGCACAACGGGAACTGTCGGAAGAACTTGGACTCGATATCGATTTCACAGGCATCCGTCCCCATCTGACGATTCCGTTTGAGATCGGTTTTGATGATTATTATCTCGTCGAGCAGGAAGTGGATTTGACGACGCTGACGCTGCAGGAAGAAGAAGTCCAACGCGTCGCTTGGATGACAGAAGAAGCGATCGTTAACGGGATCGAAGAAGGATGGTTCATCGGTTATCATGAATCATTGATTCGGCTGTTATTTGCTCTTCGTCATAGTTACGGCGCGCATAACGAGGCATAAAAAACAAGCCCTTCCGGTGATTCGGAAGGGCTTGTTGCTTGATTAAGCGGATTTTCGAAGTGCATCCGTCCGTTTTGGTTTTGTTTCTGGTAAGAAGAACGTGAAGAACAGATACACGGAACAGCAGAGGAAGAAGACGATCATCGAGACCGTATATCCCGCATGTCCGAGTGCGTAACTCCAAATGATCGTAAAGATCGTCTGCGTCGCATAAGCAATCGCCCAGAAGAGACCGAATAAGACGGTAATCTTTTGCGGTGTCATCCCTTTTCGTTCGTGTGCCAAGTTCATGAAGATCGGATACTGGATGTACATCGCAAATCCGGAAATGAACGCAAAGACATACGAAACGAGTGGCGAGATGTTTCCGAACAAGACGGTGACGAGGAAACTCGCGATCATGACCGTCCCGCTGATCAACAGAATCGGTTTACGAGGTGTTCCTTTGTTACCGATCCGTAGACCGACGAACGTTCCGACGATTCCGGCACCTGAGACCAACAGGTTGACGAGCGAACCGTTCAACTGCGTATACGTATCGAACACAGGTTTCAAGCCGACGAGCGATAAGATATAGAGCGTCAAGAAACCGCCGAAGGCAACCGCATATTTCCAGAGGAACGGATCGCGGACAGCATCTCCATAACCGTAAGGCGTTTCGTCCGCGTCCGCAGCATCGTTCAACTCGAACGACTCACTACCAATCCACCATGCGAAGAAGAGAATCGCTGTCAGACTCGCGAAAATCGTCAACGTCAGTTTCCAGTCACTGACGAATTGATCGGCAAACAAGGTGAACAAGAGTGACACGACGAATGCACCGACGTTATAGGAAACAGTGTTGAAGGCGTTGATCCGTAATTTTTCAGCCGGATCTTGGACGTAACGTGTCACGACCGGGTTCATGTAGACGATGACCATTGAACCACCGAGTCCCATGACCATGCGAGCGACCGTATACGCCCAGTAGTTCGGCAGATAGATGGCGACGATCGACATCATCAGGAACAACAGTGCGAGCAACGGTGCTTTTTTCGGACCGAGCTTCATCAAGATGAGCGCGGCGAGAATGTTGGCGAAGACACGCGCCGTCGTAATCGAATAGTTGACGAGTTGTGAGATGAGGGGGTCAACGGTCTGATTACCGAAGAAATGCGCCGTTATTTGTGGCGTCAAAGATGAACCCGCGACCCAGTTCATGGCGAAGGTCGCATAGGCGAACCAGAGGACGATCATCATGAAATAGCCTTTTTTTGTGGTAGACATAAAAATCCCTTCTTTTCTGAAGTTCCGCTTCATACCTGAATCGAAAACTACTTAACTTTATTATCAATTCATTCAATATAAAGCCGTTCCGAAGGGAAGTAAAATAGATAGTTCTTATGAAATCTATAAGCAAATTGAATGAGTAGAGTTTGTTATTATTCTTCAAATGAATAATAAAAGGAAATTAAATGGTTATAATTGTAATAAAAGGAGGTATTCATTTGAAACCTAATATTTTTGATTATGCCACAAGTGAGTTATCACAAGACGCTTTTCTATGTTGGTTATTGAAGTGGGCGGAAGAAGGAGCACGAAGTCACGATCCGCAACTCCATACGATTGCGAATGTATTTGTTAAAGAAGTTTTTGATCTTCATGACTGCCAGTTAAACGAATCGATTCAAAGTGTGTGTATTAAAAGACAGTTCAATAGTCTAGATATATTAGCGATCATCAATGAGAAATATGCCATTATGATTGAGGACAAAGTATTTACGAGTCATCATTCAGATCAATTACGTCGATATCTAGAAATGGTCAAAACTCACCCCGAAACATGGTATTTGAAGCCGATACCGATTTATTACAAAATCGTAGAACAAGGCGACTACTCCGGCGTGACAGAAGCAGAATATAAAATATTTACGCGAACGAAGATGATCGAAGTACTGAGCGGCCTTCATACTTCGACGACCAATGATATTTTGAACGATTATCTTAAGTATCTCAAGCAGATCGACACCTCGATCGAATCTTATAAATCACTACCAATCACCGAATGGAATTCTTTCTCTTGGCAAGGATTCTATAGAGATCTGCAAAAAGAATTGAAGAACGGAAAATGGGGACGCGTTGAAAATGCACGTGGAGGATTTTGGGCATTCTGGTGGAAAGGAGACGATAGTCAACCGCACTATTGGCAGTTAGAAGAATCAATGTTAAAAGCAAAGGTAGAAGCTGCTGATAGTCAAAATATAAGAGAGTATCGAGATCACTGTATGCAAGCATTATTGGAGTATTCTCAAAAAAATGAGTTGAATTTAAGTCGACCAAAAAGTGTTCGTAGTGGAAAAACGATGACGATTGCACAACGCCCCGATTACATACAAGTCTTTGATGATCAAAAAATTAATTTTGAACAAACCGTATTAGAGTTGAAGCGTTATGCGTATTTTAGTCAGGCTCCGTTAGTGTAGATCGATTGGTTGAAAAGATATTACATCATCTACTTGCGTCACCTTAAAAATATCCGGATTCTTCAGCTGTAAACTTTCTTCGAATCCAAACGTAGGGTCAATCGAATGCAGATATAAAGATAATAAATTCCCATGTGTCACGAGAATGGAACCATCATGCTGTTGCAACGCTTCTTCAACGACACGCGTGATGCGCTTAGTTGCTATCCGGCTAGATTCACCACCAGGACACGTATAGTCTGGATCGATGAACGTTCGACGAAGATGGTCCTGCCAATCGTCAAGTGGAACAGCACTTAACCGTCGCTCTTTTAAGTCTTCTTCTTGTGCAACGGGTAGTTTCAGAGCAGTCGCAAGTGGTTGAATCGAGTCGAGCGCTCGGCGATACGGACTCGAAATAAGGTGTGGGATTGGAAGATCAAATAACTGCGTACACAGTCGTTGCGCCTGTTCTTCTCCACGAGGTGTTAACGGGGCTTCCGGTGCTTGACCAGTCGTTTCACAGTGGCGAATCAAGTAAATCGTCGACATGAATGTTTCATCCTTTCGTGATCAAGTGGTGCTGTATGATTTCTGGAAAAGATGGTAAAGTCCTTTTCATAGATTGAAAAATCATTTTGAAAAAGGCGTTGACAAACGCTGTCGAGATTACTAGAATTAGAAACAATTCATCGATGCAGCGACGCATCGGATAATCAAATAAAGAGAAAGCTATGATTGTCATGGGTCACACTATGGCAGGAGCAGCTTCTGGAGAGACCGTGTCGACACGGCGCCGAAGGGTTCACAATCTCAGGCAAACGGACAGAAGAGTAATCACATGCAGCGACGGGCATTCATGGAATGTCATAGTGGCGTGTATGGGTTATTCCTTTGATTTTGTTGAGATTGGACATTCGTCCAGTCTCTTTTTTCTTTTTCAGGACCGACAGAACGGTCTGAAGCGTAGAGAAACCATCACAAGGAGGAGTTCAGGTTTGGAACAGCAAGGATTAAAGCGGGATTTATCGAATCGTCATGTACAGTTGATTGCCATTGGTGGAACGATCGGAACAGGGTTATTTTTAGGATCAGGAAAAGCGATCCAACTCGCCGGACCATCGATCATTTTTGCCTACTTACTCGTCGGGATCGCGATCTTCTTCGTCATGCGGGCACTTGGGGAATTGTTATTGTCAAAAGCAGGTTATCAGTCACTCACAGACATCGCAGAAGATTATCTCGGACCACGTGCCGCGTTCGTGACCGGTTGGACGTATTGGTTCTGTTGGATCATGACAGCGATGGCAGACATCATCGCTGTCGGTCTTTACGTCAAGTATTGGTTTGATATCCCGCAATGGATTCCAGCCGTTCTTGCTCTCTTGATTTTACTTGGATTTAACTTGTTGACCGTTAAATTGTTCGGTGAACTCGAGTTTTGGTTTGCCTTGATCAAGGTCGTGACAATCCTTGCTTTGATTGGTGTCGGAATCGTCTTGCTCGCGATTGGGTTTAAAACAGACGCGGGTCCGGTGACGGTCTCGAATCTCTGGTCACATGGCGGTTGGATGCCAAATGGAATTACAGGATTCCTGCTATCGTTCCAAATGGTCGTCTTCGCTTATGTTGGCGTTGAGCTCGTCGGGGTATCCGCAGCAGAGACAGCAGATCCGAAGAAGAACATTCCATCCGCAATCAATAAGATTCCACTTCGGATCTTATTCTTCTATGTCGGTGCCTTACTCGTCCTATTGATGATCAACCCATGGACAGGATTAAGTGCAACAGAGAGCCCGTTCGTCAAGACGTTCAGTCTGATTGGGATTCCGCTCGCAGCAGGAATCATCAACTTCGTCGTACTGACGTCTGCTGCTTCTGCGTGTAACAGCGGAATGTTCTCGACGAGCCGGATTCTGTATAACCTGGGAAATCAACAGCAAGCGTCGAACAAGTTCTCGAAGTTGAATAAAAATCATGTTCCAGCAAACGCCTTGTTCGTCTCGACGATCGTCGTCTCAGTCGGTGCTTTGCTCAGTAAACTGTTACCAGGGCAAGCGTTCAGTATCGTCACGACAATCAGTGCGATCTGCTTCATTTGGGTCTGGGGTGTCATCCTTGTCTGTCATCTCCGGTACAAGAAACAAAATCCGGAATTGCATGCGGCGTCGACATTCAAAGCACCATTGACACCACTCGTCAATTACCTCGTGCTTGGATTGTTTGCAGTCATTCTCGTCGTCATGCTATTTGCTGACGATACACGTCCAGCTTTGTTGCTGACACCGGTCTGGTTCCTTGGACTATTCGGACTGTATCACCTCCGGAAAAAGAAACAACAAGCAGCTAATCAAAAAAGTGCGTAAGCCAAAACAAGCCGGTTGGATCTAATCCGACCGGCTTGTTTCATGGTGTATCGAAAGCACCGTCCTGCAGTTGTTTCCGAAGTGCTTTCGCTTTCTTTCGAATATCGCGTTTGCTGTCCGCATCGCGCTTTCCCCATTGCCGATACATCATCGACATCCGCTGATTATCAGCGAACCGTTTTTCGTGCCGGTCGATGAAGTCCCAGTACAAGGCGTTAAACGGACAAGCATCCTCTCCGAGCATGTCCTTTTGATGGAACGGACATCCCTTGCAATAATCACTCATCTTATGGATGTAATTCGCCGAAGCGATGTACGGTTTCGTCGATAACGTTCCGCCATCAGCATGAAGCGCCATCCCGAGGACGTTCGGTAAGACGACCCAGTCATAGGCATCGATGTACATCTCGTTGAACCAATCTGCCGTCTGTTGCGGCGAGATCGCAAACAGATTAGCGAAATTCCCGAGCACCATCAAGCGCTGGATATGGTGATTGTGCGCATGCTCGACAACAGGACGTAACGATTCAGCGACACAGTTCATGTTCGTCTTCCCGGTCCAGAAAAAGTCCGGTAAATCCGCTTCATGACGTAGCGCATTGACGGAAGCATAGTCTGGCATCTCGGCTAGATAGACGGCACGCATGTACTCGCGCCAGCCGAGGATTTGTCGAATAAAACCTTCGACCGCATTGAGCGGAGCATCTTGATCTTCGAGGGCGGCTTCAACTTGACGAATGACCTCTTCCGGTGTCAGCAATCCGAGATTGATTGCTGCTGATAAGAGCGAATGCGATAACGTATCTTCACCGGTCAGCATGGCGTCTTGATACGTTCCGAACGTCTCAAGTCGTTCTTCGATGAAACGATGAAGAGCCCGCGTCGCTTCCTTGCGCGTGACGGGCCAATGGAAGGAATCAAGTGCTCCCGGATGATTGGAAAAATCACGTTCGACCTTGTCGATGACATCCTTTGTGATGCGATCGGGACGAAACTGAATCGGATCGGGGAACGTCGTCCCGGACTTCGCCGGTTTTCGGTTCTCGGCGTCAAACGACCACTTTCCACCAATCGGTTTGGAGCCGTTCATGAGAACGTTTCGTTCCTTGCGCAGTTTGCGATAAAAACGGTCCATCTTGTAGGGCTTGTCGCCGATTGCTTCGACCGCTTCTTCCTGTGTCAGTAAAAACAACGGCACGTCGGAACAGACCTCGACCTTGATTTTCTTCGGTAAAGCGTCTTGCCACTTGTGCATCGCCTTTCGCATCGGTTCGTCCGTGATCGCCGTATAGAATACATGATCCGAATCATGATCTTTCCGGTGCGCCTTAAATGCCTGATCGAACGAATCAGCTTCCCGGTAATCGACGGTGAAGCCTTTTTCGCGCAGTTCTTCCGCAAAATGTCGCATCGCTGAGAAGACGAGGACAAGTTTTTGTTTATGGTACGTCTTCCACTTGGAGCGTGAGGTCGCTTCGACCATCAGGATGACGTCGTCTTGTTTGTTTGCTTCCTTCAATAAAGGGAGATCGTGATTCAATTGATTGCCGAATATCCAGCGTGTCGCCATGAGTGTTCCTCCTTTTACTTTCGTTATATGATTACCGTTTTTCGTCAAAGTCATGCCTGATTGTATGCCGGCTGACGAAAATCTTCTTACCTGAATCGTCGCTTTTACACATTTCTGAATGTAAAAGAAGTTCCTTTCTGTGCAAGCTATGATAGGGTTATAATGGAAAGGTAAGTTGTCGTCATGAGGGGGAAGTTTTTCATGACAGGTAGTCCATAATATCAACGGGGATAGGAAGGATATCATGAGCAGTATGCCTAAAAAAACAGACGTTATTTTAATTGGTGCCGGAGTCATGAGCGCGACGTTAGGGGTCTTATTAAAAGAACTCGCGCCTGAGATCAACATCAAGGTATTCGAGAAACTCGCGAGTGCCGGGGAAGAGAGCTCGAACGAGTGGAACAATGCAGGAACAGGTCACGCCGCACTATGCGAACTGAACTATACGACGGAAAATGCCGATGGTTCGATCGATATCAGTAAAGCGGTCAAAGTAAACGAACAGTTCCAACTGTCACGTCAATTCTGGTCGCATCTCGTCAAGGAAGGTGTCTTGCCGAATCCGAAAGAATTCATCATGCCGATTCCACATATGAGCATGGTTGAAGGAACGAAAAACGTCGAATTCCTGAAAAAACGATTGGAAGCGCTATCAGCGAATCCGTTGTTTGCGGGAATGGAATATTCAGAGGATCCAGCGAAATTAGCCGAGTGGATTCCACTCATCATGAACGGTCGGACGTCACCAGAGCCGATCGCTGCGACAAAAATCGATTCAGGAACGGACGTCAACTTTGGTGCGTTGACACGAATCCTGTTTGAATATCTCGCACAACACGATGTAGCGATCAACTATCAGCATGGTGTCGAGGATTTGAAGCGTGTTGACGGGGGTTGGGAAGTCAAAGTGAAGAATGAGCGCGATCACCGGATCGAGCATCATACGGCGCAGTTCGTCTTCATCGGAGGTGGCGGCGGTAGTCTGCCGTTGCTCCAAAAAACAGGCATCGAGGAATCGAAGCAAATCGGTGGTTTCCCGGTCAGTGGTTTATTCCTCGTTTGTAAAAATCCTGAGATCATCGAACAGCACCATGCGAAAGTCTACGGAAAAGCGAAAGTCGGAGCACCGCCGATGTCAGTACCGCACTTAGATACACGATACATCGATGGGAAGAAATCACTCCTCTTCGGACCGTTTGCTGGCTTCTCACCGAAGTTCCTAAAGACAGGATCAAATCTTGATTTGATCGCGTCTGTCAAACCGAACAACGTCTTGACGATGCTTGCTGCGGGAGCTAAAGAGATGGGATTGACGAAGTATCTGATCGAACAAGTCCTCTTGTCGACGGAACAACGGATGAACGAATTACGAGAGTTCATTCCGAATGCGAAGACAGAAGACTGGGATGTCGTCGTCGCTGGTCAACGTGTCCAAGTCATCAAGGATACACCACAAGGAAAAGGGACACTCCAGTTCGGAACAGAGGTCATTAGTGCAGCCGACGGATCTGTCGCTGCCTTACTCGGGGCGTCACCAGGTGCCTCAACAGCAGTTCCCGTCATGCTCGAAGTACTCGCGAAATGTTTCCCGTCCGAATTACCGGCGTGGGAAGCAAAAATCAAGGAGATGATTCCGTCTTACGGGATCTCACTCGTTGAAAATCCGGAGCTGTTCGAACAGATCCATGCCGAAACAGCTAAAACGCTCGAGCTTGAACAAGGTCAACCGATTCGCTAAACGAAAACCGTCCGACTCCACAAGGAGCCGGACGGTGTTTTGATTTAGCGGAAGTTACGGAAGAAACGTGTTTTCTTTAATGCAATCCCGACTGGAATCGCAACGAGGATTCCGACGACGTTTTGTGTGATGTTTCCTGGAATTGAAGCGACTGGTGCGACCCAGTTGCTGTAAAGGATACCTTCACAAACATAGTAAACAGCAAGCATGACGGGAGCAGAAACAATCATTGCGAAAATATTTAAGCCTGGATTGTCTCCTTTGTATCGCGAAGACCAGGCGATACGCCCGACAATATATCCTTGGAGTCCTCGAGCTACGATTGTAAATGGAGCCCAGAGTGTCCATCCACTGATAAGATCAAATAATCCCATGCCGATTGCTCCGGCAATCAGTGCTGTCCGTGGACCGAATAAAATCGCGATGAGAAAGAGCATCGCTGTTCCCATATGAACGAGACCACCGCTTGAAGCGATTGGCAATTTGATATTGATGAATAGTGTCGCGACAAGAACAAGTGCGATTGACATCGCAGTGATGACGAGCTGGCGAGTACGAGTGCTAGAATACGGTGCTGCTTTTTGCATGTGGCTAACCTTCTTTATGATAGATTTTAAGATAGCTTTAATCTATCAGATGACTGGACTAGTCAAAAGTGTCAACTTTGAATTATTTATAGGGGTCAGATTGACTAAAAAGTCGTCATTCGTTCTTAATTCCAAAAGAGTTTAATCTATTCATACAGTCTTAAATGAAAAAATCTCCAAAACGGTTGTCGTTTTTGAATCTACTTTTTGTTTTTTCTGTACAATGAACAGCGAAAGGAAGGGGAAGTTAATGAAATATCAGATCGCGACAGCTGTTTTTTTATTCGCTTCATTGTCACCAGTCATATCGGAGGCAAAGGACCAGACGACACAACATCAACGTTATTACGCGGCATATGAAAAAATCGTGCAGAAAATAAATCGGACACATGAAAATGCGGACGTCACGTTGCTTGCAGCAAATCAATTCGCAGACGAGGACTGGGTTTCGCCGAAACGTTTTCAGGAACGAGCAGTCAAACGGTTGAAGCCGTTACGTGTCCAAACGAGCTTCGAGTGGGATAGTGAACGGACGCTCGAACGCACGCAACGTGGAAACGAAGTCCGGATTATCGGGAATTTCGAGACAGAACTCTTGGAACAGAGTAAACGCCAACGATTATCCGATGTCTTTTCGATGACGTCTCTTGCGATCGATGATGGAAGATGGACGCAAACTGAATTTGTCGGTAGACCAATCGATGCAGGACAAACGATGGTCGTAACGGTCAGTGGTACATACGCGAAGCAAGGCATCTTAACAAAGCACCACATCACAAAAGAATTTCATTGTTCATCCGTTGGTGAAATCTACTATTGAAATAGAAAAAGAGCAAAACTCGTTTGAGTTTCGCTCTTTTCGTTTAATTCCGGATCAAGTGATCGAAAGCACCCAGTGCAGCTGTTGCACCAGATCCCATCGAGATGATGATCTGTTTATACGCGCTATCTGTGCAGTCTCCTGCAGCGAAAACGCCTGGTACGTTCGTTGCGCCGTGGCGATCGACTTGGACTTCACCGAACTTGTTACGGCTCACCGTTTCACCGAGCCAGTCCGTGTTCGGTACGAGACCGATCTGGACGAAGACACCTTCGAGCTCAACGTGACGCTCGACGTTCGTTTCGCGCTCGATGTACGTGATACCGTTCACTTTGTCCGTTCCTGTGATTTCCTTCGTCTGTGCGTTGACGACGACCGTGACGTTCGGAAGCGAAGCGAGGCGTTCTTGAAGAACAGCATCCGCTTTTAGTTCCGGTGCGAATTCAAGGACCGTGACATGCTTGACGATTCCCGCGAGATCGATGGCTGCTTCGATCCCTGAGTTTCCGCCACCGATGACTGCGACACGTTTTCCTTCGAACAACGGACCATCACAGTGTGGACAGTAGGCGACGCCTTTGTTCTTGAATTCGAGTTCGCCTGGGACACCAACGTTACGCCAGCGTGCACCTGTTGAAAGGATCAAACTCTTCGTCTTCAAGACAGCACCGTTCTCAAGCTCGAGCTCGAGGAGGTCTTTCTTCTCAAGACGAGTTGCCCGCTGCAGGTTCATGACATCAATGCCATACTCCTTGACGTGCTCCTCAAGACTTGCGACGAGTTTTGGTCCTTCCGTGTACTTCATGCTGATGAAGTTTTCGATGCTCATCGTATCCATGACTTGTCCACCGAAGCGCTCTGCGACGATTCCTGTCCGGATGCCTTTACGGGCTGCATAGATGGCAGCACTCGATCCAGCTGGACCACCACCGACGACGAGGACATCGTATGGATCTTTATCAGCGAAATCAGAAGCATCGGCACCTGTGCCAAGCTTCGCCAAGATTTCTTCAAGTGACATCCGTCCGTTACCGAATGCTTCGCCGTTGACGAAGACCGTCGGAACAGCCATGATCTCTTTTTGTTCGACTTCTTCCTTAAATGCCGCGCCATCAATCATCGTGTGACTGATGTTCGGGTTGAGGACGCTCATGACGTTCAATGCTTGTACGACATCTGGACAGTTGTGGCAGCTCAAGCTGATGTACGACTCGAAGTGGTACGTTTCTTGAATGCCTTGAATCTGCTTGATGACGTCCGCATCGACCTTCGGTGCTCGACCGCTGACTTGTAGCAGAGCGAGAACGAGGGACGTGAATTCATGACCGAGTGGGATTCCCGCGAACGTGATGCCGCTTGTCTCACCGACACGGTTGACTGTGAAACTTGGTGTCCGGGGAAGGCTTGCCTGCTCGACGGAGATGCGTGGTGTCATGCTTGCGATCTCTTCGACGAGTGCGCTCATCTCAAGCGAGACGGCGTCTGTCCCAGCGCTAACCGCTAGGACGAGATCGCCTTCGAGAAGCTCGAGGTATTGCGCGAGTTGTGCTTTAATGTCTGGTGCTAAAGCCATCGCGAATCCGCTCCTTAAATTTTTCCGACGAGGTCAAGGCTTGGTGTGAGTGTTGCAGAGCCTTCTTCCCATTTCGCTGGGCAGACTTCGCCTGGATTGTTACGTACGTATTGTGCTGCTTTGATTTTGTTGACGAGCGTGCTTGCATCGCGACCGATACCGCCTGCGTTGATCTCAACTGTTTGGATGACGCCGTCTGGGTCGATGATGAACGTACCGCGGTCAGCAAGACCATCTTGTTCGTTCAAGACTTCGAAGTTACGTGAGATGACGTGTGATGGGTCACCGATCATGACGTACTCGATTTTACCGATTGTTTCTGATGTTTCGTGCCATGCTTTATGTGTGAAATGCGTATCTGTTGAGACAGAGTAAACTTCAACGTCAAGCGCTTTGAGGGTTTCGTATTGGTTTTGGAGATCTTCGAGTTCTGTCGGGCAAACGAATGTAAAGTCTGCAGGGTAGAAACATACGACACTCCATTTACCGCGAAGGTTAGCATCCGTTAGGTCAACGAATTCTCCGTTGTGGAATGCTGATGCACTGAATGGTTTTACTTCACTTCCGATTAAAGACATGATAAAAATCCTCCTCAAGGGTTCTATTTTTAGAATCTGTTCTAGTGCATACAAACAATCTGTATTTATCACACTAGAATAATTCTAATCTAATACTAATTTCATATAGACCAACACTTTTGTCAAGGTATAATCGGTAATTTCTTATTTCAGGAAAGATTGTGTGAACAAAAAAAGAAATCCCGACTCCTAAATGAAACAGGAGTCGGGAGCTGTATTCTTTATTGCCAGTCCGTGTGGAAGATCCCTTCGCGGTCTGTCCGAGCATACGTATGAGCACCAAAATAATCGCGTTGTGCTTGCAACATGTTGGCATTCGAATTCGCTGTCCGGTAGCTATCGTAATACGTCAGTGACGTCGATAGAGATGGGAGTGCAAAACCAGATAACGCACCCTCGGCAACGACGTGACGTAACGATTCTTGATACGCCTGTACTTTCTCAGCGAAGAACGGGGCGAGCATCAAGTTCGAGAGGTTCGCATCATTTTTGAACGCTTCACTGATGACGTTCAAGAAGTCGGCCCGGATGATACATCCACCACGGAAGATCAAGGCGATCTCCTCAAGGCGTAAGTTCCAGTCATACAACTCAGACGACGTTCGGTACTGGGTGAAGCCTTGCGCGTATGCGGCAACTTTCCCCATATAAAGCGCTTGACGAATTCGTTCGACCCACGCGTCTCGCTCAAGCGTCGACAAGTCTTCGGGTCCCTTTAAGACAGCAGACGCTGCGACGCGTTCTTCTTTAATAGCTGAAAGGTAACGCGCGAACAGAGCTTCTGTAATGATTGAAGAGGCGATCCCATTATCAATGGCTTGCAGGCTCGTCCATTTTCCAGTTCCTTTTTGACCGGCTTGATCGAGAATGACATCAATCAACGGTTGCCCTGTCTCGTCATCCGTTTTTCGGAGAATGTCCGCTGTGATCTCAATCAGGTAACTTTTCAGTTCACCCGCGTTCCACTCAGCGAAGATATCCGCGACTTCCGTGACTTCGAGTCCGAGACGGAAACGGAGGAAGCTATACGCTTCAGCGATCAGTTGCATGTCCGCATACTCGATTCCGTTATGGACCATCTTAACGAAGTGACCAGCGCCCTTCGGACCAATATAAACACAACATGGATCTCCTTCGACGTGAGCGGCGATCTTCGTCAAGATTGGTGCGACATGTTCGTAAGCTTCTTTCGATCCACCCGGCATGATCGCAGGGCCGGTCCGCGCACCGACTTCACCACCCGATACACCGACACCGATGTATTCGATCCCGTGGCGTTGTAACTCGTCGAAACGACGCTCTGTATCGAGGAAGTGAGAGTTTCCGCCATCCATGATGATATCGCCTGTTTCGAGATGCGGAAGCAACGATTCGATGACTGAATCAATCGCGCTACCGGCTGTGACCATCATGAAGATTTTACGTGGGCGAGCGAGTGATTGAACGAATGCTTCAATGTCGTAGTACGGATGAAGAGGTAGTCCTTCATCATGTGCGACGAGATCGTCCGTTAAATCACGTGTGTAGTTATAGATGGCGACTTCTTCTTGATGACTCGCCATATTCAGTGCCAGGTTGCGTCCCATGACGCCAAGCCCGATGACTCCGATAGAATGTTGCATAAGTAGAACGACTCCTTTTCTTAGACGACGAGGCTGAGGAGAAGAACGAACCCAAGTCCACAAACGGAAATGATCGTCTCAAGCACAGTCCATGTCGCAAACGTTTCTTTTAATGATAATCCGAAATACTCTTTAAACATCCAGAAGCCCGCATCATTGACGTGTGAAGCGATCAGACTACCCGCACCAGTCGCGAGAACGACGAGCGCTAAGTTGACGTCGGATTGCTCCAGTAACGGAATGACGAGACCTGCAGTTGATAGGGCAGCAACTGTCGCGGAACCAAGTGAGATCCGGAGAATCGCAGCGATCAACCAAGCGAGTAGAATCGGGGATAACGCTGATCCCTCAAATAATTGGGCAACGTATTTCCCGACACCGCCGTCAATCAAGACTTGTTTAAAGGCACCGCCACCACCGATGATCAATAGCATCATCCCGATTTGGGCGATTGCCGTCGTACAAGATTCCATGACCGTTTGCATCGGAATCTTACGCGCGATCCCCATCGTGTAGACCGCGACGAGTAGTGAAATCAACATCGCCGTTGAAGCGTTCCCGATGAATTCAATCGCCGAGATGACACTGTTTTCACCCCAACCGAGTGTTTCTTGTAAGAGCGTGAAGATCGTTGCGACCGACATTAAGAGGACCGGTAGCATCGCCGTGAAGACACTGATGCCGAAGCCTGGTGTCTCGTCTAAATCAAATTCTTTTTGTTCCCCGAGTGACGCGATGTTTCCTGTCCGTGTAAACGATTCAGGAACGAGTCGTTTGGCGATTTTCGTAAAGATAGGACCGGCGATGATGACGGTCGGAACAGCAACGATGAAACCATACAATAAGACTTCCCCGATATTGGCTTTATACTCCCCGGCGATGACGGTCGGACCCGGGTGAGGTGGTAAGAAGCCGTGCGTGACGGATAGGGCAGCGACCATCGGGATCCCGAGATATAGAATCGAGACACGGAGCTGACGTGAAATCGCAAAGACGATTGGAATCAACAAAACGAGTCCGACTTCGAAGAAGAGGGCGATCCCGATGATGAACGAAGCGACGACAACCGCCCACTGGATGTTCTTTTCCCCGAATCGGGCGACAAGCGTCATGGCGATTCGCTGCGCCCCCCCGGCGTCAGCGATCAGCTTTCCAAGCATCGCACCAAGACCAAAGATTAGTGCTAAGTGACCAAGCGTTCCGCCGATACCAGCTTCGATCGTCTTGACGATCTGATCGAGCGGCATGCCGAGTAGTAGTGCAACGCCAAAGGAAACGATGATGAGTGAGACGAACGTATTTAATTTCAACCCCATGATGAGAACGAGCAACGCGACAATCCCAATTCCTACGATGACTAAAGGCATGATGACTTCCCCCAAAAGATTAAGTTAGTTTTCTTCTTGAATCAAGCTCCGTTGATACGTAGCGATTCGTTTGTGATCCTCAGACAATGTCCGCGCTAGACTAATGAAAATTGGTAAGAGCTGACGATATTCATGCATCGCTTCTTCATTTGGTACATGGCGATGCGTTTCCCCGATCATCTCAGAGACGACTTCGAACGAATCGACTTCCCCTGTCGCATACAGTCCAAGAATACAAGCACCAAGACATGAACTTTCAAAACTTTCCGGAATGACGACTTCTGATTCAAAGATGTCCGCCATCATTTGGCGCCAGACTTCGGACCGGGCAAACCCACCTGTTGCCTGAATCCGTGTCACGGGACCGTCCATGCACTCGATTAGGGCGAGGAAGACGGTATAGAGATTGTAGATGACGCCTTCTAGTGCCGCCCGGATCATATGCTCTTTTTTGTGCGAAAGTGTCAAACCGAAGAACGAACCGCTGACATCCGGATTCCAGAGCGGCGCTCGTTCACCGGACAAGTAAGGATGGAACAATAGCCCGTCGGATCCAGGACGGACGCGTTCGGCAATCTTCGTCAAAACAGCGTACGGATCGATGCCAAGGCGTTTTGCTGTCTCGACTTCGGCTGAAGCGAGTTCGTCTCGGATCCACCGTAAGACCATTCCACCATTATTAACGGGTCCGCCGATGACCCAGTGGTCCTCGGTCAGCGCGTAACAGAACGTCCGTCCCTTTTCATCGGTCTGCGGACGATCAATGATTGTTCGGATGGCACCGCTCGTTCCGATCGTGATCGCAATTTCCCCTTTGCGAATCGCGTTGACACCTAAGTTAGAAAGGACACCGTCACTGGCACCGACTAGGAACGGCGTATCGATGGAGAGTCCCATTTGTCGTGCGTAATCAGCATTTAGTTCGGTACATGTCGTCGTCGTCGGTACGGGTTCCGATAAGTAGCTTGCATCGATCCCTGCGACGTGTAACGCGCCCGTATCCCAGCCTAATTCATGAATGTTGAAAAGACCGGTCGCTGAAGCGAGAGAGTGGTCGATGACATATCTGCCGAACAGTCTTTGGAACACGAATTCCTTGATCCCGACATATTTTTTCGTTTGAGCATGGAGCTCCGGACGATCTTCGACGAGCCAACTGATTTTGCTGAGCGGTGACATCGGATGAATCGGTGTTCCGGTCCGGTGATAGATCGATAGACCATATTGTTCCTTGATCTTGTTCGACCATGCTTCACTCCGACTGTCTGCCCACGTGATGCAGGCAGTCAATGGTTGATGCTGTGCGTCCATTGCGATCAAGCTGTGCATGGCACTACTGAACGCGACGAACTTTGGTGGCATGCTCGGATGACGTTTCGTGATCAAGCGGATTGATTCGAGTACAGCATCAAAAATTTCTTCCGGATCCTGCTCCGCCGTCGAACGATTTGGTGTATGGAGCGGGTAACCGACGTTCGTTTGTCCGATGACCTCTCCTTTTGTCGTAAATAAGACCGCTTTCGTACTCGTCGTTCCGATATCGACGCCTAACATGTATTCAGTCATGTGAATCGACTCCTTTCGACATCATTTGTTGCGTTTTCCAGAGATCTTCGACTTCCTGGACGTCATCAAAGTTCTGATGTAAGGAAGCAACCATCCGTTCACGGTCGCCTGTCTCGATCGCTTCGATGTACAAGGCGTGGTTCGCGAGGATGCGTTCGAAGTCTTCGATGTCTTCCTCGAATCGTACCCGCATCGATAGGAGGATGAAACTTTCCATGACCGGTTTGAGATTTTGCCAAATCATGCTGACATATCCATGATCAATCGAGCGGATGATCGTTTCATGAAACAGTACATCCTGGAAGGAGAATTCATCGGCATCCTTGTATTTGATGGCAACCTTCATCATTTCGAGAATCTTACTGAGTTCACGGACGAGTTCTGCCCGTTCGATTTTGACGAGTCGTTCGAAGACAAACGTTTCGATGAGTAGCCGGACATCATAGATTTCCTGAATGTCGCGCTCAGACAAACCGACGACGACTGCCCCCATCCGCTCGAGACGAATCAATTGTTCGGATGCAAGGACCTTTAATGCATCACGGACAGGCGAGCGACTGACTGAAAAATCAGAGGCTAATTTGTTTTCAGATAAGATGGTACCGCTTTCAATCCTTCCTGAAATGATGCGCATCCGTAGCTCGTGTGCAACACGATCTCCGGCGGAAGCTTTTGATAACCACTTCAAGGGGTATAACATTTCTGACATGGAATCACCTGATTTCTAAAGTGAGTATACTTGTATACAAGTTAGTATATACGTTTTTTTCTAAAATGCAAACGCTTAACTTAAAACGGAACGATCCACGCAGAAATCAGGAAATCGGTTCCAAATATGTTAGGGTGAAGGAGTAAGCAACGCACAGAACGGGTAAGGAGGAGATAGTACATATGAACATGTTAGTTGTAGGTGCAGGGGCAGTTGGAGGCTATTTCGGAGGTCGTCTTGCTGAGCAAGGGGAGCAGGTGACATTCCTCGTCCGTTCGAATCGATATGAACAACTACAAAAAACAGGACTGCACATTACTAGTCCTCATGGCGATATGACGATCACGCCTCAGTTGATAACACGAGACATGCGACCGGATCACGCATTTGATGTCATCTTGCTTTCGACGAAAGCCTATCACTTAGATGACGTCTTACAGGACATTGCGCCATTCGTTTCGAACGAGACGTACATCATTCCTTTGTTGAACGGCATGCAGCACATACGACGGTTAACAGAAGTCTTCGGAGAAGATCGGGTGCTTGGAGGGCTCTGCTTCATTGAGTCGACGCTTGATGCAGAAGGGCGCATTTTACAGACAAGCCCTTCGCACCGGCTGTTGTTTGGTTCACGAACCGGTAAACCAACAGCGTGTCTAGAGAAAATCGCAGCGCGTTTTGCGAAAGCGAAAGCACCAATGAAGTACTCGATGCACATCATGGATGACATGTGGCAAAAGTATCTCTTCATTTCAACGTTCGCGGGTGTGACGACTTTATTTCGTTCAGCGATCGGTCCGATTCGACAAGAGTCTGTCGGGCGTCAGATGATCCTAGACGTCATGGCGGAAGCGAAACAAGCGATGGAAGAACAAGGCGCAGTCTTTAATGACGATGTAGAAGCGGTGCTGTTGAAACAGATGCATGCAATGGAAGACACGATGAAATCGTCGATGTTACGTGACATGGAAAAGGGTCAGCCCGTCGAAGTGGAACATTTTTTCAGTGCATTATTGAAGCCTTCTACGACAAATCAGATGAATGCATTGAAATTAGTCGAAGCAAATCTACGCATGTATCTCGAAACGATTAAATAGTCACTTTTTTCTATTTTAGAAAAATGATGGAGTAGTCCTAATGTTTCGTTTTGATGACGAAAGACCTGTTTCCCTTAGGAATCGTTGACTTCCGAAATAAAGTTCATCTATTCTTAATGAGATTGAAAAAAACTGATAATATATTTTTCCGTATTTTTTCTTGCAAGGACGAATGAAGCAGACGAGAGGGGAAGTTTATCCATTATGAAACGTATTATTATTCGTGCAGGTATGACACCATTCGAACAGTTCGATGCTCCTTATTTGATGAAACATAATTCCATTGGAGGAAACGTTGGAAATCTTATTTATCAATACAGTATCTTTCGGACGTTGATGACAGAAGGTACGACGATTACACCTGACTATTACTATTACGACGAAGAACGGGCAGACGAAATCAATGCCAACTTTGATCTTTATGTCATTCCATTAGCGGACGCATTCCGAAAAGAATTCGTACCGACGTTACGGAAATACACACGTCTCATCAAAAAATTAAAGATTCCAGTCGTCGTCATCGGTGTAGGGTTACGTGCACCATTTGAACCTGATTTAGATGGCGGATTCCCGTTCGATGAAGATGTCAAAGCATTCGTCAGTGCCGTTCTCGAGCGCTCGAGCATGCTGGGTCTTCGCGGGGAGATCACGTCGAAATACTTAACACGTCTTGGTTTCCGCGAAGGGATCGATCATCGCGTCATCGGATGTCCTTCGATGTACGCGTTCGGTCGTGATTTGAACATTCGCGAAACAAATATCACGTCCGAGTCGATGATTACAGTCAACTCGTCACGTTTGGCACCACAAAACGTTCTTGATTTCATTACGCGCGGGATGGAAGAGTATCCGAATCACTACTTCATTCCACAGTGGATGAAGGAACTGAAGTTGACGTATACAGGAACGCACCCAATCGCAGACTTGTCCGTGACGAACTATCCGGTGAAGATGTCGGATCCTGCTTATATGAACGATCGTGTCCGTTTCTTCTTGAACGCACAGACATGGTTTGATTTCATCGGTCAAGCAGACCTCAGTTTTGGAGCTCGTTTACACGGAAACATCACAGCGACACTTGCGGGTACGCCGAGTATCCTCATTCCAAAAGATGCACGGATGCGCGAATTGACGGATTACCATCAGTTGACGCACATTTGGGCGAACGACATCAAAGCGGATACACAATTATCCGACGTCGTAGCAAATGCTGACTTCCAAAGTCCGGCACGTGTTCAAGCGCGTAACTTCGACAACTTCGTTGACTTCTTGAACGTGAACAATCTTGAGCATATCTACCAAGAGACGAACTATCCTGAGAATGTACCGTTTGACCGTCAAATGGCGCAAACCGAGTTGCTCCCACCAGTCCAACCAATCTCTGGCGTAAGTCTTGAGGAAGCAGTCGCTCGTTTTGAACGGTTCTTCCCGGAACAAGAGAAGAAGATTGCGGATGCGCAAAAACAAACAAAAGCACAATTAGCTGAAAAAGATAAGAAAATCAAAGCATTGCAGAAACAAACAGGAACGGCTCAAAAGGATCAAGAGATTGCGGCACTCAAAGCGCAACTGGCTGCCCAAACGAAGAAAATGAAGCACCAGCAAGGAACATTGAACCGGAAAGCGGTTCGTGCAGCCTTGAAAACAGCGGATTTATTCGCTAAAAAGTAACCCTTTAAACATTCCGGATCGATACGATGCGGAATGTTTTTTTGATAGAAGTATTCTGAATTGTGTTGACAATTTGAAAAAGACTTGATAGGGTTATGAACAATTACATACTTATCCAGAGAGGTGGAGGGACTGGCCCTATGAAACCTCAGCAACAGGTCGAAAGATACTGTGCTAATTCCTGCGGGTGCTGCACCCGATCGATAAGATTTCCGAATTGTCGACCGACGCATCCGTGAGGATGCGTTTTTTGTTTGAAATAGGTGGAATGAGGAGGAAATGGATTCATGAAAACGAGCGGAGCATTTCGACGCAAGATGGAATCACGTCATTTGATCATGCTGTCGTTAGGTGGTGTCATTGGAACCGGATTATTTTTAAGTACAGGTTATACGTTGGAACAAGCAGGACGTGTCGGAACGATTTTATCGTATTTGATTGGGGCCGTCGTCGTTTACTTAGTCATGTTAAGTCTCGGTGAACTCGCCGTGCACATGCCGGAAACCGGATCATTCCATAAGTACGCAACGAAGTACATCGGACCCGGCACCGGTTATACAGTGGCCTGGCTCTACTGGCTGACATGGACGGTCGCCCTTGGTTCAGAATTCACGGCAGCAGGCATTTTGATGCAACGTTGGTTCCCGTCGATTCCTGTATGGGTGTTCAGCGCATTGTTCGCTGCGATGATCCTCGGTATCAACGTCTTGAAAGTTCGCGTGTTCGCTGAAGTCGAGTTTTGGTTTTCCGCCATTAAGGTCGTGACGATCATTGCTTTCATTTTACTCGGTGCGGGAGCAATCGTCGGCTTCATTCCACTGCAAGATGGTAGCCCGGCTCCATTCTTTTCTTCGTTAACCGAAGGCGGGTTGTTCCCAAATGGCGCTTTCGTCATCTTCATGACGATGCTTGCCGTGAACTTTGCTTACTCGGGAACGGAACTAATCGGTGTCGCAGCGGGTGAAGCAGTCGATCCGAAACGGACGATTCCGCTTGCGATCCGGACGACAATTTTGCGACTCGTCCTCTTTTTCGTCGGTACGATCATCGTGTTAGCCGTCTTATTACCAACGGATGGGAAAGGTGTACTCGAAAGTCCGTTCGTCGCCGTGTTTGAACGGATCGGAATTCCGTATGCGGCAGACGTGATGAACTTCGTCATTTTGACAGCGATCTTGTCGGCAGCGAATTCTGGACTTTACGCCGCCTCTCGGATGCTCTGGTCGCTTGCGAACGAACGCATGATTCCACGCTTCTTCGCCCAGGTGACGCCAAGTGGGGTTCCACTTCGAGCCGTATTGTTCAGCATGCTTGGCGGAGGACTTGCCTTGCTGTCTAGCATCTATGCAGCAGGAAGTGTCTATATCGCGCTCGTCTCGATTTCCGGTCTCGCTGTCGTCGTCGTTTGGATGAGTATCAGCGTTGCCCAGTATCGTTTCCGGAAACAATTCCTCCGTGAAGGGCATACGATCGACGAATTGGTCTATCGCACACCACTCTTTCCATTTGTACCGATCGCCGCTTTCGTCGTTTGTTTGATTTCTCTGATTGGTATCGGATTTGATCCGACACAACGAATCGCCTTGTACTGTGGTATTCCATTCATCGTGATCTGTTATGTCGTACATGCGTTCACGAATTCTTCTCAGAAACGGAGTGTTGAAGATGTCCCGAATCAAAAATCCAGTTGATCAACGATTACAGGAAGTTCCCTTTCTTATTTTAGATGGTGCCCTTGCAACCGAACTTGAACAGAAGGGATTCGACCTGAACGACCCGCTTTGGTCAGCACGTCTCTTAATCGAAGCACCGGAACAGATCGAGCACGTCCATCGTGACTACTTTGAAGTAGGTGCCGATGTTGCGATCACTTCAAGCTATCAAGCAAGTATCGAAGGATTCAAGCAACGTCATATCACGACAGAGGAAGCACAGGCGCTGATTCGACAAACGGTCACCTTGGCGCAAAACGCACGCACGCGTAGCGGAAAGAGTGACGCATTGATCGCGGGATCAGTGGGTCCTTATGGTGCCTACTTAGCAGATGGTTCTGAATATCGCGGTCATTATGGAGTGTCAGCAGATGTGCTAGAAGCCTTCCACAGACCACGGATCGAAGCATTGATTGAAGCGGGGGCTGATCTGCTGGCATTTGAGACGATTCCGTCGCTCGAGGAAGCTGTCGTGTTGTTCCGGATTCTCGAAGCGTATCCGGAAGTGTCCGCTTGGCTGACGTTCTCGCTTCAAGATGCGACACACATTAGTGAAGGAACGGCACTTGCGACGTGTATTGAAACGGTCGGACAACATCCACAGCTCGCAGCAATCGGTGCAAATTGCTTTCCGGCATCTTACGCGACCGACTTTATCCGTCACCTTAAGGCGTTGACGGATGTGCCAATCATTGTCTATCCGAACTCTGGTGAGGTCTATGATCCGGTCGCAAAAACGTGGTCAGGTACGAATCAGTGTACATCGTTCCAAACCGTCGCGAAGACATGGTATGAGGCAGGGGCACGATTGATCGGTGGTTGTTGCCGAACGTCACCTGAACATATCGCACAAATTCGTTCGGTTTGTCAGGTTTCTACTACATCATGAATAATGACGAAAAAACGGACGCGAAATCGATTGATTTCGCGTCCGTTCCTTTAAATGGTGTGATTTCGTTACCGCTCGCGCAAGGCACGGTTGAATTGTTGCAATAGACGTCCAAAATCTTCGGCATCATCCGATGGCCAGTCCGTCAGGAGACGTTCGATGCTCGCGAGGCGCGCTGTCCGGTAAATCGTGAGCTCTTCTTGTCCTTTATCCGTAATATGATAGAAGAAGGCACGACCATCTGTCGGATCTTTTACTTTTTCCACAAGTTGCTTCTGATCGAGCGCTGCAGCTTGGCGACTGACGGTCGAGACATCAAGCTGGAGTTCACGAGCAAGTGTTTTGACACCGACGTTGCCGGAATCCGCTAGTTGTCGCAGCAAAAGGTAGGAAGCACGATCCAAATTACGATTGTCTGCCGTCGCTGTCGTCAAGCGCCGGATCAGAATTGCTAACTCTAATTCAATGGTTTCGAGTGCTTGTTGAGACATCGGGTATCTCCCCTTTCAATAAGGTCTCTCTGTCCCTCATGATTACCCAATGTGGATAAGCTGTCAATGCGAAAAGCAGGAGGCTTGACAGAGTTGTAGTTGTATTATACAATCATTTTTGTTCTTTTAATTGTATCATACAACTTTTTCATATGAGAAACGAACGACAAAGGAGAATTCAGATGAAAGCTTATGAGTCGATGAAACAAGAGGTCATCACAGTAAACGATACAGATCTGATTCGTACGGTCATCGAACGATTCATTCAATCTGGTATTAGCGGCGTACCTGTCATTAATGCTGAGCAAGAGGTCGTCGGGTATATCAGTGACGGAGATATCATGCGCGCGATTGGAAAACACAAGGACATCATCGTCGATACATTCTTATATGTAGATGTCATCAAAGGAGACGAAGAAGATTACGAAGATCGGATTCGTCATATCTTGAATCGACCTGTCATGGAACTGGCACGTCGGAAAGTCGTAACAGCGGACGCTGAAACAGAAATAGAAGAGATTGCAGCAACGCTCGGCGCAAAACGGATCAAAAAGCTTCCGATTCTGAAAGCAGGACGTCTTGTTGGGATCATTAGTCGAGGCGACGTCATTCGCCATTCGTTTAAACAGTTCATGTAACACATTCAATAGAAAGAAGGGACACTATGGCACTTGCTGAAAAAACAACGACGCTTGAGCCGGAAACGGTATTAGCAGAAAGCAAACATGGATTATTCCATCAACCGGTTGCTGTCTGGGCAGTTTTTTTCGCCAGTATTACAGCATTCATGGGAATGGGTCTCGTCAATCCCGTCTTACCGACGATTGCCGAGAATTTAGAAGCGTCAAAAAGTGAAGTAACGCTCTTATTTACAAGTTATAACGCCGTCATGGCATTCGCGATGTTAATTACAGGCGCGATCTCATCACGGATTGGTCAAAAAGGAACATTGATGCTCGGGATCGCCGTCATCGCAATCGTTGCTGGTTTTGCTTCACAAGCAGACAGCATTTGGACGCTCGTCGCGTTACGCGGTGGTTGGGGACTAGGGAACGCCTTATTCGTCGCAACAGCACTCGCTGCGATCGTTTCTCTGTCGTCAGGTGGAACAGCAAAAGCGATCATTTTATATGAAGCAGCCGTTGGTCTTGGGATTTCGATTGGACCACTATTAGGCGGAACGCTCGGTTCAATCACATGGCGCGCCCCATTCATGGGTGTTGCGACGATCATGGTCATCGCGTTCCTCGTCTTGCTCTTCTTAATGCCAAAACCAGCAGCATCTGCTGCACCAAAACAGAAGTTATCATTAAAAGCACCGTTTCAAGCGATGAAGCATCGTTCACTCTTGACGCTCGGGATCGTTGCGGCACTTTATAACGTTGGGTTCTTCACGATCATGGCCTATGCACCATTCGTCATGAAACTACCAGCGCAAGGACTCGGATTTGTTTTCCTCGGCTGGGGAATGTTGCTTGCGATCACATCGGTCTTAACGGCTCCGAAACTGAAACAATGGTTCGGAACAATCAAAGCGATGGTCATGATGTTGATCACATTCGCAATCTTGCTTCTATTAATGGGGATCTTCACGGAAACACCAGCCGTCGTCATCGTCTGTGTCATCTTGGCGGGAGCCGTGCTTGGGAATAACAACACGCTCATCACGACAGCTGTCATGGACGCAGCACCTGTCGAACGTTCGACAGCATCTGCGGCATACAGTTTCCTACGTTTTCTCGGGGCAGCCATCGCGCCATTCATGGCCGGGAAATTGGCTGAAATCTTCAACGCAAACTTACCATTTTATGTCGGAAGTGGCTTTGTCCTCTTATCCGTCATCATCATCGGGGGCAATCTCAAACACATTCGCCATATCGATCGGACAGAAGGCGGACATTAATTTCAAAAAACAGCCGAAGCGAATCCGCTTCGGCTGTTTTTGATTGAAATCAAGACGGGTACATGTCTCTTAACGTGCGGATCGAGTGCTCAATCATTTCCCGAAGGACGTTTAAATCGATGTCAGTCAGTCGTTTTACGTAGAGGCAGGACTTGCCGCGTCGATACGTACCGAGAGTGGCAAGCAGTCGTTCCGATACATCGTCTTCACCAAGCGTGAGGTAAAGGACGAGGTTCGTCTTGCGCGGAGAAAAACCGACATAAAAGCTGTCGCCCTCGTGACCAGAGGCATAGCGATAATGATAGGCACCAAAACCAATCAAGGAAGACCCCCAAAGAACGGCTTCGTATCCCGTGACATCTTCGAAGAACTGACGTAACGTGATACCATCTGCTTGACGTAGTGGTGGTTCGACTTGTGCCAGAAAGGCATCAACGGACTGTTCAGTAGGACCTGTCTTTGGCGTATCAGACATAAGCAGACTCCTTTCGGATGAAGAAGATATCGATTACTTTCGAGAAAAGAAAGCGAAAATCCTTGTACATAAAGGAGGAAATCGAATGAAGCATCGCATCGTGTTTCGAGGAGAAGAAAGCAGTGTATCGTGGGACATCTTACACGTATATCCTAAACAAGAGGAACTAACGATTCAAATGACGGGAGAAGATAGTGAACACGAGTTTTCAGTTACATTTAATCAATATGATACGTTCATCCGTAACTTTGCTCGCGTCCATGAGTCGTTACAGGGAGAAGTCGTATTCGAGCAGGGCGTGATTTGTCTCTGTTTACGGTATGACCGGCTTGGTCGTGTCTTCATCAGTTGGTCTGACGGACAAACGAATCATCAGTTTCGCAGTGATCAAAGTTATTTAAGTGAGGCGTTGGCACAGCTTGGTGTGTACTAAACTAAACACAGTAAAAGTAGAAGGGACGACTCTGGGTATTGCACCCAAAAGTCGTCCCTTTTTTATTTAAAGCGATGGAAGTGATTGATGTAATGGTGTGTTGATCAAGTTAAAGCAAAACGCAATCGTTTGTTCATATTCGGATAACGGAATCGACTCATCGACTTGATGCGCGAGACGGAAATCATGGAAAGAAGCAATCGCGATCGGGAATGCTTTTTTTGCTTGGCTGAACATTGCACCATCCGTTCCACCTGGGATGGCGATTTTTCGTGGTGTCACGCCGCTGACCTGCTCCATCGTATCTGCGACCTGTTGCAAGAAAGGCGCTTGTTCATCGGTTTCACAGGAAGGAATATCCTTGATGACGGTCACGCTCATGTCAAAGTCAGGATCTTCTGCAACAAGTCGACGCTCAATATCCGTAAAGGCAGCAAGAACGTCCGCTCGACCGAATCCCGGAATCGTCCGGATGTCCATATAAAACGAAGCCTGACTCGGAACGACGTTTGGTCCTTCGCCTCCTGAAATCGAGGTGATCGATGCAACGACCGGACCAAGTGCCGAGTGATGATTCGTCGTGATCGAAAAACGCTCCGACTTCACTTCTTGGATGACGCGATATACGTCATCAATCGCATTACGTCCAAGTTGCGGGGCAGAGCTATGTGCACTTTTCCCACGGCATGTCACTTCAATCCCAACGACCCCTTTTTGTGCATAACCGATCATCCCACTCGTCGGTTCTGTGATCAGTAGAGCATCTAAATCATCCGCATGCCCTTGTTCCGTCAAATGCCGAGCTCCTGTCATGCCATTTTCTTCATCGGATGTAATCAGAAGTTTGACGGTGTTCGGACGGTTTTGACGTTCCTTGTATTGAATGAGCGCTTGCACCATCGCCATGACACCTGACTTCATATCCGAAGCCCCACGACCATAAATGCGTCCGTCTTCGATTTCACCACCGTATGGATCTTTCGTCCAGCCGTCTCCTTGCACAGGAACCGTATCGAGATGACCAGATAGCCCGAGTACGGAAGGGCGTGAAACCTCTTCACTCGCAGGAACGGTCGCGACGAGACAAATCCGTTTCGGTGAGACTTCGATCCATTCTGTCGAGATGTGATGATCAATCAGTACATCGTACACATAACGTGCGACGGCTTCCTCTCCGTCCGTCGGATTAACGCTTGGAATTTGAAGACATCGTTGTAAGTAAGTAATTGCTGTTTGCATAAGTATTTCCCCCCTTACCTATCCTGTACCCTGATAAAAATACTTCAGGGAGGTAAACGAATTCGGAAAATAATTTACGGAGCTGAACGTCTTGAGATAAAAGAAAACGGTGCAACCAGAGGGTTACACCGTACCTTGCTCATTCACTTTTTTCTGCTTCGTCTTTCCACTTCGAATCGATTAACATCTCTCCCGGCCATGTATAAGCCATGATGCCACCGTCTGCTGTGATATCCTCACCTGTAACATATGAGCTGTCGTCAGAAGCAAGGAAGAGGGCGACCGTTGCCATCTCGCGTGGTTTACCGAGTCGTCCGAGTGGTGTAATCCAAGCGTTCGCATCGCGGAACTGTTTGCCTTGCTCTTTTTCTTTTTCACCGACAAGTGTATCGATGAGTGGTGTTTCGATCGTTCCTGGTGATAATGAGTTGACACGAATGCCGTGACGCGCGTAATCGATTGCCATCGCGCGCGTGAAGTTCGCGATCCCGCCTTTTGCTGCGTTATAACCGGACCGGTTCAAGTCAGCTGCGCGACCAGACATCGATGACGTATTGATGATTGAACCACCGTTATCAAGCATGAGTGGAATCAAGAATTTACTGACGAGGAATGTACCGCGCAAGTCGACCGCGATGATCCGGTCGAAGAGATCGATTGGATACTCGTGGACTTTCCCGCCTTGTTCATCGATTCCGGCATTGTTGAAGAGGACGTCGATCGTACCGTATGTCTCTTTGACGTGCTTCGCAAGTTGCTCGACACTCTCGACGTCTGAGACATCGACATGGACGGCTTCTGCTTTCCCACCTTGTTGTGTAATCTGTTCTACTGTTTGTTGTGCTTTTTCAAGTGAGACATCGGCACAGACGACCGTTGCTCCCTGTTCTGCGAAGACAAGTGCAGTCGCTTGTCCAATCCCTGTTGCCGAGCCGGTAATGACAGCTACTTTTTGATCGAGTCTACCCATTGTTAAATCCCTCCTAAGTCGTATCGTTCACCTTATGAAACATTCCCGGAGAAATGGAGATTAAACCCATCGATGCGTCTAGTAATAGAGGATAGGGGGTACATCTACAACAGCACAATCGCTGTATAGAGGGAGATGAGAACGCTGACATCCGATCAATGGCAACTTGCCAAAAAATTATTACACGAAGCCGTCCAGTACCAAATAACACTCGAGAAGAGTGCATTCGCAAGTGAATTGATCGACCAAACGACACCGGTCCTCTGGTTTGGTGATGCGACACGTAGCAGTTGGGTGACGATCGCGACGAACCCATCTCGATCGCAGTTTTTAGACCGAACAGGTACATTACGATTTGACGAGCATGGTCCGCTTTTCATACGTCCGAAGTCGATGGCATGGGAGGATTATCTGCAGGAGAAAACGCTGACGGATTCGATCCGACGCTTCAATCGTTACTTCAAACAACCAAATGTGTACCGGACCTGGTTCGGTCGACCAGGTGGGGGGAAGCTCGAAGGATTCTTGAACGGACTCGGTGCGTCGTTTTACGAAAAGACGTTTGATCCAGTCATTCATTTGGATTTTTTCCCGTTTCCGACACACCATTACATGGGAGCGATCAAAGAACGCAGCGTGTTGGAAGATAGTCCGTTCGGTCAGACATTTTTGTTACGCCTGCTTGAACTGTTTTCGATAAAAGGAATCATCCTGCTCGGTAAGGAACACACGGAACGATTTGCGAAGCTCGAACCAGACATCGATTGGACGACCTATCGACCAACGGATTATCCGGACGCGATTTTTCAAGTCGGCTTCTCGTCACGATTTCAGGTCCCCGTCGTCGGACTCCACTTCAAACCGAGTGAGCAGTTCATCGGTCTCGGTAATCGAAAGGATGAAAACGGCGTTAGCCATGGCACCTATGGGTCAGCAGAACACTTACGTCAAATCGGAATGATTGTCCTTGAAAAAGTCACGACATACAGTGAAAAAGGAGATTGACAGATATTTCGAACTCCCTAATAATAGGAGATGAATTAGCACTCTATATGATTGAGTGCTAAAAAAGGGAGGCAGAATGAGCATGGAAACGAAACAATTTAAGGCGGAATCAAAACGATTGCTGGAGATGATGATTCATTCCATCTATACGCATAAGGAGATTTTCCTGCGCGAATTGATCTCGAATGCAAGTGACGCCATGGATAAGATGTACTACAAAGCATTGACGGACGAGACGATTTCGTTCGAAAAGGAACACTACAAAATTACAATCGAACCAAATAAAGAAGCGCGTCAACTCATCATTCGTGATACGGGAATCGGAATGACGAAGGAAGAACTAGAAGAGAATCTCGGTACGATCGCGAAGAGTGGATCGCTTGCCTTCAAAGCAGAGAATGAAGCACAAGATGGTCATGATATCATCGGACAATTCGGTGTCGGATTCTATTCTGCATTCATGGTCGCAGACGTCGTCACCGTCGTTACGAAACCGTTCGGCAGTGCAGTCGCTTATAAATGGGAATCGCGTGGTGTCGAAGGTTATACGATCGAGGAAGTCGACAAGGAAACCGTCGGAACGGAGATTACACTCCACATCAAGGCGAACGAGGAAGAAGAATCGTATGACGAATACCTCGAGACATATCGTCTACGTAGCATCATCAAAAAATACTCGGATTTCATCCGTTATCCGATCGAGATGAAGGAACTCGAACGTCAGCCGATCGAAGGCAGTGACGAGACGGAAGAGGTCGAAGTCGTCAAGACGATCAACAGCATGGTGCCGATCTGGCGGAAGAACAAACGGGAACTGACAGACGAAGACTATACGAACTTCTACCAAGAGAAGCGTTATGGTTTCGACACACCAGCGAAACACATTCATATCAGTGTCGACGGCGCTGTTCGTTATCAATCGATCTTATTCATTCCAGAGCAGGCACCGTACGATTATTATTCGAAGGAATTTGAAAAGGGTCTTGAACTCTATGCCAACGGTGTCTTGATCATGGAAAAATGCAGCGACTTGTTGCCGGATCACTTCAGTTTCGTCAAAGGGATGGTCGACTCGGAAGACTTATCGCTCAATATCTCGCGCGAGTTACTGCAGCACGATCGTCAATTGAAATTGATCGCGAAAAATATCCAAAGTAAGATCAAGACACAACTCGAAGCCCTCCTGCGCGAGGATCGCACGAAGTACGAAACGTTCTATCAAGCGTTCGGACGCCAGCTGAAGTTCGGTATGTATAATGATTACGGCATGCACAAAGAACAGGTGCAGGACCTCGTCCTCTTCTACTCAGCTAAGGAGAAGAAGTTGATCACACTCGCAGAATACGTCGCAGCGATGCCGGAAGATCAGGCACATATCTACTACGCCGCTGGTGAGAGTACGAATCGTCTGGATAAATTACCACAATCCGAGCTCGTCCGTGATAAAGGGTATGATATCTTGTACTTCACGGAAGAGATCGATGAGTTCGCGATCCAGATGCTCGTGACGTACAACGAGAAGACGTTCAAGTCGGTCACGAGCAGCGATTTAGGGATTGAAGCGGAGGAAGCGGAGACGACGGACGCACAAGCAGAGATGTTCCAAGCCATGCAGGAAGTGCTAAGTGGGCAAGTCAAGGAAGTCAAAGCCTCAACACGTCTAAAATCGCATCCTGTCTGCTTTGCGACGGACGGCGCTGTCTCAATCGAGATGGAGAAAATTCTGAAGGCGATGCCGAATAATGAAGGGGTAGAAGCGGTCAAGATTCTTGAATTGAATCCGTCACACGCAGTGTTCGAGTCTCTTGAAACGGCGTATCAAAACGATCGTTCAAAATTCGAGCGCTATACCAAACTGATGTATCAACAAGCATTACTTGTCGAAGGGCTTCCACTTGAGGATCCGGTAGCGTTCGCGAATGATGTGTGTTTATTGATGGTGTGAAACGAATAGATATAAAAAAGGCATTGGATGCGCGCATCCAATGCCTTTTTCATAAAGTGTTTCATCAATCCGTTTGTAAATCCGAAGCGGTTTCGCCTTTTTTCGAGAGAACGTTCAAGACGACGACGAAGAGTACGAATGTGACAAGAGCTCCGATGAAACCGAATACCGAAGACTCCGTGAAACCGATGACTAAATAACCGACTGCCGCAGTGACGGCACCGACTAGCGCATACGGTAACTGTGTCGTAACGTGATCGATATGATGGGATCCAGCCCCTGTCGAACTTAAGATTGTCGTATCGGAAATCGGTGAACAATGGTCACCGAAGACAGATCCAGCAAGAACAGCAGCAAGTGTCGGTAACAAGAGTGAGGCATCGACAGCCATGACGAGATCCGCACCGATTGGCAACATGATCCCGAATGTACCCCAACTTGTTCCTGTCGAGAATGCCATCAAGCCGGCAATCAAGAATAACAAGAACGGCAAGTACGACGCAGAAATCGAGTTGCTAACGAAGCTCGCGAGATAATCACCGGTTTTCATATCACCGATGACAGCAATGATCGTCCAAGCGAATAACAGAATCACGACTGCTGGCCACATCGAACGCATACCAGCAACGATGCTTGCACGGTAATCGCGGCCCGGAATTTTTCGTCCGATCAGCATCAGGAAAGCGACGATTAAACTGATGACGACACCTGCGACGAGTGAACGTGTGACGTCTGTTGCCTCAAATGCTCCAATTAAAGTAAACGGGCGATTGTCGGCTGCAAGTGCCTGAGCACCTGTCCCGAGTAACGCACTGATTGTAGCAATGACAAGAACGACGATCGGAACGACGAGATCCCGGACTTTTCCGTTCGTATGTTCGTTGACCTCTTTTGCCATCCCCATCGGTGTTCCTTTTGACGCATCAAAAAGTTCACCATTCGCGGCACGGCGTTCATGCTGTTTCATCGGTCCGACAGAGACGCCAGAATAAGCGATGTAAAGTGTTAAAAGTAACGCGAAAATCGCATAGAAGTTCATTGGAACGATCATCATGAAAGCACTAAACGCTGAGTAATCCGTAATCGAGTGCGTCGTTAAGATACCGGCGATGATGGAGATGATGAATGCGCCCCAACTCGAAAGCGGACTGATGACACAAACAGGCGCAGCTGTTGAGTCAATCAAATAGGCAAGCTTTGCACGTGAGACACCACGGCGATCCGTTAACGGACGACTGACGTTGCCGACAGCGAGACTGTTGAAGTAATCATCGATGAAAATCAAGATACCGAGTCCGAAGGCAACTAAGCGTGCACCACGCGCTGTCTTGACGTGAGTAGAAGCCCATTCACCGAAGGCACGAGCGCCACCTGATGTCTGAATGAGCGTGGAAAGGACGCCGAGCAATAACAAGAAGACAAGCAATAAGACGTTCCACTCGTTCAAGGCACCGTCTGCCCAAAAGAGGCTGAAGATGTTCTTGCCGAGATAGGTTACCGTATCGATCGGGTTAAAACGGTGAAGTAACAGGGCACCGACGAGAATACCGACACCTAACGAAAGAACGACCTTTCGGGTAAAGATGGCTAATAAGATAGCTAGTAAAGCAGGTACAAGGGCAATGATGGAATCTGAATAGTTGACCATGAAAAATATCCTCCTCTTTAATAAATGGCTTAAAGATGAGACCCCGCGGCACAAAAAAAGCAAGGGCACCGGCAACAAAGCCGACACCCTCGCTGGATGCGTCTTTCTTAGCCGAATTGGAGCGCTCCATACAATTGTTATGTATGGCAATCGATCGGGTGTTTCCCGAATCGACCAACGACGATATGCTCGACACATACTGTCATTTCGGCGATGTCACCTTTCCTGCAGTCGTCTTCGTTGTCATCCTCGGACCAAGTACTGATTGAAATCGCGCCTCTACCTCATCGATAGAATAGTCATATTCTGTTCTTATGGACACTTTATCATGTATTTCAGAAGCGATTCAACCATATATTCTGATAATTTAAGATAAAGTTGTTTATTCAGCAAAATGTTGAATGAGCTGTTTCATCAAATAGGCTTGGTTTTCCTCGAATTGTTTTTTTCGATGACCGTTCGCGCCAGATGGGTGGGGGAATCCGGAAAGAAGCTGATGCTGTTCGATTCGTCCATCATGAATCAATCCACGGACTTGCGTCTCGACGACCCGACCGAGTGGAATTAATAACGCTGGTTTTTGTAACTGATTGATCTCAGCGACGAAGTGTTCTTCCGCGTAGTGCCTTAATAAAGGGCTACGATTGATCTTCGGTTGATGACCCGAGTAATTCTTTTCGCGATAAAAGACGGGTTGCTTTAACAGTGACGTTGGATGCAATAATTTCTGATGTTGATGAAATAAGCTAGCCGTCGTCTCGATTCCGAGCAATGCTGGAAGTTCAAGTGTATCGAGCATCTGGACGAGGTTACGTCGCATCGTTCCGGCAAAGCTTGCTGTATATTTGACGAGGCGTGCCGTCTCTTCTAATGAAACACCATGATGGAGGGCATCCGTCGCTTCTTCGAAAGCGATTCGCATCTGTTCAAAACCTGGTGTGATCCCGATGATGACGACTTTTGCTTCAGTATTGACATATTCGCCAATCGGAGAGTAATAGACGGTCAGCTCGTTCTCCTGTTGCAATAAAAAATCGTCCGTCCATAATTCATCACGTCGTAACGTACGATCGTCAGGTAAGCTACGAATGGCTTGTTCAAATATAGTTAATGAATTCATGAAGGACCCTCTCTCTCTGTAATGGCACTATGATAACAAATAATACCATTTGTGACAATTCGACCCTTTCACTATTTGTATATAGGTATATAAAAAAGGACTCGATACGAGTCCTTTTCGTGCATCATGCGCGTTCTTTGACCGAAGCGACTTCATAAGTCAGAATCTCGCTGCCGAGCATTGGCGATTCTCCTGCCTCACTACTCGCAGGTCGACTATGTGACGCTTTGAAATCGTCACTTTCCCGCCACGCTTGAAAACTCTTCATATCTTCCCAGTACATGTTGACGTTCATTTCATCGTGTTCTTCGATGTTTTGCGTCAATAAGACCTCGACGCGGATGAATCCGTCCATCGTATCAAGTCCACTTGGACGCGTAAAACGAGGAGCGAGAGCTGCAGCCATCCCTTTTTTGACTTTAATCCGGTTCGTAACGACGATCATCATAAAATCCCCTTTCAAAAAACGAGTAACGTACTTCTTCAGTATAGTACGATGAAGGCAAGAATGCCGGAAAGAAGGAACAAACGACAATGAATGAACAGGAATACGATCAACGATTACGAATCGAGACCATTGAGATGCAACATCTTTATGGTGTGTTTAGTCACTACAATCGATATGAACCAACGCCTTATGCGGCACTAGACGAATTATGCGAAACGTATTTGTTTCAAAAACAGGACACGGTCATTGATTTCGGGTGTGGGAAAGGGCGTTTGAACTTTTACTTACACGACCGATTCGATTGTTCCGTCATCGGAATCGAGATGAACGGACAATTTTACGAGGACGCACTTCGGAATATGGCGAACTACCAAAGTCGACGGAAGCGGCGTTCCGGAAGTTTGCGATTCGAACAGACGTATGCCGAGCAGTATACCATTCCGGATGAGGCGAATAAGTTTTATTTCTTTAATCCATTCTCTTCACAAATTTTCATGAAAGTGATCGATCACATTTTAAGTTCGGTCGAACGTTCCCCGCGTTCAGTTGATCTCATCTTGTATTACCCGACCGATGAATACCGGGAGTACTTGGAGCGCCATACCGTATTCGAGCAAATCGATGAGATTCGATTACGAGACCTCTATGAAAAAAATCATGACGAGCGGTTCGTCATCTATCGCTTTGATCCGAACAAATTGCTTCAAAACGGGTATGAATACAGTGAGGAAAGAAATAAAAGATAGGAGGTCGGACGATGATCCGTTTGGAGCATGTCACGAAAGAGTTTGCACCGGGGCGTGGAATATTCGATGTCAGTTTTACAGTTGATCCGGGTACGATATTCGGTTTCATCGGACCAAACGGATCTGGAAAATCAACGACACTACGACATTTAATGGGACTATTGGCTGCGGATGGTGGAAAGGCGACGATCGGTGGTTTTGATTGCTGGAAGCAAAGTAAAGAAGTGAAGCAGTTGGTCGGTTACTTGCCGGGGGAGATTAGTTTACCTGGAGACATGACAGGAGCAGACATGCTCGATTTGATGCAACGACTGCATAGTAGTGACCCGGCACGGCGACAACTGTTGTTGAAACGATTTCCCTTTGAGACGAAGACGAAAATCCGCAAGATGTCAAAAGGGATGAAGCAAAAACTGGCACTTGTCGGTTGCTTCATGAAGGATGCACCCGTCTATCTACTTGATGAGCCGACCAGTGGACTCGATCCTTTGATGCAAGAGCGTTTTTTAGAGTGGATCGAACAGGAGAAGCATGCTGGAAAAGCGATTCTGATGAGTTCACACCACTTTCCGGAGATGGAAAAATCGTGCGATCGAGCGGCTTTAATCAAAGCAGGGCGCATCATCGTCGAATCGGATATTCATGAGTTGGTTCGATCGAGTCGAAAGACGTACACGATCGTCTTCCGAACTGAGGTGGAGGCAGCACAGTTCGCGATGCAAGTCGGTGTTGAACCGAAGCGGCTGGAAGTCAGTTTTCAAACGGACGAGACGCTGAGCTTGAATCAGGCGATCGCTTATTTAACTCAGTATGATGTGCGACTGATTCGTCCGTCAGCAGATGATTTAGAACAGGTCTTCTTGCATTATTATGGAGAGGAGGAATCGTCGTGATATTGCTGATCCGCTCTTTATTCAAGCAGGTCAGAAAGCCCGTGCTTGCTTATGCGATTGGAACGAGTCTCTACTTATTGATGCTTGCGTTGCTTTATCCATCGATGATGAAGACTGGTTTACTAGAAGCAAAACTAGAAGCGTTACCTCCGGAAGTCTTGAAAGCATTTCAATACGATAAGGTGACGGGATTCGATAATGTACTGGATCTGCTCGGAGGGAACTATTATGGACTGATCTTTCAAGTCATTGCGAGTCTATTCTTGCTCTCATTAGCAGCGCGCCTCGTTGCGCGACCGATCGACAACGGAGAGCTGATCGTCTATCTCGCAGCCCCGATCACCCGGAATGCGTATACGTTTGCTGTCGCGATCGTCATGGGTATCGCAAGTATGGTTCTCGTAGGACTGAATGGACTCGTCTTGATGGTATCCGACTGGTGGATGACAGATATTTCGATCAATGACGTCATCTTATGGCAGATTCAGCTCAATGCGCTATTGTTACTCTTGGCGATCGGTGCCTTTACGTTATTCGTTGCGACGTTATTTGACGAAGAACGTCGTGCTTTTTCGCTTGCCGGTAGTGTGCTTGTCCTATCGATCGTCTTGACGATTCTGTCGGAGCTAAGTGACAAGACGGAGTGGCTCCGTTATCTATCCGTCTTCTCCTTGTTTAACACGACGCAATTATTAGAAGGAACGAATCATTTTCTTCTTCATTCCATTCTTTTACTTGTCCTCTGTCTCGTGTTCTTGACTGGAGCAGTCGTTCAATTCGGACGTCGGAGTCTGTCGATTTGATCGAAAGTGGCGCAAAAACTTTACAGAAAGTGAACATTTAGGATTTGAACGTTGCGTCACGCGCTGATTTTTACTAAGATAAAGGAATGTTGTAGTTCTGGAAAAAGAAATGAGGTCTTTCGAAATGAATAAACCATCCATTTATGGATTAACGCTTGAGCAGATGACAGAATGGTTATCGAATCAAGGGCACAAACCATTCCGTGCCAAACAAGTATGGGATTGGCTCTACCGTAAACGTGTCACGACTTTCGCGGAAATGACGAATGTCAACAAGGATTGCCTTGAGTTGTTAGATCAGAGTTTTACGATTGACTCGATGACAGAAGCGGTCAAGCAAGAATCAGCAGACGGAACAATCAAGTTCCTTTTCAAATTATATGATGGTAACTTGATTGAAACAGTTCTGATGCGTCATAAGTACGGTCTTTCTGTCTGTGTTACGACACAGGTCGGCTGTAATATCGGCTGTAGCTTCTGTGCAAGTGGTCTGATCAAGAAGAGCCGCGACTTGTCAGCAGGCGAAATCGTTGAGCAAATCATGAACGTCCAACATCACCTCGATGCAGTCGGTAACGAAGAACGTGTCAGCCACGTCGTCGTCATGGGTATCGGTGAACCGTTCGATAACTTCGACAACATGGTCGACTTCTTAAACGTCATCAAGGACCACAATGGTCTTGCAATCGGTGCGCGTCACATCACGGTTTCAACAAGTGGTTTGGCAGACAAGATCTACAAGTTCGCTGACTTGAAACTCCAAGTCAACTTAGCGATCTCGCTTCACGCACCAAACAATGAATTGCGTACGCAAATCATGAAAATCAACCGGGCGATCCCGCTTGAGAAATTGATGCCAGCAATCGATTATTACGTTCAAACGACGAACCGTAAAATCACGATCGAGTACATCTTGCTTCGTGGCGTCAACGACCAAAAGGAACACGCAGTCGAACTCGCAAAACTGTTCGAAGACAAACGTCACTTAACGTATGTCAACTTGATTCCGTACAACCCGGTCGATGAGCACGGTCAATATCAGCGCAGTACGTCTGAAGATATCACGACGTTCTACGATACGTTGAAAAAGAACGGCTTGAACTGTGGTGTTCGTCTCGAGCACGGAACAGACATCGATGCGGCATGTGGTCAATTACGTAGTAAGCAAATCAAAAAAGATAAAGTAGCATCCAAATAATTCGTTGGGCTTCTCATCGTTTCGGTGGGAAGCTTTTTTTACGATAAGAAATGAGGACATTCTATGACACGTACACGATTCAATGATTTTAACTTAAGCACACCGATTCTCGATTCAATCGAGCAACTTGGCTACACGACACCAACCGAAGTCCAGCAATCGGTCATTCCGGTCGTACTATCTGGAAAAGATGTCATCGTCAAATCACGGACGGGGAGTGGAAAGACGGCATCGTTTGCGATTCCACTGTGTGAACTCGTCGAGTGGGAAGAAAATAAACCACAAGTCTTAGTCTTGACGCCAACACGTGAGCTTGCCTTACAGGTCAAAGAAGATATCATGAATATCGGACGTTATAAGCGGATCAAAGCGACAGCGGTCTTCGGCAAGCAACCGTTCCGCGGGCAAGTCACGGAGCTCAAACAAAAGACACACGTCGTCGTCGGAACACCAGGGCGTGTACGCGATCATATCGAGCGGGGCACGTTATCACTTGAGAAAGTCCGTTACGTCGTTTTAGATGAAGCGGATGAAATGCTGAACATGGGCTTCCTCGATCAAGTCGATGCCATCTTGTCCGAGTTACCAAAAGAGCGGATGACACTGTTGTTCTCGGCGACCTTCCCTGATGATATCGAACAGTTGAGCAACCGCTACATGGATGCACCAAAACGAATCGAAGCGGGTGAGACCGTCGTCTCGACGATTACGCATAGTTATATTCCGGTAACGGATAAGACGAAATTCGCGATTTTGAAAGATGTTCTCGTCGCTGAAAACCCGGATCGCTGCATGATCTTCTGTCGGACGAAAGAACACGTCGATTTCGTCGCGAATGGTCTCCGCGCCCATGACTACCCGGTTGAAGCAATTCACGGTGGAATGGAACAAGACGATCGACTCGATGCGATGAAAGCCTTCCGTGCCGGGAAGTTCCGAATTCTTGTCGCAACAGATGTCGCGGCACGTGGGATCGATATCGAGAACATCACGCACGTCATCCAGTATGATCTCCCTGTCGAACGAGAAAGCTACGTTCACCGGACCGGTCGGACGGGGCGTGCAGGAGCAGCAGGACAAGCAATCAGCCTCGTCACGCCGGCAGACGAACGTCGCCTGAAGGAAATCGAGCAGTATCACGGGAAACTGACACGTCGCCAAGCACCGACGGAAAAGGACTTGATGCGAACAGCGGATGCATTCGAGGAGAAGATGGCGACGGAAGATACGCGTTCTTCGAAAACGGAGCAGCTTGATGCGGACATCATGAAATTGTTCTTTAACGGCGGGAAAAAGAAAAAACTCCGTGCCGTCGACTTCGTTGGAACGATTGCGAAGATTGAAGGCGTCACAGCAGACGATATCGGTATCATCTCGATTCAGGATACGTTGACGTATGTCGATATCCTCAATGGGAAAGGTCCGCTTGTCCTCCGGGCGATGAAGACGACGAAGGTCAAAGGGAAACAATTGAAAGTGTACGAAGCATTCAAGAAATAAGACAAGCCGGTCATTCTCCGCTTAAGCGAAGAGGGATCGGCTGTTTTGCGTCAAGGCATGCCCAAGATGGAGTCCGCTAGCGGCTGCCTGGGCAAGCGAGTGTGTGGCACCGGAACAATCCCCGATCGCATAGACACCGGGACATGTCGTCTCAAACGTCTCTGACGTCTCAAGCATCGGTGCGTAAAACTTGCCATCTAATCCGTAAAGCAACGTATCTCCCGGAAGTTCCACTTCAAGGAGTTGCTCAAGGCGCTCTAAAAACCCTTCTAAGACAAGCATGTCTTCTGCAGGTACTTCTGCATGCAAATTACCGGGGGACGCGGTTAGGGAAGGGACAATGGTGTTACGACTCAATTGATCGTGTGTCGTCGCTCGCGATGCTCGGAAATCACTGAGTCGCTGAACGAGAATGCGATCACCACCTTGGTTGATTCCGCCAATGATGCGCGTGGCATACGCATTCGCTTTCGCTAGCGTCGAAAAATAACGCGGGAGAAATAGTGTAAAGTTCAGATTCGTCGAGCCGTCTGCTGTCTCGTGGACATTTTGACCGTCCGGCATGACGAGTCCTTCTTGATATTTGCGGATGATCCGTCCGCGCGGATTCATGCAATAGGTGACGGCTTGACCGTAAGGCGAGTCGTAACCGAGCTTCGTCTCGAACGTCTCCTGTAACAATGTCCGAAATAGCGCCTCATCCGTCTCAATTCGCACCCCGAGATCAAGTCGAGTCCGCTGTGGGGTGACACCAAGCGTCGCTAATTGGTGCAACGTAAAGTCTGCACCTGAACGACCTGTCGCAAACACAATCCGTTGACTGACGAAGATCTCGTCCACTGTTTTGATCGTAAACGGCTCTGATTTTGTGATCTGCTCGATGGTCGTTTCGAACCGGGCATCGAGACGTGGTAATAAGGCGTCCTCAAACGCCGTGAAGACAGCAGCTGTCCGTACTGTGCCTAAATGACGGACGGTCGTCTCGACCGAATGTAGACCGGCGCGACGGGCACGAGACGCTACAGTAGGGGAATGCGTGGAATAGGTCTCAACTGTACCTCCACCATATGTACATAAAAGATCATCGACTTCTTGGAACAGTCGTCGTGTCGTCTCTTCACCGATTTTTGAGACGAGTTCCCCGCCGAATCCCGTTGCATAATTGAACTTTCCTTCTGATTTGCCAAGCCCCGCAAATCCAAGATACGCATCTTCTGCTGTTCGCTCGCGAATCGTTTTTCCGGCATCGAGCAGTAGGACGCGTTGTCCGTCTTCAACGAGCTGATGGGCGAGGAAAATTCCTGCCACACCGGCTCCGATAATCGTCACATCATACATCACAGACGCCTCCTTTTCTTTGAGTATACAAAAAAGCCGGATTCCTGTGAAAGGAATCCGGACTAGGTGAGATCGCTTATTTCCACTCTGCGATGTCAGCGATTGGTAGACGAACTGATGGGTATCCTGCGTCGACTGCTTTACCGATTGAAAGCAACATGACTGGGAGGTAACGCTCTTTTTCAAGACCGAATGCTTCTGCGATTTGGTCTTTTTCGTAACCACCGATTGGGTTTGTATCGTAACCGTGTGCACGAGCGACGAGCATCAATTGCATTGAAACGAGACCTGAGTCGATCAAGATGCTATCACGTAATGTTTCAACGTCTTCTGGACGGTAGAAACCTTTGATGGCTGGTACTTGGCGATCACGTACTTCTTGTGGCATAAGACCTTTTTCAACAGCCATGTCGTAAATTGTCTCGATGCTGTCGACCGCGTTCATGTCACCGAAGACAGCGATGACAGCAGAAGATGTCTCGACTTGAACTTGGTTGAATTTCGCGAGTGGTGCAAGTGTTGCTTTGCCTTCTTCGCTATCGATAACGAGGAAACGCCATGGTTGCATGTTAACTGAAGAAGGTGCAAGTGTTGCTTCTTCAAGGATTTGTGTCATTTCTTCTTTTGAAATTTTTACGTTCGTGTCGTAGTTGCGGATTGAGCGACGTCCTTTGACGATTTCCATGAAGTCCGTTGTTGTTTGAGTAGTCATAATTATTCAATCTCCCTTGTGTGTGTTTTTTCTTTTTTATAGTGTAAAAAACTTATTTCCAGTCTGCGATGTCGTTGATTGGTAGGCGAACCGATGGGTATCCTGCGTCAACCGCTTTACCAATCGATAGCAACATGACCGGTACATAACGCTCTTTTTCAAGACCGAATGCTTCCGCGATTTGATCTTTCTCGTAACCACCGATTGGGTTTGTATCATAACCGTGTGCACGAGCGACGAGCATCAATTGCATCGAGACGAGACCCGAGTCAATCAAGATGCTGTCTTTCAAGTCGTTTGCTGATACGCTGCTGTACATCCCTTGGATCGCTGGTACTTGGCGATCGCGTACTTCTTGTGGCATGAGCCCTTTTGCGACAGCTGTATCGTAGATGTTCTCGAGTTGATCAACAGCGTTCATGTCACCGAAGACGGCGATGACAGCAGAAGATGTCTCGACTTGGACTTGGTTGAATTTCGCGAGTGGTGCAAGTGTTGCTTTGCCTTCTTCGCTATCGATGACGAGGAAACGCCATGGTTGCATGTTGACAGAAGAAGGTGCGAGTGTTGCTTCTTCAAGAATTTGTGTCATTTCTTCTTTTGAGATCTTCACGTCTGTATCGTAGTTACGGATCGAACGGCGTCCTTTGACGATTTCCATGAAGTCTGTTGTTGTTTGCGTTGCCATATTAAATCGACTCCTCTTTTAATTTAGGTAATGTGTCGGCGTTCGCTTCGATGCGTTGAATCATCTCAGCTAGCGTCCGTTGTTCTTCAGCGGAGAATCCTTCGAGTAAGTTCTCGAGGAACTCATCTTTTTGTTCGCGTAATCGTGCAATGCGCGTCGCCCCTTGTTCCGTTAAGGAAACAAGAATCACCCGATTGTCAGCGGCTGAACGCTCACGAGCAATCATCCCGGTCGATTCCAGATGTTTGAGGTGACGGGTCACCGCCGCATGATCGACATTGACGCGTTTTTGCAATTCTTTTTGACTGATCGTTTGATCGACTTGTAGTTGAGCAAGTAGATCCATTCGCGTCTGACTAAAACCATCCGTACAGAGATCGAATTTTTGAGCAATCGTCTTATTGACGGAGACGAGTGCATAGATCAAACGTCCTTTTTCGGTGCAGGAAATACTCAATCCATCACATCCTTCCCTTCGTTCGAAGAAACCTTTGACGTGTCAAAGATTGATATGTAAACGAATATAACGTGTTTATTTTGATGACGCAACTTATCTGCTTCTGACATAAAAAAAGATATCATTCACGCGGAATGATATCGAGTCAGGCGACTTAGCTAATTTGGCGTTCAGACGCTGGAAGTCCTTTTGCATCAATCGCTGCAATGATCCGGCGGAAATAGAACAACCAAAATTGCAGGAACGGTCCGATCAGGAAAATCGAGAGGATCGTACCGAAGAAAACAGGTCCCCCAAGCAACCAACCGATGCCGCATGCCGTGACTTCCATGATCGTCCGCATCAGACGAATTGACGTTCCGAAGCGCTCTGCAAGTGTCAGCGTTAACCCATCACGTGGACCAGCCCCGTATCCGACAGCGACATACAGACCAGCGCCCATCCCAATGATGAAGATACCGAAAATCAGCCAGAGCGTATTCAACCAAATCGACTCAAAAGAAGGTAAGAGATGAGAACCAAGAACAAGATTCATGAAGACACCGACGAAAATCGCGTTGACGAGCGTTCCGATTTGCGGTGTGACGCGGTCTAATGCGTACTTAACGAAAACGAGTAATAGACCAACAAGTAAGATGATCGTTCCGACGGATAGTGGCGTCTTTTTTTGGAGACCAAGATGTAATACATCCCACGTCGAGACACCGAGTTCAGCCGTGATCATCATTGATGAGCCAAGAGCGAGTAAAAATAAACCGAGCAGGAAGAGTCCCCACTTTAACGTAGCGCGTAACAACCAGGAAGCGCGATGACGCGTCATGTCTGGCACCTCATTTCTTAAAAATAATTGATTCGTTAACTGTATCATGAGGAAAGTGGAAGAAGAAAGACGAAATTTTCCGTTTTTTCCATCTTAAGAAGGAGGGGAAGGTCAAAAGAGAAACGTATACTGAAGAAAAAGGAGATGACCGAATGAAAGCGATCCGGCACCTGATTCGTTTTACATATATAGAAGCCATCTGTTGCGTCTTTCCCGTGATGATTTTCGCTGCGCTTGCTCTTTCACGTTATCTTCCTACTGAACCGATCGCACGATACGATCTCCTGTTGCTATGGTGTATTCTCGTCCAAATCGTCTTACTCGTCACACGTTATGAAACGATGGAGGAATTCAAACTGATCTTATTGTTTCACGTCATCGGTCTAGCACTTGAACTGTTCAAAGTGAACGTCGGGTCTTGGAGTTATCCGGAAGAAGCTTTGACGAAAGTGGCTGGTGTTCCATTGTATGCAGGATTCATGTACGCAAGCGTCGCGAGTTATGTCTGCCAGGCGTTTCGGCGATTTCATTTACGATTCATAGCATTTCCACCCCCCTGGCTTGCGATCAGCGTCGGCAGTCTCGTCTATCTCAACTTCTTCACCCACCACTGGATCTTCGATGCACGCTGGCTATTGATGGTCCTCGTCGTCCTCGTTTTCTATAAGTCATGGGTTCATTTTACGATCGAGCAGACGATCTACCGGATGCCGCTCGTTCTATCCTTTTTACTGATTGCCTTTTTCATTTGGATCGCGGAGAACATCGTAACGTTCTTTAAAGGCTGGGTCTATCCGCATCAGGAAGGAGGCTGGGTAGTCGTTGATCTTGGAAAATTGTCTTCTTGGTTCCTGCTTGTGATCATCACGGTTTTGATCGTCATCGTCGCGAAATATAAGCGTCAGGATCCGGCTGTGGAAATTCAGCAACGTACCTAAATAAAAAAATAACCTGGTTATTTTTTTGGACTACTTCCGCGTTTTTTCGTTGCTATAGTGAAAAAAACGCAAAGGAAGTGGTTACGGATGATGCAACAGGTGTTGGAACGAGCAACTGAATTGGTACAGATGAAATTAGCGGTCGTGGAGCAGTATGAAGATTGGCAACTCTGGCTCGACGAAGTGAACGGAATCGATGAATGGGTCAAAATGTCAGCGTATTATGCACCGCGCGACGTTCAAGAAACACCGGTCATCGATGAAGTGATGGAGTTAGAGAAACAGACTATCGTCATGCCACCGCAAGTACCGAGCGAGCCAGTACGCAAGCAACGTTATTCCTATACGTTTCAGCGGGGGTTAAAAGGTGGTACTTTACTAGAATGGTCGGGCAGTCATATTTCTGAACGAGACGTCCGCGATTGGAATCTCGAGCACGGCATGGAAGTCCGTGTCCGTGTCGATCGTCAGGATGATCAAAAAACGATATGCCGTATCGAAGCCGTCGTCTCGACGGAGCGAATGAGAGAGAATCCAGAACGTGTCGTGTTTGAACAAGCAATCGTCAAGGCGCATGGAATCATTGAGGAAACGGTGAATGGTCCACTGCAAGATGAGTCGGGCAGATCGTTCTATTATGTCGTTCCGGTAGAAGACATGCGCTATTTGCGACTAGAAGCAGGTCAACTCGTCGATCTCGTCATGTGGCGGGAACGGAAGGATACACTGACGATTGCTTGGAAGCATCCATTCACGTATAAAGAGCCGATCGTCAACGCATCATCTAACCGCCCATCAGAGGTAGAGCAACCGGTAGTGAAGACGTCTGTGACAACGAAAAAGTCAAATCGGTATGCACGAAAAATGAAACGACAACCGGTTCCGAAAGCTAAAAAAGCACAGCGTCGCGTCCGTATGCCAAAAGAGCGAACGATTGAACCGATCGTGACGACAGCCGTACCTGGACAATTGATGGATTTCGTTGATAAGACACCACTTGATTTCACGCGCTTCACAGGAATGCGTCTCGTCATCGTCGGAAATGAACAACAGACCGCTGTCTATCGCGAGTTCTTTGCGCCGACGGGAATCGAATTGATTCATCTTGCAGGGGACGCACAGTCCGCGAAAAAGATTGCCTGTCTCGCCAAAAAGACGGACGCGATCGTCGTCGTGACGAGTCGCGTTTCTCATGCAGCGAGTGCACATGTCATCGCGCAGGCGAAAAAGCATGGTATTCCATTCGCGATGGAACGGCTCGACGGTCGACGATCGTTATACACGGCGTGTGAACGACAACTTGAGCGTGCTTGGCTCAACCAGCAACGAGACGGGAAATTATTGAAAAAAGAGTGAAACATTAGAAGAATTCGACCGTAAAGTAAGGTGAGAACTTATTTTTCAAGGAGGACCTTACTCATGTCATCTCAATTAAAAAAAGCAGCGAAGGAGTCGCTCAGCGGTCGTTGGGGATTTGCCATCCTCATGTTCGTACTGTTTTCTATCATCCAGAGCGTTCCGACGTTCATCGGACCAGATCCTAACGAAGATCTAAATGCGATGAGTGCGGTCAGTATCATTCTTTCGATTTTATTGATCCCAATCGCAGCGGGTTGGACGTGGGTCGCGATGTCGTTCGCACGCAATGAAGAAGTCAAAGTAGCTGATTTGTTCGAGCCGTATAAAATCTTCGGCAAAGTCATCGGCGTCTCGATTGTGCAAGCGGTCTTCTTATTCTTATGGACATTACTCTTGATCATTCCAGGGATCATCAAGTCGTTCTCTTACCTGTTGACGTTCTACATCCTTCGAGATGAACCATCGGTCGGTATCTTCGAGGCCATCACACGTTCACGTCAACTCATGGATGGTCATAAAATGGAAGCATTCTTACTCTTCCTATCATTCATTGGTTGGGCATTACTCGTGATCGTTACACTTGGTCTTGCTGTCTTATGGGTTGGACCATACTTCAGCGTCACAATGGCAAAATTCTATGATCGTGTGCGTGGTGAACAAGCGCCAGAGCCAACATCAGATTTCGTCGCACCATATTAATACCGAATCCCGACACGACGTCGGGATTTTTTTATGCGTGAAATAATTCCGATTGGAAAAGACGGTTTAATGGTTGCTTTAGTTCAGTGAATTTTGTACGATGAATGCAACACATCTTATCTAGAGAAGTCGAGGGACTGGCCCGAAGACACTTCAGCAACCCCGCTACGGCGGAAGGTGCTACTTCCAGGAAGGGATACCTTCCGAAGATAAGAGCGGACAGGACAAGATACCGTCGCTCTTTTCGAACTTCGAAAAGAGCGTTTTTTTATGATAAGGGGGACGATGGAGTGGAGTATGGTTTTTGGTTACCGATTTTTGGGGGATGGTTACGTAACGTCGAGGATGAACAGATGCCACCGACCTTCGATTATGCGAAACAAGTCGCACAAACAGCAGAACGAATCGGGTTCTCGACGACGTTGATTGCGGAATTGAACTTGAATGATATCAAAGGCATTAAGGAACCGAGTCTTGAGGCATGGACGACGGCAGCAGCGATTGCTGCAACGACAGAACGCCTTGAGATCATGACAGCGGTTCGTCCCGGGTTCCATAATCCAGCGACGACGGCGAAGATGGCGGCAAACATCGATCAGTTGAGTGGTGGACGCTTTACGCTCAACGTCGTTTCAGCGTGGTGGGCAGAGGAAGCGAAACAATACAACGGTATCTTCACAGCGCACGATGAACGCTATGCTCGGACGGAAGAGTTCGTCACGGTCATGAAGGGACTGTGGGCAGATGCGTCACCGTATAGCTTCTCCGGTCATCACTACACGATCGAGCAAGCAGAACTCCATCCGAAGCCAGTCCAGCGTCCAGGCATCAAGCTCTACGCTGGTGGAGAGAGTGAAGCTGGAAAGCGAACGATCGTCGAACACTGTGACGCTTATGTCATGCACGGGGGCACTGTTGAAGAAGTAGCCCATAAAATCGACGACATGAAAGTACGCCGGGAAGCGACGGGACAAAAGCCGCTCGAAAGCTTCGGTCTTGCTGCCTACATCATTTGTCGGGATACGGAAGAAGAAGCACTTCTTGAATGGCAACGGATCACGGACGTCAAGGAAGACAGCGCCGGTTATGCCGGTTATCAGGATTTCATTAGTAAATCGCAACTGGAGCAACAGGTCGAGCGGAACGATTATTCTGTCTCGAACCGTGGTCTACGTCCGAATTTAATCGGGACACCAGAACAAATCGCTGAACGGATTCTAGCGTTCGAAGCCGTCGGTGTCACGTTACTTTTGTTACAATTCTCACCACAACTTGAAGAAATGGAACGCTTTGCTCGTGACGTAATGCCACTGGTCGAAGCGAAACGAAAGGTAGGTCAACAATCATGACAAAAATTCATATTCTCCACGAAAACCAAGAATGGACGGACCATCTCATCAAACGTCTCGAAGAACTCGAATTACCGTATGAACAGTGGCACTTGAATGAAGGAATCGTTCCGCTGGATGAACTGCCGCCAGAAGGCGTCTTTTACAGCCGGATGAGTGCTTCTTCGCATACGCGGGGACATCGTTACGCGCCGGAGTTGACGGAAGGGGTCCTCGCTTGGTTAGAAGAGCATGACCGGACCGTCTTTAACGGAACGCGTGCGCTCCGTCTTGAAGTCAGCAAAGTCAATCAATATACGGCGTTGCGGAAGGCTGGGATTCGTGTACCGAAGACGACGGCTGCCGTCGGACGTGATCAAATCGTACAAGCAGCAAAAGAAATCGGTGTTTCGTCATTCATCACGAAACACAACCGTGCCGGAAAAGGTCTCGGCGTCCAGCTGTTCCACTCGATTGAAGCACTTGAAGCTTATCTCGACGGTCCGACATTCGACGAACCAGTCGATGGCATCACGTTGATTCAAGAGTATATTCAAGCACCAGAACCGTACATCACACGTTGTGAGTTCGTAGGTGGAAAGTTCGTCTACGCGGTTCGAGTCGATACATCAGAAGGGTTCGAGCTTTGCCCAGCGGATGCATGCGTGATCGACGACTTGTTCTGCCCAGTCGGTGAAGAAGCACCGCAAACACCGATGAAGTTCCAAATCGTTGAAGGCTTCGATGACCCGATCATCCAAAAGTATGAAGCATTCCTCCAAGCGAACCAAATCGCGGTCGCAGGCATCGAGTTCATTAAGGATGCGTCAGGTACGATCTATACGTATGACGTCAATACGAATACGAACTATAATTCGGATGCCGAGGCAGCTGCAGGACGCTACGGTATGCTCGAACTAGCGAAGTTCCTCGGTGCAGCCCTTGAAACAAGCACAGTAAAATAAGAATCTGCTCTCGCCCTGTCACCGGACGTTACAAGACCGGATGACAGGGTATTTGTATAGAAAAGGGGGCGGATCTATGATTACGTGGAGAGAAGAACGACAGCTCGATATTCCGATTGAGGAAGCATGGCACTTGTTTGATCACACGCGATTGCAGCGTTTGATTCCAAACGTCGTCCAGCACGAGGTGATTGAACGAAAACCGGGTGTCGTCGGTTCGACGTATCGTCAAACATACATGCAGGGTAATCGACTTGAAACCTATATCGTGACCGATTTAGCCTATACGAACGAGCCTGACTTCAAACAAAATACGATTGGATTCACATTGGCTAAAATATTCAAGATCGAGATGACGTTTACACTTAAACCGATCGACCATGACCGTTGTCTGTTGATCTATACGGGAAAAAATGAGGGAGCGAACTTTGTTGGAAAGAGTCTGTTGTCGCTTGGAGGAGAGCGAGAGAATGAGAAAATCGTTCATGGGCTGTTGCAACGTGTCGAAGAAGAAGCGGCGAAACAAAAGAAGAATAACGCATGAAAAAACGGATTCCCGCGTTTTTGTATCCTGTCGCTTCGTATACGATTTATCAAAATCAGGCGAGAATACTCCCACCTCTAAGTGTAGCGTAGGTAGGAGATGAATCACCCGTTTCGATAAGACTATAATCATTTGATGAAATCAGTGCAACCAATAAAAGGAATTGATACACAAACAAAATTTAACACAGATAAGCATTCAGTCTTTCTTCTGAATTACGATCTTATCCTCGTAGTGAAATACAGGAGACAAGTGATTGATGACGCCATCTCGACGTTTGCGAGACAGATGTTCGAACGAATAGGCACGTCATATCGTATTACACTGATCGAGTGGAACCATGACAACGATTATATCGATGTGTTGTTTAAAGCGCACCCAAACGCGGAAATGTCCAAGTTTCTGAACGCTTATAAGAGTACCAGCAGTCGATTGATCAACCACGATTTTCCACATGTCAAAACACAACTTTGAAAAGAAATGTTTTGGTCCCGAAGTTATTGTCTAGTGAGGACCGGAAATGCGACGATCGATGTCATCAGACACTACATCGAAAAAAAGGAGAGGAGTGATTTCCTTGCTGAAGGCGTACAAGTTTCGACTTTATCCGACGAAGTTCCAACAAGAGTATTTCGTGAAGACGTTCGGTTGTGTCCGTTTCGTTTACAATAAGATGCTCGAAGAGCGTATCCGATTGTATAAAGAGTCTAAGCTCGACCCTGACGTGAAGCAGAAGCTCCCAACCCCAGCAAAGTACAAACCTGAATTCCCTTTCCTAAAAGAAGTCGATAGTCTTTCCCTAGCGAACGCTCAGATGGACTTGAATAAGGCATACCAGAACTTTTTTCGGGATAAGTCTGTTGGGTTCCCCAAGTTCAAATCGAAGCACAACGACCGCGCCTCTTACACGACGAACAATCTGAAGGGAAGCATCCGAATCGAGGCATGTCAGGTGAAGCTTCCTAAGATTGGTTTTGTGAAGTTGAAACAACATCGTCCGTTTACAGGTGTGATCAAGTCCGCGACGATCTCGATGACGAGGACCCGAAAATTCTTCATCTCGATCCTCGTCGATCAAGCCGAAGAGCAATGGATTCCCGCCAAACATAAAGTAGGGATTGATCTTGGTTTGGAGCACTTCGCCATCCTGACAAACGATAAACATTTTTCTGAGAAAGTTGCCAATCCGCGCTTTCTTCGAAAGTCTGAAGATAAGATAAAGAAGGCGCAACGTGGCTTGTCACGCAAGAAAATTGGGAGTAAGAACCGAGAGAAGGCGAGGATGATCCTTTCCAAGAAGCATGAAAAGATTGCGAATCAACGTCAAGATTTTCTTCATAAGCTGTCGAAACGAATCGTTGACGATAACCAAGTCATAGTCGTTGAGACACTTAAGTCGAAGAACATGATGAAAAACCATAAGATCGCCAAATCGATCGGGGATGTCAGTTGGTATGAGTTTGTTCGTCAGCTAGCATACAAATGCAAATTCTACGGGCGAACACTTATCAAAGCGGATCAATTGTATGCCTCTACACAGATTTGTTCTTCTTGCGGAATAAAAAGCGAGAAGAAAGCCATGGATGTGCGCGAGTGGAGCTGTATTTGTGGTGCTCTTCATGATCGAGACATCAACGCGAGCATCAACTTGTTGATGTTAGCATACTGAAAATTCTTCAGGGTGGGGACCACCCGATGAGCTTGGTCAATAATCGTAGCTTGTAAAAGTACGGTCTTCCCAAGAGGCTCCTACTTCAATTTGCGAAGCAAACAAGTGGTGAGTAGTTCACTCAGTCGATTATGTAGGGAGTGTAAAGAAACCTGGTTAGTTATATCTCAGTTAGTTAATCTTTCCTTTACAGTAAGTTCAGCAAACGAGTAATCTGTGAATCATCTTGAAGGTCCTTTAGTGGTCGGAAACGGACGGTTCGTAATTCCTGTTTATTAAGCGGAAGTTCGGGATCAATCCCGAGTCGAGGTGCAGAAGAACTACCTGAGGTGCGTTGAACGAGAAAACATGTCTCGATTCCCTGATCGATTGAAATCTCGTAGAGTTGTCGTTCGATTGTGATGTGAAGATGCGTCTCCTCTAATACTTCGCGCACGACGGCTTGTTCTTTTGTTTCACCACGCTCGACACCTCCGCCCGGTAACGTCCAAAATGTCCGGGAAGGCGTGTGTAATTCAACCATTAAGATCTGTTGCTCTTCAATCAGCGCGGCACATACGCGATGACGCATATCGCATTCCTCCTTCAAAGTGTTCAAAAAAGAGACCGAAACGACAGTTCCGGTCTCTTTTGACATCATTGTGCGTATAACGCTGTTAATTGCTGTTGGATCGTATCATTGTTCAAGTACTCATCGTATGTCGTTTCTTTATCGACGATACCGTTTGGCGTCAACTCGATGATACGGTTCGCAATCGTTTCGACGAACTGATGGTCATGCGAGCTGAAGAGCATCGCACCTTTGTAAGCGATCAAGCCATCGTTGAGTGCTGTGATCGATTCGAGATCCAAGTGGTTCGTTGGATCGTCGAGGACGAGAACGTTAGCACCGCTGAGCATTGCTTTTGAAAGCATACAACGGACTTTTTCGCCCCCAGATAAGACAGAGGCTTTTTTCATAACTTCTTCTCCTGAGAAGAGCATCCGACCGAGGAATCCACGGAGGAACGTATCACTCTCATCTGCCGGTGAGTACTGACGGAGCCAATCGAGGATCGTCTTGTCCGAGCCTTCGAAGAATTCCGAGTTATCTTTTGGCAAGTACGACTGTGAAGTCGTGACGCCCCATTTGAACGTACCGCTATCCGGTTCCATCTCACCCATAAGGATCTTGAAGAGAGTCGTGATCGCGATATCGCTCTGACTGATGAACGCGACTTTATCCGTCTTGTTCAACGAGAAGCGGACGTTATCAAGGACTTTGACACCATCAATCGTCTTCGAGATACCGTCAACCATCAAGAGGTCATTTCCGATTTCGCGTTCCGGTGTGAAACCGACGAACGGATAACGGCGTGACGATGGACGAATGTCGTCGAGTGTGATTTTATCAAGCAATTTCTTCCGCGACGTCGCTTGTTTCGCTTTTGAAGCGTTTGAGCTGAAACGCGCGATGAAGGCTTGAAGTTCTTTGATTTTCTCTTCTTTTTTCTTGTTTTGGTCACTTGCCATGCGCGAAGCAAGCTGACTTGACTCGTACCAGAAATCATAGTTTCCGATATACAATTGAATCTTACCGTAATCGAGATCCGCCATGTGCGTACAGACGTTGTTCAAGAAGTGACGGTCGTGGGAAATGACGATGACCGTGTTCTCGAATCCGATCAAGAATTCTTCGAGCCATTTGACGGCTTTCAAATCAAGTCCGTTCGTCGGCTCATCGAGTAAGAGAATGTCTGGTTTGCCGAACAACGCTTGTGCAAGCAAGACTTTGACCTTTTCCGATCCTGTCAGCTCAGCCATCGTTTTCGAGTGAAGGTCTTCCTTGATGCCGAGTCCTTGAAGAAGCATTGCGGCTTCCGACTCTGCTTCCCAACCGTTCATCTCAGCGAATTCACCTTCGAGTTCAGCAGCGCGCATGCCGTCTTCGTCCGAGAAATCTTCTTTCATATAGATCGCATCTTTTTCTTTCATGACTTCATAGAGACGTTTGTGTCCCATCATGACCGTTTCGATGACTTGGAATTCTTCGTATTCGTAATGGTTCTGACGGAGAACGCCTAAACGTTCGCCTGGTGTGATGATGACATCGCCTTGTTGTGCTTCGATGTCACCAGCGAGAATTTTCAGGAATGTCGATTTACCGGCACCGTTTGCACCAATCAGACCGTAACAGTTACCTGGTGTGAACTTGATGTTGACGTCTTCGAATAATTTTCGGTCTGCAAAGCGAAGACCGACGTTTTGTACTGTAATCATATAGAGATGAACCCTCGTTTCTAGTAAGTGATGTGCTCATTCGAGTGTACCACAAATCGTGATCTGTCGTAGAGCAGGCAAAGTTCCCTCCATATTAGGACAGAAATTAAAAATAAGCAACCAGACATTTAAAAAAATGAAACATTTTCCAGATAGATACGTAGAAGAAAGTAAGGAATTCGTTAGAGGAGGGGTTAGATGGCCATCTTTTTCACATTATTGTTTTTCGCCCTCATCGTTTTGCTTGGCATGGAACTCTACCGTTATATCCAAGAAAAGATCGATAAAGGAGATTCAGAATGAGAGAAATCAAACCGAAGAAAAAAATTCGCCCATCGATGATCATCGCTGGTGTGCTCGTACTAGCGTTGCTTGCAACAACACCGTTCATCGTTGAACAAATCGAACCTGGACAAGTTGGTGTCGTCTATACACCATCAAGCGGTGTCAAAGATGAGACGTTATCGCAAGGTTGGCATGTCGTTTCACCGATTACACGGGTGACAGAGTATCCGATTCGGACACAGACAAAAGCGCTTGAAAACATGACGCTTGCGACCAAGGATGGAAAGAACATCGTCGTCGACTTTACATACAGCTTCTCCGTCTCACCGGATAAGGTGACGAAAGTCTTCAATAAGTTCGGACCGATTGAAATCGATGAGATCGCAAAAGGATATCTGAAACAACGTCTCTATGATGCATCGCGTGAGCAAATCTCGAAAGTTACCGTCCTTGAACTGTTCGGTGAAAAATCAGGGAATGTCTCGACGAGCATTCAGACGCAGTTTGCAGAAGACGTCAAGGATATCGGTTTCATCATCGAAGATGTCGCACTCGGTGCGCCGAAACCAGATGAAAAGACACAGGAAGCAATCGATGCGCGTGTCAAAGCGTCGCAGGAACTTGATAAAAAGAAAACGGATCTTGAAATCGCTAAAGCAGAAGCAGAGCGTCTTCGTGTAGAAGCGAAAGGAGCAGCAGATGCGCGTTTGATCGAAGCCCAAGGTTTAGCAAAAGCTCAAAAAGAACTACAGAAGACATTGACAGAAGAGATGATTCAATACGAAGCTGTCAAGAAATGGGACGGAAAGTCACCACTCGTCAGTGGGTCGGGTAGTATGGTTCAATTACCGATTCCAAACGATACGACAGAAGAAAAGAATTAAATCTCGATGTGCTTGGAGACAAGCACATTTTTTTATTTCATCATAATAAAATGACTGTACTAATGCTCTTATGGCATTAAATTTTAATATACCAATAAATAATGATATATTTTATATCTTTTAAATCCCAAATTAATGGTTTAATTAACTTATTTAGAAGGAAAAAGATGTAAAGAAAAGTCATTTAGATCAACTAGGTCAATGAATTGTTCCAATTGAAGGAGGAATTTTATTGTATCGAAATCGATCACCAAATCTTTTTATCATCTTAATGATCTTACTGGCAACAAGCTTTCCGATTCCGCACAGTCATGCGACGACTGAGGAATTCGAGATTCCAGACCCTTTGACGTCATCGTTTTGTGAAGAGACGTTGAATGATCCAAAGAAAAAGGACTTGTTGGAAAAAGAGGAAATTGAACAATGCGAAGAACTCGTAGAAGTAGAGAAGACACCATCAACCGAGAGTGAAGACCCACCAACACCCGAGACACCCCCAACCGAGAGTAAAGACCCATCCACACCTGAGACACCTCCAACTGAGAACGAAGACCCATCCACACCTGAGACACCTCCAACTGAGAACGAAGACCCATCCACACCTGAGACACCTCCAACTGAGAACGAAGACCCACCAACATCTGAGACAGTACCAGCCGAGAGCGAAGATCCACCAACACCCGAGATACCTCCAACTGAGAATGAAGATCCATCAACACCAGAGATACCCCCAACTGAAAGTGAAGACCCATCAACACCAGAGACATCTCCAACCGAGAATGACGATCCACTGACACCTGAGACAGCACCTACTGATGAAGAGGAAAACAAAATTCCCGACCAACCTGATTCTGGTAAAGCAGAATCACCGAACGAAATCGAAACTCCTGTCCTAACGTCACCTAAACCAAGACAAGAGAAGCAACAAGCGGTTGTACCGATGCTTGCTGGAGTAGCACTGCTCGGAACATCAAGCTTAGATGCTTCTTATAATGGAACGACTAAAACGATCACATTAGAAAATACTGTTTCTGGATTGTTGGGCTTAAATTTATCAAGTGGATATATTATTTTTCGATTACCACCAGAAGTGATGCAAAGTATTGAAACGAGTTCCGTCAAACTTCAATATCGCTATAATGGATTACTTGGGATTGGATCGCAAACGAGAGATGCGACAGCAATAATCGATCGAACGAATAACCAAATTTATGCTGATGTTAGCTCTTTATTAAAGCTATCTCTTCTAAGTAGCGATCGATTCACCTTATCTTTCAAAGTCGGAAAATTACCAGTCGGAGTCGATAAAGTCTATACATTCCGGAGTGTTTTAGCAGATGGGTTAGTTGATTTGAATGTTTTAAGTAGTGGTACGGATACAGCAACACTTGGAATCGGACCTACATTCAACTTAAGTGTTCCGGATACGCTAGATTTCGGAAGTCATGAGTTGACAGGACGTGAGAAAATAATCCCTCGCTTGTCCCCAATGACGATTTCTATTTCGCACGAAAATGCAACAGGTTACAGCTGGAAGTTACAAGCAAGTCTCAGTCGTCCTTTGACGAGTACAGACAATGACGTGTTGAGCGATGTTCTTTATTTTAAGACCACTTCGAAAACCCAATTGTTACAAACGACTGCTATTGAAATCGCAACAGGGACGATGTCGGCAAGCTCGAATCAGACACCGTTAACCTACGCAGAAAACGAAGGGATCATTCTCGACTTAACTGGCAAATATCCAAAACCTTCATCGTATAGCGCAGACATTCAATGGAGTTTAATCAATGCACCATGAAAAGGAGAGAACAGAAATGAAGAAACGTTTCGCTGTTTCGACGGTATTGATGAGCACAGCTTTGGTTTTAGGAACAACCACTGCATGGGCGGCGACTTCTACGGGCGAGTCGACGGCAAAAATTACGTTCACGACGAATGAAGCACCGGTCATCGTGGATCCAGATGATCGGGACCCGAACAATCCATATGAACCAGACAAAAACGGCGGAAATACACCTACAGGAAATACAGGAGCATTGACACTCGACTATGCGCCTAACTTTGATTTTGGATCAAACGAATTGCTTTCCAATAAAGCTGAGTTTAAGGCGACTGATCAAAAACCATTTCTCCAAGTAACGGATCGACGGGTTAATCGGACAGAATGGGAAGTAACTGTGAAGTTGGGAGACTTTATAGATGAAGGTGGAAAGCCCTCGTTAATAGGTTCGACTTTATCCATTGATGCCGGTACTGTTCAAACATTAGTGAATGTATCAGGATTCGCGGCACCTACGACAGGAGATATAACATTGACACCAGGAAATGCAGGAGATGCGCAAACGATATTAACATCCCCAGAAGGAACGTTCTCAACTTGGCAAATTTACTGGAAGGGTAATGGAACCGATAACGATTACATCAAACTCAATGTACCAATCAATTCTCAAGTGCAAGGCACACACACCGCAACACTCGACTGGACGCTTACGGATGTCGTGAATTGATTGGAAAGCAGGTGAAGACAAAGATGAAACGATGGGGAGCCAGTTGTCTTGCTATACTACTTTATGTATTGTTATTCTGCGTCATACCTTCGACTAGTTTTGCAGAAGATCGCGTCAATTTTTCGATTGAAGCCGTTCCGAATGCCTACCAAGTGGATTCTGGTGTCTCGTACTTTGACTTACGTATGACGGCAAAACAAAAGACAAACATTCAAGTTCGGATTTTCAATCACGGACCTGATGATCATACGTTTTTGACATCAATCCGGAATGCAACGACGAACGATAATGGTTTGATCGTTTACGATCAAAAGAAACCGGTCCCGTTAGCTCCGACTTCGTTGACGGATCTCATTCAACCGAACGCGACATCGACGTTCATCAAGGGAGGCGAATCAAAAGTCGTTTCTTTACCACTTGAGATCGTGAACGATTTAGACGGTACCTTGTTAGCTGGTGTTCGGGTCGAGAAGAAACCAGAAAAAGAAACAGCTGAAAAAAATACAATCGGTATTCAAAATCGTCACTCTTACATCATCGGTTTGAAAGTCCGATCTTCGATTAAAGACCTGGCGCCCGAGATTACGTACGAAGGGGTAGAGGCAAAGTCGTCTTTTTCTAGACCGACTGTCTTTGTTAAGCTAGCCAATCAGGTACCGACGATCAGTCAGCCTATGAAGTTCGAAGCCGTCGTCACGCAAGGCAAAAAAGTCGTCGTTCGGAAAGCGACGGAAGTTCGATTTGCTCCGTCGATTTATATGAGAACACCGATTGAAACGACAGGAATCTTAGAACCAGGTACGTATCAAATTAATATCCGTGTTGAAGGAAAAGAAAAGACGTGGAAGTGGAAAGACAGCTTTAAAATCACGAAGCGCCAAGCAGACCAGATGAAAGAACAGATGCCTGAGCGAGAGATTGAGGAAAATTCCAACTCCTTCGTCGGTGAATGGTCGAAGGAACTCATGATTGCCTCGACGTTGATTATCTTTTTGCTGATTGGTTACATCTATCGTTTGAAAAAACAACAACGCCAGACATGAAAAAAAGCAGATTCTCAGCGCTGAGAATCTGCTTTTTGATTAGCGCGAAGCTTGTTCAAATCCTTGAGCGATGGCAATGATCACTTGTGTTGCTTTGACCATATTATCGACCGAAATGAATTCAAACTTGCCATGGTAGTTCTCGCCACCGGTAAAGATGTTCGGTGTTGGAAGACCCATGTATGAAAGTTGTGATCCATCCGTCCCACCACGAATTGGTTTAATGATCGGTGTGATGTCAAGCGACTCCATCGCTGCATGAGCGATATCGACGATGTGCATATGGGGTTCGATTTTTTCGCGCATGTTGTAGTACTGATCGTGTAAATCGATTTCGACACTGCCGGCGCCATACTTTTTGTTCCACTCATCGACAAGGGCAGATAAGAAGTGTTTCCGTCCTTCGAACGCCTCACGATCAAAATCACGAATGATATAGTCGAGCGTCGTTTTTTCGACAGAACCATCAAACGAAATCAGGTGAAAGAAGCCTTCGAAACCATCCGTGAATTCAGGAGACTCTTCTCCAGGAAGACGATCGTGGAATGCCATCGCATGTTTCTGCGAATTGACCATCTTATCTTTTGCTGTTCCCGGATGGACATTTGTTCCGTGGAAGACGATTTTGGCTGCAGCCGCATTAAAGCTTTCGTATTCGAGTTCACCCAGCGGACCGCCGTCAACCGTATAAGCATACGAGGCATCGAATGCTTCGACATTGAAGTGATGTGGTCCACGACCGATTTCTTCGTCTGGCGTAAAGGCAACACGAATGCGACCATGCTTGATTTCTGGATGTGAAATCAGATGATGCATGGCTGTCATGATTTCTGCGATTCCGGCTTTATTATCGGCACCGAGTAATGTCGTACCATCCGTTGTCATTAAGGTATGACCAACATAGTTGTGTAGTGCCGGAAAATCAGTTGGCGACAGGATGACGGACGGTACTTCACTTAACGTGATCGGATTTCCATCATAGGCTTCCACGAGTTGCGGACGAACATTCGTACCTGTAAAGTCCGTTGCTGTATCCAGGTGAGCAAGAAAACCAATTGTCGGAATGTCTGCATCTGTATTAGCGGGTAACGTCGCCATGACATAACCATTGTCATCGACCGTGACCTCTTCCATGCCAATGGTCTTTAATTCTTCTACGAGCAAACGAGCTAGTGTCCATTGCCCTTCAGTTGTTGGAACAGTCGTACTCTCATAGTTCGACTGTGTATCGACTTTCACGTATGTAGTTAGACGATCAATCAATTCTTGTTTCAAATCAAAACCGTCCCTTCTCGTCATAAGATACCTTCATCATAGCATGAACGCATAATGTGAGAGAATTCTGAATCATGATAGACTAATAATGAAAAAGGGGGAATTTTTCATGAGAGCATTCGTAGTCGATCAGTATGGAAAAGACGCATCACTTACAGAAAAAGACGTCACACCTGAAAAAGCGGGGAAACACGAATTACGGGTTCAAATCGAGGGGTCGAGCATCAATCCACTTGATACGAAGATGTTCTTCGGACATGTGGCGGCGGCTTCGACGACTGGAATTCTCCAGGGGGATGTAACGGGGAAAGTCATTGGGATTGGGGATAGTGTGACGTCTTTTTCTATCGGCGATCGCATCGTCGCATTCGGCGGTGGACTTGGAACACGTGCCGGTGCGCTAGCGGAAGAAATGCTTGTGCCTGAACAGATGGCAGTCTTCCGACCGGAAGGGGTCTCGGCTGAGGTTGCTGGTTGCTTACCGGTGATTGGGTTGACCGCGATGGAAATATTAAAAGAGCGAATCGCGATTACTCCAGGCATTCGTGTATATGTAGCAGGTGGAACGGGTGGAGTAGGACATCTTACCGTGCAACTTGCTCGTCATTATGGATGCGACGTCACAGCGAGCGCCTCTTCTGACGAGAAGGCAGCTTGGCTAGAAGCGAAAGGGATTCGCGTTCATCGGTACAAGAAAGAATCAGCTGAAGCGTTATTAAACCGACTGGATCTGGACGGATTCGACGTCATCATTGATACAGTCGGTGGTGACCATTTACAAGAATCGTTCATACTCGCAAAAGAGCGGGGACGTATCATTTCGATCGCGACACGGACGACACAAGATTTAACGATGATGCATAGTAAAGCCTTGTCCCTTGAAGCTGTGTTCGTCGCGCTTCCGTTACTGAAAGGAAAAGTAGAGGAGATGAAACAACAGCAACGTCACTTATCAGAACTCGTTCATTTAGTGGAAGAGGGTGTCATCGAGATTCGGATTGAAGAGCAGATTCCTTATGAACGCGATGCGTTAAACGATCTCTATCAACGATTTGATCAAACATCACATTTTGGTAAGGTGAGTGTATATCCAACCCCTAAAAAATGATTCTCCATTCATTTTACATTTCCTGTTAAAAATATAAAAAATCCGCTACTGAAAAATTCGGTAGCGGATTTTTTATATAACAGATCATTTACGGCGAACAAGAATGCTTTTTGGAGCGAGTTGTGGCATGGAAGGAGGAGTCGGGAAATCTTTCTGCTCCGGTTGCTCCCATACGACTTCGAATTTTTGACGCAACTTGTTGAATGCCTGCTCGACAGCTTTTTTCAATTGTGAGGCATCAAGAGCAGGACTATCTGTCGTAATCGCAAGCAGTCCTCCACGATTCGTCAGATGAATGACTTTTTGGATCCAAAGGGCGAGATCCTGTTCCGTCCGAAACTGACGCGTCCGTGTATTAACTTGTACGGGCGGATGGAATAAGACGACGTCAAAACGAGTCTTCTTATCCGCTTGTTCGATGTAGTCGAACGCATCCTGAACTATAATCTTCTGTTTTTCGGGAGTAAAACTGTTCAACATCAGATTATCTTTTGTCTTATTTCGACTACGTGTCGAGAAATCAACGCTTGTCGTTCGGGCAGCTTCACCATAAAGGGCAGCTACCGTTAACGTTCCTGTATCGGAAAAGAGGTTAAGTACGGTCTTTCGTTCGACGGAATCGAGAAGGATTCGGCGTAGTTCACGTTGGGCAATGTCAAAACCAGTCCGCATGCCAGCATCCAAGTCATACTCATACAACACACCATATTCTTGTGCGACTTCAGGAAAATCGCCTCGTTCCCCCTTCAAAAAGTCGTCGCCTTTGACCGGTTGAAGATCGACGAGGAAATCTCGTTTTTCATAAATGCTTCTATAATTCAGTAGTGATTCAAGAGCCTCAAGAATCAGTGGGCGGAATGTATAGATGCCTTCATTTTCGAATGTAATGAGGTAATGATGATCATAACAGTCGATCGTCAAACCACCAATACCATCCCCAGCACCGTTAAAGATACGGAAGGCTTCTGAATACTCTTCAAAAAATTCATTTCGTTTGTCTAACGCTTTTTCAAAAAGTTGTTTGAAGAAGGCGACATCAATCGCTTCTTGCTCGTCCATTGAGAGAGTCCAACCGACACCTTTTTCCTGCTTGCCAAAATAACCGGTCGCGAGGTATTCTTTATGTTCTGTCATCAGATGAAGCAGTCCGCCTGCCTCTTTGACATGGTGCAAAGCTTCGAACATTTCCTTGCGTAACGCGGGATACCCGCTTTGAATCGATTCAATCCATTCTGGTTTGACGACAACTGGATAAAGTTCACGGGGCATGTTAATTTCCTCATTTCTAAAAAAATATCAACATTCTTCATCGGGTGGCATTGTGTGTGTGTTATCGGACTCAAAAGGAAAACGTTTGTTTAGTTTCTCATTTTTGAGTTTGTTGTGGGTAGATACAATTTCTTTAATAACTGCTTCTGGATTGTTTTTTATATCATGTTCCCAAAATCTTAGTATAGTCCAGTTGATACAAGTATAGTGTTTTGTAACCTCTAAGTCTCTCTCAGTATTTTTAGCAATTTTATTTCTCCAAAAAGAAGAGTTTTTTTTAGGAAGTTTGAAATGCTGCGGGCATCCATGCCAAAAACATGAATCAATAAAAATAACAAATTTTAAATTTGGAAAAGCAATGTCTGGAGTACCAAACAAACTAGTGAGATTTTTTCTATATCTAAGACCCTTATGCCATAATTTTTTTCTAATTCTTAATTCAAGTTTTGTATCTTTTGATTTTGCTTTATTATTGATATCATTTTTTTTATTCAGCATACTTTGTATAACACCCCCGATAAGTTATAATTTAATAAGTGAGAACTAATGATCGTAAAAAAGATATATTGATGTTCATTCAAGTTTAAGTAATAGATTAAAGAGGGGTGACAATATTGAAAAAATACAAATTTATAGATTTGTTTGCTGGAATAGGCGGCATGCGATTAGCCTTTACAGATGAGAATAGTGAGTGTGTATTTTCTTCTGAGTGGGATAGGTTTTCCCAACAAACGTATGAAGCAAACTTTGGAGAAAAGCCTCAAGGTGATATTACTTTAATTCCCGAAAGTGAAGTTCCAAATCATAATATATTAATTGCAGGATTTCCATGCCAACCGTTCAGTAATATTGGAAAAAGAGAGGGGTTTTCTCATAAAACTCAAGGAACCTTATTCTTCGATGTATTAAGAATCCTAAAAGAAAAACAGCCAGAAAGTTTTCTTTTAGAGAACGTAGTGGGATTATTGACTATACAAAAAGGTGAAACTTTTCGTGTTATTCAAGATGCATTATTAGAAATTGGTTATTCCGTATTCTATAAAGTTTTGGATTCAGTTGACTTTGGGATTCCTCAAAACCGAAAACGGATTTATATTGTAGGTTTTAGAAATGACTTAGGAATAAAAGACTTTGATTTTCCACAAGGAACTTCTAACAAAGAGCCAATCAATAAGTATATCGAATGGGGAGCAAAAGGTTACTCTATTACGAAAAAAACACAAGAGAATTATTTGTTTAAAAAGGACGATGGTCGTCCTCAAATCATCGATGAGTCATCTGAATTCCCAGTAAAAACATTAGTTGCTAGCTATCATAAAATTCAAAGGTTAACTGGAACTTTTGTACGAGATGGAGAAACAGGGTTAAGATTACTATCAGAGAAAGAATGTAAAGCAATCATGGGGTACCCTCAAGACTTTATAGTTCCTGTCTCTAGAACACAAATGTACAGACAATTTGGTAACAGTGTTGCTGTTCCAGTAGTGAGAGAAATTGCAAACTGTATTAAAAATACTATTAAATTAAATTTAATAGATAAACAAATAGAACTGAGTATATAAATTTTTAATTTCAATTCAAATACCAAGATTACACCTTTTATGTATAATAATTGGTGTAATCTTATTTTTTTGGAGGTGTTTTAAAGTAATGATTAAAGATTTGAGAAACTTGCGTGGAGAAATGCACTCTAATATGATTGAAATTTTATTAGAAAAATTATTGGATAAAAAGTATATTAAAAGTTTTAAAAAAAAACCTAGAATAGGTTATCCATTAAAAAAACAACAGTTTTACTTTTCACTAGAAGTAGAGTTTTATGATGATGAAAAATGGTTGATACAAACAACTACCTCTTATCCGAGAGAAAGGATAAATGGTTATCAGTGGAACGCTCTAAATTTCAAAAAAATAGATCAATCTTATAAAAAAGTACTAATAGTTTATCCTGATATGATTAAAGAAAAAGAAATTGATTTGTTTGAAAAATATAAAATGACAATTGAAAACCAAGAAATTTTTTCGAAAATTGATAATATTGTTAGTTTTACAGAGCTTTATTTTTTAGTTGAAGAAAAATGGTTAGAAAAAGAAAAAAGTTCGAAAGTCAAAGCTTTGCAAGGAACAGCTTTTGAAAACTTATTAGTAGATATCCTTTCTAGTAAATACAATTTAGATATTTGGAATCGGAAAATGGATAAGGAAATAGGTTTTTATTTCCCATATTTCTATAAAATTTTAAGTAAATTTGGTATTTCTTTAAGCGAAAACATATTAAAAATTGAAGCAACAAATATTGTTCCTAATTTAAATAAAAACGAATCGAAGATCAGAGCTGGTAAGCCTAAAACTGATGTAATTGTTAAAGTTGTTTTTAAAGATTTAAAGGAGAAAATTTTTACTATCAGTTCCAAAAGAACAAGTAGTGACTGGGTTGCAGTTCATCAATATTCGGTAAATTCTTTTATTGAAGTATTGAAAATACAAGAAGAACCATTAAAATATGCTTTAGGTGAATTACAAGAAAAGGGAGCTCCTACTCAAATTAGTGAGGAAAGTAGAAATGCTATTAATAAATATTTTCCTAAATACTATGAGAAATTAATAGAGTGGGCTTATTGTGGAGTAGGAGGGGCTGGAACAGGAATTCAAAATGCTGAATTTTTTACTGTTTACAAAAACGAGACGAAAGAATTAATAATTTATCATAAAGAAGAGTACATCAATAAAATTTTGAATGAAGTAAAGAATGGACAATTTAACAGCCCTTTTCAGTTTACTTACACAGGTGAAAGAGGAAAAAGTATCCAGCTTAAAGGGAGGGTATTGTAAAATAAATCATTTTTGTATATGTGGCGCCAAAAGAGTTGAACTTAAAAAGTAGATCGATAATTTTCCGTGATTTGATAGAAAAATTTGCTTTAAAAAATGACTTAAATATAATATCAGACTGTAGACAGGTCCTATTGAATTAAGTACAGACATAGATTCCTGGACTGCTCCCCGTAAAATAGACAGTATAAATAATAAAAATCACTTAAACGGCTTGAGCTCTGTATTCTAATGGAGTTAAGCCGTTTAGTTGTTGTTTGTATCGTTCTTCATTGTAGAAATGAATATACTTCTGGATCGCAAGTTGGATTTCGTCGAACTCCGTAAACTTATGTAGATAATAACTTTCGCATTTCAAGGCTCCCCAAACAGACTCGGTCGGACCATTATCAATATATTTACCAATCCGAGACATACTTTGTGTAATACCTGCCACGCGTGTCATGTGACGGAACGTATTAGAAGCCTCGATAACTATGAAGTAAGGGAAGGTTTTCGGGTGCGCCCTGCAGAGCAAGTTCAAGTGTATCGAATACGATCTGATTATTTTTTGAGTGTCCAAGAACGAAGGTGCGAATAGATCTGAACTGCCCCATAAAAGTTGGACATAAAAATCCAACTTTTATGGGGTGTTTTTTATGGTCAAATATACGAAGGCGTTTAAAGTCCAGGTTGCTGAGCGTTATCTGACAGGACGAGACGGATACCGAGGTGTGGCGAAAGAATTCGGGATAGCGCGTAACCTGGTCCGTGAGTGGTCACGTCTCTATGAGCGTTGGGGGGGAAACGATCTTCGATCCTTCTTATAAAACACACTCGCTGGCATTTAAACTGGAGGTATTAAACGATATGGCGACCAATAAGCTGTCCAATAGAGAGACGCCCGTAAAATACCGAATTTCCTCCCCGGGGATGATCTCGAGATGGAGAACGCTGCGTTAAAAAAATTGAAAGCCTTGGTTCAAGAAGAGAATGCGCGACGAACCGGATCAAGGCACAAGTAATCGACGAATTGCGATCAATCTATCCCGTTCCGGGACTCCTCCGCGTGCTTGGTATGGCGCGGAGCGTCTATTACTATTGGCGGACGCGTCTGACGGGCGAAGACAAGTATGCGGAGGTGAAGGCATCCATCCATACCCTCTTCCACGAACACGAGGGACGATGTGGCTATCGTCGCATTCACGCACTTCTCGAACGCCAAGGCTTCCGACACGATCCGAAGACCGTGCGCCGTCTCATGAACGAGCTCGGTCTCAAATGTCTCGTCCGCATGAAGCGATACCGCTCCTATAAAGGACGAGTCGGAGAGGTCACACCGAATCTTCTCCAACGTGACTTCAAGGCCACCGGTCTGAACCAGAAATGGGTGACTGACGTCACTGAGTTTCACCTGTTCGAGGAGAAGGTCTACCTCTCGCCGATGATGGACTTGGGAAACCGTGAAATCATTGCCTATACCCTATCGGACCGCCCTACATATCGATTCGTTGGCGAAATGTTGGACCAGGCAATCGGGAAGCTCGAAGGGAAAGCCCGGCCGATTCTGCATTCCGAACAGGGTTGGCATTATCAGTATCGAGCGTTCGTCGGTACGCTCCACGAGCACGGCATTACGCAAAGTATGTCCCGTAAGGGCAACTGTCTCGACAACGCAGCCATCGAAAGCTCCTTCGCCGTTCTCAAGTCAGAGCTCCTGTATCTCAAGGAATTCAATGACATGGATCACTTCAAATATGAGCTCGAACGTTACATCGAGTACTATAACCATCTTCGTATCAAGAGACGACTAAAAAACCTGAGCCCGGTGGAATACCGGACTCAGGTCCTCAAGGTCGCCTGACAAGTTATTTATTGTCTAACTTTTATGGGGCAGTTCAAAGTAGACAGTTTTTATTATTTCAATTGCCTACTTTTGGGGAGGATATCATTCTATCGTTTCTCAACCTCAATAATCGCCTCAAGCGATACTTTAACATTACCAGCTAGCGCCCGCGTAATCATACACGAACCTTCCGCTTTTTCAGCAAGACGTTGTGCCTTCTCCACATCACGATCCGACAGATCAGATGGCAATAACAGTTTCGGACGATGAATGATCGCGTCGTATGTGAAGACACCGTTCGTGACATCGACGATGCCTTCAGATTCCATCGTTAACGAGACTTTTGGAATGTGACTACGCTCAAGCATCGCGGCAAGCGTGATGATATAGCACGTAGCAGCAGCCCCAAGTAACATCTCATCTGGATTCGTACCAACCCCTGGACCATCCATGGCGTCCGGAATTGAGATTTTTGTTTTTAGTTCACCCGTCTCGATCTGACCGACATCATTGCGATTGCCCGGCCAGTCTGCAGTTAAATGAAAATGGTGCTTCATGATCAATCGCCTCCATGCCTCCATCATACGAAGTTTAGTATGATTTTTCGCCTATTCTGCTCATGTGCATAGGAAGAGATCGATTAGCTAAAAATTTGGTCGATTTTTTTGATATCCTCTTGCGACAACTGAACGTCTAACGTACGCAACGTATCCGTCACCTGATCTGGTCGTTTGGCACCAGGAATGATGGCATCGATGCCGTCCTGTGCCAAATACCACGCGAGTACGACGTGTGCGACTTCCGCATCGTGTGCTTCTGCGATCGGACGTAGTTGATCGACTTTTGCGAGATTTTGTTCGAAGACATCTTTTTGGAACAAGGGATCATTTTTTCGTAGATCATCAAACGTCGTCTCTTTCGTATATTTCCCTGCCAATAATCCAGCAGCGAGTGGGAAGTACGGGACGAAGGACATACCGTTTTCAACGATATACGGGAGTAATTCTTTTTCCGCATCCCGTTTGAATAGGTTGTATTCCCCTTGATAGACGTCGACATGTCCGTCTTTGTTCGCTTCCTTCAGTTGTTCGAGTGAGAAATTCGAGACACCGATTGCGCGAATCTTTCCTTCTTTTTTCAGTTCAGCGAGTGCTGCGACCGCTTCATCCTTTGGTGTCGATTCATCCGGAAAATGAATGTAATACAAATCGATATAGTCTGTCTGAAGACGTTTTAAACTCTCTTCGACCGATTGACGGAGAAAGTCTGGTGAATTGTTCATGACGACGTTTCCGTCAACGAACTGATGCGCACCTTTCGTCGCGAGGACGACATCTTCTCGAGCGACCGTATCGTTCCAGACCTCACCGACGAGTTCCTCCGAACGTTCTGGTCCGTAGATAAAAGCTGTGTCGAGGAAATTGATTCCTTGCTTCAAAGCGACACGAACGAGATCGCGTCCGGCTTGCTCATCGAGATTCGGATACAAGTTGTGTCCACCGACAGCATTCGTACCGAGACCGATTGGGTGAACGAATAAGTTAGATTGACCGAGTTGAACATGTTTTGTCATGAAAATGACCTCCTTAAACGATATCGAGTGGTTCTTTTTTTGTTGGTGCTGGGAACGCTTGATCAAGTGCAGCTAACTCTTCCTCTGTTAAATTCAGAAGCGCAGCGCGACCATTGGCTTCGACATGATGTGCTTGTCCGGCTTTAGGAATAGCGATGACGTCACCTTCACGAATCGCCCATGCGAGTAGAATTTGTGCCGGATCCACACCGTGTGTCTCAGCGAGTTCTTCGACAGTCGGATGATTCAGAAGTTGATCGCGTAATGAACCACCTTCTGCTAGTGGGCAATACGCCATCACTGGAATACCATGCTCACGTAGTAACGGTAATAGTTCATACTCGATTCCGCGTGATCCAAGGTGATAGAGTACCTGATTGACAGCGCATTGATCACCATTTGGCAGTGCCAACAGTTCTTTCATGTCTGATACGTCAAAGTTAGACACACCCCAACGGCGAATCTTTCCTTCTTGTTTTAAAGCTTCCAGTCCTTCGACGGTTTGTTTCAGTGGAATGTCGCCACGCCAGTGCAGAAGGTACAAATCAAGGTAATCGGTACCAAGACGTTCAAGTGTGTTGGAACAAGCCTGCTTCAATGCTTCCCCACCAGCATGATGCGGATAGACTTTCGAAACGAGAAAGACTTCCTCTCGTCGATCTGCGATCGCGTCGCGAATCAATTCTTCAGAAGCACCTTCTCCGTACATCTCTGCCGTATCGATGAGTTCCATTCCGCTATCAAGACCGACACGGAGTGCTTCGATTTCTGCTTCGTGCTTCTCCGACTCTTCTCCCATCCGCCACGTACCTTGTCCGAGTGCCCGAACATGCGTCTGATCGGGAAACGTCACCGTTTTTTGCTTTAATGCAGCAAGTATCAACGTCTTTTCTGTTGCGTTCATCGTTCTTCCTCCTTTAGTAGAGAGACAATAGTAGGGTTTACCACGCGAACTCCGAACAAAAACGTCTTCTTCAATAGAAGGAGACGTCACCAATGCTCAAACAAGGGACCGTGATCACCGAATACAGGATCTTGAGTTGGGCGCATCACCTGACGAATACGTTGAAGATTTTCCGGGCGTTCACTTGTTTGACCTGTCAGCGTATCGTAATCTTGACCATCCGGATAGGCACCGATTACTCGAAAGTGTCGACTTGTATCAAGTGCTTTATGTCCCGTACCTGCAGGAAGTAAAAGAATATCTCCACTCGTCAAAGTGAAGGTCTTACCGAGCGGACCACCCAGCTGAACGGTTGCATGCCCTTCAAGAATCCCGATCACTTCATGAGCGATACTATGATAATGATGAAAGTCAAAAATCCCATCCACCCAGCTGTTACGCCAGTCATGTGCATGGAAGGTCTGTTCGATGTGTGATGGCTCTGCAAATGCGTGCCGATAAATCAACACCGGGAATGTCGGGTTGTTCGGAATGTGCCCGTCATCCTCAAAATAAAATACCTCAACGCGCATCTTCGTTGCTCCTTTCTCTGGTGTGGCACAAAGTAATAATTACATCTGTAATTACCCGTAATTAAATATCATCAATCGTCCAAGCATCTTTATGGCGTAACGAATTCGGAGGTGCTAAGATGCTTAAGTTAACGAAATTACAAAGGAGGCTTTCCGATGATCGCCATCGAAGCAAAATTAGAAGTACAACCCGCAAAACGAGAAGAGTTTTTAGCAGCAACTAAAACACTAGTTGCAGGATCACGTGCTGAAGCAGGAAACATCAGCTATGACTTATTCCAAAGCACAGAAGACGAAAATGTCTTCATGATGATTGAAAAATGGGAAGACCAAGCTGCAATCGAAGCACACAACACGAGTGCTCATTTCGGACAATTCGTTGCGTTTGCACAAACGGCTCTTGCTAAACCATTAGACGTTCAATCGTTCCAAGCATAAGTGTAAGAGAGTAACGAAATAAAAAAGGAGGATATCCTCGGTTTTATGACCGAGAATATCCTCCTTTTTTCGTTCAATGTGACCGTTTAGAACGTTCATTTTCAATTCAGATTTCATATAAGAGTGTTTCACTTTTCTTTTACAATCATATGACATTTCACTGAAACTGTTAGTTTTTCCCTGATTAGGGCATTATTCTTATAAAGACACAAAAAGGAGGCTTTTATCATGAATGAACGAACGAATGCAGCAGAGTCGAAGCGATCATTCTTCAAGATGCCTCATACATATGCCATCATCATGGCAATTCTCATCATCTCAGTCATCTTGACGTATACACTTCCAGCAGGACAATTCGATCGTGAAAAGCAAGACGGACAGACTGTCGTCATCGATGGTACATATCGCGCGGTAGAGTCTGCGCCTGTCAATCTCTTTGGTTTATTTGAAGCAATTCCGCAAGGCATGGAAGCGGGTGCTGCGATCATTTTTTACATTTTCTTAGTTGGTGGTGTCTTCGGTATCATTCGTCAAACCGGTGCTATTGAAGCGGGAATCAATCAATTAATCCGTCGGTTTGGTCAAAAAGGGCACATCATGATTCCGATGACGATGTTCGTCTTTTCAATTGCCGGAGCAACGATTGGTATGGCAGAAGAAACAATCATCTTCGTGCCAATTGGGATCATGTTAGCACGTGCCCTTGGATATGATGCGATGACAGGAGCCGCGATCGTCAGTCTAGGGGCAGCGGTTGGTTTTGCCGGCGGGATGTTGAATCCGTTTACGGTAGGTGTCGCTCAATCAATTGCGGAAGTACCGCTCTTTAGTGGTCTCGGGTATCGAACGGCTGTGTATATCGTATTTTTAGCGGTGACGATTCTTTATGTGATGAACTACGCACGGAAAGTTAAACATGATCCGGCGCGCAGTCTTGTTTATGATCTCGAACAACGTCGTTCGGAAGAAGCAGCGACGACGATTTCAAGCTTTTCGAAACGTCATGCCTTTGTTTTACTGGTTTTAATCGGTGGCATTACGCTCAATGTGATCGGAATCTTTGAGTGGGGCTGGTATTTGACGGAATTAACCGCATCCTTCTTGATCATCGGGATGATTGCGGGAATCGTTACGCTTGGTGTGAACGGTACGTTCGAGAGTTTGATTGACGGCGCAAAAGCCGTGACGTTCGGCGCCTTGATTGTTGGATTTGCTCGAGCAATCGTCGTCATTCTTGAAGAAGGACGTGTTATCGATACGGTCATTTACGGCTTATCGAATGCCGTAGGACATTTGCCAACGTTCTTCGCCGTCATCGGGATGTACGCCGTGCAATTGATTACGAACTTCTTCATTCCATCGGGGAGTGGACAAGCGGCGACGACGATGCCCATCATGGCACCATTGTCGGATTTACTTGGGATCGAGCGTCAAGTGGCTGTCCTAGCATTCCAATATGGAGATGGACTGACGAACATGATTTTCCCGACGAGCGCGCATTTGATGGCATTTCTCGCAATCGCAGGCATTCCGTATGAGCAATGGTTACGCTTCGTCTGGAAACTCTTCGCGATTTGGATTGCCTTGGCATGTGCTGCCTTATTACTTGCCGTAACGCTTGGTATTCAATGAAGTCGACCTTTCGGACATCTGTCCGGAAGGTTTTTCAGTTGCAGGAATCGGGAAGCGTTATCACGAACGGAATAGGTAATGACTAAAGGGGGAACTGAAGTGACATATTCAATCGTTGGGTATTGTGAAAAAGAACAAGCATGGGGCGTTGCCGTTCAGTCGAAGTTTTTAGCGGTCGGGAGTGCTGTACCATTTGCGAAGGCGGGAGTAGGTGCGGTAGCGACACAATCGTTTGCAAACACGACGTATGGCCCTGAAGGATTACGAATGATCGAACAAGGTGCTTCAGCGGACGAAGTGTTGCGTCGATTGACGGAAGCAGATGAAGGACGAGCGGATCGTCAAGTGGGAATCATTGATGCGAATGGCAAGAGTGCGACATTCACGGGAGAGGGTTGTAACGACTGGGCAGGCGGTATTGCCGGGAAACACTTTGCAGCGCAAGGGAATATTCTTGTAGACGGTAACACGGTAAAAGAGATGGCACGTGTCTTTGAATCAACACAAGGTCCGCTCGCAGAACGTTTGTTGCGTGCGTTAGCAGCTGGTCAAGCAGCAGGCGGGGATTCACGCGGAATGCAATCAGCGGCACTCCTCGTCGTCAAGGAGGGTGGCGGATACGGTGGATTCAACGACCGATATATTGATTTACGCGTTGACGATCATCCGAGTCCGATTGAAGAGCTCGAACGCATCTATCAACTGCATACACTTTATTTGCAACCGAGTAAGCCAGAAGAAATCAAGCCAATCGATGATGCCTTAGAGTCAGAGTTGATGGATAAATTATTAGCGCTTGGCTACCGCGGTGATTTCGAAGACGCGTTCCGGACGTATCTGCATACGGAAAACTTCGAGATGCGCGAACAAGCGGAGCGTGCGATTGATACACGTGTTCTCGCGTATATTCGAGCACAATGAAAAAATGACAGGATGGACCGCGGTCCATCCTGTCATTTTGTTCATACTTGTGTCGACTGGGCGCGAATCGGTACTTTGAATCCGGTCGCGATGAATCGTTCCATTTCCGGTTCCGATTTAGCGTTTAAGCCAACTGTTCCGTCTCCTTTTAATGCCACGTTCGTTAGCTTGACACGCGTGATGTCTGGACCGATCGTAATCCCGTGTTTGGCAGAATCCTCAATGCGGATATCACGAAGGCGTACGTCTTCAGCCCCATTTTCTCCCCCAAAGATTTGGATGTCCGTTTTCGCTTGTCGGAATCCGCTCATCTTCAACTGACTGATCGTGACGTTCCGTGCCTTATATTGAATCCCGATCATCGGTTGTTCTTGATAGTCATAATAAGGATCACCGAGCACCGTAAAATCATGTATGACGACATTACGATAAGCGGAAACGACGAGCGCACGCGGTTTTGAATTCGCATAGAGTTCTGTATATTTAGGAGTCTGAGCAATCAAACGCGTTGCGATGATATTATAAGCCGTCTGAGACGTCGGATCAGTCGCTTGATGGTGACCGATGTGTCGGAAGTTAAACGCGCGATGATCATCAATCGATAGGTGTCCGACGATTTTGACGGTCGAGGCAGCAGAAGAGGTTGCATGTGCCTTAATCTCAAGTCCACCGAAACAACGACTTGTTGCGTTATTGAACAACCAGACGTCGCGTGATCCATCATCGACTTCGATTCCATTTGAATTGGAAAAGCCTTCTGCATGGGCACGTCCACTTGGATCATGCATGAAACAGTTCGAGATGAAGAGATGATCACTATGATGCGTCGTAATCCCGTCATCGCCGAATCCATAACCGGTCAATCCATCGAACCAGATGAATGAACTACTTAAATTTGCTCGAGCTCCATCTCCATTGTAATTGTAATACGGTGTCGAGATATCAAAACAGTGAAGTCCCGGGTTGACGGCCTCAACATCAAAGACCCAGCCATAGGTGACATGCGCATACGTAAGACAACTGGAGTGGTTGCCCCATGTGCTACTTTTTTTCGCGTCACCGATGCGTTTAATGTTCCAATCGAGCGTCATTTTTTCGACGAGTAGATGATGATTGCCGAGAAGATAATTTTGATTCGTCACGAGACGTCGTCCTTTTGGTGCATCATCGTGCATCTTTAAAATTGTCTTCCCTTTACCGGCTCCTGTTAAAATCGTATAACTTGGCAAACGAATTCCCCGAACGACGTACGTACCGGCTGGGACATGGACTTGTCGATGTCCATCACCGAGCGCTTCAATGAATGCTTGTGTATCATCCGTCTGTCCATCACCGACTGCGCCAAAATCAGTGATATCGACAGTTTCGACATCGCTGATCAAACGTTCGAATTCATGATTGAGACGACCGAACCAACTCGGTCGAATCTCATCGCGTGGTGTCACGAAAGCGGGTGTCAGCGGTAGAATATGTTTATCACGGTTCGTCAAAAATAATGGCGAGATCATCGAACGAAGCGTTCGACTGAGGTTAGGATTGCGTCGTGGTGCGACGAATGGACTATCGTGTAGCAGTTGTTCCGCTTGTCGAACTGCTTGTTCGTTGGTTGACGTTTCAACGTATTCCTGAATCAACGCCGCATTTTGATACGGATCATGCGTGTGATCGAGTTTTAACATGAAATGGTTCCCCTCTCTGAATAGGTCTGTCTACCTTTTCCCCTCTCCTTACACAATCATTCCTCGTTTTAATACATCCATAAAAATACACAAAAATTTTTAAAATGGATTATAATGGATTTTAAAAGAGGAGGTCTTCTGATGTCACTTCGCAAACGACTCGTAATTGGTATCGGATTGATTTTGCTGCTATTAGGGATCGGTAAGCCACTGACAGAAGTAGCTATCCAAGCATTGAAGCCAAAAGTGGTTCAGCCGTCTGGAATCGAAACAAATAGATCGTGTAAACCGAACTGCAAGAAAAAAGGCGAATTGTTAAACATTCGATTTCTTTCGTGGTTACCTAAAAAGAAAATGAAGAATGATGAAGATTTACGTGCTTGGGATACGAAGGAAAAGCCGAAGAAGCAGAAAGACCTCAAACCGAAAAAGAAAAAGAATAAGATCTTCACTATAGGAGTTGAAAATGCTAAGCGAGGTACGAATGAAAAAGGGGGATCTTCCTCATCGATCTTACTGATGAGCCTGCTTGTTTTACCTCTATTCATCATAAGCTATATCGTTTGGCGGAAACGTCGAAAGACCAAGAAACAAGATGAAGACTTGATAAGAACGGATATCCCGTTGCAGCCTATACACAACGATTATGTTTCGATCGAGAAACAAATTGATTTACCAGATGCCTGGATTCGCAAACAGCTTATCCAGTTCAATCAGATTCTCCCGGTCCGTTTACAGCGGCATGATACAGAGACGTTTCAGGAGTGGTTCCTGCGGATCGGATTTCAACCTTCCCATCTCTTAATAAAAACCTATCTCTTAGAACGGTACACAGAAAAAGCTACTACGTTATCGGAGAGGGATAAACAAACGATCCAGGGAGAATTCGGAGCCTTCGTCCACCAGTTCAATTGAAACTTTTTGAATTAGGTGACGTAAATGGAACAGGAAAGGGGAGATGATGATGTACCTAGCAGATGCTGTGAAATTAAAGAGTATCCTGAGGAAACAGCTTGATCAGTTGATTGAAGAGATGGAGCGCGTTGCGTTCATTGATTTAGAAAAGGGAGAAGCACTCCCCGCGCAACAAGGTCGAACCTTAACCGATGTCGAAGCCGCCATGGACATCGTACGTCATGACATGCGGGTCTTGGATCGTCTCGTTTATGCAGCGAATTTAAACACCGTAATTGAGACGGATGAAGGAGACATACCACTCGTCGAAGCGATCGAGTGGGCTACCCAATTACGGGCAAAGGCACAAAACTATCAGATGCTCGCAAGTCGACCAAAACGCGAGTTCCAATATGGATTCGAAGGGACGACGATCATTCGTCATGCCTTGTTTGATCCAGATGCCTATCGTTTAAAAGCGGAGGAAGTGGAACGACGAGCACACAAAGTATCGAATGCAATCAATGCGGCAAACTATCAGACGACGATTGACTTTGATGGTGGACGTTATATGTAACTTCCTTGGCGCGGTGAGACTCCCCGTCAAGGATAGGGGACGGACCTCAATTTTCCTTTGTGGAGAAGAAATGGCGATGGCAAACCGATGACCACGAACCGTTGACAGATTGACCTGTTACCTTTGACCACCTATGGAATCCTGATGTTTTTTTCCGTCCCCGCTCCCTGTCGCTTCTTTGAGAAACGGCAGGGATTTTTAGTGTGTCGATGGAAACAACAGGGTATAGAGAAGCACAAGCGAAAGGAGAGAGATCATGGAACACACTTTTTCAGCATTCGTCGTTCGCGAAGTCGATGGATCATACGAGGGGAATATCGAGACAAAGCACGTCGATGATTTACCAGAAGGAGATATCCTGATTCGTGTCACACACTCATGCGTCAACTATAAGGATGCTTTATCGATGTCGGGTAATCGTGGGGTGACGAAATCCTATCCGCATACCCCGGGCGTTGACGCAGCAGGATTCATCGAACAAACGACTGATGAACGATTTCACATCGGTCAAGCCGTCGTCGTCAATGGCTTTGATTTCGGGATGAACACTTCGGGCGGATTTCAAGAATACATACGTGTACCAGCCGATTGGGTGACGCTACTTCCAGAATCCATTCGTCCATTAGAAGCGATGCAATATGGAACGGCCGGATTGACGGCAGCGCAATCGGTTGATGAATTGTTGCGAATCGTCTCGAAGGATGCAGGACCGATCCTCGTGACGGGAGCGACAGGTGGGGTTGGTACGATTGCGATTTCTTTACTGATTCGATTAGGATACACGGTATATGCCGTGACCGGAAAACGAGTAGAACAAGAACGATTGCTCAAAAAGGGAGTGGCTGAGGTACTAGACCGCACGACATTCCTAGAAGAAACCGATCGTCCTCTAAAAAAAGGGCTTTATGCCGGTGTCATTGATACGGTCGGGGGACCATTGCTCGCGTCCGTCATTCGCTTCGTGCAATATGGTGGTGTCGTCACGACGTGTGGGAACGTCGGTGGGGCAGAAATGACGTTGACAGTCTATCCCTTCATCTTACGTGGTGTCCGCTTGATTGGAATCGATGCGGTGCAAACACCGATTGCTTATCGTCAAGCGTTATGGCAACGTTTAGCGAGTGACTGGCAGGTCAATCTTTCGTCAGAAGTCGATATCAAAACACTAAACGATTTACCTGAAATCGCAGAAGCCTTGCTGACTTCACGTCATCGTGGTCGAACTGTCATCGAAATTTAAATATTTCGAGTAAACATTGGTGGTATAGTGGGGAAAAACTGTGTCGACTTTTTCAGGAGGAACCATACATGAGTGAACACCAACAAGAACAAGAACGACAGTCTCGACAAGAAAGACGGAAACAAAAACGAAATCGTCGAGGGATTGCCTTTGGTGGTATTCTCGCGACATTATTCATCGTCGGTGGTTGGTTGTATATGTTGACGAACAACGATGCTTCTCAAGCGACATCTACACTTGAAAAACCGAAAACGGCCAATCAAGCAACACAAAACGAGGAGTCGAAGAAGGAAACAGCAGCAACGGATGATAAAAAAGAAGCGAAAAAAGAAAAGAAGAAATCAAAGAAAAAAGCAGCAGAGTATGCGCAAGCGGCTTGGGTGACGCGTCCGTTCGCGAACGTTTACGGTGATACGAATCGTAGTAGTGTCATCTACAAAGCAGATTTAGGTGATGTTTATGAGGTACTGGATGCGAAGGACGGCATGGTCCATCTCAAACTCAATGACAGCATCGAAGGATACTTACCGGAAAGTGATGTTCGTTTGGAAGCACCAAAAGGAACGTCAGACGAAGCCGTTCTTGCGGCGCTCTCGCAAGCAGTCGCTAATCAACCGATTGACAAGCCGGAGCAGTATCTCGGAAAACCGATTGCTGAATTCGAAGCGAAGTATGGTGCTGTTGGTAATACACAACAGGATGCCGTCAATACGTATTACTTCTCGAATGCTGGATATCTGCTTGTCGTCTCGGATGGAATCATTGAAGCGATTGACTGGACGAATGCTTCGACTGGTGGATTATCGACACTGGGTGAACCCGTCGTCGATACGAGCTATGGTACGTGGTACGAGGGAGAATCCTTACAACTAAAAGTGTTCCCGGACAACGGAAAGATGCGTCTACGTCTTGCGCGTGATCCTGGACAAGAATGAATGAACGGCGAATTCGCTTGAAGCGAGTTCGTCTTTTTTTTGCACAAAAAAACCTCCCGAGTCCGACACTCGGGAGGAAATATGAAAATCCTTTGGGAGGAGATTTTCTTAGTATACGCCTACTGCATCAAATGATTTCGCTGCAGCTGTTGCTTCTGCACTTGTTGAACCGTAAAGGTCTTTCGCCGATTGAACGACTGCTGCACGGAGTGAGCTGAAGTTCGAATTTGGAGTCAAGTACACGTTGAGGGCACGGTAGTAGATCGCACCGAGTTTCGGTACACCGATTCCTGTGACAGATACGTTGTAGAACGTTCCGCCGTTACCGAGGAGGTAAGCAGCTTTGTTGATGATACCAGAGTTGATGTGGACACCACCGTTATCTTGCGTACCTGTGTAACGTTTAGAGTAGTGATCTGGATCACCGTAAGCAGCTGGGTTCGACATCGAACGGAGTGCGTCACCGCTGACTCCTGGTGTGTAGATGTCTTCTCCTACGAGCCAGTCAAAGTTCGATCCGACTGTATACTCAGCTACTGTACCCATGATATCTGAGACGGCTTCGTTGATCGCACCAGATTCGTTTTGGTACACGAGACCAGCTGTGTATTCTGTGACAGCGTGTGTCAATTCGTGAGCGACGACGTCAAGTGCGCCTGAAAGTGCGACGAATGTCGTGCCATCTCCGTCACCATAGACCATCTTCGTGCCATCCCAGAATGCGTTGTTGTAGTTCGTTGAATAGTGGACCGTTGAGTTCAAGCGTGCACCAGCGTTGTCGTAACTGTTACGACCATATGTGTTTTTATAGAAGTCATATGTTTTTGCAGCGTTGACGTGTGCACTGACAGCAGCGCGGTCATATGTCGCGTTGAAGACGTTATCTGCATCTGCCCAGAGTGTTCCCGGGAGTGATGTCCGGTTTTTCGCGTCGTATGTGTAGACACCTTTTCCACGCGTTGTATCTTGAAGATAGTATTTCCCAGCACTCAACGTCGTGTTGAACGTTGCGCTTGTGCCAAGTACAGTCGTACCTGTTGCATGAGCGAGTTGGTCGAATTTGTTAAGTACTTTACCTGAGTTCGCATCGATGAAGTATGTCCAACGTGATGGCTCTTTGCCAGCGAGGACTGTCGATGTGACTTTGTATGCATAGACAGCATCATCTTTTACTGGATAGATGACGAGTTCTGCTTTTGGAGCGACTTCGAATTTAGAAGCCTTGATTGCTTTTTGATAAAGTTTGATGGCTTTCTTTTCAGAGAGCGTTGCTTTTTTCGCGAGACCTGGTTTTCCTTTGACGTTGATTGCATCGTTTACGACTGCTTTCAAAGTACCGTCTTTCGCGACGTTCCCGACGACGACACTACCAAAGACAGGGACGCCATCCACTTCTTGTTGGAGACGTACGATCTGTGAAGATCCGTCTTTTTCGACGTTCTGAACAGCAAAGTCACCCTTTTTGTTCACGAAATCTTTAACGATCGTTGCAGCTGGTTCTGACGAAGCTTTCGTGAGCTTACCAGACTGAAGACCTTCTGCACCTACTACCGTAGGAACGACAAGTACACTTGCGACAAGCGATGTAGCGAGAAACTTTTTCAAAATAAATCGCCTCCTTGTATGGGTTGAGTCTAACTATGCCAAAGAATCAGAGAAGCGAGAATAAGTCATTCGAATTAAATAGAATTTTCTGAATATAGTCCGTAGTACCTGGACTGAATTATTAAGTGTAAAAGATATTTCAAGACGAAAAAAGAACCATTCAAGAGAATGGTTCAGCGAATGCGTTGGTAGAGATGGTGGACGTCATCTCGGGTCTCATCAATTTTAAAATCATGTGGGTCAAGCTCAATTCCTTGTTTTGAAGCGAAGCGTTGGATTTTCTCGAACGATTTCCAAATTTCGATATCCGGTCCTTCGTGCTTCCAGAAGACATAACGCGCAGCAGGAATCCGATGCCCTTTCATACCTTTAGGAATCTGTTCAAGCGACGAGACGGGATACCCGACACATTGCGAATATTTGGTTCCGTTTCGTTCGAGCGAGATATCGAGCGGATAGCTGTCCAGCTTTGCAGGGATCTCATGCGAACGTCTTGAAAATTCACGCCAGAGTTCCGGCATCAATGTATGCAACTCGTTCTCTTCACACGTCAGTCCAAGTCCCACAAAATAAAATTCATGGCGTTCAACGATTTTTGGATGCATCAGAAACTCCCTTCCTTCTTATGACACGTCCTCGACGGGCGAACGCTTCAAATCTAGAAATAGACGCGTAAAGGTGGCGTCCCATTGTGTACCCATACCTTCTTCTAAAATCGACAAGGCTTTTTCTGCGGACATTCCCTTACGATAAGGACGGTCGGATGTCATCGCATCATAGGCGTCAGCAATCGCCATGATTCGACCGAAGAGTGGAATGTCCTCTCCTACGAGACCTTCCGGATACCCCTTTCCGTCATAGCGTTCGTGATGGTACTTTACCCCAGGAAGAATCGGTTGTAACGTCTTTGGTAGCTGAACTTGCGATAGAATGTGCACACCGATGACTGGATGTTGCTGAATGATCTGAAATTCTTCGTCTGTGAGACGTCCTTCTTTCAATAACACATCGTCTCGAATCCCAATTTTTCCGATGTCATGTAACAGCGCGGATTTACGTAACAGTTCGATTTGTTCGTTCGGTAGATTGGCAGCGGTAGCGATTTCGACTGAATAGGCAGCGACACGAACGGAATGACCGGCTGTGTAAGGATCACGGGCATCTAGTGTCGCAGCAAACAAGGTAAACAAACTATCAAGTAACTGTTCGTTTTCCGCATCACGCTTTTTAATACCTTCCATCATCAAGTTAAAACCAGAAACGAGATGGGAGAACTCGTCTGAATATGGATTCGGTAATGAGACGAGTCGATTGCTTTCGACATCTTGAATCCCTTGTTGCAGGGTAGCGATTGGTTTACGGATGTTTTCATAGAGAAGAAGACTACAAAACGTCGCAACGGATAAGATGACGATTAAAATAAGTGTCGCCCAACTCCAGTAAGAGCGAAGGCTCTCATTTTCCGTTAACTGGACAGCTGAGGCGAGAACGAACAGCATGATCGGGAAAACACCGATGATGAGTATGCTGATGAGCATTTTTTGTCTTAGCGTGACAACTGTCGTTTTTTTAGGAAAATCAAATCCATGTTCAAAAGCATACTTCTCTAACGTCAGAAGCATGTGCTCCGTGACACGATAGGTTAGAAAAAACTCAATCAGCGCATGCAGAATGGCGACGAGGACCGCACCAAAACAAGCAAGACCAATCAAATAGTACGGCATCTGTAACCATCCTTGAGAGATCGCTAGTGCTGTCAGAAGTGAAGCGGGAACAGAAAGTCCTAAAAAATGAGGTCCCATGATGCGCTGGACAGTCAGTACCGGAAAACGATGTACCGTTTGATAAGCCTCCTGAAACGAGACGAGAGACGGAATATCGTTTTGGAAGAAACGACGTAAAGGGTGAATATGTCGCGAATAGACTGTGTATTCGAGTAAAAACATCAGACTGACAGATACGGCCATGAGCCCCATCAACATCAATTGTTCGGTTCTAGTGAAGGTGAGGGTCTCAAAAATAAACAGACATCCAACGCCGAAGACAGCGACGAATGAACCGATTAGATAGTTCCTTAGTAAGTGACGTTCAAAACGTTGTAAAGCGCTCATTGTATCCTCCCTTAAGTGAATTAGAGTGCTTTCAGCGTACCGTTTTCTAAAATAATAAGAACGTATTTTTTTGAAAAAGAGGTGAAAGAATCCTTTGAAAATCTTTTGAAAATAATCCCCAAAAATAGGTATGGTTACAAAGCACTAATTGTCTTAAAAGCAATTGATTAACGAAATAAAATAATCTATGATTTGAATATTCAGAAAAGTATAGTAATCAGATGCTTTTCACTAATACATAGGGGGTCAATTCACGTGGGAAAAAAGAAACAGCTTAGCCTAGCCGTTCTATCTGGAATTACGGCAGCTGCATTTGCTGTTGGTCCGGTCTTACCTGGTGGGCAGGTAACGTCCGTACAAGCAGCAGAAAAAGTAGCACCTGGTGCACCGATGGATTTGAACACGGTCGATCAGGATCGATTAGCAAAAGTGCTTGAAAAACGTGGGGTCATCTCAAAAGCAGCTTCAGCAGAAGCAAAACAAAAAGCCGTTCAAAAGTATCTGGACAAAAAGGCGAACGGAAAACCGGACGTCGATCATGACCACGATCATGAATCAAGTAAAGAAGCCGCGTTTGATAAGAAAACAAAAGACTTCTTAACAAAACAAAAGGAACAACTTGCTAAACAATTAAAGAAAAAACACGACAACTACAAAAAAGGTAATCCGAATGGCTTCGTCAAAGTGGATAAAGCAAAACAGGCAGCCTATAACGGTGCGACACGGACGGACAAAGTCCTCGTCCTTCTCGTCGAGTACAGCGACTTCAAGCACAACAACGTCGTTCAAGAGCCTGGATATATGTATTCAGATGACTTCAACCAAAAACATTATCAAGATTTAATGTTTGGTGATCAAGAGTTCGAACTTTTCAACGGAGACAAAGTAAAAACGTTCAAACAGTTCTATGAAGAACAATCAGGTGGTAGTTACTCGGTAGATGGTACGGTGTCCAATTGGTTGACTGTTCCTGGAACAGCAAAAGATTATGGTTCGGATAATCCTGCAGGTGGAAACGATAACTTGCCTGGCGCAAAAGGACCACGTGGTCTCGTCAAGGATTCCTTGAATGCAGCTGTTAAAGCTGGCATTAACTTAGCAGATTACGATAAGTTCGACCAGTACGATATGGACGGCGATGGCGACTTGAATGAGCCAGATGGTCTCGTCGATCACTTGATGATCATTCATGCTGGTACAGGACAAGAAGCAGGCGGCGGTAAGCTCGGTGACGACGCGATCTGGTCACACCGCTGGACACTTGGTAGCGTGTATCCTGTAGCGGATACGACGGCAAGCGTCAATTACTGGGGCGGAAAAATGGCTGCTTATGATTACACAGTTCAACCAGAAGATGGCGCAGTCGGCGTCTTCGCGCACGAATTTGGTCATGATCTTGGACTTCCTGATGAGTACGATACACAGTACACAGGTCAAGGTGAACCAGTTGCATCTTGGTCTATCATGAGTGGTGGTAGCTGGAATGGTAAAGTTGCTGGAACAGAACCAACAAGTTTCTCGCCACAAAACAAAGAGTTCTTCCAAAACGTGATGGGTGGAAACTGGGCGAACATCCAACAGATTGATTTTGATTCACTCACTAAGGCAGGAACGGCATCGTACCTCGACCAGAGTGTAACGAAATCAAAAAATCCAGGAATCATCAAAGTAAATCTACCGAAAAAACCAGTGAAAGGTATCACGCCGGCTTACGGTAAGAAGTATTACTACAGTACGAAAGGTGATGATCTTCATACGTCGATGACTTCACCAGAGTTCGATTTGACGAATGCAAAAGAAGCGAAGTTCGACTTCAAAGCCTTTTACGATGTTGAATTTGATTACGATTACTTGACAGTCACAGCTACTGCTGACGGTCAATCGAAAGTCATCGATAAAATCGGGGATCAAGATACAGATGGTGATCAGCGTGCTGAATCAACAAAAGGAGCATGGGTCGATAAATCATATGACCTGAGCGAATTTGCGGGTAAAAAAGTCACGTTGAAATTTGAATACGTGACAGATGGTGGACTTGCACTAGACGGATTTGCACTTGATAACGCGAAGTTGACAGTTGACGGTAAAGTCGTCTTTGAAGATGATGCAGAGGGTACTCCTAAGTTCACTCTAGATGGTTTCGTTGCTTCAGACGGTTTCTCTTATGCCGATAACGCGTACTACCTCGAATGGCGTAACTATGCAGGCTCGGATAAAGCACTCGAGCATGCACGAGGCGTTAAGTACAACACAGGTCTTGTCGTCTGGTATGGCGATTCAAGCTTCAACGATAACTGGGTTGGCGTACACCCAGGTGAAGGATTCCTCGGAGTCGTCGACTCACATCCTGAAGCAATCGTTGGAACACTCAACGGTAAGCCGGTTACGACAGGAAGCACACGTTACCAGATCGCAGATGCTGCTTTCAGTTATGATAAAGCACCTGCATGGCTCATCGATTCGCCATCACGTGGACTCTATGACTACAAAGGTCTCCCAGGTGTGACGAAGTTTGATGATTCGAAATCGTACATCAACCAGTTGATTCCGGACGCAGGGAAATTGCTTCCGAACAACGGGCTGAAGATTCAAGTCATCGGTGAAGCGAAAGACAACTCTGCTGGAGCAGTCTGGATCCACCGTTAAAAACAGAAGAACAGGTTCAGTTTCGGCTGAACCTGTTTTTTATTTTAGTTATGTAGAAGAAGTGGAATCAATTGGAAAAAACATTGGTCTGACAACTTGACTTTTAAAGCGCATCCATTCTATACTTACGTTAGCTTAATATTGTTATTGTCATTACGGATTCACATCGTGTCACGAACAATCTTTTCGTTGCTCCATGTATTTCGGGACAATAATGAATTCTTTTCATATGCCCAGCATATGTATTAAGTAATTTATTTTTGGAGGTTGTTCCCATGAACACAGGTAAAGTAAAATGGTTTAACGCAGAAAAAGGTTTCGGTTTCATCGAAGTTGAAGGCGGAGAAGACGTATTCGTACATTTCTCAGCAATCACTGGTGAAGGCTTCAAAACTCTTGACGAAGGTCAAGAAGTTGAGTTCGAAATCACTGAAGGCGCACGTGGAGCACAAGCTGCTAACGTCGTAAAACTTTAATTTCAACTATTCAATCGTCCCTTTTCGGAGGGGCGGTTTTTTATTAGACTAATATCTTGAATTCAAGATAAATGTGAGATATACTCCAATTACCAAATCATTGACAAGGAGTGAGGAAGATGGAATTACTCGGAATTCATCATGTATCGATCTTAACAGGCATGGCGGAACGCAATTATCAATTCTACACACAAATACTTGGCATGCGTCTGATCAAAAAGACGGTCAATCAAGATGACACGACATCGTATCATCTGTTTTATGGAGATGCGGAAGGGAATCCAGGAACGGACTTGACGTTTTTTGATATTCCGCATCTTGGAACGGGTGTACCGGGGGCATCGAGTATCTCTTCGACATCGCTTCGTGTCAAAACAACGGCTGCACTTCATTTTTGGAAACGACGTTTTGAAGCGAAAGGTGTGGATCACGATGAAATCGTCGAGCGAGCAGGGCGCCAAACACTAGCCTTTCGTGATCAGGAAGGAACACGCTTGATTCTCGTCGCGGAAGATGGTGAGGCAGGTGTCGCAGGTGGTGTACCATGGCCGCAAGAAGAGATTCCATCGGAGCATGCCATTGTTGGACTGGGAGCTGTCACATTAACGGTCAACGATCCGACGTTGACGATTCGTGTTCTGACGGAAGTCATGGGATTCCGAAAAGTAGGTTCTTATCCATCTTTAGCAGGTGACTTTGAACCGATTGAAGTCTATGCAACTGGAGAAGGTGGTATCGGAGCAGAGGTTCATATTGAGGCACGTCCAGATCTCGACCGAGAACGTCTCGGTCGTGGTGGTGTGCATCACGTCGCGTTCCGAGTGCCGAACAGTGATGAATATGAAAAGTGGGTCGAACGCTTGAATTCTTATCACTTACCGAACTCCGGTAAAGTCGATCGTCACTATTTCCAAGCTCTTTACTTCCGGGAACCGAACCATATCTTGTTTGAGCTTTCAACAGACACACCAGGGTTCGCGACGGATGAGTCCGTTGAAACATTAGGAGAGACGCTTGCGTTACCACCGTTTCTTGAACCAAAGCGAGCTGCCATCGAAGCACGATTACGTCCACTCGAAATCTGACAATCCTGTGACACAGGTCACAGAAGGATCGTCCATCCCGTATACTAAGAACAGGAATCAAGAAAAAGGAGTGACGGGATGTTAAGAACTACGCTTGGGCAATTCCGAATGATTGCGATACTAGAAGGAATCTCGTTTTTAGTTTTACTGTTGATTGCGATGCCGTTAAAGTATATGGCGGATATTCCGCAAGCTGTTTCGGTCGTTGGCGCACTTCATGGTGTCTTGTTCGTCATGTATGCACTCTGGCTCGCGGTCGTGAAATTCAAATACGATTGGTCGATTATCAAGGCTGGGATTGCGTTCATCGCATCATTCATCCCGTTTGGTACATTCGTGCTCGACTGGAAGCTAAAACAGGAAGCAACAAACGCGTAAATTGTGTATACTGAATAGAGCACGGCTGTGGATAACTGTTTTTGTCTATGCGAAGCAGGTTATCCACAGCTTTTTTTCTGTGGATAATTTTTAGGAGGATATATCATGTCAACATTTGAAACATTACACATCAGCGATCTGTGGATAAAAAAATTACAAAAACAAGGCATCAAGGAGCCAACACCGATTCAAGAACAAGCGATTCCGTCATTACTCGACGGACGTGACTTGATTGGGCAGGCGCAAACGGGAACAGGAAAAACGTTAGCGTTTCTCTTACCAATCCTTGAGCAAATCGATGTCGAATCACAAACGGTTCAAGCATTGATTGTTGCACCAACACGTGAACTTGCGCGTCAAATTGCCGATGAGACGCATAAACTGATTCGGAACATGGAACAGTATCGTGCACTCGCTGTATACGGTGGACAAGACGTCTTTAAACAAATTCAACGACTCGGTCGGATGCCACAAATCATCATCGGGACACCAGGACGGATTCTTGACCATGTCGGTCGCGGCACACTTGATTTAAGTGAATTACGGACGCTTGTCTTAGATGAAGCAGATCAAATGCTGCAAATCGGTTTCTTGCCAGAAATCGAAGACATCATTGAAGCAGCACCGGTTGATCGTCAATTCGTCATGTTATCCGCAACGATGCCACCGAAGGTAGAGGAACTCGCAAAAACGTATTTGCGTAACCCGGTCGAAGTACAGGTGGAAGCGGAAAGCATCACTGTTGAAGCGATTGAGCAGTTCGTCGTCGAAACAACGGATCGTCGCAAACAGGCGACACTGCGGACGATGCTTGACGAGATGCGTCCGTACGCAGCAATCATTTTCTGCCGTACGCAACGTCGCGTCAGTAAATTGAATGAAGAAATGCAGATGCAAGGGTATCCGACGGATGAATTGCATGGTGGGTTGACGCAAGGGAAACGAGAAAAGGCGATGGCGAAGTTCTATCAAGGAAAAACACAATTCCTGATCGCAACAGACGTCGCTTCGCGTGGACTCGATGTGACAGGTGTGACACACGTCTTCAACTACGATTTACCGGACGATGCGGAAAGTTATGTTCACCGGATCGGTCGGACAGGACGTGCCGGGAACGACGGAATTGCTGTTTCGATCGTGACACCAAAAGATGGTCGGACGTTCCGTGATATGGAGCGGGAATTGAATATCTCGGTCACGCCAATCGTCGTCGAATTATCTGAAGAAGCGATTCGCGCACAGCACGACCAAAGCAAAGGATCACGGAAGACGACAGAAGGACGTGGAAACACACGTCGTTCGAATAACCGTCGCCCGGGACGTGCACATCGTAAATAAACAGAAACAAGATAAAAGAGCCGGTGTACTTCTCTCATAAAAAGAGAAAATAGACCGGCTCTTGTTTTTATTTGGCGTAGACCATCTGACCACCGAGATGACCGGTATAAGCAAGCAACCCGCTACCGACGATCGCAACAACGAAACTAAGTAACAAAAACATTTTTTTGTTTGAGCGGTAACCCAATAACAGAAATAACAGCGAGACACCAAAGGCAAGAAGACTGAACGACGCGAAATGTTCATGATTTTCGATAGCAGCATGAGTAACACTGCTTAAGTTCGCTTCCGCATACTCTTCTGCTCCGTCTCCAGACAAATAGGCGACGACTCCGGAAATCAGACCGACGACTAACGTAAAAAGGGCAAACAGTTTGAATTGCGTCCACTTCAGACTGACGAGTAATAAGATCGTCGCAAATAATAAAAGTGCAATCGGTGCATGAACAAGAAGTGGATGAAGCGGTACGTTCCCCAACATATCAAAGACCTCCTTGGATAAGTATGGTAAAGCATAATTTCACTTTACTCTGCTTATCTGACAGTTAACTGACACCGTTTTAAAGAGTGGGGAAATGAATGATGAACCGTGTGCCTTCACCTAATGTGGAATCAATGGAAATCGTTCCACCATGTTGCTCCGCAATGGATTGAGCAATCGATAGCCCAAGACCGGTTCCTGTTCCGTGACGCGAATGGTCACCCCGGTAAAAACGCTCGAATATTTTAGTTTGTTGATTGGAAGCGATACCGATTCCACGGTCCTGTATCGTCAACTGGCGTTCTGTAGCAGTTTCTTCGAGGGAGACATCAATGGCTTCATCGCTGTAGACAAGAGCATTTTCAAGAAAGACCGTCAATAAGCGGTTCAATTGATGGGCATCCCCTTTCATGCGTAAGTCAGGCATTATCGAGGCGTGAATGACGCGATCCGAGTAGGCATGCTGAAAACGTTCGACGGTCTTTTGAACGAGTGAACTAAGGTCAACTTCCTGTTTCGGTGAAGGTTGTCCTTCTCGCGCAAGCAATAGTAAATCAGAGACTAAATACTGCATCCCTGCCGTTTCTGCTTTGATATCCTCTAGAATCGTGCGTCCTTCATTCGAAAGTGATTCCGCTTCTAGCAATTCAATCCCGCTATAGACGATTGTCAGAGGTGTCCGTAGTTCATGTGAAGCATCGGACGTAAAACGACGTTGGCGATCGAATGCTTGTTGCACCGGAATGACGGCTCGACCAGCAAGAATGTATCCGACTAGCGTCAGGACAATCGTTGCGAGCACCGCGATCCCCGCCAGAACGGCAATCAATCGCTGTAAGGTGTCTTCGGTCGGAGAGATGTCCTTCATCAGTAGTAGTCGTCCTTCTTCGGTACTCCGTTGATACAGCAAGAAGTGTCGATCATCCCATTCCACTTGTTTCGTCGTATCATTCGAGCTTAAAAAACGGCGTAGTGTTTTAGACTCGACGTCTGGCGGCAGACTTTCATAGCGTTCGTTTCCTGAACCATCGAGTAACTGGAAGTAGATCGGATTTCGAATGAATTGATCTTCCCCATGCTCGATCCGTTCGAAGATATCTCGATCAGATACGCCCTTCAATTGATTCAATTCCATCCGATTCAGCAATTGGGCGTTTGTGACATACACTCCGATCAGGATGAGGACTAGTACAAGAAAAAACGAACCACTGAATAACAAGGTTAGTCGTTTTCGAATCGATTCAAGCATGCGGATCACCTAAACGATAACCGAATCCGCGAACTGTCCGGATCAAATTAGGAGCTCCGACCGCATCTAATTTTTTCCGAACGAGTCGGACGAGCGCATCGAGCGCGTTATCCGTAATATCCGCTCCGATCCCCCATACGACTTCGATGATTAATTCACGACTCATCACCTGTTCAGGTCGTCTTAAGAGCAAAGAAAGGAATTCAAATTCACGTCGTGTTAAATCAATCGGATGATGTTTGTAGGAAATCGTTTGTGAGGACAGATCGAGGACTAGTCCATTGAAAGAGACCGTTGACACGAATGCCTTTTGTTGACGACGACTGAGCGCGCGCAAACGTGCCAGTAATTCATTCGATTGAAACGGTTTAACGAGATAGTCATCGGCTCCACTATCGAGACCATGAACGAGATCGATTTCCGTATCGCGAGCAGTCAGCATCAAGATGCCGCCTTCAAACTGTTCTTTCCGTAAGGTAGCGGCGACTTCGACTCCGCTCTTGCGAGGCATCATCCAATCGAGAACGAGTAAGTCATAGCGATACGTCTGACATTGGAGGAGCGCTTCCACTCCATCCTGCGCAACATCTACCTGATATCCTGCCCGCTCCAAATGGAGGCGTAACATCTTTGCAAGACGCTGATCATCTTCTGCTACCAAAACGCGCATGCACATCGCTCCTCTTTTTTTCTCATTATCCCATAGTTGCCGTCAGTTAGTTGTCAGTTTTTTTCGATACAGTAGACGTAACAAGAAGGGAGAGGAAACAGATGAAACCCAAACCATTTGCGAAATGGCTCGTCGGGCTTAGTAGTTCCGTCTTCATCGGACTTGCCATTGGTCAGTTGAGTGTTAGTTCGAACGATTCCTCGACGACACCTGTTTCGACAGGCGATACGTATTCGAACGATACGACATTACCATCTCAAGGGAATCAATATAGCGATGATGAAGGCGAATACGAAGGGGATGATGGATATTACGAAGAAGACGATGATGATCAATGGCAAGGTGATGAATCATCTGGCTTCAGTCAACCCGGTGGATCGAGTGACGGTCAGTCTAGCCATTCGAGGTAAGGAGGAGGAAGATGGAGCGACAATTGTATGCGATGCATAATCAGGTGCGATTCGTGACGGATCAGCCGATCGATGAAGCAGAATGGGAGGAACTTGTCCGATTCTTTCATTATGTGGATCGGCAGTGGTCACGCTTTGATGAGCAAAGTGAAGTCAGTCGATTGAATCGCTTACGGATCGGCGACACGTTATCGGTGTCCTTACCGTTAGCCCGCTTGCTTGCCCGCGCCACACGATATTTCGAGCAGACCGAACGTTATTTTTCCCCGTTCCTGCTGGCGCAACAACAAGCCAATGGCTATCGGCAATCATTTCCCTTCACACAAGCTGTCGCTTATGAAGAGGTTGCTCCACCAGAAATCGCTCCATTCATCATTGAAGGATGTGACGTGACTCGAGTCGGAGGCGGTTTTATCGACCTAGGTGGCATCGGAAAAGGAGCTGCCGCGATGATTGCAGCGCAACGACTACGAAAAAGCTGGAGTCGTGGATTGATTGAAGCGGGAGGTGACGTCATCGTCTGGTCCGAGGAGGAACCATGGAATATCACGATCACGCATCCCGAGACCGAACAACGCGTCGCTGACATGCAATTACGACAAGGTGCGATTGCGACATCGAACCGTGTCTATCGATCGTGGAAGACGGACGGACAGACGCATCATCATTTGTTAGATGGACGAACAGGACGTCCGACGAGAAGTCCGATTCTTCAAGTGACGGCATCTGCGCCACAACTCTATGAAGCCGAAGTCATGACGAAGCTTGCCTTTCAGATGACAGAGGCAGAACGTCAAGAAAAGCTGTTTCGTTGGTTTCCAAAAGGACGATTATTGATCTTGGATACTGCTGGGGAATGGCGAAGTGAACAGAAGGGAGTGAGTGAGATATGGACTGGATGAAATGGTTGTTCTCGACATGGACGATGATTCGATTGAGTGGATTAAGTGGGCACTTCTTCATGACGATTTCTGTCTTAGCGGGATTGCTCGGTTCCTACCCGGCACTCAAAAAACAAAAAGCACGACTGCATCACGTGCACTTATATAGTGGCTGGGCAGGTTTGCTCGCAATCGTCCTTCATGCGACGCTCATCATCGTCGATTCATACGCACCACTGACAATCTTTGAGGTCCTGATTCCGGGCCAAGCTTCTTATGAACCACTCTGGAATGCGCTAGGAACGATCAGTCTCTACTTATTCGGGTTCGTTCTCGTGACTTCGGATTTCTTGAAGGAGACGCTAGGCAAGACGCTTTGGAAATTGACACACTGGCTCGTCTTACCTGCTTGGCTATTAATGACGGCACACGGTCTATTCATCGGTACGGATACCGGAACCCTGTTTACGACGATCTGGTACGCTGTCTCAACACTGACGATGTTTACGCTCGTCCTATACCGGATGCGGATCCGTCCTGTGCAACGGACTCGAACTTCAGCAAAAGAGCGCTCAGTCGTACGCTGAGCGCTCTTTTCATTGTCGGGCGAGCCAAGCTGTCCATTCGTTAAAGGCAGCGTCCCGATTCTCGATATAGTTGTGATCACTATCGACGATCGCTTCCTCGAACGGACTGCCGGATAGCAATAAGTCATGATGGAGTGCTTTGATCGAAGTTTCGTCCCGTTCTGACGTCATAAGCAACATCGAGCGATCGGCTAGACGTTCTTTTAGCGTCAGTAAGTTCCAAGTCGTATGATGGTGCTTTAACTCATCGAGTAACGCGTCAGCAACGGCACCATTTAGGAAACCAGCTCCTCGTTCGAGTACACCGTGTAGCGCAGCTTCGTATTCCGGGTGTTCGAGGACGAGCTGACCGACGAGACCAAAATTAAACGGAGAGATCCCGACATAATGTGCAACTTTCGGTGTCTCAGCAAAAGCATGTAGACCGGCGAATCCACCCATGCTATGACCAACGACGGTAATCTGATCCGCCTTGATGCCATGTTCGGCAGTGAAAGGCTCTGAGCAGACGTGCTGTAGTGTCGCGGTCGCATCTTCCAAAACATGTTGGAATCGAAAGGTTCCAGGACTACCGATCGTTCCACGATACGACGTGACGAGTACATGGTACCCTGCACTTTGAAGTTGAACTGCCCAGTCCATGTTCAACTGTTTCCCGGGAAATCCGTGGAAGAGTACAATCAGTGGAGCATCCGCTGTATGTTCAGGTGAATAGAGACGGGCAATCAACTGTTCTGAACCACCGCTTGGAACATGGAGATAGGATAGTGTTGCCTTTTTCGTGATCGTTTCCAAAAAAACACGCTCCTTCATAATCATTTTCTAAGTCTTAGTGTGCGTGAAGATGCACGATCATGCAATGATTAAGTGTATGAACTAAAAAGATGGGATACCCTTCTGGGCATCCCATCTTTTGTATGATGTAGCTTAGAATACTTTTGTCGTCCATGATTCACAGTTCCATAAGTCTGTCGCAACAGCTTCATAGAATTCTGGTTCGTGTGAGATCAACAGGACTGTTCCTTTGTACTCTTGTAACGCACGTTTTAATTCTTCTTTGGCTTCGACGTCCAAGTGGTTCGTCGGCTCATCGAGTACGAGGATGTTCGATTCCGTATTCATCAATTTACAAAGACGGACTTTCGCTTTTTCCCCACCGCTGAGCACTTCGATTTTCGATTCGATGTGTTTCGTCATCAAACCACACTTCGCGAGCATAGCACGGACTTGTTGTTGTGTCAGAGACGGGAACGTATTCCAAATCTCTTCGATACACGTATTCGAGTTCTTCTCTTTAACTTCTTGTTCGAAGTACCCGATATGCAAGTTCTCGCCTCGCTCAACGACACCCGAGACAGCTGGAATTTCACCGAGCAAACTCTTGAGCAACGTCGATTTCCCGATTCCGTTCGCACCGTGCAACGCAATCTTCTGCCCACGTTCGATCGTCAGATCAAGAGGGCGCGAAAGTGGCTCATCGTATCCGATGACGAGACCTTTTGCTTCGAACATCAATTTACTTGGTGTCCGTGCTTGGAGGAAGTGGAACTCTGGTTTTGGACGCTCTTGCGCAAGTTCGATGACATCCATCTTATCGAGCTTCTTCTGACGTGACATCGCCATGTTCCGTGTCGAGACACGTGCCTTGTTCCGGGCAACGAAGTCCTTCAACTCAGAGATTTCCTGCTGTTGACGCTTGAACGCAGACTCGAGTTGCTTTTTCTTCGCTTCATGGATCGTAACGAAGTTGTCGTAATCACCGACATAACGATTCAATTCTTGATTTTCCATATGATAAATCAAGTTGATGACGCTATTGAGGAATGGAATGTCGTGCGAAATCAAGATGAACGCATTCTCATATTCATTCAAGTAGCGTTTCAACCATTCGATATGCTGGACATCGAGATAGTTGGTCGGCTCATCAAGTAAGAGAATGTCCGGTTTTTCAAGAAGGAGTTTGGCGAGCAGGATTTTCGTCCGCTGTCCACCACTGAGCTCTTGTACATCCCGGTCGAGTCCGATCTCATCGAGCCCAAGACCGCGCGCGATTTCTTCGACTTTTGCATCGATCGTATAGAAGTCGTTATTCGTCAGAATGTCCTGCAAGACGCCGACTTCTTCGAGCATTTTTTCCAGTTCCTCTGGCTCGACTTCGCCCATTTTACCGTACAAATCATTGATTTCCTGTTCGATGTCGAACATGTACTGGAATGCACCTTTAAGTGCATCGCGGATGGTTAATCCTTTTTCAAGGACAGCGTGCTGATCCAAATAACCAACGCGTACATGCTTCGCCCATTCGACTTTTCCTTCATCCGGCTCAAGTTGCGACGTAATGATGTTCATGAACGTCGATTTTCCTTCACCGTTCGCACCGACGAGACCGATGTGCTCGCCTTTTAACAGGCGGAAGGAGACATTTTCGAAAATGGCGCGGTCACCGAATCCGTGACTTAAGTTAGATACCGTTAAAATACTCATAATTACTCCTTATTTCATGAATTCCTGTGACTTAGACGCCTGTCCGTTTTTTCTGGTTGTTTGCTTTTTTCGTCTGTTGGCTCGTCAATTGTTTCGTTTGTGTTCCTTGTAAGCCAGTCGGACGTTTTGTTTGCGCTTGTTTTTTTGCTTTCAAGCGTTCAATCATTGCCTCTTGCAATGATAGTTTTTTTGGTTGTTCACTCATGTTCGTTCACCTCGATTGATTCGTTCTTACTTTCTAGTATGCCAAAAAAAACGTCTCTTGGAAATGAAGAGACCTGATTTTACATCTCAAAGTGTATCGGCAAGATAGACGACGTAACAATTCCGGTCGATATCGATTTCACAGCTGTCACGCTCAAACACACCGTGTCCTTCGACTTCGATCTTGTCCTTGATCAAAAAACGCATCGCTTGGACGTGATTCGGAACCGTTGATGTCTTTAAGAGCGGTTGCGCGCTGTCAGATAAATACTGTCTGAACTCGATATGAATTTGATGCGGTGGATAAACGCGTTCTTCTGTCGCACGTGGTGATGCTTTAATGTGGTCGACGATCAATTGATCATATTCACCTGCCATCTCATTGGAACGAAGCTCGTATTGATGTCCTTCGATGATATGAAATTCGCAGAGTTGGTGGGCAATGATCTCTTCCGGTTCGATCGCATAACGATCATATTGATAGATCGGATGGAATTCACCATTTTCTTCAACGTAGTAGGCAAGTGACATGCGTAAATCCTCCTTTTCGTTCTATAGATACTATTACCACATTGAAGGAAAAAAAGTTCCGACAGAACAAAGAAACTTTTCTCTCCAAAAAAGCGTATACTATCCATAACGAGAGTAAAAGGAAAGGGGACTGAGACGGTGAATTGGATGAAACAAGCGACACTAGCTGCAACACTGTTGATCGGAACGACACTGAGTGGGTGTGGATCGGATGATGCACGAGCGGAACGACCAGATGATCCGGATTGTGATGACTATGAGTATGATAATGATGAAGGCGTTTGGTACTGTGATGATAGTTCATCAACCCATTCAGGATACTATTACTGGGGCGGTAGTTATTTCGCATCACGTGCCTTGATGCATAGTGCGATGCGAACAAAAGGGTATACGCCGAAATCAAAAGAAGTAAAGAGTTATAACACGAAGACAAAGGGATTCGGAACAGGCTCATCTTCCGGCTTTTTCGGCGGATGAATAGACGACAAACCTTTTACGGAGACATCGATCGTTTTTGGGATGTGCTAGACGGGGAACCGTACGCTGTGACGGAAATCATGCCCATCTCGGACGAACGAATCGACCAACTGCATATCGCGGCGCAAGAAGTTTACAAGATATTTGAAAAAGTACTTCCGATTCTTCGATCGATGGATGATGAGGCACTGCTCGAGCTGGGCTTTCCAGTTGAAAGTCTCGCTTTTTTGCGACTCGAGACGATGCGACCGTTGACCGTCATCGGACGCTTTGATTTCATTGCGACGGCAGATCGTATCTCACTCATGGAATGGAACGCGGATACGCCGACTTTCATTAAAGAAGTATTTGAAGTCAATGATGTCGTAGCGGAAAAACAAGGTTTTGAACGGGTCAACGATGGGGAAAACAAATGGCTGAAGGCAACTGTCCGTCGTGCGATCGAAGCCGCGATACATCGGACGAAACAGCATCCGCATGTCGTCTTCACCTCACATGGTGACCACATCGAGGATCGATTGACGGCTGAGTATTTGCAGTCGTTTTGGAGTGATGCGACCTATTGTCCACTTCATGCATTAGAGATTCGTCCGGAAGAAGGTCTGTACGATGAGGCTGGTAAAAGAATCGATATCTTATATCGTCAAACCTTTCCGATCGAGATGGCCTTACTTGACCGGGATGAGGACGGAAGAAATTTAGGACAATTACTCCTGCAACTCGTCGAGACGGGTCGACTCGAAATCATCAACCCGCCGTCTGCCTTTTTAATGCAAGCTAAGTCGGTTCTTGCATTGATCTGGATGTTGCATGAAGCCAATCATCCGTACTTGAGCGAAACGGACCATATGACGATTACGCGTTACTTTTTACCGACGTACTTATCCGCTGATCCATTCATTTCAAGCCAGCGATCATTCGTTAAAAAACCAATCTTCGGGCGTGAAGGAGATACCGTGACGGTCCATGATGGACAAGGACATATCATGCTAAAGAATGAACAGCATACGTTTCGTGATCAACCGGCTGTTTATCAAGCGTATCAAGAATTACCGACGTACTCACTTCAGGAAGAGGGAGAAGTCGCGTATATGTATGGTGTCTTTATTTTAGGAGGAAGACCAAGTGCGATTGGTGTACGTGCCGGAGAAAGGATTACTGGAAACCGTTCCTATTTCGTACCAATTGGTCGACAGCATGAAGGAGGGAGAAACGTATGAGAGCAGCAATTTTAGGAGCATCTGGTCTAGTCGGACAAGAACTCGTCGATCGTTTGTTGGCAGAAGATACGTATAGCGAGGTACATGTTCTCGTTCGCCGCCCGATGCGCCGTTTTCATCCGAAATTGGAAGAATGGGTGATTGATTTTGATCGTGTGACAGAAATTGAACTTCCTGTCGTCGACCATGTCTATTGTGCACTGGGCACGACGATCAAACAAGCAGGATCGCAAGAGGCATTTCGTCAGGTTGACTACACATATCCGATTGAACTTGGTCGTGAATTGTTAGACCTCGGGGCGACACGATTTGCCTTGATTTCGGCGCTCGGTGCCCATCCGAATGCGAAAACCTTCTACAATCGCGTAAAAGGGGACACGGAAAACGGATTACGTGTACTCGGATATGACGCGTTATTGATTTTTAGACCATCCTTGTTACTAGGGGATCGAGATGAATTCCGCTTAGGCGAACAAGCGGCTGCGAAAATTTCGACGGTCTTACGCCCCTTGTTGAAGCGGAGCGCCATTGCTCCGATCGAAGCTGGTCAAGTCGCTGCGGCGATGATCCGTGAAACGTTACATGCACCGCCTGGAATTACAATCATTGAATCGAAACAGATGCAATCCTGAGCAGTCGAGTAGTCGACTGCTCTTTTTGTTATTCTTGTAACGTAAATAATATTTGACTCATCAAATGATTTGCGGTTGAATGGTAAAGTGCTGTCTCATATATAAAAAAAGAAGTGAGACAATTCAGGCAAAACAGTGTATTCGTATCCTATCTGTTTCGTCACGCTTATCGTTTGGGGAAAGCGGGAAAAGATGATGGATTATGCACTTATTTAGGATTGATGAAAGGAGCCGATCATATGGCAGAGTTTGATCGCGATCAGGTCTATAAGACCGTTCCGCAAAAAGGATTCTTCGGGAATCCGAAAGGGTTGTTCACCCTCTTCTTCACTGAGTTTTGGGAGCGTTTCTCCTACTATGGCATGCGTGCCATCCTTATCTTCTACATGTACGATTCAGTTGCCAACGGTGGTCTAGGTATCGATAAGACGACAGCTGCGTCAATCATGGCCGTTTATGGTTCGCTCGTCTACATGTCAGGGATCATTGGGGGATGGGTAGCCGACCGTTTACTCGGTACGTCACGCACCGTCTTCTATGGCGGTATCTTGATCATGCTAGGGCATATCGTCCTTGCTTTACCAGCAGGCATTACAGCCCTCTTCATCTCGATGGGACTTATCGTTATCGGTACTGGTTTCTTGAAACCGAACGTATCGAATATCGTCGGTGATTTGTACAGCAAGACGGATAACCGCCGCGATGCTGGTTTTAGTATCTTCTATATGGGGATCAACGCTGGGGCATTCCTCTCACCACTCGTCGTCGGTGAAGTGGCTGACCGCGGTGGATATCACGCTGGTTTCGCACTCGCTGCCATCGGGATGTTCGCAGGACTTGTCGTCTTCGTCTTGACGAAAAAGAAAAACCTTGGTCAAGCGGGTACGTATGTCTTGAACCCATTAAAAGGGGACGAGAAAAAACGCTTCATCACGATCGCATCAATCGTTGTCGTCGTCGTTGCGGTACTCGGTGTCGTTTCATCGATGACAGGACTGTTGACGATTTCTCGTTTTACTTTAATGGTCACGATTCTCGGGATCTTGATTCCGATCGCTTACTTCACAGTCATGCTTCGTAGTCCAAAGATCACGGATGATGAGCGCTCACGTTTGATTGCGTATATTCCGCTCTTCATCGCAGCAGCGATTTTCTGGGCAATCCAAGAACAAGGTTCATACGTCCTCTCCATCTTCGCAAGTGAACGGACGAACCTTTCATTCTTAGGATTTGAGATTCAACCGGCATTCTTCCAATCGTTGAATCCGCTCTTCATCATCGTATTAGCACCTGTTTTTGCGAGCTTCTGGGTCAAACTCGGTGACCGTCAACCAACGACGATGCAAAAGTTCTCGTTTGGTCTTCTGTTCGCCGGACTTTCGTTCATCGTCATGACACTACCAGGTATCCTGTTCGGTGTGGAGACGTCAGTTAGTCCACTCTGGCTTGCACTGAGCTTCTTCCTCGTCGTCATCGGTGAGCTCTTCTTGTCACCAGTCGGTCTATCGGCAACAACAAAATTGGCGCCGGCAGCCTTCTCAGCGCAAACGATGAGTCTGTGGTTCTTGACGAACGCAACGGGTCAAGCGGTCAACGCTCAAATCGTTAAATACTATACGAATGACACAGAGATTTTGTACTTCGGTATCACAGGTATCGTTGCCGTCATCTTCGGATTACTCTTGTTCGCTTTCGCACCAAAACTTCAAAAATATATGCGTGGTATTCGCTGATGCATGAAAAAAGACGCTTTCTCGATCGAGAAAGCGTCTTTTTATTAATCATTCGTCCGGATATGGCGTAACCCTTCTGCGAGCAAGGCGACCAATGTTCCGAGGACGAGACCGTTTGACATTAGGGTCGTCACGAGTGGCGGTAAATCGGCCGTTGCTCCTTTTGGTAGTAACAACGCACCGATGCCGACAAGGACCGGGAGACCGACCGTGATCATCGCCGTTTGACGATTCAAGTCGCGGGCTGCTTCCGTGACGCCGATGATCGCCATTCCGGCAACGATCGGTGCGACCATCGCATAACCGACAGCGACGGGGATTTTAGCGATCAATCCGACGAATGGTGTCACGATACTGAGGAAGAGACACGTGATGTTCGCATAGACGAACGCTTTGCGGTCCGTGTTATCTGTTGAAGCAATGAACCCAGCCGTTCCGGAAATGGCGACAGGACCCACCGTACCGAACAGACCAGCGAAGAGTTGTCCGATACCAGCCGTGATACCAGCTGTTCCGACTTGTCCTTTGACGGTTTCACCACGCTTGGCACTGATGATCCGTTCGATGACCTTGATGTTCGCTAAGACGTTCGTCATTAACAACAACGAGATGATGAGAGCTGTCGGTAATAAGCTCCAGTCGACATGAATACCGCCGAACGGCAATAAACTCGGTAAAGTGAACAGTGGACCATCGAAACTTGGCATCTCGGCACGACCGATCAATGCAAACATGCTCCAACCGACGAGTAGCGTGATTAATAAAGCGTACTGGCGTAAGCGATCACTTCGTTCTAAATAAAGCGAGATCAAGACCGTCAGAATCGAGATGACGGCAGGTAATACTTGAATTCGTCCATCCTCGATATTGAGCAATCCTTTCATGACGGATCCGGACAGTTGTGCCGACAGCAGTAGCATATAGACACCGATGACTTGCGGTGTAAAAAGAGGGACTAAGCGCCGTAATACACCCGTCATCGTCAAGACGATACAGATGATACCGCTGAGTAGAAGTAAGAATCCAAGCGACTGTAACGTGTTTGAATAACTGCCATACAATGTGACACCAATCGACGAATAAAGAGCAAATACACCCCACCAAATTCCAGCAGGACCTTCCATGATCGGTAGACGGTGTCCGAGCAGGACTTGAAAGAGACTTAAGATGGCAAATACGAATAGACAACGAGATAAGAAGGAAAGCGTCTCGGCACCCGAGAGTTCAAACGATGCTGCGATGGCAAGGGGCGGGGCAATGTTAGTACAGATGATGAATAAAAACCATTGAATCGTAGACACAAGGGTACGCGGCAAAACGTAAATCTCCTTTCGAAAAAACAATATTGGTTTCATCTTAAACCAATTCATGAAAAAGCGATAGGGATGCTTACAATGACTGAAAATTCTAATATTTGTTTTCATATGTGATTTAACACATAATATGGGGTATAACGGTAACGGGAGGGAATGAAATGAAAAAATGGAGTATAAGAATCATTGGAACGATTGCTGCGCTGTTGGCACTGCTCGTATTTGCATTCATGATCTGGGCGCAGTTCGATTATGATGCATCTCCCCAAGCGATATCTTACGTGGAGACAGCTACACCACGTGAAGTGACATTTGGAAAAAAGACGAGTGACGTTGGATTCATCTTTTATCAAGGGGCAAAAGTTGATGCAGCGGCCTACAGTTATTACGGCAAGCAACTAGCGAAAGACGGGCACTTCGTCGTCATCCCAAAGCTACCGTTTCGGATTGCGTTGCTTGACTCAAGCGAAGGACTCGATATCATCGAGGATTATCCCCAAGTAAAAAAATGGTATCTGATCGGGCATTCGCTCGGTGGAAGCGCAGCTTCGACGATCGTCGAACAACATCCGAAAATTAAGGGGATCGTTTTCCTCGCGTCCTATCCGATTGATTCGATTGATGTGCCCTCGTTGACGATTTATGGTGGACGAGATGGTGTCTTACCAGTCGCTGATATCGAAAAAAGTAAACAGGACGTTCGAAAAGATGCGGTATTCCATGAAATCAAGCAAGGGAACCATGCGAACTTTGGTATGTACGGTCGACAAAAAGGGGATAACAGCAGCCCATTAACGCCAAAAGAACAACAGGACGAGTCGTTAGATGAAATCAAACGATTTATCGATACACCTTAATCAATTCTCTTAGTGAATAAACGACTCATCAATCAAATGAAAAGGATGGAGAGATTCTGGCACTGGGTTCGGAATCTCTCCATCCTTATTTCTACTGAGTTATCGATTCAACTCAAGCGATGAGCGACTTCGTCGAGCGTTGGCAAAGCAGCCATCGCTCCTTTGACGGAAGCAGCAAGTCCGCCTGAAATCGCTGCGAATCGACCGATGTCGCGAAGTTCATCTTCAGACCAATCAAACGAAAAATCGCGTAACGCACACTGGTAGAGTAAACCGGACATGAAGGCATCTCCAGCTCCTGTCGTATCGATTGCGTCGACCGTAATCGCATCGATGACAGCCATCGCACGATCCGTATAGAGAATCGATCCTTCACTTCCTCGCGTGATGGCAAGAAGACGAATCGGATATTCAGCTAACAATTCAGCAGCCCCGTCATCAAGATTCGTTTGTCCAGTTAGAAACGTCAATTCTTCCTCAGCAAGTTTGACGATTTGTGCATCCGGTAGGACAGACCGGATCGTCGTCCGCGCTTCGTCAAGATTCGGCCATAGCGACTCTCGTAAGTTCGGATCGTAAGAGACTGGTACTTGGTGCGCTTTTGCACGTGCGATGGCTTTTCGTGTCGCGTTGACGGATTCTCCAGTAATCAAAGAGATCGAACCGATGTGTAATAAATCGACGGACGTGAAATCCTCCGGTACATGTGTTTCGTGGAATTGCATATCAGCGCGCTCCGCATTGATGAACTCGAACGACCGCTCTCCATCCTGACCGTTTGTAACGAGCACAAGTCCTGTTTTTTGCGTCGAATCGTGGACGAGATGATCGGTACGAACACCATAATGATGTAACGTATCTTTCAAGAAGTGTCCCATCGAATCATCACCGACAGCTCCAAGAAAATAACTATCAGCGCCTAATCGAGCGAGTCCGACAGAGACATTGGCAGGAGCACCTCCAGGATTTTTTTGAAACGTCATGTTTTCAGTATCAAGAGGAATCAAATCAATCAATGCTTCCCCTAAACTAAAGATTTTCATACGTAGAACTCCTTTCAAGATCCGGACGAATCCGTTCGATGTGTAAAGCCATATAGCCGATTTCTGATTCAGGTACACGTGTATCGAGTTCGACAGTCAACCAATTGCCCATTTGACTCGCACAGGCGTAAGCCTCGGCATAACGTGTTTTGACGGCAGATAAAATCACATCATCCATGTCGTGTAAGGTTTCTCCCTGTTCAATCCGGGCGAGGACCAATTTCATGTGCGTAAAGAAACGATAATACGTCATCGATGAGGTCTCGATCGTTTGTCCAAAAAAGACTTCGATCTGTTCGCGTAGTTCATTGAGTAACGTCACCGTCTGCAACGCAGTGGCCATATTCGGATGCGTTTGGCGTGCATTGTATAAGTGAAGCGCGATGTTCGCAGCTTCTTCTTTCGGTAGCGTGACCTGTAAGGCACGCTCAATCTCAAGAACTGCCCATTCTCCGATCGCATACTCCGGTCCATACAAAAGGCGAATCTCTTCTGCTAATCGATTATGCACGACGAGTTGTTCACGTGCTAATCGTACGGCATGAGCAAGGTGGTCCGTCAGACTGACATGAATATAGTCATGAAACGGCGTTTGAAGCTCACCTTCTGCATGTGAGATGATGCGTTCCGATAAATCAATGATCTCAAGTGGTGTCGTTGTCAGAATCTCTTTGAACTGTTCTGCATTTTCAAATGAAGGGATGAACATTTTTTCGATCTTCGTCGCTTGAATCGGATCTTTTTTCTTTTTTCCAAAAGCAATGCCTGGTCCCATGACGATGCGTTCCTGTCCATTTTCTTTGACGACAACAGCGTTGTTATTGAGGATCTTATGAATAATCAGCCTGACGTCCTCCTTTCTGGTCTTTTCTTTTATTATAAAGCGAACTTCAGTGCTTTGCGAACCGACAAATGCGACCACCGAGCCCGAGGACTCGGTTTGGTCGCATGAAGGATTAAGCAGCAACGTCCGTTTCTTTTTGTTTCCGTGCATCGAGACGCATCAAGACGACAGTCGAGATGAAAGCAGTGACGACTGCAATGGCGAATCCGACGAGATAGTTGATCAAGTTTGACGCACCGAGTGGCGCGACGATCGCAATCATCGGAATTCCAGTTAATCCATAAGCGTTCGCAGCGACTTGTGTCAAGACGACATAACCGCCACCGATCGCACCACCAATGGCACCACCGATGAATGGTTTTCCAAGACGTAAGTTGACACCGTAGATGACGGGTTCCGTGATTCCGAGAAATGCTGAGAACGCAGACGGTAGGGCGAGTGCTTTGAGTTTAACGTTCTTCGTCAAGAAGTAAACGGCAAGTCCGGCACCACCTTGAGCGACATTCGCCATCGACCAAATCGGTAAGAGGAAGTTCTTTCCGATACTCTTATCTGCAAGTAATCCTGCCTCAATCGCATGGAAGCTATGGTGCATCCCTGTGATGACGATTGTCGAATACAGTCCACCGAAGAGAAGACCGGCGACGACTGAGAACTGTTCATAGAAGAAGACGAGTACGAATGAAATGCCTTTTCCGAGTAACGTTCCGATCGGACCAATGACGATCAATGCTAGGAATCCAGTGACGAGAACCGTAACGAACGGTGTGACGAGTAAGTCAAGCGTTTCGGGTGTCCGTTTCCGGACTTGTTGTTCAATCTTTGCCATGACCCAAACGGTTAAGAGAACCGGGAAGACCGTTCCTTGATAACCAATCAACTCAATGTTCATTCCGAGGAACTTCATGACTTCCGGATCACTATTACCGAGCGTCCAAGGGTTTAAGAGGGACGGGTGTGTCATGATCCCCCCGATGACGGCACCGAGGTACGGGTTCGCACCGAATTCACGGGCTGCCGAGAAACCGATCAGGATCGGTAGGATGATGAAGGCAGAAGACGAGAACATATCCAGTAGTTGGACGATCGGTGAATCACCGTCAACCCAACCGAAGGCCTTGATCATACCGAGTAATCCCATCAAGAGACCGGCTGCGACGATTGCCGGAATGAGTGGAACGAAGACGTTCGAGAGCGAGCGGGCAAGACGGGCGAACGGATTTAATTTTTGCGATGCAGCCTTTTTAACGTCGAGTGGTTCTTCTCCATCGACCTTTACACCGGCAAGTGGTGCAAACGCAGCAAATACCTTGTTGACGGTACCGGTTCCAAAGATGATTTGGTATTGACCAGAACTTGAGAAGGCGCCGCTGACACCATCTAAGTCTTCAAGTGCTGCTTGATCGACCTTTGATTCATCATGCAAGACAAGACGTAAACGCGTCGCGCAATGAGCAGCAGTGATGATGTTCTCGCGTCCACCGACGAGTTCGAGCACACGTTTAGCAGTTTGTTGATAATCCATCGGAAAAGTCCTCCTTTTTCATGAAACGTGCTGAATGAGACAAAAAAAGGCAAGACCGAACAACACCTCTCCTAATGAGGTGTCATTTCGGTCTTGCCAGCCGTACTGTCACAATCCGCACTATTGATTTGATTTCATCTTAAAGGAGAAAAGAAAGCGTTGTCAATACTTAATGTTCATTTTTTTGAATCTGAATATCGACCTCAACACCGTAGTGATCGGAAACGACGGGACCGTGAATCCCATCGAATACGACCCCGACGCGTTCGACGTCAATTTTCCGATTCGATAAGACGAGATCGATCCGCAATCCTTGTTGATTGTCTTCCCATCCATCGATGTTGCCATTGATCGTCTCAATTCCGACCGTTTCCTTAGCTAGCAAGAAGACGTCGTGTAATCCCCGTTGCATCATATAGTCATAACCTGTATTTCGTTCTAAGGCATCGTTGTTGAAATCACCGAGGAAGAATGTCCATTCGAGTGGATCCATCCGGGCCATCAAATGATTGAATTGTTCCTGGAACGGTTCGACTTCATCTGCCCACCAGCCAAGATGGCATGTATTGAACGTAATCGGTGTACCGTCGACTTGGATCGTCGCACGGACGATTTTTCGCGATTTCCAATCGAATGTATCTTGACTGCGGCTGACATAATAACTGTCCGATTTTAAGATTGGGTGTTTCGTCAAAAGAGCGAGTCCTTCTTCATACTTATCATAGCCGATATGAGCAAAATCCCAGACGAGGGAGTAGGTTTGACCTTGTTCTTTTAACGCTTGCTGGATCAAATAGGCAAAGTTATCGTTGCGCACATCATCATAGACGATGGGTGTATCCATCAATTGACTCACTTCTTGCAGTGCGACGACATCATAATCTTGAGCGAGAATTTGTTGAACGATCTGGTTTAATTTTTCGAGTGGCTGTTCTTCCTGCCACGAATGACAGTTTAGTGTGAGTAGACGCATGAGTGGTCCTCCTGATTTTTCAAATAAGAAAGGTGAAACTCTTATAAAAGAGCTTCACCTTTAGGTAGTTCCCTAATCTCGCAGGTTTATGCGCCGATCCGGTCTTGGATATCTGATTTTAAGATATCGGCTTTTGGACCGTAGATGGCTTGCACGCCATTGTTCTTAAGGATCAGACCAAGTGCACCGTTTGCTTTCCAGTCTGCTTCTTTTGCAACAAGCGCTGGATCTTTGACAGTGACACGAAGACGCGTCATGCAGGCATCGACGTCCTCGATGTTTTGCTGTCCACCAAGCAAATCGATGATTTGTGAAGCTTGCGAACCGTCGGCAGGAGCTGATGTCGCAGCAGCCTCACCTGAAGCTTCAGTTGTAGATACGTTGATATCGTCAAGATAGTTCCCGTTACGACCTGGTGTCGCATAGTTGAACTTCTTGATGACGAAACGGAACGTGAAGAAGTTCAAGAAGAAGAAGAACACACAGACACCGATGAAACGAATTAAATCACCAATTAATCCAGCTTTTGCAATCAATGGAATCCGCGTCAAGAGTTCGATCGCACCGAATGCGTGAATCCGAAGATGCATGACATCTGCTAGTGCGAAAGCAACACCCGTGAGCACAGCATAGATGACGTAAAGAACAGGAGCGATGAACATGAACATGAATTCGATTGGCTCCGTGACACCTGTCAAGAAAACTGCAAGTCCAGCAGATAAGAAGACAGGTTTGTATGCTTTCTTCTTATCTTCATCAACTGACATGTACATTGCGACAGCGATACCGATCAATGAAGCAAGTGATGTGACGACTTGTCCTTCTTTAAAACGAGCAGGAACGACACTGTTGATTAAGTCATTGTATCCTTGTGTGTTACCGGCTTGTTTTAAATTAACAAGGTCAGTGATCCAAGCTAACCAAAGCGGATCTTGACCAGCAACCGTCGATCCTTGAGCAGCACCTGTCAGGATTTTGTACGTTCCACCGAGTTCCGTGTAGTTCATCGGGACAGTCAACATGTGATGAAGACCGAACGGAAGTAATAGACGCTCGAGTGTACCGTATACGAACGGTGCAATGATCGGTGCAGAATCACGTGAAGAGGCAATCCAGCGACCGAAGTCATTCAATAAGCCTTGAACGAACGGCCAAACGAGTGATAAGGCGAATGCTGCAACGACTGATCCACCAATGACGACGAATGGTACAAAACGTTTTCCGTTGAAGAATGCAAGCGCATCTGGCAATTTACTGAAGTTATAAAATTTATTAAAGAGAACGGCACCAAGGAAACCAGAGATGATTCCGACGAATACTCCCATGTTGAGAGCAGGTGCCCCTAAAACTGAAGTGAAATAATCTTTTACGATGAGCTCAGAACCAAGCAATGAATCGACCGTTGCTTTTGGGTCCGCGATCATGTCAGCGTTGACACCGAAGATAGCTCCTGTGACACGGTTGATCAAAATGAAGGCGAGTAACGCTGCGAACGCACCACCAGCACGTTCTTTTGCCCATGACCCACCAATCGCGACGGCGAATAAGACATGAAGGTTCGTAATGATAGCCCAACCTAAATCTTCAACGATTCGAGCAATCGTTTGCATTAACGCGATATCGCCTCCATACATGCCGATCAGTTTCCCGACCGAGATCATGATTCCTGCAGCAGGCATAACCGCGATGACGACCATCAAGGCTTTACCGAGTTTTTGCCAAAAATCGAACGAAATAGCATTTTTCAAGATCATTCACTCCTTTTGTATCTCTTTTTCTCTAATATGTGTGTAAGAACAGTGCAATAATGTAAGCGATTAATGCAACCGTTTGCATATAGAATTGTAAGCGATAACTTTTTAAAAAGCTAGTGTTTTACAAGAAAAATATTTGAAATTTTATTTTGATTAGAAATTGATAGTTCGGAAAGGTATTCAGATTTTAAAAAAGTGGGAATAAGACTACAGTGAACGTTGTTTAGTTTTAAAAGAAGAAAGGATGTTTGAAGCGGATGAAAGAAGGGATTCAACCGATCGGACAGTACGGACAGCGGATTCGTACATTACGAGAACGTCATCAGTTAGATCAAAATACATTAGCAGAGTTAACTGAGACGACACCTGAGATGATCCAGCGTATTGAAAGTAGCATTGCCCATCCCTCATTTTCAATGATTGAGCGACTGGCCCGTGTCTTACATGTCCCTTCGGATCACTTAATTCGGCATATCTGGCCACCTGAGGTCATCCGTCAGCATGATAGCCCGTCCTTGATCGACCTTCCATCTAGTTGATAAGCATCAAAAAAGAGGAACAAGGGGATTTCTTCTTGTAGATTGTAGACAAATGGGCTGACTCAAAAAATGACGCGTCTTTTCACGCCCTTTCCTCAGGCGAGACACAAGCCAGTTTTCCCGCTCTATTCGAGCAGAAAAACGGGTCTTGTTTGTCTCTGACAGCGCAAAATCGCGCTTTTTCCTGTAGGAGTGGCGTGTAACGCGTCATTTTTTTATATCGAAAGAACAATCAGAGAAGCGCTTTGTTCACTCGGCATCGATTCCTTGGGAAAAACAAGCAAGAGCGACCCTGCAGCGAAGTGAAGCGGCGCGATGCTTGTCCCAGGAAAACGATTCGAGACGAACAAAAAAGCGCAATCCTTCTCGTTAGAGAAAAATTGCACTTTGCCTTCAGTCTCAAAGGGATTTCCCCTTGTCCCTCTTTTAGTCGTCTTAACGATTATCGATCGTTTCAGGATAGAGATCGTGATTGAATAGACGATGCTCTGCCATTTGTTCGTATTTTGTACCAGGCTTCCCATAATTGTAGTACGGATCAATTGAAATTCCACCGCGTGGCGTGAATTTGCCCCATACTTCAAGGTAGCGGGGTTCCATCAATTTCACGAGATCCTTTCCGATAACGTTGATGCAGTTCTCATGAAAATCACCGTGGTTACGGAAGCTGAACAAGTACAACTTCAGTGATTTTGATTCGACGAGTTTTTCGTCCGGGATGTACGAGATGTAAATCGTCGCGAAGTCCGGTTGATTCGTGATCGGACAAAGACTCGTGAACTCTGGTGCATTGAATTTCACGAAGTAATCATTTTCTGGGTGACGATTCGGGAATGCCTCGAGAACTTCGGGTTGGTATTCAAAAATATATGGTACGGCTTTTTGGCCGAGTAACGATAAGTCGTTTAAATCTTCAGGTCGCATGAATCATTTCTCCTTAGACGCCACGATCGTTCGCGAAAACGAGGGCGTGTAGTTGTGGTAGGACGCGCGCATGATTGAAGCGTTCATCACGGGCGACGCGTTCCCAAAGTGTTTTTAAATCGTGTAGCATGCGTGGAGCGATCGTTCCTTCTTCATGCGGATCAGGATTACCGAGCGATAGATAAAGTGTCTTTAGCGCATATCGTTCTGAAATCATCGCTGCGAAGTCGAGGTCTTCCTCATTAAAGATGACGATTTTAACAGCACGCTGTTGTTCCGGTAAACGTTTAAAAAAGACATCCAAGCGATCGAAATCAATCTTCATCCCACTTGAAGGTGGTTTAGGACTAAGTGTGACGTCATCGATATCAAGCAACCAATTTTGCCAGTAGGAGCCTTGGGTTTCGACAGACATCGTGATATTTCGTTCTTTTAATGCCGCAACCAATGTGCCGATCGAAGCATGAAGTAACGGGTTCCCACCAGAAATCGTGACATGTCCGTAAGAGCCGAGTGCATCAAGGCGTTCTATGATCGTCTCTGCCGTCAAGAGTTCGGGTTTTTCAGAACCATCCCATGTGAAGGCGGAATCACACCACGAACAAGAGTAATCGCAACCACCGGTCCGGACGAACATCGTCTTTTGACCAATCGATCGTCCTTCTCCTTGAAATGTTGGTCCGAAAATCTCGAGAACCGGAATTTTTGGTGTTTTCGTTAAGGCACTCATGCTTCGTTCATCCACTCACGACGGACTTCAGCAAAAGCAGTCGGTGTCTCATAGAGCTTGACGAATTCGACACGGAGTCCACGCTCATCCGGAAGGTGTTGTCCGAGCGTCTCGAAAATCCAGGCTGCCATGTTTTCAGCTGTTGTATTCATGTATGGTAACGATTCATTCAGGTAGCGGTGATCCAACAGTGGTTCGAGATGTGTTTTGAAGATTTTTTTGAGGTCACCAAAATCGAGTGTCATACCGCGGTGATCCAGAAAACCGCTGATTCCCATATCGACATGGTACGTGTGACCGTGAAGGGCACGGCATTTTCCATCATAATCATATAGGTGGTGTGCTGCGTCGAACGTCAGTTTTTTTACGATCATAACGCGAGATTTCGTATAAATAAGCGAGTCGCCAGTCGGGCGCTCGACCGTTTCAGGTGCTTCGTAATTGAATGTCATGTGTGTTGAACCTCCTTGATGTATGCATCTAATCCATTTTTCCGTAATTCACAGGCTGGGCATTCGCCACAACCATCTCCAATGACGCCGTTGTAACACGTCAACGTGCGATTTCGAACAAAATCAAACGCACCGAGCGAATCGGCAAGCGCCCACGTCTCTTTTTTGTCGAGCCACATGAGTGGCGTGTGAAGTACGAATGGATAGTCCATCGCAAGGTTCAATGTCACGTTGAGTGACTTGATGAAGGCATCACGGCAGTCAGGGTAACCGGAAAAGTCCGTTTCACATACGCCAGTGACGATATGACGGATTCCGCGTCCTTTCGCAAGGACGGCTGCGAACGAGAGAAACAGGTGATTTCGTCCATCTACAAAAGTAGAAGGAAGACCATCTTCATTCGTCGTGATGGTTTGGCTGTGGTCAGTCAAGGCGTTACTCGTCAGTTGACTGAGAAGAGAGAGATCAAGCTCATGGTGTTTGACACCGAGCTCAGAGGCGATGTCGCGTGCGACTTCGAGTTCTTGTGCATGACGTTGTCCGTAATTAAACGTCACGACTTCGACTTCTTCGTATTGTTTCAGTGCCTGAAACAAACAAGTCGTTGAGTCTTGGCCGCCACTAAAGACGACAAGAGCACGTTCGTTTTTCATAATGTACACTTCCATTCCTAGTTTTTGTAACGGAGGAGGTTACGAACTCCGGAGACGTAGTCTCAACTATTCACACTAGCAGAAGCCATTGAAAAAGTCGACGTTTTCTGATGAAGACAAAAAAAGAGATGCGTATCGTCGATCGGACGGTACGCATCTCTTGCAAGAAGATTAAAGTGGATAGTGATAGTAGCGTTCTTTGACGAGTAGATCTCGAATGTTCGAATCTTCCGAGATGACTTTCATCAGACCACCTGTTTGTGAAGCATGCGCTTCGAGTGCTTTGATCTTTTGATCCGTATAGGCACTGACATCATGAATGAACGTTCCTTCCCCGAGCTCTTCTTTCGTATTGTTCGCGAAAGCGACCGCAAGAAACTCTGGGCGATCAGCAGGATCCATCATCCGAAGGGCATGAACGACGGCGCGAGCTGTCGCTTCATGATCGGGATGGACCGCGTAACCCGGATAGAACGAAATCAAACGAGTTGGTCGTGTCTGTTGAATCAAGGCAAGAATACGGTCAGCAAGTGCTGCTTCATCCTCGAATTCAACGGTCTTATCACGAAGTCCCCACATTTGGAGATCCGAAATCTTCATTTTTGCAGCAGCATCAATCAACTCGCGTTTACGAATCGTTGCGAGCTGTTCCCGGTTCGTAAAGACAGGACGTCCCATGTTACGTCCCATCTCACCAAGTGTCAGACAAGCGTAAGTGACAGGACCACGGTTTTCAGCGTGTTCGATGATCGTACCGGCAGAACTGAAAGCTTCGTCATCCGGGTGAGGGAAGACGACGAGTAAATGATCTTCGTGTGTCATGCGTCTACCTCCTCTGCACCTTGAGCGAATGGTGTCGGGCTAAGTTCAAAAGCAATCGCAAGACGTCCTTCGATATCGTGACCGGCAATCAACAATTGATCCCCAGCAAATTCGAAGTCAGTCAATCCTTCACCGTATAACCAGCCGTGCGCAAGTTTCAAACCGATCCGGTAAGGTCCGTTTCCTGTGATCAGACCACGTTCGTAAGTGATTTCCGCATTACGGAAAAACATCCCTGCGCTATGGAAAGTTGGATCTTGGTGCGTCGCGTAGGCACCGTTCGTCGTCTCGACGTGTACATATAACGGTGTATTCGCATGTTCGTCGATATAACGCTGTATTTCTTGTAAATCAATGGCTTGCATAAACTTTTCTCCTCTCCTATACAGAAAGAAGTCCGCGGATATCGCGGACTTCTTAAGCGGATCAAGACTGGACTGTACGATGTGCAGCGTGGTCAGTTGGTCCGACGTATTCATTCAAACGGAATGAATGACGAATCGCGGAAGTGATGAAAGATTTTGCTGTACGGACAGCAGCTTCTACCGATGCACCTTTTGCGAGTTCGGCCGTGATTGCTGCAGAGTACGTGCAGCCAGCACCGTGCGTGTACGGTGTCTCGATTCGTTCGTCCTCAATCAGGATAAACTCTTTTCCGTCATAAAGCACGTCAACTGCTTGTGGATGGTCAATCTTGCTGCCACCTTTGACAAGAACGTATTGCGCACCTTTTTCATGAATCCGCGCTGCTGCAAGTTTCATCTCGTCGATCGTTGCTGGTGTTTTACCAAGACCCGACAGTTGTCCGGCTTCGAAGACGTTCGGTGTGACTACCGTCGCAAGTGGTGTCAAGACATCACGAAGTGCGTTTGCTGTATCAGGGTTCAGCACTTCGTCTTCGCCTTTACAGACCATGACAGGATCGATGACGACGTTTTGAACGCCGGATGATTTGATTTTCTCAGCTACGGCTTCAATGATTTCGACAGTCGGGAGCATACCCGTCTTCATCGCATCAACACCAATACCTCCAAGGACCGTGTGGATTTGTGTCCGGACGAGTTCTGTGTCGATTGGGTAAACCGCATGGTGCCAAGAGTGATCAGGGTCTTGGGCGACGATGACCGTCAAAGCATTCATTCCATAGACACCAAGTTCTTGGAATGTTTTCAAATCAGCTTGAATACCAGCTCCACCGCTCGTGTCGGAACCAGCAATCGTTAAGGCTTTACGTTTTGTCATGGGGCATTCCTCCTAAAGAAATAGACAATCCTTCTTGTTCTTCATCATAGCGAATTATGGGAAAAACAACAACTATCGACGCTTCTGACGTACACAAAACCCCACCTCTTTTGAGTAGGCGGGGCAAGTACTTATTTAATGAATAAGAAGTCAAGAATATAGTAGATCAAGGCAGCGAAAGCCATTGAAATCGGCAATGTGATGACCCATGTAATGAGCATGCGTTGTGCTGTTCCCCACTTTACACCTTTCTTACGGTGTGATGTACCTACACCCAAGATGGCAGAAGAGATGACGTGTGTCGTCGAAACCGGAAGATGAATCGCTGTCGCTCCAAAGATGATTGCTGCTGATGTTAAGTCAGCTGCAACCCCGTTGACCGGACGGATTTTCATGATTTGACCACCAACGGTCTTGATGATCCGCCATCCACCGACAGATGTTCCGAGACCCATTGCGATCGCACATGAGAGTTTAACCCAAGTCGCAACTTCGTGATCCGTTTGATAACCAGATGAGATCAAAGCAAGCGTGATGATCCCCATCGCTTTTTGTGCGTCGTTCGTACCGTGTGTATACGACTGCAAAGCAGCGGTTGCAATTTGAACATGACGGAAGCGACGATTCGTCTTCGCCAAGTTTCCTTTTTTGAAGATGATTTTAAAGATTGCATAAACGATGAAACCGAGTGTGAATGCGAGTACTGGTGAAATGAGCAAGGCTTGAACGATTTTCAAGAAGCCTTTTGCTTCGATTCCTCCGAATCCAACAGAGGCAACAGCAGCACCAGCAATCGAACCGATCAGTGTATGCGAAGAACTTGACGGAATACCGAAGTACCAAGTCAAAAGGTTCCAGGCAATGGCTGAAATCAAGGCAGCGATGACGACGTAGCTACCATGTTCAAGTGTTGACGGGTCAACGATGTCACCAGAGATCGTTTTTGCGACTCCAGTGAACGTGATTGCACCTAGGAAGTTCATCGATGCAGCCAAGATGATGGCATGACGTGGTTTCAAAGCACGAGTCGACACCGAAGTCGCGATCGAGTTCGCTGTATCGTGGAAACCGTTGATGAAGTCGAAGCTAAGTGCGAGAATCACGATTATGGCGGTGATGATAAACAGGCTATCCATCTCGTTAGCTCCTCACTTAAGCGTTTTTCATGATGATCGTTTCAATGACGTTAGCTGCATCTTGGCAGTAGTCCGCGATTGATTCGAGCGATTCATAGATTTCTTTATATTGGATGATTTTAATTGGATCTGTTTCTGTTGCGAACAATGCTTTGATCGATTTACGGCGTAGGTTGTCACAAATCGTCTCTTGTTCTTTGATTTTGATGACGTGTTCACGCATCGGTTGCAATTTACGTGCAACAAGAAGATCCATTGACATCGCGAGTTCTGTGACAGCGATGTTGATTTCATCGACAAACTTGATCATGTGCTCGTCTGCTTGAACGATATTGTAGATTTCGAAGATCGCTGAACATTCTTCAAAACCGTCTAAGACGTCATCAAGTGCGTTAGCAAGTGCGAGTAAGTCTTCACGGTCGATCGGCGTGATGAACGCATTGTTCAAGTCGATGATCAACTGGTGCATCAAATCGTCCCCAGCTGTTTCGAAGTCTTTTACTTTATGTGCAAATTCTTTTACATCCGCGATGCCGTTGATTTTAAAGTCAACGAAGAATTGCGAAGTCGTTTTTAAGTGTCCTGCGATTTCGGATAATTTCACTGCGAATGGATCTTGTTTTTTACTAAACATTTCTTCTGCCTCCATATTAAGAACAAGAATAGAATAGTGAAGTAACTTCACGAGTTCGATTGTAGCAGACGGTATTGTAAAAGAATACATTTATGAAGCGTCTTTACGAAATCTTAATAAATCTTAATATGAAGGTGATTGTAGATTTAATAAATTGTCTGACAATGGTAAAAGCGAAGTGTACTTGATTGAAATGAGTTGGATTATGTTGTAATTGCAAGAGATTGTCTTGTGATTGTAAGAATAAAAGCGCATCAGAAGTGGGAAAAGAGGATATGGCGCATGAAAATCGAATGATATGATTAAGTCTGCGTAATCAGGTAAAAGAGGAGGATTTTATTATGCTCGTACAAAGTTTATGTATTCCGAAGCATCAATGTGTCACGATTTCCGAGACAGCGACGATTCGTGAAGCACTCGACACACTTGAAAAAACCGGATACCGCTGTGTCCCGGTCCTTGACCAATCAGGACAGGACTTCAAGGGCAACATCTATAAGATGCACATCTATCGGCATGGGATGAATGGTGGCAGCTTAGACGACAACGTCATGTCGCTGATTAAGAATACATCCAAATACATCTATACAGGAAGTAATTTCTTTGAAGTCTTCTTCTCGATCAAGGAATTACCGTATATCGCGGTCTTAAATGACGATGGTCATTTCTTCGGTATTCTACCTCACGGAAAAATGCTTGAAATGCTTGAAGAAGCGTGGAACCGTGATTCTGGAAGTTACGTCCTGACTGTAGCCCTTAGTGAACAAAAAGGGGCACTTGAGAAGATCTCGAAGATCGTCAACAAATATTCAACGGTCGCGAGTCTGATGACACTCGATGCGAAGAGTAGCGTCATGCGTCGTGTATTGATTACATTACCGACGGATTGTGACGAGAAGACGAAGAAAAAAATCGTCAAGAAACTTGACGATAAGGGACTTCGAGTCGTTGCTGTCGAAGATTTAGCCGTTCGTGTATAATGGACCCGCACAAGACCAGTTCATGACTGGTCTTTTTTTGAGGGAAAGGAAGGATAGATGATGAAACTATTAATAGTAGGAGCCGGTGCGATGAGTGAGGCACTCGTTCAAGGATGGGTCGCTTCTGGATTTGCACGAGAAGATATCACGATGACGAATCGGAGTGGCGGGATACGCTTGACAGAAGTCGCAGCACGACACGGTGTTCAGACGGTCGAGCAGGAAGATGTCTCCTTATACGATATCGTCATGCTGGGCATGCAACCCGATGGTGTACTCAACTATGTAGCGAATCAACAATGGACGAATCAGACGATCGTTTCGATTGCTGCACATATTACACCATATGAAATCGAACAGTTGGCAAAACGTCCGACAGTTGCTGCCATGCCAAATACCCCAGTCGCACACCGTTTAGGAATGACTGGACTATGGTTCGGCTCACGCGTGAATGAAGAGATCCGAAGTGTAGTCGAGGCATTATTTGGACGTGTCGGAGAAATTGCGGAAGCAAATGAATCGACGATGCCTGCATTCATGGCGGCAGCTGGATGTAGTCCTGCTTTCTTCTATGAAATCGTAGCTGGCATGGTGCCGGTTTTGACGGATGCTGGTTTTGAAGAAGAAAATGCACGCCGAATCGTTGCTCAAGCGATGAAAGGTTCGGCTGAAATTCTCATGCGCTCCGACGCAAGTACGGATCGTCTGATTGCTGATGTTGCGGCACCTGGTGGACCAACGGATCGTGGCGTCCAAGTGCTACGGGAGCATCACTTATTCGATACGATGCAAGCGGCACTACGAGAGAGTGCACGCGAAGCAGACGAATAATGGATTCAAAAGAGGCTGACTCAAAAAGAATGACGCGTCTTTTCATGTCCTTATCGTAGAGACTGACATTTGAGTCAGTCTTTTTTTTCGTTCACGAAAGTTTCACGTGAAACATAAACAAAGCGATTGCATCTTGAAATAAGAATTCGTACACTGTAAAAAGAAACCGTCCAGACGGTACAGTAAATATGAGGGAAGGGGGAGACTATTGGCCAGTGCAAAAGCGCAAGAGACACGGCGTCGGATTCTTGAAGCAACGACGACGATCATTTTGCAACAAGGATTCACCCAATTGACGCTTGAAGAAGTAGCGAAACAAGCGAATGTCTCAAAAGGTGGACTATTGTATCATTTCGCTTCGAAAGAAGCTTTATTAATGGGGGTCATCGAGGCGCAAGAAGCACGACAATTTGAACTATATGAACAGCATCAGTTGACGATGGGACCGATGGAAGCGTTCGTGACGTTGCAAATCCAGCAACAAGAGGAGTTCCATCTCGACATGGATGCGCTTCTTTACTTGTTGTCCTTGTTAAAGGATCATGCGACGTTCGTCGAGGAACGAAAGCGACAAGCGGAGCAGTTCTTTCGCCAACTGACAGAACAGATGGATCCGGTTGAAGTATTGTCGATTCGCTTTACATTAGACGGTTTGAAATTGTCGGAGCATTTTCAGTTCGGCGCACCGTCTCCAGATGTGCGACAACGATTAATTCAGCAATTAATAGAACGTGCACGACGACTAGATAAACAAATTGAAGAGTGAGGGAGAACCATACGATGAAAAAGATCATCCAGTTTTCGGTGAACAATAAGTTTGCCCTCTGGCTCATGACGATCATCATCACGGTTGCCGGTATTTATGCGGGAACATCGATGAAGCTCGAGACATTGCCAGACATCACGACACCGACCGTGTCGGTGACGACGATTTATCCAGGTGCTACACCAGAACAAGTTCTAGATGAAGTCAGTCGAGAACTTGAAAGTAAGGTCGAAAATTTATCAGGAGTCGATACTGTACGTTCGACGTCCTTCCAAAATGCATCGAACCTACAAATCGACTATAACTTCAGTACGGATATGGAAGAAGCCGAGCAAAAAGTAAAAGAAGCTCTTTCAAACGTCGAATTACCGGAAGGTGTTCAGGAACCACAAGTATCACGGATTTCCTTTGATGCATTCCCGGTCATCGGTTTTGCCGTTTCGGATAAGGAACGTTCCCTGTCTGAGTTGACGAAACTCGTTGAAAACGAACTTCAACCGAAGCTTGAAGGAATTGAAGGAGCGCAGACGGTTCAAGTCGCGGGTCAAGAGATTCGCCGGATCGAAATTCGTTTCGATGAGAAAAAACTCGAACGTTACGGTCTAACCGAAGAGAATGCGAAACAATTGATTCAAGCTAATGATTCACGTTTAGCGCTTGGCTTGTACGAGTTAGGAGATAAAGAACAAGCGGTCGTATTAGATGGAAAAGCAACGACGGTCAAGGAATTAAAAGATCTTCGTCTTCCCTATACACCACCAGCATCGAATACTCCTGAAGCAGGACAAGCAGGACAAGCAGGACAAGCAGGACAAGCAGGACAAGCAGGACAAGCAGGACAAGCAGGACAAGCAGGACAAGCAGGACAAGCTCCATCGTCAGCTCCTGCGGCATCTCAAACGACACCAGCGACAGGTGCGGCGTCAAGTCAGGCAACACAGACGGCGCCAACGCAAGTACCAACTGTCACGTTGTCGCAAGTCGCGACGATTGAAGATAAAGGAATCGAGGAATCGATCTCGCGTTCGAATGGTGAACGATCGATCGGTGTTCAAGTGACGAAGTCGCAAGATGCGAATACGGTCGATGTCGTCAATGCAGTGAAGCAGACGATCAAAGACTTTGAAAAAGAAAACGGTTCGGTCAAGGCATCTGTGACACTTGATCAAGGAAAACCAATTGAGGAATCCGTTTCGACGATGATCAGTAAAGCATTGATTGGTGCGTTATTTGCAATCGTCATCATATTGCTGTTCTTGCGAAACATCAAATCAACGATCATCGCTGTTATTTCGATTCCGTTATCGCTTCTAATGGCAATTCTTGTGCTGAAGCAGATGGATATTTCCTTGAATATCATGACACTCGGAGCCATGACGGTCGCGATTGGTCGAGTCGTTGATGATTCCATCGTCGTCATCGAAAATATTTATCGCCGTTTAACGGATCCGACGGAAAAATTAAAAGGAAAAGAACTGATCATCAGTGCAACACGAGAGGTCTTCATTCCAATCGCTTCGTCGACAGTCGTTACGATCGCTGTCTTCTTGCCACTCGGATTCGTTACGGGATTCGTTGGTGAGCTCTTCTTACCATTCGCTTTGACAGTCGTCTTTGCACTGTTCGCGTCCTTGATCGTTGCGGTTACGGTCGTTCCGATGTTCGCGGATTCGCTCTTTAAGCGTGGTAAAGCACCAAAACCGGAAAAAGAAGAGGGCGGAAAGTTGGCGAATGGGTATCGCCGTATGCTGAATTGGTCTCTCAACCATAAACTCATCGTCTTTGGTCTTTCAGTCTTGCTTTTGATCGGTAGTTTTGCTCTCGTACCAACGATTGGTGTCAACTTCTTGAATCAAGAAGGAGAAAAGACACTCTACGTCACGTACAATCCAAAACCAGGTCAAACGTTGGATGATTCGTTAAAAGCAGCTGATCAAGCAGAAGATTATTTCAACAAACAAAAAAATATCGATAATCTTCAGTTTACCGTCGGTGGAGAAAATCCATTGAATCCAGGGAATACGAAACAAGGGGTCTTCATCGTCCAATACGATCCAGACACGGAAGATTTCGCAGATGTTAAACAGACAGCCATCAAACAGCTGAATGCTGACATTCCGACAGGAGAATGGAAAGAGCAAGACTTTAGTGGTGGCGCAGCTTCGTCAGGCGTCTCGTACTCGATCTTTGCGAATAATATTGAAGATTTAGAAGCAGTAACACCGAAATTCGTTGATGCGATCGAAGGTGAATCGAAGTATGTTCGAAAAGTAACGACAGATTTAAAAGAAGCGTATACGCAATATACGTTCGAAGTCGATCAGCAAAAAGCGGCTGAATTCGGCGTTTCAACAGCACAACTTGCGCAAGGCATTGCTAATGTCCAAGGAGAAGAAAAACCACTTTCTACTATTAAGATAGATGGGAAGGAACTCGATGTCATCGTTCCAAACGAACAAACGACATACGATTCCGTTCAAGATTTGGAAGAGACGGATGTCGTGACACCGCTTGGCGTTCGCAAATTGTCCGATTTCGTTGAAGTGAAGAAAGGAACGACTCCTGATTCGCTCAACGAACGTGATGGAAAACTCGTCGCTACCGTTACAGCAGAACTAAAAACGGATAAAGCAACAGAGGCTTCTCAAGCGATTGAAAAGTCCGTTAAAAACATTGATCGTCCGACAGGCGTCTCGTATGAGCAAGGTGGAGTCACAGAGCAGATCCAAGAGTCGTTCACACAGCTTGGTCTAGCAATGGCAGCAGCTGTAGCGATCGTCTATCTTGTCCTCGTCATTACGTTTGGAGGAGCATTGACACCACTCGTCATCTTGTTCTCACTTCCATTCGCAATCATCGGTGGACTGGTTGCCCTGTTGATTACAGGAGAGACGATTTCTGTATCATCCTTGATTGGTGCTTTGATGTTGATCGGAATCGTCGTGACGAATGCGATCGTCTTGATCGACCGTGTCATTCATAAAGAAGCGGAAGGGTTACCGACGCGTGAAGCACTACTCGATGCAGCAGGTACACGTTTACGTCCAATCTTGATGACGGCGCTTGCGACGATTGGCGCACTTGCACCACTTGCGCTTGGACTCGAAGGTGGCGCATTGATTTCAAAAGGGTTAGGTGTGACGGTCATCGGTGGACTGACAAGTTCGACGTTGTTGACACTCCTTATCGTGCCGATCGTCTATGAATTCTTAGCACGTTTCCGTAAAAAGAAGTCAATTGATTCTTGAAAAAATGATTAAGTAACTCAAACTGACAGGTATGTAGAAATGGCTATCCTAAGCCGTTCTACAACCTGTTTTTTTATTTTGTTACAAAAGTATTACGAAAAAGAATCCGCGTTAAAGAACTGTAACATGATGAAAATCTGGAACATGATAGGATAAATACAGAAATTATCTGACAATTCAGACGTACAATACATTCATACATAAGAGGAGAATGAATCGATGAAAGCTGTCACTCGTGTTTTGTTAACCTTAACGTTACTCATCAGTAGTTGGACACTCGTCCCAGCATCAACGCAAGCTGCAACAAGTAAAAAAGTAGTGGTGTCAGTGGATGTGCTGAATATTCGTGCAAAAGCTGCTGTATCCAGTAAACGAGTCGGGCAATTGAAACTTGGACAAGCTGTAACCGTCGTAGGTCAGGTCAAAGAATGGTATCAAATCCGTCATCAAGGAAAATCAGCATACATCGCCTCTACATACACGAAAGCATACAACGCTAAAGCGACGAAAGGTCTTAGTAAAACAGGATCAACGATCGTCTCGGTAGCAGAAGGTCTCAAAGGACGTCCTTATGTTTTTGGTGCGACAGGTCCTGTTAGCTTTGATTGCTCTGGATTTACACGTTACGTCTATCAAGCACTAGGAAAATCACTCCCACGTACGGCAGCGGCTCAATACTCAGCAACAAAACGTACGGCACCTGGCGCTGGGGATCTCGTCTTCTTTACACATGGAAGTGGAATTCAACACGTTGGAATCGCTGTCGATGGCGGTACGATGATCAATGCGAACTCGTATTATGGAAGAGTCGTCAAAGAATCGTTCCGTGGCGGCTACTGGGGATCACGGTATGTAGCGGCAGGAACTCTGTAAACGAAATGAAGCGACGAATTCAAATCGATGAACTCGTCGCTTTTTTATATGGATTCAGGTATGAGGAAGAACGGTCGTTCCAGCAATGAACGCCGAAGGTACTTCGATTTGTGGACGAGCAACGAGATCTTCGCGAACGGTTAATTGAAAAGCATGTCGCCCGATCGTAGCATAAGGGATCGCAATCGTCGTCATTGCTAAGACTTCAGCAAGTTCACTTCCATCAAAACCAATGACAGACAGGTCTCCAGGAACCTGATAGCCTTGTTTTCGGAGTTCCAAGATCAGACCTGCTGCCACGTGATCACTTGCGGTCAAGATAGCGGTCGGTCGTTGTTTTTGTTGCATCCAGCGTCTTGCGACGGTCGCACCGTCTTCAATCGTCAAGGTCTGTTCATAGACGAATTCGTCACGTACGACCTCTTGATACGCATGTTTACGCGCCAAGCTATTCGTACTATCTGGTCGCCCAAGACAGATGCCGATGCTCGTATGCCCTTGTTGTCGCAGATGTGCAAGTCCTTGTTGAAAGGCCGTATAGTGATCGATATAGACGGCAGCGACATCTTCATGATGTTCACAAAAGACGATCGGGCCATAACGTTCATACGATAAAATCGCTGATAAGGGAAGACTGTGCGACACGACGATGAGTGCGTCGATTTCCTGTTGCGCCAGCGCATCCAGTGCCAGTTGCTCATGCGTTTCCACATAATTCGTTTGCCACGTCAAGAACCGATAGCTCGCGTCAAAGGCGGCTTGCGCGATGCCTTGAAGAATGGCAGCGTGATATGGATGATCAACGAACGGAAGCATGACTCCGACCGTTTTTGTCATACCCGTCGATAGATGGACAGCAGTCTGATTACGGATATATCCGAGTTTTTCGATAGCTTCTCGAACAGCTTGTCGCTTCTCGTTCGCAACGTAAGGATGATCATTTAGTACACGTGAGACTGTCGTAACGGACACGTTGGCTTCACGTGCCAAGTCTCGGATGTTCGTCATCGCGCATCCCTCCTGGATTACATCTTACGAGATAATCGTCGTTCAAGTCGGCGCCAATCCTGTCGAGAGACGGGAGCCGAGAATGGAGCTGTCTGCTCAGCCAGTTCATTGATCTTTGAGAGCAGTCTCGTTTTTTCTTGAGGAGACAAATCAGGGTATTGATCAACCAACGTGTGCTGACACAAATAATAACCTGCTGGTGTATGCAATTGTTCGATGGCCCACTCAAAAGCAACATTTCGTTTAAACAGCTGGATTAATCGTGTATGGATCGACATGATGATTACCTCCTTTTTAGTGTATATCAAGACGATAGGCTATGAAACGCGTTTCACGGCAAGAACTATTTTTGAGCAGTGGATCATTGCAAAAATTCAGCAAGAATTGACCAGGTAGACAAAGAAGTCTATGATTGTGACGATACAACACAAAGAGGGGCGAACGTAAAATGGAATCGACAGACTCGAAGCTGGCATTAAAAATGCTCGTTGTTCTATCTCGGACGATGCATGCGGTGACGGAGCAAGTGAAGGCAGACATCAAAACACATCAGTTGAATTTATCGGAATTCGGAGTTCTGGAATTGCTGTACCACAAAGGGGACACGCCTCTACAACAAATTGGCGATAAGATTCTATTAACGAGCGGAAGTGTGACGTATGTCGTGGATAAACTTGAAAAGCGTGGGTTGATCGCGCGAAAATCATGTGCGACGGATCGTCGTGTCACGTTTGGGACATTAACGGAAGCTGGACGCGAACTAATGGAAGAGACATTCCCGAAACATGAAGCCTTTTTAGCAGACTTATTTAAGGATTTGTCGGTTTCTGAAAAGGAACAGTTGATTGATCAGTTGAAACGAATCGGTTTACGAGCCGAACATTATACGCCGCTCGAAAATGTGTAAGAATTAGCACTCATAAGATCAAGAAAGCTCAGGTCACGGACTTGAGCTTTTTTTATTCGTTTGGAAGTCAAACTGATTGACAAACGAAAAGGTGGTTGGTATGTTTAGTTACAGAATTTACTTTAAATAAAAGGGAGAAATAATAATGACTAAATTACTTTATGTAACTGTTAACCCGAAAGCTACAGAACACTCTTTCAGCCTTCAAGTCGGTGAAGCATTCCTCGAAAGCTACAAAGCAGCGAATCCTTCAGCTGAAGTAGAAGTTCTTGATCTATATAACGAAACAGTCCAAGAAATCGATACAGATGTTCTTAGCGCATGGGGCAAATTCGCAACAGGCGAAGAGTTAACAGAAGTAGAGATCGCAAAAGTCGGTACGATGACAAAACATCTCGAGCAATACATGGAAGCAGATGAGTATGTCTTCGTCACACCAATGTGGAACTTCTCTTTCCCAGCACGTCTCAAAATGTACATCGACAGCGTTCTTCTTGCAGGTAAAACATTCGCTTACACTGCAGAAGGTCCAAAAGGCTTGATGGAAGGCAAAAAAGCACTCCACATCCAAGCAACAGGTGGCGTCTACACAGGATCTGGTCTCAACTTCGGTGATGACTACCTCCGTCAAGCACTTGCTTTCACTGGTGTAACAGACTACGATGCACTCTTGATCGAAGGTATGGCAATGAACCCAGAAAAAGCAGAAGAGATCAAAGAAGCAGCAATCGCTAAAGCAAAAGAACTCGGTCGTTCATTCTCGACTGTCAACGCATAAGATAAGTGTAAAAAAAGGCTCCCGCCGTGTCGGGAGCCTTGAGACTGAAGACAAAGCGTAATTTTTCTCTTAACGAGAAAGATTGCGCTTTTTTGTTCATCTCGCATCGTTTTCCTGGGACAAGTATCGCGCCGCTTCACTTCGTTGCAGGGTCGCTCTTGCTTGTGTCTCGCCTGAGGAAAGGGCGTGAAAGGACGCATCATTTTTTAAGTCAGCCCTTTTTGTGTGCGCTCAAGAGAGCGTTGATTTTTTACGAAGCACAAGCGTCAGGAAAAGTAACAAATCCTTGAGTTTCTCGAATCCACGAGGATGCGTCGAGATACGATAGAGCCACTCTAGCTTGAAGCGACGGAATAATTTAGGCGCGCGCTTACTATGTCCGGACCAGACGTCGAACGCACCACCGACACCGATAAAGATGCCGTGATCGACTTGATCATAGATGGAAGCGATCCATTCTTCCTGTTTTGGCGCACCGAGTGCGACGAGAACAAGATCAGCGTCTGCTTCTGTAATGGCTTGCGTTGCTTCTTCTGTCTTTCCAAAACCATGAAACGTTCCAACGAAGTGGATGTTCGGAAAACGAATCGATAACTGACGGATCAACGATTTCATGACTTCCGGACGTCCACCGAGTAAAAAGACACGCTTCTCGAGTGCGTCTGCCGTCCGCAATAGTTCACGTGCCGTCTCGATTCCCGGCAATGTCGCAGTGAGCGGTGCTCCCATCCGTTTACTGGCAGCCGTCACACCGATCCCGTCTGGTGTGATGAACGTCGCCCGTCGTAAGATGGCATCGTAAGAAGGTTCGCGTAATGCACGCAACACGAGCTCGGGATTCGCCGTGACAAGAAAGGCTTTTCCACGGTCGTGTAAGATTGTTTTAATATGGGTATACCATTGCGAAGGTGTCGCATCGACGAATGGTAGTCCGAATAATTGTTTTGTCTGAATCATAGTTTTCCACCTCATCATCCATCATAGCAGAATCAAGACGGACGAACAGCGACTTGAGACTGAAAAAGGAGCGGATTCACGTGCATCCATCTTGGCAAACCGTGTTAAAAGAAGAAAAGGAAAAACCCTATTTTCAAGAACTGTGGGCTTTTTTGAAGGAAGCCTATCAAACGACGACCGTCTACCCTCCGAAAGGGCGGATTTTTCATGCGTTCGATGCAGTCGCGCCAGAAGATGTCCGGTGCGTCATCCTAGGGCAAGATCCCTACCATGGTCCACGTCAGGCGAATGGACTCAGCTTTTCCGTGCATGACGGAGTGCCGATTCCTCCGTCCCTTCGAAACATGTATAAGGAACTCGTCACGGATATCGGTTGTCCGGCTCCGACCTCCGGAAATCTCGAAGCATGGTCCCAGCAAGGAGTATTCTTACTCAATACGTCGCTTACGGTTGAGGAGGGGAAAGCGGGATCCCATGCTAAAAAAGGCTGGGCGCCGTTCACGGATCGGGTCATCGAAGTATTAGGAACACAGACACAACCGATCGTATTTATCCTCTGGGGAAATCATGCGAAGAGTAAAAAAGCGCTGATCGATACGGATCGTCATCTTGTTCTTGAAGCCGTCCATCCGAGTCCTTTATCCGCAAGTCGTGGATTTTTCGGTAGTAAGCCATATTCGCAAACGAATGCTTGGCTGAAAGAGCAGGGAAGAGAGCCGATCGACTGGTGTTTGTCGTAAATCAAAAAAGGCTGACTCAAAAGTCAGCCTGAGACTGAAAACAAAGCGCAGTTTTTCTCTTAACGAGAAGGATTGCGCCTTTTTGTTCGTCTCGAATCGTTTTCCAGGGACAAGCATCGCGCCGCTTCGCTGCAGGGTCGCTCTTGCTTGTTTTTCCCCAGGAAGCGATGTCGAGTGAACAAAATGCTTCTCTGATCCTTCTTCCAGGTATAAAAAAAGACGCGTCACACGCAACTCCTACAGGAAAAAGCGCAATTTTGCGCTGTCAGAGACAAACAAGACCCGTTTTCCTGCTTGAATGAAGCAGGAAAATTGGCTTGTGTCTCGCCTGAGGAAAGGGCGTGAAAAGACGCGTCATTCTTTTTGGAGTTACTTAGCGGCTTGAGATAGCCGGCTCCTCATCCATCATGAACTTTTCGACGACGAGAGCAACACCATCTTCATCGTTCGAAGCGGTCATATACTGTGCCTTTTCTTTGACGGTATCGGCTGCATTCGCCATCGCGACGCCAAGACCTGCCCATTCGATCATCGATAGATCGTTGTTGCCGTCTCCACAAGCAATGACTTCTTCTTGAGCGATTCCCAGTTTTTCAGACAGTAAGGCAAGGCTTGTTCCTTTTGTGACACCATCTTCTGTGAATTCAAGGAAAAATGGCTTCGAGCGAGCTACCGCGAGTTCACCCGCAAGTTCCTGTTGAAGCGTCTGTTCGACGCGCGCGAGGTGCGTCTCTTCTGCCATCATTAAACACTTGACGACAGGTGTTTGAATCGCTGCCTTAAAATCAGCGACAGGGATGACCTCCATGCCTGTCAGTTGTCCTTCGAGCGTCGTATATTCATTCGGTTCCTCTGTCAGGATCTCATGTCCGACATACGTGTGGATGTAGACACCCTCCCGTTTACTCAAATCGTCGAGGCGGTGGACCGTCTCCGGGGAAAGCGTGCTGAGGAAGAGCGATTCGTTCGTTTTACAATCAATGATGGAAGCGCCATTGAAGCTTAGGATGTAACTTCCGTAGCGTGCGAGTTCCAGCTCTTTTGCGAGGTCGAGCATGGCAAATGTCGGACGACCGCTAGCGAGGACGACTTTCTTCCCGCGACGCTGCGCAGCGAGTAAAGCTTCTTTCGTACGTGGTGAAATCGTATGGTCACTTGTCAACAAGGTATCATCTAAATCGAGAACAATCATTTTATACGTCATACATTCAAACCCCTTTCAATTATCTGTATATCGTAACAACTTGTCCCCCGTTCGACAATATACTCTCCTCGAAGAGAGTATGATAAAGTGGAAACAGAGCCCGTACGGAAAGGATTCCAACTTTATGAAATATCTCTTCATGATCATATTAAGTCTATTATTAGCAGGATGCAGTACGATGTTTCCGCATCCCGCCTCTTTACTCGAACATCCGTCCCTTCCGGCATGGGAGCAGTCGTTGAAAGAACGGATTGACCGCGATTTGCCGAAACAGGCAGAGATCGTGGCGCCACGAAATCAAGCGGTATCCCGCCTATACGAACTCGTCGACTTAGATCGAAACGGTAAAGATGAAGCAATCACCTTCTACCGTAGTGAGCAGGACGGGCGCTTCACGATTCATCTTCTCGTCCATGAGCGACAAGGCGAAAAATGGCGACTCGTGGCGCGACAGACGGTAGCTGACGGTCGAGCCATCGATCGACTCGAAGTCATAACTGACGCACGACATAAACAAAACCATCTGGTCATCGGTATTACCAGTTATGGTGAAAATACGTTATACATCATTGAGCAGTTACTATCGAAGCAACGAGACGTCACGAAAGTCGATCGGTATGATCGTCTGTCGGTAGCTGATTTGAATCAAGATCGAGAACGGGATATGGTGCTTCTGCAAAAGGGAAGTCCGTCTCGTTTGATCTATTATAAAGACATCCTGTCGAAAGAGCACCAAGAGACGACACTTTCAACGCAGGATGGCGATTTATTCGCAGAACATGATTTATTTGAAGTCGATACGATCAATGCCGCTCGGAATAAAGGCTTGATCGTCTCGTATACACGCGATGCAAAAATGCACATTGCATTATTCCGCTTAGCGAACGATACGTTGGAACAGGTCCGTTTCGGTCAGGTCGATGAGATCGTCGAACCGATGTATACCTTCCCGAAAGACGTCGATCAAGACGGAATCGTTGAGTTTGGTCATCAATACATGCCAGAAGGCAGTAAAGGGCGTGAGGGTGAACCAAAACCACGCATCACGGCATACTACACATGGAATGGATCAGATAATCCACCATTTCTCGAGAGTGGGTTCGAACTGCGAGAAGAGCAGTACATCGATCAAGAATACAATTTCGTCATGCGGTTCCCTGCCAACTGGGCGACGCGTGAAACGATCGAAAAACGCGAAAATCGTGTTCGGTTCATCAATCGAGAAACGAAGCAGATTGATTTCGAATTAGAGGTCATTCCGAAGAATCAATACATTGCGAGTGATCAAAAGCGAAAAATCAAAGAAGGTATCGATTATGTCTATATGATTGATGCGACGAAGGACTATGAAGTGTTCGTCAATCGTGTCACACTCGTGGAATAAAGAATCAGGGGGAGAAAAGAATGACCAAAATACTAGTAGCCGAAGATGAACATGCGATTCGTAGTTTCATCGTCATTAACTTGAAACGGGCAGGCTATGATGTCATCGAGGCGGAAAATGGGAAAGAAGCGCTTGCGCAATTTGATCAACAAACCTTCGATATTCTGTTACTCGATATCATGATGCCGGAAGTCGACGGTTTTGCCGTCTGTGAACAGGCGCGGGCAAAGGATGAAGTCGTCGGGATCATCATGCTGACGGCACGGACACGAGAAGAGGATAAAGTCATGGGACTAAGCGTAGGCGCGGACGATTACATCGCGAAGCCGTTCAGTCCAGCAGAGCTTCTTGCGCGCATCCAGTCACTGTTACGACGGGTAGAGACGTTACGCCGCAGAAAACAGCCACGTGAACTCGTCTCTGGACCGTTCCGGATTGATTTAGGGGCGAAGCGCGTCCAAAAAGAAGGTGTTGACGTCGAAGTGACACCAACTGAATACGATTTACTTTGCCACTTCATCAAAAACGAAGATCAAGTCATGTCGCGAGATGAGTTACTCGATGCGGTATGGGGTGAGAATTACTTTGGTGATCGGAAGACGGTCGATGTCAACATTCGCCGTCTTCGTCAAAAAATCGAAGAGAATCCAGCGGAACCGAAGTTCATCGAGACATTGTGGGGACATGGATACAAGTGGCGTAACGAAGAATGAAGCGCCAGATATTGATGCGGTTCATGACGATCATCACGGTGACAGTCTTACTCGTCATCGGGATCCTTTCGTTCGTGACCTATAACTATTACTACGTGACGGCGACAGATGTCTTGAAACGTCATGCGAATGCGAGTGCTGTCTTATTTGCGAATAGCGGCCTTGCTTATGATTACGCCGATTCAGAAGCGACGATTCATGATGTACTCGATTCTTACGCTTATCCGGACGCCGAGATCGAAGTGTTGGATGCGACAGGGATTCCGCGTTACTCTTCGACCGGATTCATCTCGGAACGTAAGTTGACGCGAGCAGCGGTCAATCAAGTAAGGGCGGGACAGACCGTCACGAAACGATATGACGATGAAGCGACGGGAGAACATTTACTGGAAGTAACAGAACCTGTCGTATCGTTTGGTCAGACGACAGGAGCGCTTCGTTATACGACGTCGCTTGAGCGAATCGATCGACGTGTGATCGAAATTTGTTTAGCGATCGTCCTCCTGGGTACAGTTATTTGGGGACTTGCCTTCATCTATTCCTCACGTCTCGTCTCGTCGATCGTCCGACCGATTCAAGAAGTCATCGGTGCATCGGACCAAATCGCGAAACAGCATTACGACGTCAAGGTGAACGAGGAATACTCGTTCGAGCTTGGAGAACTAGCGCGGACGATCAATTATATGGGGCAACAGATCAAACAGCAGGAAACATTGAAAGATGAATTCATTTCTGGTATTTCCCATGAATTACGGACACCGCTGACATCGATCAAAGGCTGGAGTGAAACGTTACTCGTCGAACAGGATCAGTTGCCGGAAGAGGCGTCGCTTGGGATGGGCATCATTCATTCGGAGACGGAGCGTTTGATTTCGCTCGTTGAGCAGTTACTCGATTTCTCGAAACTCGAGACGAGTCGCCTCGTCTTATACCGTCAAGAAGTCAACTTGACGGAAATCATCGAGACCGTAACAGCGCAACTTCGTCAAAAGCTGGAAGAAAAAAATGTCCAGATCGTACAGAAGTTACCGGCGCAAGTCGTCGGTCTATACGACGAAAATCGATTGAAACAAGTCTTCTTGAACCTGCTTGATAATGCGATCCGCTTTTCTCCAGTCGGTGGCACGATCACCATTCGCCTCGTTCGTTCAGAGCGTGTGTTGTTCCTATCCTTCAGTGATGAAGGTCCCGGGATTCCGAAAGAGCACTTACGTCACGTCACAGAAAAGTTCTACCAAGTGCAAAAAGGAAAGGGTGGAACAGGGCTCGGACTATCGATTTGCCGAGAACTCGTCGAAGCACATGAAGGCAAGCTATTTATTGATAATCAGCCGGAAGGCGGCGTCATCGCGACGATTCTGCTACCTGTCACGAAAGCGTAAACACTGAGACGGGCAGAGTGAAACAGAAACTGGTAAAGTTAAGTGGATTATAGTACGAAATGGATCAGATGATAGGAAACGGAGGAATCAGTCATGGCACTTGGTGTTTCAAATGGTACGCTTCAACCGCTCTCCGGAAAACCGAACGCGGTATCTACTCAAACCGATCTACAGGATATGAAAATGCGTCCGCTCCCGTTCAAAGGAACGCTTGCAGATTCAAAGTTTCAATTACTACGTATCCTACAAAGCCTCGACCGCGTCAAAGTCGTCAAGGAGGAAGGGACATACATCCACGCCATCTTCACAAGTAAAGTCTTTCGCTTCAAGGATGACGTCGAATTTTACTTCGATGAAGCTGCACAGGTGATTCATTTCCGTTCGGCATCACGTGTCGGGTACTCCGACTGGGGCGTCAACCGTAAACGAATGGAAGACATCACACGTCGTTACGAGGAGGGATCACGATGAAGAACTATCAATTAGTCGTCATCGGTGGTGGTGCAGCCGGAATGACGATTGCTGCCGGTGCAGCAAGTCTTGGCGCGCACGTCGCCCTGATCGAACGCCATACGCATCTAGGTGGAGATTGTCTTCACTACGGTTGCGTTCCTTCAAAGGCTTTGATCGAAGCGGCGCACGATGTCCATGTCATGAAGCGAACGGCTGAAAAATACAACGTGACGCTGAACGGGGACGCGGTCTATTCGAAAACGAAAGCAAGCGTCGATCGGGCACGTAACATCATTCAATCACACGATGGAACGAAACGGTTCGAAGATCTTGGTGTCGATGTCTATATCGGAGAAGCGACATTCCTCAGTGCTCATGAAGTGGAAGTGGCGGGACAGCTTGTCGTAGGTGAGAAGTTTGCGATCTCGACGGGATCTCAACCAATCATTCCACCGATTGACGGACTCGATACGATTGATTATTTAACGAACGAGACGATCTTCGAATTAACGGAGCGTCCGGAGCGACTGCTCGTCATCGGTGGTGGTGCGATTGGTCTTGAGTTATCGCAAGCGTATGCGCATCTTGGAACAGAAGTCACGGTCATCGAGGGTATGAAGACGTTACTCGGAAAAGAAGATCGCGACATGGTCGAAGTCATTCAACGTCAGCTCGAACAAGAATTGACATTACATCTCGATACGAAGGTCACGCACGTCCGCAAGTCGGCGGGGGGGATCGAAGTGACGGTCGAAGCGAACGGCGAATCACGTGTCATTGAAACGGATGCTGTGCTTGTCGCGGTCGGTCGTAAGCCACGTATCGAGGCACTACGTCTCGACCGAGCTGGCGTACACGTCGAAAAAGGATTCGTCCAAGTCGATGGTTCACTTCGAACAAGTCAGCGACACATCTTTGCGGTCGGAGATACGATCAACTCGCTCCCATTTACGCATGTCGCAGGACTTGAAGGAAAAACGGTCGTCACGAATGCTTTATTCGGTCTACGGACGAAGCCGGATTATCGGGCGGTTCCGTGGGTCACATTCACGACGCCTGAATTGTTCCATCTCGGATTGACGGAAGACGAGGCACGCAAGAAACATGGTGAGATCAAGGTCTATCAGACAGGTCTCGATGAAGTCGATCGTTTCGTCATCAACGGTCAGACGGAAGGGCGCGTCAAGCTTATCGCCGATAAACGTGGAAAACTGATTGGAGCACATGCAATCGGAGAACAAGCCGGTGAGTGGATGCAAGAAGTCGTCTATGCGATGGCACGTAAAGATAAGGTCGGTCAATTGTCGCGTGTCGTCCACCCGTACCCAATTCGTGGTGCTGCTGTTCAGCGTGCTGCTGATGTCTACTGGCGTGAACGTCTATTCGCTGGTCCGATCCCAAAATGGTTGAAACGTTATTTCGACTGGAAACAAGGAGAATGATTCATGCAACAACCTGCTACTAAACGGAATTTCGTTCCGCTCGTCATCCTGTTAACGCTTGTCATCAACTTGCTCGTAGCGCTTTTATTCTTTGCGCCACCTGTACAAGTTGATTCAGGATTCGACTGGACGTTGCTTCCTTTTTTGAATGCCATCTTTAATAGTTTTACCTTCATGCTGTTGCTCGGCGCTTGGATTTCCATTCGTCGGGGCAATCGGGTGAATCATCGTCGCTTCATTGGTGGTGCGATGACGACGACGACTTTATTCTTAATTTCGTACGTCACGTATCATGCTGTCAGTGAATCGACGAAATTCGGGGGCGAAGGTTTTGTTCGTCCAGTCTATTTCTTCATCTTGATTTCGCATATCATCCTAGCTGCAGTCATCGTTCCACTCGTCTTGATGTCACTCGCGCACGCCGTGAATCAAAATTTCGAGAAGCATAAAAAATGGACACGCTTTACGATGCCACTTTGGTTATACGTCAGTTTGACCGGTGTCATCGTCTACATCATGATTCGTCCGTATTATTAAAAAAAGCTCCTTCGTGGCAACACGAAGGAGCTTTTTTACGTTCAGGATTCGACTTTTGTCTCGTCGAGTACATTGGCTTTTAAGTCGATCAATGGTCGAATTAACACTTCGACGCGTCGATTCTGACTGCGACCTGCTTCCGTTTGATTGGACGCGATTGGTTGAAATTCACCGTAACCGCTGACAGTAAAGCGTTTTGGTTCAAGCTTTGGGTTCCGTTGTAAGGCGCGCATGAAACTGATCGCCCGGTCCGCACTCAGTTCCCAGTTCGACGGATACTGTGCTGTGTTGATTGGAATATTATCTGTATGTCCAGACACTTGAATCTGACGTTGCCCTGCTTTGACGAGTAGTGCACTCATCCCTTCTGCGATTTGAAGCGAGCGTCCTCTTACTTCTGCTTGAGCTGGTGAGAACAACGCGCGGTCGCGAATCGTAAAGACAAGTCCTTCATTCGTGATTTCGACCTTGATGTCTTTTTCAAGTTTTTCATTCTTAATGTATTGATTGGCTTCTTCTTTGATTTTTTCGAGTTCTGCGATTTCATAGCTTTGTGCCTTCGTCCGGGCATCGAGTTTTTTTGAATCCTCTTCTTCTTGAGTGGAGAGCGAGCTGTTCGTGATCATTCCTGAGCCACCGTTGAAGACGGAGCTAAACGACTGGGACATTGCTTTTAGTTTCACAGCATCGACATTACTCGAAGCAAAGAGAACGATGAAGAGGGCCAAAAGCAAGGTCAATAAGTCGGCGTACGGAATCAACCAGCCTTCGGAGATATGTTCATCATGCGGCTTCTTTTTCCGCTTCATAGTTTGCACGCTCCTTCGGTGTCAAGTACACAAGTAGCTTATCTTCTAAGTTTTTTGGTGATTCACCGTTTTGAATCGATAGAATTCCTTCAATCATCATCTCGTACAACTGAATTTCGCTTGCTGATTTTTGCTTCAGCTTCGTTGCGAACGGGAACCATAGGACGTATCCGGTGAAAATCCCGAATAACGTCGCGATGAAGGCACCTGAAATCGCGTGACCTAATTTTTCGATATCTGATAAATCGGATAGGGCGGCAACGAGACCGACAACGGCACCGAGAACCCCAAGCGTTGGTGCGTAGGTACCGGCTTGCGTGAAAATGTTCGCATTGGCATGATGGCGTTCTGTCATATTTTCGAGGTCACGTGTCATGACGTCCTCGACATATTCGGATGGTTGTCCATCGATGACCATCATGACGCCACGCTTCATGAAGGCGTTATCGACTTCTTCAAGTGCTGATTCGAGAGATAACAGACCTTCTTTACGTGCTTGCGTCGAGAGTGTCAAAAATTGTCCGAGCAACACTTGTTTTGTCATCAGCTTTTGTTCGAATAAGATGACTTTAAACAAGGCAGGTAAGACTTTCAATCGTTCCTTCGGGAAGGAAATCATGATGGCAGCTGCCGTTCCGACAAAGATGATGACAAGGGCTGCAGGGTTGAGTAGAGCGACTGGAGGCGCACCTTTTAAGATCATACCTCCGACTAGTGTGATGAGACCAAGGATGATCCCGATGATCGACACGATATCCATGATTGATGTGTGCCACCTTTCTGTATGTAATCCGTATAGGAACGAAAAATAAAAGAGCAGAAGACACTTCTTCTGCTCGGAAATCCAAAAACCGAGAATCAAGCGCCGTTTTCGTCGATTAGCATTTGAATGCTTTCGTTTCGTTCGTCACGCTCTATATCGGTCAGTACGTCGTATTTTTTTAACACTTGATACAATTCATTTAGAATCGGTTGCTCCAAATGTAATGATAAGAGTTCCTCGAATTGATAATACAATTGCGCAGGCATCCATTGTGATTGTCGTTCCAGCCTTCGCCAGACATCCTCAATCGAATGATCAGCCGTCTTAGGGTCCACTGTTTCCCTCAACCTCCTTTAATGATTACACGTCCACTTTTATCTAGTTTACCAAAAAAATACGAAAACGTTTAGTCGATTGCATATTTCGATAGAACTTCTTAATTCGAGGGAGTATGATAAAGACAATTCTGTCTGAAAACAATCTAGGGGGAGTAAGATGTTCTCGCATAAAAGACGTTCACGACTCGCACGCTTCGGGCGTTTAGGTGAATTGATGTATCATCAGCTGTTCGATAAACCGGCACGTTTTATCGCAACTGGCTTTACATTGACGATTTTACTGGGTGGTTTTTTATTGTGGCTTCCGATCTCGCAGCAAGAGGGGCAAGATGTATCATTCATCGATTGCCTATTCGTTGCGACATCGGCAGGAACCGTCACAGGACTGTCACCGATTAATATTGCCGAATCCTATAATTTACTCGGTCAAATCATCATGATGCTCTTAATTCAGGTCGGTGGACTTGGATTCATGACGATCGCGCTCGTCTTGCTCAGCGTCACGGGACGAAAAATCGGGATTCGTCAGCGGATCATTATCCAAGAGATGTTTAATCTCGATAGTCCGGGCGGAACGATTCGTCTCGTTCGTAATATCATCGTCACGACGGTCCTCGTTGAAATCGTCGGCATGTTTTTGATTGCGCTTGATTTGTTCATTCAATACAAATACAGCTTCGGAAAAGCACTCTATTACGGTTTGTTCCACGCCGTATCTGCCTTCAACAATGCGGGCTTCGCACTATGGGGTGATAATCTAATCGGTTTCCAACAAGATACGACATTCATTCTGACGATTGCAGCGCTCTTGATGATTGGTGGTCTTGGTTTTACGGTCATCGCGGATATCGCTGGTAAACGAAACTTCAAGAAAATTTCGCTTCATTCTAAATTGATGGTGCTATCACTACTCGTCATCAATGGACTAGGTGTTTTAGCAATGATGCTCTACGAGTGGGTTTCGAACTTGGGTTCATTAAAAGATGAATCGTTCTTCAGTGCGCTCCATATCGTGTTCTTTCAAGTCGTCACGACACGAACGGCTGGTTTCCAGACGATCGATTTAACGACGATGGTGCCGCTCTCGATCGGTTTGATGATGGTTTTGATGTACATCGGGGCAGGTTCCGCATCAACAGGTTCCGGGATCAAGGTCACGACGGCAGCGGTCATCTTGAAGAATGTCTGGACGTATATACGCGGACAGCGTGAAACGGTTCTGATGCGTCGGACTGTTCAGACGCAAGCGATTCAAAAGGCATATGCGATTGCTGTCTTCAGTTTATTGTTCATCGCTTTGATCACGACGTTCCTGGCGTTGACCCAGCCGAATATTTCCTTTATCGGTCTATTCTTTGAGACGGTCTCGGCATTTGGAACAGTTGGTCTTTCTTTGAACGTAACAGCTGAGCTCAATAGCTTTGGTAAGTTTTTAATCATGTTCATGATGTTACTCGGACGTGTCGGCTCCTTAACGATTCTGTTCACGTTCGCGACGCAACGTGATCGAACGATTCGTTATCCAAAAGAGAATATGTTGATCGGGTAACCGATGAAAAAGTCCAATCGACTTCCCTTGAGGAAGAACGATTGGACTTTTTTAGTGTGTCGCATGTATTTGGTAATACTGGACGAGCCGAGGCATCGTTTCTGCAAGGTCTGGACAAATAATACCAGTGTCCCGTAAGTCACGTAAGGCATGTGTCGTGTCGTATTGAACGGGATGAATGAAATAATCGAGTGTCTGACGTTGCACCTGAAGTCGTTTCGCGACAGCTGGAGTCAATGCCGTGCTAACGAGTCGAAACGGAACGATTCCGCGCGGATAACGTCCATAATAGGCGACGTGTAACATCTCAAAAATCGCGCGTGCGCCATGTGGGAATGGATCCGTCAGATGATAGGTCTTATTTCTTCCGACCGGTGCATGACTGAGATAAGCGGTCGCTTCAATGACGTAATCATAGGGCACGAGATTGACGAGTGCGTTTGCTCGACCGGGATACGGAAGAGGAGCAAAGGATTGCAGGAGACGCATCGCGTTCAAAACGAAATAAACACCATCCCATTTCGGTGTTTCGCCCGTTTCGGAATGGCCGACGACGATCCCAGGACGGATGATCGTATAGGGGATCGTTCCAATTTCTTTACGGAAACGTACTTCAGCGAGGTATTTCGTTTCTTCATAAGCATTTTTAAAGGCACTAGCTTGTAACTCATCTTCTAGAACCATTCCGGAACGAAGACCCGAGACATACGCTGTACTGAAGTAGATGTAACGCTCTAAGGTCCGACACGTATGAGCAAACTGTGTCACGTTCGCGGTACCGATCACATTGATCCGAAAGGCGGGTTCATATGCTGTTGCTAAATCATATAGCGCTGCGAGATGAAAGATGTGTGTGACATCTTTTTGCAAAATCATCCGCGTCTCTGATGATAAAGCAAGCTGTTCGACCGTGATATCCCCCTCATGTAACACGAGTTGATCTGGTCGTAAGGATGTACGTTCTAGAAGGTCCTGGCGTCGCTCAGCGGCCGTATTCCGCTCTGATGATAAATGAAGCAAATGAAAACAAGCGATTTGATCCGGTACACGTGCCAGTTGTTCGATCAGTTTGGTCGCTAAAAAACCTGGGAAACCCGTCATGAAGTAGGTCCGCATCAATTCCATTCCTTTCTTGGATCACGTTCGAGTACAACGGTGAACGTCGAACCATCATTGATTTCTGATTCAACGGAAATCGCACCTCCGTGTGATTCGATGATTTCCTTACAGATGGCAAGTCCGAGTCCGGTTCCGCCGATTTTCCGGATGTCTGAGTTATCGACCCGGTAAAATTTCGTAAAGAGCTTTTCAAAAGCATTTTGTGGAATGCCGAGTCCGTGATCTGTCACAGAGAACGTTGCTTGTTCCGGGTTTGCTGAAAGAAGGACTCGAATATGATCCGCCTGTGGAGAGTACTTAATGGCGTTCGAAAGCAAGTTCAAGATCACCTGCTTGATTTTGTGCTCGTCCGCAAAAATCAGAACAGGATCCTCTGGTAGTTCTAGATCAATTCGATGCGTCTCGACGGTCTCGCCATAGGCATCGACGGTTGATGCGAGAAGATCGCGTAACGAGAACGACGTGAAGGTATACTCCTGTTTTCCACCTTCTAGACGCTGAATGTCTAAAAACTCATTTAATAGCGTCGTCAATCGTTTCGTCTCTTCGTGGACGATCTCAACATAACGTTCGATTCGATCAGCCGATTGTTTCTTATATCGTAGTAATTCCATATAGCCAAGAATGGAGGACAGTGGCGTGCGCAACTCATGCGATACTGTACTGACGAGTTCATCCTTTACTTGATCCATCTTTGCTTCCTCTGTCCGGTCACGGAAAACAAATAGGAAGCCATGACGAGAAATGCGACTCTTCTCCTTTTTGATCGCAGTCGCATAAAATTCGAAATAAAGTGGACTGGACTCATTTGGTCGCTGTAACGTGAAACGAAACGATAGTTCAGAATGTTTTCCTGCGAGTAATTCCTCTACTTGTCGGAGCATCTCGAATCGAGTATTCAAATCGAGATTCGGAATCAGACTGATTCGTTCTTGAATCTTACTTGGTGCAATGCCTGGGACATCGAGTAATTTGCGTGCTTTGACGTTCATGAAGATGAAACTCCCATCTTCTTCTGTCAGTAGGAAACCTTCATTGGATGCTTGAAGAATCGATTGTGTGATATCACGCTGGCGCATGATGGCATTTTTTTCGCGTTCAAGCATTTTCTCAATCTTTTTTCGTTCTGTAATATCACGAACGACGGCGACACGCATCCGGATGTTGTTGTAGATGATTTCACGCGGAAAAACTTCGATTTCGACAGAGGTTCCGTCGGCACGTTGACCGAGGACTTCGTATGGTTCTTCTCGATGCTCCTCGATGCGTTGCAAGACACGCGCGTGATGATCCGGATGAATCAATTCAAGCGTCGTCTTGCCTTTCATTTTCTCGAGTTTCGTCCGGAAAATGACTTCTGCTGCGCGATTGGCATCGATGATGATGCCGTGGTCATGAAAGATAACGGCTTCAACGACGGATTCCGAGAAGAGTCGGAAGCGGCGTTCGCTTTTCGTCAGATGCCATTCGATTTGTTTTTGCGGTGTGATGTCCTGAATGAGAAGGAAGTACGTATCGTTTGGCAACCGTGTCATATAAAGGCGTCCATGGAACGTTGAGCCATCCAAACGATGATAGGTCCATTCATTTTCGGCTTCCCGTCCATGCAGTAAAAACAGTTGCGCGTCCGATAAGTCTTTTAAGTTCAATTGTTCGAGATGTTGACGGCGGGTAGCGATTTCCTTCGCATCATGTAGAATCGTCGCTTGGAGACCAATGATGTCTTCGGCATGCTCGAAACGGAATAAGGTGCTTGCCACTTCGTTACAAGTTTGAATCCGAAACTCCGAGTCGGTGATGAATAGAGCAGTATCTAGTGTTGAATTGAATAAGTCCTCGATTTTCAGGGGAGCGACATGGACAAGAAAATAGTCCGTCGCTTCAATCGCTGTGACTGTTAATTGATGTGTCGTTGAAATGACGGCTTCCTTCTGTAATGGAAAGAAATCATCCGTGATGGGAAACAGCTCCTGAACGGTTTCGATATTCGGAGTGTTCATGAACTGGTGTTGAAACGCGTCATTATGAAATTGAATCCTTCCATTTGCATCGACAAGAAGAACGGGGTCTTTCATAGCACGTAACGTCGCGTGAATGATTCGTAGCGATGAAGGGGATGAATGTTCTGCCATGAGCTACCTCCTGACTGGTCTTCGACCATGGATTTTAAGACAGTCTTTCCTCGTTAGTTTACTTCTGCAAGACGAGTCGTGTTTCCTGTTGAAGGAAGCAACCGACGAAGAATTTTAGTATAGTGAAAAAAAGGTCACGACGAAGTAGAGGGGAAAAGCACGATGAAACGATTAAAACGAAAACGATTGTTACTAGCAGCTTTGTTTGCAATGATAGGAATTTTCGGAACTTATTTTTTTTCGAGTTCTTGGGAACCTTTAATCTTAATCATCAGTATAGTAGGGTGTATCCTTTTTCTTCTTTTGTCCATTTTAACGCCGTCGCTTGAAAAACGACTCGATCGAATGGAAGGACGAGAATTTGAAGAATGGCTTGCCGATTTATTTGAAACAGCAGGATATCGGGTCGAGTTAACACCTGCTTCACGCGACTTCGGAGCAGATTTGTTGATAGAGGATGAACGAGGGTATAAGATTGCCATCCAGGCAAAGCGATATAGTGCGGCTGTAGGGCTCGAAGCGGTTCAACAGGTCGCTGCCTCGGTTCCATTCTACGGGATGGACGAGGGGTGGGTCGTTACGAATTCGACCTTTACGGAAGCTGCGTATCAGCTAGCGGAACCAAATCAGGTTCGCCTCATTGATCGGGAAGAATTGCTCGCATTTGCAAAGGAGATGAACCTGCATTGAACATGTCGAATGATTGTCGACAAAAGGGGGTTGTCAATTTGGAGAAACGGTGCAATAATCATTTTCGTTAACGAAATATCATACAGATAAAGAAAGTTAAACTATACAGGATGTCTAAATAAACTGGGGACGAAAAACCAGCACGTTTTAGCAGTGAGAGGAGAATTTCTGTTGCGCAAAGTTGTCTATGTGCAGGGTTGCGTTTTTTCGCAAGGTCATGCCGCGATTTATGATGAAGCGCACCAAATGATCGGTGCGGTTCAACACGACGAGAATGGTCGTGTTCAAGTAATGAATGGTGAAGGTAGAGGGGTAGCGTTTGGTAAGTTCATTCCGACGTGTAAGAAGTGGGTCGTGATGAACCATGATGGACAAGAGGTAGGTCAAATGCGTGAGAAGTTTTCGCTCTTCTCGAAGAAATGTGAGTACAACGTGTATGAGCGTGGTACATTCACGATTTCCTTCGACCTGACAAAAGGAAAATTCTCCGTACGGAGTGCAGCTGGAGAAGTCGTTGCTGAATTGTTGCAAGACGGTGATGAGTACCGTCTCGTCAAGGATGCGGACAAACTCTCGATGTACGAACTACTCTCTGTCTTGAAAAGTCTGACGAACAACGTCCACTATAAATCACTGACAGCCGTCTAAATAAAAAAAGATGCCTTCCATGACATGGATGGCATCTTTTTTTCATCATGTCGTTTGCAGAACATGATGGAGGCGTTGTTTCGCTTCGTGTGTTAAATGCGATACACGACGGGCATAGAGACACAGTTGGAGAACGTGGACAGTTTCAGGGCGGTAAGCGTTAATGCGCTCGAGCGAGCGTCTGAGACGCTTCTCCGTCAATTCGATCGGACCACTTGTCTCCGCGTGTTGCGTATAGACGAGATAAAAATTAAGCGGACTGATTAAATCATCCTCATCAATATTCGGATTCTTGAAGACGATCGTCAGCAGTTCTCGTGTTTCTTCTAACGAGAAGAGGTGTTTTAAATCATCCAGTAAATAGATGATCGAAGCCTGATTGATCGAGTACTTCTTTCCGCGATGCGGTACGCCGATGATGTCCCGGACTTCACGTTTCGTCCAGTTCTGGATCGTCGTCGCTGACATATGTTCGCCGATCAGGGCATTTGCCAAATGAACGATTTCATTGATGGATAGACCATTTTTTAATGGATCGAATTGCTTCAAGCGATTGATGACCTTCGGCAATTCTATGCCTTCCGTTGCGACGAGGGGTTCGATTCCTTTTCCTTCGTTCAAGCGTTGCAGACAACTTGATAATGTTTGGACTGCTTGAGCATCATACATTTCCAAAACTTCCTCTCTAGGACGTCATTTGACCTTATGTTATCAAATGAAGGTTCAATAGGGCAAATGGCAACTGAAACAACGTACAATAATAGGAAAGAAAGGGGGAATGACGATGGAATGGATAGCTGCTCTTGGCACGATTGGAATCGTCGGGCTAGTTCTCGTCATCCTGGAAGTCATTGGACGCCGTTTCGGCTTTTCTCCCGAGACGGTTCGGAAATGGATTCATATTGCTGTCGGTCACTGGGTATTTCTTGCGCTGCTCTGGCTGGATCACTGGTACGTTGCGATCGTACCGTTGTTATTCTTTGCTGTCGTGAATCTAGTGACACTACGAAAAGGAATCGGTCAGATGCACGACGTCGATCGTCCTTCTTACGGAACGGTCTATTATCCACTCGCTCTAGCGGGACTTGTCCTATTCTTCTTCGAGCGACAGCCGATGGCGCTCATTGCGGGAAGCATGGTGCTTGCTTGGGGTGACGGTCTCGCGGCTCTCGTCGGAAAACGCTACGGAAAGACGTTTTACGTCCGTGGTGAGACGAAACGATCCTTTGAAGGAAGTATCGCCCTATTTTTGGCGTCATTCCTCGTGTTGACCGTGACGTTCTTGTTTTATGGACAACCGGTTTGGCTCGCTGTCAGTTATGGCTTCTTGCTTGCGAATATCGCAGCCTTGATCGAAGCCATCTCATATCGCGATCTCGACAACTTGATCTTGCCATGGACGATCGCGGCACTCGTCGCGTTTGCTTTTTGACGTTCAGTCGCGTAACAACAATTGTTTGAAATAGAGAAAGCGTAATCGAATATAGTCCGGATACGCACGCCAACCTGCATGACGGATGGTCATATCCCGACACATATCCTGAAAGACATGGCGATAGATCTTTTCTTCGGAATCGTCATAAACAGCTGCGAACAAGCCATGCTCGAGCATGTTGGAAAGGCATTCGTCGAGCTTAGCGTAGAGGGTCTCGTCGCTGTCTTCGCGCAATGTAGCATGCAGCTTCTCATATTGAATACTTTGATTGACAGAAGCTGTCGCATGAAAGACGGTGGTTTTGTCGAGATGAGATACGCCAAGGATTAAGGCATAGAGTGCTTCCAACATGTCGATCGAATGACCGTCTAATTGTTGGATGGAATCAATGGCCATCAGCGTATCGATTCCAGATGCGCCAACCTTCTTTAAATATGTAAACGCATGAACAGCTGACTCCCCATAAAATTGACGATGATTGTAATGGACGGCAAGGAAACGATGTCCTGCTGGCTCTTCAGGGAACCGTGTGATGGCTGAAAGGAAAAACTGTTCTGCTTCGTGCATATATCCTTCATCTTCACTGATGATACCGAGGAGTATGTATCCGTGCACATGCTCACCGAGTTGCTGATGTGTCTCCTCGATCAGCCGGCGCGCTTGAGTGTGTTCGTTCTTGAAGTAAAGGGAATGAGCTGTAGCAATGTTGAGCAATGGATGAGATGGGACAAGAACACGTAAGCGCTCGGTTGCGGCAATACGTACGCTCTCTTCTGTATCGGATGTCAGTGCTTCGAGTAACGCGACTTCAGCGACGTGGCTCTGAAGTTCATGAGAATGGGCGGTTATGGTTTGTGTCATGTAATGAGATCCCCTCTACTAGTTCAAAATCATAAGTCTTCGTTTCTCATCATATGACAAGCGGAGTGGTGCCTCAAGAAGTAATAAAAAATAGTCGATGGTTCCTCGAAAAGGAATCATCGACTATTTCTACTTTCAAGATCATGCGTGTAGGTGAAGCACATCTTCAACGGATTTGTACGTATATCCGAGATCGCGTGCGACTGCTTCGTACGTGACGAATCCTTGCGCGACATTCAATCCTTTTTCAAGAGCATCGTTTTCAGCAAGCGCACGGTGTGTGCCTTTGTTCGCGAGCTCAAGGACATACGGAAGCGTTGCGTTCGTCAATGCTAGTGTAGACGTACGCGGAACAGCACCTGGCATGTTCGCGACAGCGTAATGAACGACACCGAATTTTTCATATGTTGGGTCATCATGCGTCGAGATACGGTCGACCGTCTCGAAGATACCACCTTGGTCGATGGCAACGTCAACGATGACAGCGCCCGGCTTCATGCGTTTGACCATGTCGGCAGTGACGAGTTTCGGTGCTTTTGCACCTGGAATCAAGACAGCACCGATGACGAGATCACTCTCAGCGACCGCTTCAGCAATCGTGTACGGGTTGGAGATCAATGTGTTGATCGAGTTACCGAAGATATCATCGAGCTGACGAAGGCGTTCTGGGCTGACATCGATGATCGTGACATCCGCACCAAGACCAACCGCGAGTTTCGCAGCATTCGTTCCGACGACACCGCCGCCGATGACTGTGACTTTTCCACGACGAACCCCAGGAACACCTGCAAGCAGGATGCCCATACCACCGTGTGGTTTTTCCAAGAACTGTGCACCGATTTGCGATGCCATACGTCCTGCGACTTCACTCATTGGTGTTAACAATGGAAGGGTGCGGTTCTTTTCAACCGTCTCATAAGCGATTGCTGTGATGTTCGAATCAACGAGTGCACGTGTCAGTTCTGGCTCAGCCGCTAGGTGAAGATACGTGAACAATGTCAGATCCGGACGGAAGTATTGGTACTCTGAAGCGATCGGCTCTTTAACTTTTAAAGCGAGTTCGGCTGTTGCCCAGACTTCAGCAGCAGTCGCGATGATTTCAGCACCTGCTTTGACGTACTCTTCGTTCGTGAAGCCACTCCCCATACCTGCCATTGATTCAATGATGACACGATGTCCTTGTGCATGTAACGCTGCTACCCCGGCAGGTGTTAATGCAACACGGTTTTCGTTGTTTTTGATTTCCTTTAATACTCCAATGATCATGTGAACGCGATCCCCTTTCGCAAATAAACAAATCAATTTCTCTTCATCTTCAGTATACGAGAAATGAAAGCGTTCTACTTTATCGGTGTTTTCAAAAATAACCGATATCCTTTGTGAAAAATCACAAAGGATATCGGTCTGCTTTTAGATACAAATAAAGTAAGGAGCGTTCAGGTAAAGATTCCATTCGAATGCCCGCTTCCTCCTCGATCCGTCGCATCCGATAGAGGATCGTATTCGGATGGACATGGAGATGGGAAGCGACTTGTTTGACGTTTCCATCATAATGAAGGAACCATTCTAGCGTCTCACATAAGGAGGAGGCATGTTTCACATCGTAAGCACGCAGCCGTTCGATTTCTTCCAAGCGAACCGTCCGCCGTCGCAGACGCTCCGAGAAAATCGGTAAGAGCTGGAATAAGCCGAGGCGTTCGTAACGGGTCACGTTCTTCAGCTCAAATGGGAAGGCGTCTTTTAGACGCAAGACAATGCCCGCTTCTTCATAGCGCTCGGGAATCGCTTGGACGCCGGTGAAGACTTCACTACTTGCTGCGACGAAGTCCGTATAATCGAACCGCTCCGCGAGTAATTGTCGAAACGACTGGATGAAGGCGTCAAATTGCAGACGTTCTTGTTCTGCGTCGCGGTCGTTTGTGCTGATCCACAAGATGAAATCCGTCTCATCATACGCATAAAGTAACGGACGAACCGTCTGCTGAATCGTCAATAAATAGCGCAGGCGATCGGCGAGACGCGGTGTGATTGCCTCTAAAAATCGAATGACCGTCAAACGACTGATGCCAGGTGGTGCGACATGGAGTTTAGAGAACATCTTCAGGATTTCCGACTCGGATAATTCTTCATGTAATAACTCGAAGAAAAACTGTTCCGTCTGCTCTTCCTTCCGTTTTTTCTGCATGTCGATCGCCAGTAACTGACGTTGAGCAAGTAGAGCTCCTTTCTTTAAGTCCGCTAGTTCCGAAGGAGTAAACGGCGTGCTTCGGGCAATCGACCAGATATAGCCGAGAATTTCTGAATCTTGCTTGATCGCAATGGCGACACGGTCATTCAGTCCGACATCCGTGCGTGCAGAAATAATGAGTGGATCATCTTGTGTAGCAAGGCTCTGGATGACTTCATCTTTCCAGAGTTGGTCGATGACCGATTCCGGTACCCGGCGACCAATGATCGTTGCGACACGGGCAGGGTCTGTATCGGCCGTATGCGTACTATACGCAAGAAGGCGGTGATTGCGATCTTCAATCGTAATCGGGGCATTCAAGGCAATACCGATCGCTTCCGCTAAGTCGTCTAAGGAATGATATGAAGCTTCTAACATGGAATTTCCCTTCTTTCTCTTTCACTCGATAGTTTTAGTATATCTTCTATTGTGTAAAATCACAAAAAGTATTCTTTTGTATTGTAAGAAAACACAACTACATGCTACGGTAAGCCTCGGAAAAGAGAGAGAGGATGAAATGGCATGGAAGTGTTACGTCTGATATCGGCTTGGGTCTGGGGGATTCCGAGTATGATGTTGTTGGTAGGAACAGGAGTGTACTTTACGATCCGCTTACGTGGTCTTCAGTTTCGGCGTTTAAAACAAGCGTTTCAATTATCTGTTCAAAAATCAGGGCAAGGTGAAGGTGAAATCAGTAGCTTTCAGATGTTGATGACGTCCCTCGCGGCGACGATCGGAAACGGAAACATCGCAGGGATCGCAGTCGCCTTGACGATGGGCGGACCGGGCGCAGTCTTTTGGATGTGGGTCATCGGTTTAATTGGAATGGCGACGAAATATGCAGAAAGCCTCCTTGCCATTCTCTTTAGAAGTCGAAACGAACGCGGCGAAGCCGTCAGTGGACCGATGTATTATATCGAGAAGGGACTAGGACCTAAATTTAAACTACTCGCCATCCTGTTTGCGGTATTTGGTTTGATCGCATCATTTGGTGTTGGGAATACGGTGCAAGCGAATGCGATGGCAACGGTGCTTGAGCAATCGTTCCGTGTGCCGCTGCTATTGTTCGGCATTCTGCTCGCGATTGCGGTCTATGTATCGATTCGTGGTGGACTTGAACGCGTCAGTGCGATCTCGACGATCTTTGTTCCGATCATGAGCTTACTTTATATCGGTGCCGCTTGTGTCCTTTTAATATTGAAGGCGGATCAGATTCTACCAGCCTTTGGTTTAATCTTTGAGTACGCCTTCCAGCCGCTTGCGCCAGCGGGAGCCTTCACCGGTGTATCAATCATGATGGCGATGCAAGTCGGTGTAGCACGGGGGATTTTCACGAACGAAGCAGGACTTGGGACGGCAGCCTTGATTGCTGGATCTGCAAAAAGTGAGCGTCCGGTCGAACAAGGGTTGATTTCGATGACAAGTACCTTCATCGTGACCTTGATCGTTTGTACGATGACGGCACTCGTCCTTCTGACGACAGGTTTTTGGGATCCGTCAGGTGGGCTACATTCAGGTATGATGCATGATGCGAATCTTTCCGGGGCAGCACTGACAGCAACCGCCTTTGCGAGTGTTCTTGGATCATTTGGAGAATGGACGGTCGCTTTCTCCGTCTTCTTCTTCGGTTATTCAACGATCATTGGTTGGTATGTCTATGGAGAGAAGTGCTTGGAGTACTTGAGCGGTACGACACGCTTCAACGAAGGATACCGCGTGTTCTTTGCGCTCGCAGCCTGTTATGGTGCGGTCGCGCAATTAGAACCGTTGTGGCTGGTCGCGGATATTGCAAATGGATTAATGATGATTCCGAACTTGATTGGAATGTTGTTCTTGTCGCACTTAGTCATTGAACAAACGAGAGACTATGAACGAGCCGGTCACAAACGAGTGGCTTAACGGAAAAAAGCGGTGATGCCTGATAGGGGCATCACCGCTTTTCTGATGAGACGATTCATCCATTCGTTCGACGACGGCTGTAGATGAGGAGTGTCAGTAAGAAAATCAAACTAAGCGCAACGAGAACGGAGAGTGAAGCGACGTTCCAGCCGATGACCTCGAGTAACACACTGACCGCAACCGTCAAATAGAAGATACCGAGGTACTTTTTGACGAACGGACTTTCGAAATGCGTCAACTGCTTCGCGCCAATCGGTGCTCCGAGCAAGGCGCCGACGATTAGCATGATCCCGACGAGGATATCGATATTCGTGCTCGCGACCGTATAGTTGACGAGTCCCGATAGGACGATCAGTAACGCGGAAGCAATACTCGTTCCGACCGCACGTTTCAACTCATAGCCAACGATCCCGACGAGTAACGGTGTGATGATGAATCCACCGCTGACACCGAGGAGCGAAGAGATGAATCCAGCGAACAGACCAGTGAAGGCAAGGGCAAGATATCGATTTTTCCAACCAGTCTGTTCACCGGTCGTTGCTTTCGGACGTAAGAACTTATTCGCGAAGTAGAGTAAGAGTCCGATATAAACGATTGAGATGACGAGATGGGCACCGTTGACTTCCTCTAAACGAAGGACGAGTGGTGTCGCGATCGTCGAACCGATGATTCCAACGCCCCCGACGACAAGACTATCGCGCCAGACGACATTTTTAAGGCGTAAGTGAGAGATCGTACCTGAAACCGTTGATCCGAGAGTCAACATGAGACTGGTCGCGATCGCAACGCTTGGAGCATATCCTAAAATGAGTAGTAGAGGCGTCAAGATGATACCGCCACCGATTCCGAAAAAGCCGGAGATGATTCCAATGAAAAATCCGAGGATTAAGAAATAATAAAAAGCGAGATCCATGTACAGTCTTCCTTTCTTTTTCTTCTCTATTCTTCACTTAGTATGGCAATGAACGAGAAGAATGTAAAAGGGGACGGCTCCTTCAAGGGGGTTGAAGGAGCCGTTAAGGGGAACTTATTCTTTTGACGCGGCGACTTCCGTGGCTGCATCGATACCGGTATTGGCCTTGACTAAGATACGCTCGAAGTTACCGGCAACTTCGTTCGATTTCGTCAACAATGTCCCGACGATGGCTCCGAGGAAGCCAAGTGGGATGGAGACGATTCCTGGATTCGTCAGCGGGAAGAGGGCTTCCCCGACGAACAAGGCTGAACCGTCGACTGCCCAAATATTTGGACTGAGTGCGACGAGAATCAGTGAAGAGAATAACCCGACGACCATACCTGTGACAGCTCCGCCAGTATTGAAACGGCGCCAGAAGATCGTCAAGAGAATGACTGGCAAGTTGGCACTTGCCGCGACAGCAAAGGCAAGCGAAACGAGGAACGCGACGTTCATCGTTTGTGCGAACAATGCCAGTACCATCGAAATCAAGGCGACGGCGATGGAAGCGAGTCGTGCTGCCGTCATCTGTTCTTTTTCCGTTGCTTGTCCTTTGCGAAGAATATGACTGTAGAAGTCATGGGCAAAGGCGGATGCTGCGGATAAGACGAGTCCCGCAACAACGGCGAGGATCGTCGCAAAGGCGACCGCGGCAACGAACGCAAAGAGTAAATCGCCACCGAGTGCTTGAGCGAGAAGTGGTGCCGCCATGTTACCGGCAGCATTGGCAGCAATGATATCTTCAGAACCGACGAAAGCAGCGGCACCAAAGCCGAGGAAGATCGTCAAGATATAAAAGGCACCGATGATCCACGTCGCATATACGACGGATTTACGAGCAGTCGGAGCATCCTTAACAGTAAAGAAACGAATCAAGATATGTGGTAATCCAGCCGTTCCGAGAACGAGTGCGAGATTCAATGAAATCGTATCGAGCGGTAATTTGAACTTGTTTCCGGGATTCAAGAATGAATCACCGAGCGGTGTCGCTTGTTTGACTTCTGAAAACATCTTGAAGATCGAAAAATCGAACTTGGCGAATACCATGAACGAAATGACAGCTGTTCCTGCCATCAAGAGAATCGCTTTGATGATTTGGACCCATGAGGTCGCTGTCATACCACCGAAGACAACGTAGACTGTCATCAAGATACCGACGATGATGACACTTGTCGTGTAAGGAATTCCTAATAACAGTTCAATCAAGGCACCCGCACCAACGAGTTGCGCAATCATATAGAAAATCGAGATCGCGATTGAGTTCATGGCGGCGACTCCTCGAACTTTTGAAGCATTGAAACGAGCGGCAATCATATCCGCCATCGTGTACTTCCCAAGGTTCCGAAGTGGTTCGGCAACGAGGTACAAGACAACCAGATAGGCAACGAGGAAGCCAATCGAGTAGAAGAATCCGTCGAATCCGGCTAAAGCGATCATCCCAGCAATTCCGAGGAACGAGGCAGCGGACATATAGTCGCCGGCAATCGCCATCCCGTTTTGTGCACCAGTGAGTCCGCCATCCGCTGTATAAAAGTCGTTAGCAGTTTTTGTTTTACGAGCAGCAAAGTATGTAATGACGAGCGTCAAACCGACGATCGCCGCAAATAAGGCAACGGCAGTATAATTCATTTCGACTCCTCCTTGATCTGTTCGACGAGTCGATCAAAGGCACGTGCTTTTTTGCTGTACATCATGCAGAACGTCCACGTCATGATGAACTGAGCAAAAGCGAAGATCCAAGCACCCGTAATATCACCGAACACCGGCTGATTTAAAATCGTGAAATAGCTTGTTAAAATCGGAAGCGTAAAATAAAAAATAAGACAGAAACTGATGGCTGGAAGAATGAAGCCATTCTTTTGACGCATCAATTGTTGAAAAGTAGCGCTCTCGACGATTGCTGGAGCGGATTGAGTCGCTTCATTTTTTTGAACTTCGGACACTTGATGCATGAGGACGCCTCCTTTAAGGAATGAATGTAAATTCATTATAAGGATGTCGTTTCTGGAAAAGCTATCCTAATTTTTAAGAAGAAAAGCTCATTATTATATTAATATTGGTCATACCAATTTAATGTAAGCGTTTGCAATATTGAACATTGTTTGAACGTTATTTTTATATATTAATTATGTCGGAAAATGATTCAAAAGACCTAGTACCCGGAAAATGAGAACAACTTAAAAAGCCTGCCTATGGAAGCATAGACAGGCTTGAGTCATTTTTCAGATGGACGTTCGATCTTATCTTCGATTTCCCGTAAATGATCCGCACGTTTTGAGAGCGCACGACGCTTCAGCCATTCTTCCGTACCGCGACTGACTCCCCAGATGGCGAGTAAAATCAAAAATAGAAGGACAAGACGCATCGGACGTTCAAGGAACGTGGACCATTCCTTTCCGATTAGCGAGAAGATGATGACGACGATCAGACGACCGGCACCAGCAGCGATCAAATACGTCCGCAGCGATAGTTGAATCATGGCGGAAATGGACGTGATGATGAACGCAGGCATGAACGGAAGCGAGAAAAAGAATCCGAGTGAGATGGGACTCATGTGACGAACACGTTCGATCCACTGTTGTGCGGCATGGTGTTTTTCAAGCCAACGCGTAACCGGACGACGAAATAGATATCGAATACAAGCGAAGACGACGAGTGATCCAAGCATGCTCCCGACCCATGATACGAGAACACCCATACCAAAACCATAGGTTGCCGCATTCGCGGAAATGATCAGGACGAGTGGCAGGAAAGGAAATAGAGACTCAAGAAACGGGGCAATCAAACCGGTGGCAGCTCCTCCAGGTAAGTCTTGGAGAAAGAAAATCATCTGCTCGATCCAGTCACGAAGTGTATGGAGCATTCGGAATCCTCCTTGCGAGATGTACTACTGTGTTTTATTTTACCTCTTTCTGATTCAGAAAGGGAATGAAATTCCTTGAAAGGGATTCAGGAATTGTAGATTGTACATTCGAAAGGGAGTTGGTATTATACTTAAATGGGTGCGTTTTGCAGGCGTTCCCAGCTAGTCAATAGCTAGACGCTTCGTTTGCCAACGTTCGTTTTACTGCAAAAAACTGACATGGGGGCTAATGAGGAATATGAAACCTTATCGCGTACTATTATTTTATAAGTATGTTCCGATCGAAAATGCGGAACAGCTAACGAAAGAGCATCTTGCTTACTGTAAAGAGCTCGGTATTAAAGGTCGGATTTTGATCGCACCAGAAGGAATCAACGGCACACTCTCTGGAACGGTCGAACAAACGGAACAATACATGAAGGACTTGACGGCAGATCCACGATTCGCTGACATCGAATTCAAAATCGATGAAGTCGAAGGGCACGCCTTCAAAAAGACGTTCGTCCGTTACAAAAAAGAACTCGTCACATGGCGTTTTGAGGATGAATTCAACGTACCAGAAGAACACGCTGCGTATCTTGAACCAGCAGAGTGGAAAGAAATGATGAAACAAGATGATGTCGTCATTCTCGATGTACGCAACAACTATGAATACGACCTCGGTCACTTCAAGAATGCTGTAAAAGTCGATGTCGATGCTTCACGGGAATTCCCGGAGTGGCTTGACGAGAACGAGCATTTGTTTGAAGGGAAAAAGGTTCTCACATACTGTACGGGTGGTGTTCGTTGTGAAAAATTCACGGCGTACTTCCGTAAACGGCAACAGAGTGATGATATCTTCCATCTTAAAGGCGGAGTCGTCATGTACGGAAAAGATGAACAGACGCAAGGAGAAGACTGGGAAGGCGAACTATACGTCTTTGATGAGCGTGTACAAGTTCCTGTCAATGCCGTCAATCCTTCTGTCGTCTCAGAATGTTACTACTGTGGAAAACCGGAGACGCGCTACGTTAATTGTGCAAACCCGGAATGTAATCGACAGCACTTCTGCTGTGAAGAATGCGAACCAAAAGTCATGCGTTCGTGTTCCGATGAATGCCGGGAGCATCCGCGCAACCGTTATGAAAAAGAGCAACAAGAAGAATTAGTATAAGGCACGCGTAAAAAGCCGGAAGATTTCTTTAGTAGAAATCGCCCGGCTTTTTGTGTATTCACGAGGAAGGAAACAAGTAACGTAAAATATCCGGTAAACGCTCGGCCCAGGCCGTTTCATGATGGATTGCTTCCGGGATGATCGTATAGCGACTTTGAGTAAGTTTCTGTTCGACCGCTCGCGCTAAGACATCATTTGTGTGTAAATAATCTGTCTCCGTCATCGGACCACTCACTTCTTTTGTCCCGACATCCATATAACAGCGATGGGCAGCAGACAGCGACGGACTGCGCTCGATGAATTCAAGGAGTGAGGAGAAGTTTGCCCATCCGGCCGTCGACAGGGCAGCGACGCGCGTGATGACTTCCGGATATGCGAATAATCCATAAAGCGAGATGACGCCACCCATCGAGCTGCCGATCATCGTCGTATCGTCAGGGCGTGTCGCGTAGTTGGCATCAATGTACGGTTTTAGCTCGCGAATGATCCAGTCCATGTAGACCTTACCGTTTCCCCCGATCGACTTCCGGTGCGAAGGATAAGCGGTCCGCATCAATAAAGCTTCATCACTCCAAGGAGCGTAGTCGTCGTAACGGTCCATGCCGTCTTCTGGACTGTCGATCGCGACGACCATTGCCGGAATCTGTGTTTGTTGTAGCGCAAGATGAATCTCCCAGCCTTTTCCGAACGAAGCGGTTTCTCCACTGAAGACGTTTTGTCCATCGTGCATATAAATCACCGGTAACGCTTCAGAAGGATCTAAATGGGGCGGACGATGAATCCGAATCGTCCGGTGAGCTTGTGATGTCGGTAGCGTCATTTCAATTTCCGTAATCGACAATAGAGTCACGACCTTTCAAAGATTTGCATAATGCGCGGTACAATTGCGTCCGTTGTGTTTTCCGCCGACATAGAGTGCATGGTCGGCTTGACGGAGTGATTCTTCGAACGTTCGTTGATATCTTTCCTCCACTGTGTCAATTCCGAGGCTGACCGTTAAGGACAGTCGGTGACCATCGACGAGGAAGGGACGATCCATGACCGCATGGCGGACCGTCTCGGCAATCTGGATAGCAGCCTCTTGACTACCATTTCGCAACAGAAGTACGAATTCCTCCCCACCATAACGAGCAGCAAAGACATCATCATATTGCAATTGGATCGCCTGGATACGTCGACCGAGTTCACGAAGGACGAGATCGCCCACTTTATGACCGTACGTATCATTGACACGTTTGAAATGATCGATATCGAACAGGATCACGGAGAGCGGATAGCAGTCAGCGGCAAATTCCTGCCGACCGTGTTCATAAAAAGCACGACTATTCGGTAATTCGGTCAAGGCATCGGTCCGACTTTCCGTATAGAGTTGGACCGTTTCACGTGAGCGTTCTAAGACGCGACAAAAGATACGGAGCAAACGAGATAATTCGTCGGCATTTGTCACATCATAGGCGTCTGCGACTTGATGGAACAGGATGATCGAAACATCGACCTCTCCGCTCGTAATCGAAGGAATCGCTAGCATCGAGTGACGATCGACAGGCAATCCAATTTGAATATCGTTTCCCCAGTCGCAACGCAACCCATAGATGATTGGGGTATGCAAATCGTCGGCTGACAAGGAATGAAACAGTGGTAACACGTCGATCGGTTGTTTCGTCCGGATGTTATAGATGACTTGTTTCCGCTGTTGTTGAATCGAGATCCAACCTTCAGAAAACGGCAATAGATGCGGTAAATCGAGGAGCAACGAATCGATCGTCTCGCGCTCGAAGCGGGAAATCAACAAGTGTTCCTTCGCATCATCAAATCGCTTGGCATTATCGTTTGCTTCAAGGGAGTCACCACGCTCTTGCAACAGACGTTTGAACAAAAAGAGAATCAATGCGGAAACTGTAGCCGCGACGAGCGGACTTTCATCGTAGAACCAGATTCCAAGTAGAGCACTTAACATGCTAATCCCGTAGACGAGGGACTGAAGTTTTACGAGACGTTGCCAATCGTATTTCAAGTAGAGGAAGCGATTGACGAACAGACATTGGAAATAAGAGACAAGGAAGACGGTGATCAAAAAGCCGATGAAAGGGAGTAAGGCTTTCGTATACGTAAAGTTTGAGCCGATTGGTCCGCCGAGCGCATAATACGCAAAGGCCGGAAGCGAGATGTAGACTAAATCGAACAAGGCGTTGATCGGGTAGAGATAAACGAAACGTTTCCAACGAATCGCTTTTCGGTGAGACATGAATTGAAAGACGAGAATACCGACTTGGCTTAAAATCAAGGCGTACGTTAAACCGTAATTGAGGAATAAAAATAAGATGATGCCTTCTTGGAATGTATAGTAAATGCCACCACGACGGACATTATCGAACTGAAACAGGAGAACGAGTCCGAATAAATAAAGAGTGTTGATGATGGAGACAGAAGGATGGAAGGTTGGTGGATGAACGATGCCGATCACTAATAATGTCAAGGCGACGAGACCGAAGACGATCCAGCTCGTCCGGGCTACATGTTGGTAGTAGCGCATGAAACATCCCTCCCCCTGAGAAGTATCTTTTATTCCTATACCCGAATTGTGGAAATTTTGATGAGCCATTTACCAAAAAAATAAGGTTGAGAGAAAAGAAAGAATTGCGTATAATGTGAAAGATATCGAATACAGTCAATGATGAAGAGAGTAACGGTTGATATTCGTCAACTAGCGAATCAGGGAATGGTGGAAGCCTGAGGACGAACCGGTCGTGAAGCGCACTTCTGAGACGCTGCCCGATTCCAGAAGGAAAAGGCGTAGCCGGGGGAACCCCGTTATCCCCAAACAAGGTGGGTGTCGAAATGACACCAAGAAGAGTGGTACCGCGGTCATTCCGTCTCTTTGCGCGTGGCGCAAGGGGCGTTTTTTATTGCCAAAAAATCAGTGAAGCAGGAGGAAATAAAGATGAGTTATAAAGCGCAGTATGCAGAAGTATTACATCAAGTCATGGAAGGTGCCTTATCAGTTGAACAAATCGAACAACTGATTGAGCAACCGAAACATGAAGATCATGGAGATCTAGCATTCCCATGTTTCATGCTCGCTAAAGCATTCCGTAAAGCACCGAACATGATTGCTTCGGAGCTCGCAGAAAAAATTGACGCGCCGTTGTTCTCGAACGTTCAAGCTGTTGGTCCTTACATCAACGTCTTCTTGAACCGGGATGTCGTCTCGCAAGAAATCGTCAACCAAGTTTTGACGGAAAAAGAGGCGTTCGGATCAAGTGAAGCCAACGGGAAAACGATCGTCACTGATTTTTCATCACCAAACATCGCGAAACCCTTCTCGATGGGTCACTTGCGTTCGACAGTCATCGGGAACGCGCTCAACCAGATTTCGCGTAAAAAAGGGTACGACGTCGTCGGTGTCAACCACTTAGGGGACTGGGGAACTCAGTTCGGGAAATTGATGGTCGCTTACACGATGTGGGGTGAGGAAGAAGCGGTCCGTGCAGAACCAATCAAGGAATTGTTGAAATTATACGTCCGGTTCCACGAAGAAGCGGAAACAAATCCGGCACTTGAGGACGAAGGACGTCTCTGGTTCAAAAAACTCGAACAAGGTGATGAGCAGGCGACAACTCTTTGGACGTGGTTCCGTGAAGTCTCACTCGTTGAGTTCAACCGTGTCTATGAGATGCTTGGTGTTAAATTCGATAGTTTGAACGGAGAAGCCTTCTACAACGATAAGATGCAACACGTCATCGATTTGCTCGAAGAAAAAGATCTCCTCGTCGAATCAGAAGGGGCAATGGTCGTCGACCTCGAAGCAGAAGGTATGCCACCTGCCTTGATTAAAAAGAAAGATGGCGCAACGCTTTATGCGACACGTGACTTAGCAGCTGCCGTCTATCGTCTTGAAACGTACCGCTTTGAGCAAGCGTTCTACGTCGTCGGTGGGGAACAAGCGCTTCACTTCAAGCAATTGTTCGCAGTCTTGAAGAAACTTGGATTCGAAAACGTCGACGGAATGCACCATGTCCCATTCGGTTTGATCATGAAGGACGGAAAGAAAATGTCGACGCGTAAAGGTCGGATCGTCTTGCTTGAAGAAGTACTACAAGAAGCAATCGATGTTGCGAAGCAAAACATCGCGGAAAAAAATCCGAACTTAGCGAATGCCGAAGCCACGGCTCGCCAAGTTGGTGTTGGCGCGGTCATCTTCCATGACTTGAAGAACGAACGGATGAACAACATCGAGTTCGATCTTGAGCAGATGTTGAAATTCGAAGGCGAAACAGGACCGTATGTCCAGTACACGAATGCCCGTGCGCACTCATTGCTCCGTAAAGGTGGCTATGATGGAACACCATTCGCTGGTAGTGCAGATGATCATGCATGGGGTGTCGTCTCGATGCTAAACCAATTCTCGACGGTCATCGATCGCGCGTTCACACGTCGTGAGCCATCAATCATCAGCCGTTACGTCTTAGATCTTGCACAAAGCTTCAATAAATACTACGGACACGTCCGTGTTCTCGAAGATGACGCAGCAAAACAATCGCGTCTTGCACTCGTCAAGTCTGTCACGATCGTCTTGACAGAGGGTCTTCGTTTGCTTGGTGTCGGCGCTCCAGAAGAAATGTAAGACCAATCCACGAATAAGAAGAGGTAGATTATGAAGACTGAGACGAAAGAACGATTACAGCAAGCTGCTTCACAGATGAAGCAGGAGCCTTTGGCAGAAACGGTCGCCTTCATGGCTGAGTTTCACGGGAAAGTCGCTGCTTGGTTACCGGGAGAGTCTGTCGATTTCGTTCACGATTTCGTGACGGCGCCGGAAGCCGATTTGATTGCTCCGATTGAAGGAGACGCATTACGGACGAAAGACAATTTTGAATTCTTCATGCGTAAGAAACAGACACGGAAAAAACTGGGTGAACTGTTGACGCTTTGGAAGTCAGCACGTACGACAGAGACGTTGAGTCAAATCGATGCGATCGGATTGAAAAAATGGCTCGCTCGTAATGAATTCCGTTCGGAAGACAAACCATGGGATTATTTGAACCGTCTGCATGTTCTCCTGTTCCTTGATTTGATGACGACGATCATCGATGATCATCGATTGACGAGTCTGCATGAGCAACTTGTCGGTACGACACCAGTCCCGACGAGCTTCGTACGTCGTCAAGGGGATGTCCGTCAAGTCATCGAAACATTCGCGGAAGAGACGAACTTCACACAAGTGGATGTCGTCAAGGCATCGCTTGTCCGTTATCTCTGATCAATAAGATACACGAACAAAAGCCGTCGAGCCCTGTGCCCGACGGCTTTTGTCGTATCTTCTTACTTCGCCTGATAGAACACGATCGTTTGTTGCTCTGAATCGTAAAGACACCATTCTCGTTCGAACACGACGGGACCTAGATTGACGGCATACCGTCCTCCTTTGATGGATAAAGTTTGACCTAGTGGGCTCGGTTTGGCGATGCCATTTCGAAACAAACCTCTGATATGACTATGACCAAAAAAGAGTAACGGTTCGCGTTGTTGTGACAGGTCGGGTAGAAAATCCCGCGACCAACTGAGTTGGTCTCCATGAATCAACAATGCCCCCTCGATGCGTTGTTTTCGAGGGCAATCGCGTAATACATCGATGACAGGAGATAGATGCGGTGGAACGAGCGACAGGATGCGCTCTTCTTGATTACCAAGTAACGTCTTAAAATCAATCAGCTTTAAAAAATCATCATCGAGCGTCACGACGAGGGAGAGCGATTCGAAAGAATAGCGCTTTGCTCGCTTTTTACCGACATGGCATTCATGAACATCACCGAGACAAAACAAATGCGCATCGGGAGCGAGCCGCCGTATGTCAGCTAGGACAGCCGCTGTGTCGGCTACTGAGCTGTGAAGATCCGCAAAAAGGGCATAACGCATGATCGACCACTCCTTTGTTAAGGAGATACCCGAAAATGCGTCATGCCCATCTTTTTTCAATTAAGTCGTACGGATCTTATTCTGTTTCGACTGTGACGCCACGTTCTGCGAAGACGACTTTTGCGACTTCAAGTGCGTTCAAGACACGTGGGAATCCAGTGTAAGGAACAAGATGCATGATAGCTTCGACGATTTCGTTTCCTGTTAAACCAGCTGTCAATCCAGTATTGATGTGGAGAGCAAGCTGTGGTTCTGTACCTTGTGTGACGAGAGAAGCAATCGTAACGATTGCGCGGTCACGGTTGACGAGACCATCGCGGCTGTAAACTTCACCGTATGCGAAATCCGTGATCCACTCACCGACTGCTGGAGCGATATCTTTCAGGGATTCAGAGATTTTGTCATGCGTCGATTGTGCAGCGTTTGCGTCTGTGAATTCGCTGAGTTTTTTAACGCCTGTTTCGTGACGTGATTCAAAATGAGTTGCCATGGTAAAGGACTTCCTTTCTTTTTTAACGATGTTCTCATCGTAAAGGAAGAATTTCCATTCTACAAATACATGGTTTTTATGAAAAGTATGCTTATTTGGAATATATATCGCTGACGAATTGAATCCATTTCCGCGTCACGTACGATTGATAGCGACCGGTCGGAACGGCGATTCCTAAGTGCCACGGGACTCGTGTTTCAAGCGGAATCGTTTTGACGCCACGAATCGAAAAGCGATCCGCGATCGAACGCGGCAGGACAGTCACGGCATTTCCTTCTGCGACTAGTAAACATAAGAAGTCCCACTGCGAGCTCACCCGAGACACGTTAGGCGTAAATCCGGCATCTTGGCAGGCGTTCAAGACAACATCGTGGAGTGAGAACGTTTCATTGAACAAGACGAACGGCATGTCGGTGACTTCCTCTAACGCAATCATCGACCGATCAGCGAGTGGGTGATCATTTGGTAAAAACAAATGCAATTCTTCTTCAATGAAGGGGTGTGTCGTTAAATGCTCATCCGAAGGCAGCACCGTTGCGATCAAATCGACTTCACCGGCGACGACCGCTTTTTCTAGCGCATGCCCACCGGCTTCGATTAATTCGATTTGAATCATCGGATACATCTCTTCGAAGCGACGCAGGAGACCCGGGAAAAACAGCGAACCGATCAGTGGGGGCACACCGAGCCGAATCGTTCCCTTCGTCAGATGCATGACGTCATAGAGGTGGGAAGGCAGGTCAGATAACTGCCGCAGAATCTTTTCACCTTCAATCAATAAGGTCTCACCGGCATCCGTCAGGACGATTTGTCGTTTACTCCGATCGAACAATTCCATCTCAAGTTCTTCTTCTAAGTGACGGACCATTTTACTGAGTGTCGGTTGCGTGACGTGGAGATGTTCAGCGGCACGAGTGAAGCTTTTGAAGCGTGCCACTTCCGTAAAGTATTCCAGTTGGCGGAAATCCATCAGTATTCTCCTATTCTTTTGAGTTATAGATGTCATAACAAGTATTCATTTTTATTATTCTTTCAATCAGCGTACAGTAAAGAGACCGAACACGTAAAGATAAAGAAAGAAGGAATCCATCATGATGAAACAACTCGAAGGAAAAGTTGCATTAATTACAGGAGCAGCAAGCGGAATCGGTCTTGAGATTGCTGAAGAATTCGCTCAAGAAGGTGCGAAGGTCGTCATCGTCGATCTTCAGGAAGAAGCTGCAAAACGCTCTGCTGAAACACTTCGTGAAAAAGGCTTCGATGCGTTTGCCGTCGCAGGTGATGTGACGAATGAAGAGGCAATCAAATCAAGTATCGAACAGACTGTCGCACACTACGGAACGATTGATATCGTCATCAACAATGCGGGTATGCAACACGTCTCACCAATCGAAGAGTTCTCGACTGAGAAATTCGACTTGCTTCAAAGCATCATGCTTCGTGCACCATTCCTTTATACGAAATATGTCTTCCCGATCATGAAAAAACAAGGCTCTGGACGAATCTTGAACATGTCATCGATCAACGGATTGATTGGTTTTGCAGGGAAAGCTGCTTATAACAGTGCGAAACACGGCGTCATCGGTTTAACGAAAGTCGCAGCATTAGAAGGAGCAACTTCAGGTATCACGGTCAACGCGATTTGCCCAGGATATGTCGATACACCACTCGTCCAAAACCAATTGTCTTCGCTCGCTGAAACACGGAATGTACCACTCGAACGTGTATTAGAAGAAGTCATCTATCCACTTGTCCCGCAACAACGGTTACTCCAAGTCAAAGAAATCGCGGATTACGCTATTTTCCTTGCAAGTGACAAAGCAGCAGGTGTCACGGGTCAAGCTGTCGTTCTCGATGGTGGTTATACAGCGCAGTAAGCAACGATATAAATGAAGGGAGGTACTTTTTGGATACAATCCAGAAAGCACCTCCCTTTTTTGTTTGATGGACTGAACAAAAACGTTCAGCTAATTTGACGTGAGTGGATTAACGGAAGTTAATGAACTGAACGTCGACCGATAACGGAAGTTCACGAACGATTTGCATGACTTGTTGTAGGTCGTCACGTGATTTACCTGTGACACGGATTTGATCATCTTGGATCTGTGTCTTCACTTTTAATTTCGATTCCTTGACGGCATTGTTGATCTTTTTCGCATCGTCACGATCAATCCCGCTCTTAAGGATGACACGTTGGCGAACCGTATTCCCAGCAGCCTGCTCGACTTTTTCGTACTGCAGGTTTTTGGTCGGGACTTCGCGCTTGATCAATTTTGCTGTTAAGACATCTTTGACTTGATCGAGTTTGAAATCGTCATCTGAGATTAGAATCAAATCCTCTTTTTCGAGCTTCATGTCGCTCTTTGAACCTTTGAAGTCGAAGCGGTTCGTGATTTCTTTTAGTGCGATCTGAACGGCATTCTTGACTTCCTCGATGTTGATTTGTGACACGATATCAAATGAATTATCTTTTGCTGCCATGTTAATCTCCCCTTTCATTCCACTCTCTATTTTAGAGAGGAATACCGGAAGCGTCCACTGCTTTGAAATTTTGTTATAATAAAAACCATGAAATGAAAGGGGTGCTTAGCTTTGAAACAAACAGCAGACATGTTGACGCTCACACCGCAAGAACTGGATGAGCGATTTGCCTATAGTGGAAATGATTTAGGAGCGACCTTCTCAGAGACAGCGATTCGCGTGCGCTTATGGGCGCCGACGGCAGAACGTGTCGTGATTCGTCTCTACAAGACACTACGCGCACGAAAAGTCGAAGAGGTCGAGATGGTGGCAGGCGAACGGGGAACGTACGTCGTTGAACTCGATCGAGCGGCATATGAAGGTTATTTCTATACGTTTCAAGCGAGCATCAACGGACAAAAGGTCGAGGCGGTCGATCCGTATGCGAAAGCCGTCGGAACGAATGGAAAACGCGGTGCGTTGATCGACCCGACAAGTGTGACACCAGAACGATGGATCGAAGAACGCCCACTGTTCCATTCTTCGCAAGACGCAGTTGTGTATGAATTACATGTACGCGATGCAACGAGTCATCCGGCTAGTGGTGTCGTCGCACGTGGTACGTTCGCTGGGCTGACGGAAGCAGGGACACGGACACCAAATGGCGGATTAACAGGACTTGATTATTTAGCGGATCTCGGTGTGACACATGTCCAGTTACTGCCGATCTATGATTTTGGCTCAGTCAATGAGACAGCGCCGAACGACCCGGATAACTATAACTGGGGGTATGACCCGGTGAACTACTTTGCGCCGGAAGGTTCATACTCGTCGAATCCAGATGATCCACGAACGAGGATTCTTGAATTAAAACAATTGGTACAAGCGTTACACGATCGCGGGATCCGTGTCATCATGGACGTCGTCTTCAATCATACGTATGATGCAGCAACGGTTCCGCTCGGTCAGTTCGTTCCTGGATACTTCTATCGTCAAGAGGCGGATGGTAGTCTCTCAAATGGTAGTTTCTGTGGAAATGATACGGCATCTGAACGTCTGATGATGCGAAAGTTCATTCTTGATTGTGTGACGTACTGGGCGAAAGAATACCATCTGGATGGTTTCCGATTCGATTTGATGGGACTTCATGATGTCGAGACAATGAATCAGGTGCGCCATGCACTTGACCGGATTGATCCGTCGATTCTGATCATCGGTGAAGGTTGGGATCTCGATACGCCACTTGATCCAGAAGAAAAAGCGAACTACTTCAATGCACCGAAAATGCCAGGAATCGCTCACTTCAATAACGGTTTACGAGACGGGGTCAAAGGAGATGTTCAAACGCCGGAAGACCGTGGTTTCATCAGCGGGGCATTCGACCGGACGAGTGAAGTCAAACGGGGAATCGCTGGTAACGTCTCTTCACAAGGATTTGCTGATGAGCCGAATCAGGTCGTCTCGTATGTCGAAGCTCACGATGATTTGACGATTTGGGATAAATTAACGGTGTCTCGCCCAGAGGATACGGAAGAGATTCGCCGGAAACGGCAAATGCTCGCGAATGCGATCATCTTGACGGGACAAGGGATTCCATTCCTTCATGCCGGACAAGAGTTTTTCCGGACGAAGGACGGTGTTCGTGACAGCTTCAATGCCGGAGAGGTCGTCAATCGTCTCGATTATGAACGGGCAGAAACAGAGCGTCCGGCCGTCGAGTACGTCAAAGGATTAATTGCCCTTCGTCGTCAGTATCCGATGTTCCGTCTCGCAAACGCATCGATGATCAAGAAGCATCTTCGTTTCCTCGAAGAAGGGGAAGGTGTCATTGCCTTTGAACTGAAGCGCACCTATGAAGGATACATCGAACGACAGCGCGTCTACCATAATGCGACGGAAGAGGATATCACGATTGAATTGCCAAACGGTGAATTCGAGGTATTGGTTGAGTCGGGTGCAGTTAAGTTGCACGCACCACGACTGCATGAAGAGAAACAGTTGGTCGTTCCAGCATTGACGACGACGGTCATCGCCGAACGAAAAGCGGACTACAAGAAGTATGCGGTGGCAGGTGGTGCAGCACTGACAATTATCGGATTGTTGTACGCAGCGAACAAACGTCGTAAGAAAACCGATTAAATCAAGAAGGACGAAGCGCTATAAGACTTCGTCCTTTTTTTACGTGGATGACAGTCCGATGTCAGTCTGTCATGCAATTGACTTGCGAAAATCATCGAAACATTGTTTGAAGATACATCTTTCGGGAAAATTATATGTAGTATTTAAGATGTTGTTTTGAAGTGAGAGGGTGTACGTTGTATGTTCGGTTTCGGTGATTTATGGAAATTCTTTTTATCGTTCTTTTTACTGCTACCTATCGTGACATTGATTCATGAGATGGGTCATTACTTTTTTGCCCGATTGTTCGGTGGAAACATGGAAATCAATATTGGTTCAGGCAAATCATTGCTTCGTGTTGGTCCAATTCGACTGAATCGTGTTTATTTTTGGGATGGATGGTGTCAATATGAGGCGCTACGTCACGAAACGAAGTTTGCTAATATCATGGTCTATGCTGGTGGATCGATCGCGAACTTGGTGAGTATCTTAGTCGTAAATGGTCTTATTTATGCCGGCGTGTTCGAGGCGTCGATTTTTACGTACCAATTTGCGTATTTCTCGTTTTATTTCGTCTTTTTCTCCCTCTTCCCGATCGATCATCCGAATGGTTATCCGAGTGACGGAAAAGCAATCATCAATGTCTTCCGTTACGGTAAATCAGACTATCATCCACAATCTTAAACGAAGATTAAAGCCTCCTTCCGTCATTGGAAAAGAGGCTTTTTACTCAGGATTCCGATTCGCTAGACGAATCCGATTCTGTTTTCGCTTGTTCCTGCTCGAGTTCGACGAGCTTTTGAATCAAGATATGGCGCGGCATATGCATCAGTTGTTCAAGTGGTACGTTCAGACGTTTTGCGAGTTCGACAGCCGTCTCTGCTGATAATTGTAAAGGTTTCATCGTGTTCGTCCTCCTTTTTCCATGAAGTTAGTATAACAGGAGGTGCAAGCCGAGCGCATCAATAGTAGCGAGAAACTGAGAAGGTTGATACCGTATGAAGTAGGAAGTGATGCATATGTATAAACCTGCTGCAGAGCTGTTACTCCATGAATCCGTCTCACTGTTTGATCGAATCGGGGAGGATTTGCTTCTTTTTCGAGATCGCCACGGATTTATGAAATGTGATGCGGATTTAAGACCACTATGGGAAACAGCATGTGCGTATGTTCCATTCTCCTGGTACATTGAGCCAGGCGGTGGACGATTGTTCATCGTATTTGAAGAGTCAGCTTATTTTGGTTTACTAGATTTAGAGCAAGGGCATTTAGATTATATCAAGCGACCCGCTGCTTTTTCCGAGGCATGGTTCAGTAATTTATTCTTGTGGCAAGATGATGAGATCTTCCTGTACACGGCAGAAACAGACGTCGTCTGTGTGAACGTTCAAACAGGGGACTGGCGGTACTCAAATTATGAAGAGGCGCCACTGTTCGGACGCTTAGTGGAGCGAGGATATGATACACGTTTGACGTTCGAACGATTCATCGCACCTACGACGATCATTTCTTATGATGATCTAAAAGAACGGTATGTGATTTGGGACGCTGCGACGAATCAGGAATCGATCATTCCTTTTTCAGATTACGCGGAGTACTCGCTCGTTGATCACCGGCACCAATTGTTTTCGATCACCGATTCATCTCGTTTTTACTTGTATGAGAAGAGTCAGCTGAAATATAAGTTCGAGGGATGTCATTCCTCCGTTTTACTCAAAAGTGTGTTACTCGATGAAGAGGCGCGACGTCTTGCGATCGTATCGACATCGGCGACATTCGGCAACACATGGGTTCAAATTTTTCAAAAGACGTAATGAAACATCCTTTTCGCTTTTCAGCAAGAAGGATGTTTTTTGTACGTTTATACAGAAAGGGGACGCATCATGCAACGGCTTGGTCATCTGATGAGTACGTATTTTCGAGGAGTGTTGATTGTTTGGGCAATCCTGCTCGTCGTGCTTGGATATTTCGCTTATCAACTACCCGATCGGCTAGAAGGAAACGGATTTACGCGTGACGGTGATTTTCAACGCGTCGAGACAGTACTCGATCAAGACTTCGGTCAGGATCCGCATACGATCATCGTTCTATTTGAAAATCAAGAGAATCTACAACAAACGATGGTGGAACATGTCGAGCGCTTCCGTGATATCAAAGGTGTCGGGAACGTCACTGGTCCTGTTGAAAATCCGCGAGCGATTCGGAACGATAAGGGATACGTGACGGTCGGGGTACCGACACTTGATGCGAAATGGGCAGCTGCGGTCACACGTCAACTGGATGATACCGGAACGATTCGACTAACGGGTGAACCAGTCGTCGTCGATGATTTGAATACAGCGTCGAAAAATGATCTCATCCGGGCTGAGTTGATTGGAATTCCAGCAGCGTTGATCGTCTTGCTACTCGTTTTCGGTACTCCGGTTGCCGCCATCCTACCGTTGATCATGGGACTCGTTACTTTTGTCTTTGGTGCCGGTGTTCTTTATTTCGTCGCCGGGCAACAAGAGTTATCAATCTTCGTCTTGAATGCGGTCGCGATGATTTCGCTGGCGCTCGGAATTGATTTTTCGCTGTTATACGTCAATCGATTTCGCGAAGAACGGCAGGACGGACAAGATATTCGGAAGGCGGCGATCCGTTCGGTCGAGACGGCAGGGCGTTCAATTTTATTTTCCGGAATCTGTGTATTCGTCGGACTTGCCGGGCTATTGCTGATTGATGTGGATGTCTTCCGCGCTGTTGCGATCGGGACGCTCGTTTCGGTCCTCGGGGCAGTCGTCAGTGCATTAACGTTACTACCGGCACTATTGATCGTTTTCGGGAAGGTGTTAGAGAAAGGACGACTCTTCCGGCAGCGAGCAGGTCGTAGTGAAGATCGTTGGCGTCGCCTCGCTCGTTTCGTCATGAAGCGCCCGGTCGCAGTCACGATTTTGTCCTTATTGCTGTTGTTACCTTGTTTATTGCCGTTACGTGATTTGACGTTGAACATTCCGCAAGCGACCGCTTTACCGGAATCGTATCCGTCGCGTCTCGCCTTTGAGTCGTGGGAAAAAACATTCGGAAACGATGGAACGGACGCCGTCCTCATTTTATCTGCTGATGCTTCCTCAGAGGTGGGACGAGAAAAAATCGAAGACGTGACGATTCGACTCGAGTCGGATCCCGATGTACGTTCCGTCGTATCCGCCGCAACGATTGCCGAACAGCAACAAGTGACGCTCGAGCAGTTAGTCGCTGTTCCGGCCGGGCGCGAAGCTTTGACGGCATTTCTATCAGAGAACGACCAAGCACGAATTGATGTTAACTTAAAAGGAGATCCCGGCGATGCTGCTTCGCAAGACTGGGTGCGAAAGATGCAAGCGGACGGTTATCTTGTCGGGGGACCGGCAGCCTTCAATCAGGAAATTTATGATGCCATTGAATCGAAACTCCCACTAGCAGTCGGTGTCGTCGTTTTGGCGACATTCATCATCCTGCTGATTGCGTTCCGGTCCATCTTGATCCCAATCAAGGCGATTCTGATGAATTTGCTTAGTCTAGGAGCGACATTCGGATTACTCGTCATCTTGTTCGAGTCCGGCGCAGTTCTTCCGCAGGAGACGATCGGCATTCTGACACCGGTCTTCATCTTCTCACTCGTCTTTGGTTTATCGATGGATTATGAAGTGTTCCTCGTCTCGCGAATGGAAGAGTATTATGACGAGACAGGCGATAACGATTACGCGACCGAGATGGGGCTTGCGAAGACGAGTAAAATCATTACGTCTGCTGCCTTGATCATGATCGTCGTCACAGGGGCGTTTGCCTTCACGGGCGTCAGTCCAATTAAACAACTTGGCGTCGGTATCGCGCTTGCGATATTTATTGATGCTACGATCGTCCGGATGCTACTCGTCCCCGCACTGATGAAACTATTTGGTCACTGGAACTGGTGGTGGCCGGGTGGTCGTCGTAAAGCGATCCGCAAGTGACACATCACGTAAGCACATCAGTAGCTATTCAGAGGAAGACGAGCGTATACTGTCGATATTCAATTCAAGAAATTAGAGGAGGCACTTCACTCATGGCAACTCAAGCAATGTTTGAACCATTTACATTACCAAACGGTGTGACGCTGAAAAACCGCGTCTTGATGGCACCGATGACGAACTATGCGGCACAAGAGAACGGCGAAGTATCGGATGCGGAACTCGCGTACTATGCGGAACGTTCAGGCGGCGTCAGTGCGGTCATTACAGCATGTGCGAACGTCACGGCAGACGGTCAAGGATTCCCGAATGAGTTCGGTGCGCATCGTGACGATCTCGTTCCAAGTCTGAAGCGACTTGCAAAAACGATTCAAGATAAAGGCGCAAAAGCGATCTTACAAATCTTCCACGCTGGTCGCATGGCACCACCAGAACTCGTCGGTGGGCAAACAGTCAGTGCAAGTGCTGTCGCACCCGTACGTGAAGGGGCAATGACACCTCGTGCATTAGAGGCAGAAGAAGTTGAAGCAATCGTTGAAGCATTCGGTCAAGCGACACGTCGTGCGATGGAAGCTGGATTTGATGGTGTTGAGATTCACGGTGCGAACACGTACTTGATTCAACAATTCTTCTCACCACACTCAAACCGTCGCGAAGACAAATGGGGCGGTAGCTTAGAAAAACGTCTCGCCTTCCCATTAGCGGTCGTGGATGCAGTCGAAGCTGTCGCGAAACAGGATCCTTCGTTCATCGTCGGATACCGTTTCTCTCCAGAAGAGATCGAAAATCCAGGAATCACACTCGATGATACGATGCGCCTCGTCGATGAGCTGGCGAAAAAAGACCTCGATTACTTGCACGTTTCCGTGATGGACTTCTTCGCAGGTTCGATTCGTGACGAAAATGCAACGACATCACCAATCACGCTCGTCCAAGAACGTGTTGGCGAACAAGTACCTGTCATCGGTGTCGGATCGTTGCACACAGCGGACGAAGTCGAACAAGGTTTGGCTGTCGTTCCAATGATCGCCCTCGGTCGTGAACTGATCATGGAACCGAAATGGGTTGAGAAAGTCGAAGCGGGTGACCTTGCGTCAATCCGGACCGAACTTGATCCAGAAGCACAAGCAGAACTCGTCGTTCCAGATGCGTTATGGGCAGGTATCACAAGTCGTCCAGGCTGGTTCCCGATCAAACAAACAAGCAAATAATAGAACAGCATCAAAAAGCACTCTAGATCTCGTGTCTAGAGTGCTTTGAGACTGAAGGTAAAGTGCAATTTTTCTCTAACGAGAAGGATTGCGCTTTTTTGTTCGTCTCGCATCATTTTCCTGGGACAAGCATCGCGCCGCTTCGCTTCGCTGCAGGGTCGCTCTTGCTTGTTTTTCCCTAGGAAGCGATGTCGAGTGAACAAAACGCTTCTCTGATCCTTCGGTATAAAAAGAATGACGCGCCACACGCCACTCCTACAGGGAAAAGCGCATTTATGCGATGTCAGAGACAAACGAGACCCGTTTCCTGCTCGAATAGAGCGGGAAAACTGGCTTGTGTCTCGCCTGAGGAAAGGGCGTGAAAAGATGCGTCATTTTTTGGAGTCAGCCCTGTTGTCTACAATTTTTTTGTTTATTAATAGGCAACCTGTCCCATCCGAACGCCACAAAACGTATGCAAGGTGACCGGATCCTGTAGATTCGTTCGTTCCAACATATCGTTTAAGAGCAAGGCACAGACGTAGGCATCCTCTTTCGCATCATGGTGCTGGAAAGAGACGTTGAGGAATTCTGCCATCGTATTCAATCGATGGTTCGGCAACCACGGATACAGTTTGCGGGATAACTTGACCGTGCAACCGTACGTGAAAGCAGGCATCTGGTACATATCGTATTTTTGAATCGCTTTTTGGAGCGCCCCCATATCAAATGATGCATTGTGGGCGACGACCAGTTGAGCACCTGCAATTAAATCGTATAAGCCATGTGCTTCCATCGCTTCAGGTAACGTCGGTGCATCGAAGACATCACTCGGACGAATTCCATGAACCCGGATGTTTCCGGCATCGAAGTTTTCTTCTGGATTGATTAAGACCTGTTTACTCTCCGTGACGCGACCGTTAGAGAGAACGGACCAACCAAACGCACAAATACTTCGGCTATTCCGATTTGCCGTTTCAAAGTCAATCGCTAATGTATACATGTAGCAGGCTCCTTTCTGTCATTCACTAGTAACAGAATACATGTTCGTATTATAGAAGTCCATCAAAAAAGACCATCTGCAAGGCAGATGATCTGATATCTCTTCCATTCACTTCGCGGTGGCGACTTTTTGTTCCTCTGCGACGTATTCCTCCGGCTTAAATAACAGAACGCGATCTTTATAGGCGAAGACAAGGGCCGTCAAGACAGCCATCGCATCAGCGATCGGGAAAGCGAACCAGACACCATTGACACCGAAGAACAGGGGTAAGATTAGGACGAGTGGAATCGTGTATAACGTTTGGCGTGACAAGGACAAGAATAAAGCGACTTTTGCTTTGGCGAGCGATTGATACATCCCGTTGACAATCATTTGAATCCCATAGACGAACGATAGAGCGAATAAGATGCGCATCGCACTCGAGCCTTCCTGCAGCAGTGTTGCTTCTTCCGTGAACAAGCCGACCCAAAAACGGGGGAACAGTTGAATCAGTAACCACAAGCTGATTGATAACGATAAGCCGTAACGGATTGCGAGTTTGATGGCAAGCGACATCCGGCTAAATTGCCGAGAACCGAAATTATACCCGACGATCGGTTGCATCCCTTGTACGATCCCCATGATCGGCATACCGACAAGCGCCATGAACTTATTGATGACCGCAAACGTCGCTAGTTCTGTCGTACCCCCGTACCGGACGAGCATGTGGTTGACGGTGATGAACAAAATCGATTGGGAGACTTGCATGATGAACGACGATGATCCGATTTGCATCATCCGAAACGTTAAACGGAAATCGGGTTTGAAAGCATTCCGATCGAGTGTTAACCCCGTTTGCCGACGTTTCGTAAAGAAGAATCGGAAAACAAGTGCAGCACCGACGATTTGCGCAACGACTGTCCCGAGTGCAGCACCTTGGATGCCCCAATCAAGACCAAAGATGAACAGAGGTGTCAGGACGATGTTGATGGCAACCGTCGTCAACATGACGCGCATCTGATAGTTCGCGCGTCCTTCTGCGCGTAACATTGCACTCGACGCCATCGTCAACATGAAGAAAGGAGATCCGATCAAGAGGACGCGTAAGAAATCGATGCTATACGGCATGATTTCATCTGTCGCTCCAAAGAGACGAAGTAACGGTTCGACGAAGATGAAAGCACTGATGATGGCGAGCATACTGATGAAGAAAACCGCTATCAAGACGTTCGCATAAGCACGACTGGCACCATCCGTCTGTTTTTGACCAAGCCGTTGTGACGCAATCGCAGCCCCCCCGATCCCAATCGAGTTGGCGATTGCCATCAACACGAGCTGGACGGGGAAAGCGATTCCGACAGCGGCAACGGCAGCCGTACCGATGCCTTGAGCGACGAAAATCGTATCGACGATATTATAGAGTGCCGTGACGAGCATCCCGACCATTGCCGGCAAGGAGAGACTAAGTAAGAGCTGGTTGACAGGTGCTTCACCCAAACGGGCAGTGTTTTTATTCATGGAAGGAGAGCCTCCTTTTTTAGACAAGTGGTAAGTAGGGTTTTACTCAGAGTAGTCGCTTCTATGAAGAGATGCAAGAAATCACTCTAGTCAATGTGTTCGTTCCATGAAAAAAGGATGCGCCATGAAGCGCATCCGATGGAACTCGTTTTAAGATGGTGTAGGCAAGTACCCTTTCGAGTACTCGAAAGCAATGAATAAAATGGCACCGAGCGCCAAGTAAGCGAGTAAGGTGATCGTTTGTTGTTTTTTCGGCATCTGGTGATACTGGACCGACTCTTCAGCGAGTCGGAGCGGTTCGATCCGCTGATCGATTCGTCGCAACAACGCATCGTAGTCGTTCGCAGCATCATATTGATACCGTAACAGATCGTCCGCTTCCTGACGTGCCTCTTCTGGACTCGCTTGTCGCAAATCTTGTAAATCGAGACGAAGCGACCAAGCAATCGGATCGTACGTACTTTCGACCGTTTGTTCTTCCTCCACTTCCGGTGCAAGAACGACTTCAGCGTTTGCACGTTCCTGCTCCGCCTTTGCGCGTAAGACGCGTTCGCGTGCAGCACGGTATAACATCAAGGTCGATCGGTTCGCCTCATATTGTTTTGCGAACTTATACCGTTTCCAGACAGCACTGCCGCCGAAGAAAGCAATCAAGAGCAGAATCAGGCTGAAGTTCGTGATGCCGTAAGCAATCAAGGCAGCAAGACCAGCGACCCAAACGATGATCGGAAGTCCCGCAAGAATCCGTCCGCCGTCAAGCGGACTTACGGGAAGTAGGTTGAAGAGATTCAATAGAGCTCCGAGATGGAAGATGACGAGCCAAAAGTCATTTCCCGTCACAGCGTATCCAATCGCAAGCGGAATCAGGGACACAAGACCCGCGAGTGGTCCACCGTACGCAAGAATCGCTTCTTGTTTTGGTGTCCGGAACGTATCTTTGATTCCGATGACGGCTCCCATGAACGGTACGAAAATCGCGGGACCCGTTTTAAAACCGAGTCGTTTCGCAGCGAGTAGATGTCCCATCTCATGAATGAATAGGAGATAGAGCAATCCGACTCCGAACCAGACACCGAATACTTGAGCGTAAAAGAGAAGCGAAACTCCGAACGAAATCAGAGTGCCTCCAAACTTCGAAAGTTTCAATAAGGCAAGGATGACCTTTCCTTTCGTTAAGAGAAAGGCGCCGGCAACAGCAAGTCCACCCCAACGTTTTTTAGCCATCGTGAAATTCCTTCTTTCATCATGTGACGTTCTTCCTTAAGTGTACGACACAAATGTAGAAAAAGTTTCATTTAGACTGCTCGGGAATCAGATAGAAACAACTGCCATCTGGCTGACGCGCTTCACTACCGACCTGAAAATGGTGTGTCGTCGCAAGTGCAGCAGCAATCGACAATCCGAGTCCACTTCCTGAACGATCGCGTGCTGCATCAAGTCGGTAAAACCGGTCAAATAACCGGGTACGTTCTTCGTTCGTTAGAGATGTTCCTCGATCAAGAACAGCGAGTCGCTCCTTGCGCAGATGCAATTCAGGAGAAGTGGCATATTTCAGGGCGTTATCGATATAAATCGTCAAGATGCGTAGCACCGCTTCGCGATTCGCCAGGATTGTTCCAGAGGCATCAACAGGGATGATCGTCCCTGTCGCGTGATACATCCGATCAGCGAGTTCGCTCCCAAGCTCGGCTAAGTCAATCTCTTCGACAGACGTTTCTTCATAACCGAGACGAGACAGTTCGAGCATGGGCTCGATCAAGGTCGTCCGCATCGCATGCGTCTCCTGTAAGATATTTTCAATCGATTCATCAAGGACGTCCGGCTTCGTTTTGCCCCATCGCTTCAATAATTGCGCATACCCTTCGATGACGGTCAGCGGTGTCTTCATCTCATGCGAGACATCGGCGACGAACTGCCGTTGTTGTTCCATCGTCTGATCGACACGCCCAATCATCTGATTGAAGACATGACCGAGGCGACCGATCTCATCATCGCGTTCGGTCTGCACAGTCTCAAGCGTTCCAGAAGACGAGATCCGTTGCATCGTATCATTCAGTTGCCTGAGCGGGCGAAGCGTCTGATATGCAATCCAGAAGCTACTGATGAACGCGATGACGATTCCGACGACCAACACGATGGTGAAGGTCAAGATGAGTGTCGAGACCGTATCATCGACGCTTTCATCTTCGAATAAATAGGCTTGATCCTGATAGACGATACCGAACCAATCGCCAGACTTGAAAGGTTCGTTCGAGCGCGGGATACCAGGGAGGTCACTTGCTCGTACGTCTCCGTTAACGGTAGAAGAGTCGTCATCCTCTTCATCGTTTGAAATGACCCATCGTCCATCTTCGTTCGATAAGACGACGGAATCTTCATGAAGCGTCAGTAATGCCCGGACCGATGAATCATCCTCCATCAATTCCTCCGCCTGTTCCAGTTGGGTATAACGCGATTCAATCAAATGATTGCGGACGACGAAGGTCACGACGATGAACGAAAGCAACAATAAAAGTGTCGTAAAGGCGGTGACGGATAAAGCAAGTTTCGTTCGAAGCTTCATGGGTTCGCCTCCCTCAGCACATAACCAACCCCACGAACGGTCTGGATCAAAGCAGGAGGGTGAGCATCGACTTTTTTTCGAAGGTAACGGATGTAGACGTCGACGATATTCGTCTCACCGAAGTAATCGTACCCCCAGACGCGATTTAAGATTTGTTCGCGTGTCAGGACATGTTCTTTGTTTTCCAGTAAATACGTCAGGAGTTCGAACTCCCGTGGTGTCAAATCGAGTCGCAATTCATCGCGAAATGCTTCATGTCGATCAAGATCGAGTACAAGATCTGCGAACTGTAACGTGCGCGATGCGTTACTAGTTGAAGTCGGAGTGCGTAGTAACGCACGGATCCGGGCAAGGAGTTCCTCCATCTCGAACGGTTTCGTCACATAATCATTCGCACCAAGATCGAGTCCTGCGACCTTATCGTAAACTTCCCCACGTGCTGTTAGCATAATGACGGGGATATGAATACCTTTTCCACGGAGCCTGCGCAACACCTCGAAGCCGCTCAGCTCCGGCATCATCACGTCGAGTAAGACGAGATCAACCGAATGCTCAGCGGCAGCGAGACCATCTTTTCCGTTGGGGGCGACACGTGTCGCGTACCCGGCATATTGGAGTTCGAGTTCAAGGAGGCGTGCGATTTTCGCATCGTCCTCAACGATTAAGATGGTAGTTGGCATAAACATCCTCCTTTAATGATCATTCATCGATTTCTGTCACTTCGTCTGACGCGTTTAACTCAAGTTTAACGGAACCACCGACTCGGATGTCATCATCTTGTTCCATGTTTGATGCACGAGAGTACGATTTTTGCGTACCATTCTGTTCGATGATGATTTCTTGATTCGTTATTTTAGCGAGCGTGCCGCGGACTTCTTGTTCCCGTGCATCGTCACCGTCTTCGTCGCGTGTAGCATTACGATCCTCGTCGTCATCGTCACGGTCGATTTCACGGACTTGACCGTCCGCATTCAATTCGATTTTTACGATATCCCCAGATTTCGCAGCGTCGCGTTCCGCACGATCCGCAATCGCGTAGACCGTCTCTTGTCCATCTTGTTCGAGTGTCAATTCACTTTGTGATAGGGCACGAAGGATGCCGTATCGTTCATTCGCATCATCCGATGAATCATCTGAGCGATTGCCATCGTCCTCTCGGTCATTCCGATCATCTTGATCTTCTCGCTCAAGTTCCGTGATTTGCTGATTCGCATTCAGATCGATTTTGACCCAATCGCCTTCTTGCACGGCTTCGCGTTCGACTGACGAAGCAAAGTCATACGTCTGAGTGTCACCGTTGACGTCAATCGTCATCGAACGATCCGATACTTTTTGCAATGTGCCTTCGATTTCTTGATCGTCACGCATCGAAGCAGGAAGCTTTTGTTCGACTTGGCGCGAAGCAGCTTCGACTTTTTGCTCTGCCTGCTGTGAAGTGGTGACCGTCGAGTTGACGAGAGAGTGTCCTGGACCTGTGAAGAGGAGAAACGCTCCGGCTCCTGTTAAGACTGTACCCGTTACGGCAAGTGTAGCGATTCCTTTTTTGAAACGTTTATTCCCTTTATCTGTTCGTTTTTCAGTCATGATGATGTCCTCCTTTAGTAGTGGCTGTTGTTCTTATACATAGAATAACCAGACCATGTGAAAGGAAGCTGAGGAACAGATTAGAATTTGATGAGAATTAGATTGTTTTGATGACTCGGGCTGGATTTCCACCGACGACGCTGTTTGCCGGTACATCCTTGACGACGACACTACCTGAGGCGATGACAGCATTATCTCCGATCGTCACACCGGGATTGATGACCGCACGTCCACCGATCCAGACATTATTTCCGATGACGACCGGTTTTCCGAATTCATAACCGCTGTTGCGCTCGACAGGATCGAGTGGATGGGTCGCAGTATAGATATGTACTCCTGGAGCAAGCATGCAGTTGTCACCAATCGTAATCGGGCAAATATCGAGCAAGACACAGTCATAATTGGCATAAAAGCGAGCCCCTAATGTGATGTTATAGCCATAATCACATTTAAAGGTCGGTTCAATGTAAAAGTCGGCTTGCTCCGTCTGGAATAATTGTTGAAGAAGTGCTTTCCGTTTAGTCCCATCATGAACACTCAATTGATTGAACTCATAACAGAGCGATTGTGCTCGGATACGGTCAGCTACGAGTTCCGGATCTTGTGCTAAGTAGAGTTCCCCTTGAATCATCTTTTCTTTTTCAGTCATCTGATTCACTCCTTCATCGTTAATACTTTCATTAGACTAAATGGTACCCGGTGATGCAACTGATATCCCGTTAAGATATACGTAAAGGGGGCTGACTCAAAAAAGAGTGACTCGTCTTTTCACGCCCTTTCCTGAGGCGAGACACAAGCCAGCTTTCCTGCTTTCTTCAGCAGGAAAGCGGGTCTTGTTTGTCTCTGACAGCGCAAAAATGCGCTTTTTCCTGTAGGAGTCGCGTGTAACGAGCACTTCTTTTTTTACGAGAAAAGGGTGGCAGATTATCATTCTGCCACCCTGGTCTTTGTAGAAACTGACTTTTGAGTCATTCCCGTCAAATGCAATTCTTATGCTAATTCGATTCCGCCTGTGACACCATAGATTTGCGCTGTAACATAGCTCGCAGCGTCTGAAGCGAGGAAAACATACACATCCGACAGTTCGACCGGTTGACCACTGCGCTTCAGTGGTGTTTCCTGTCCGAACTCTGGAATGTTCTCGCTTGGCTGACCGCCCGAGATTTGAAGTGGTGTCCAAATCGGACCAGGTGCGACGGAGTTGACACGGATTCCTTTTGGTGCGACTTGTTTAGCGAGTCCGCGCGTGAACCCGTTGATGGCAAACTTCGTCGATGCATAATCCAAGAGGTTCGCGCTTGGGTTGTATCCTTGAACGGATGTCGTCGTGATGATCGAAGCCCCTTCTTTTAAGAGTGGCAAGGCTGCTTTGACGACCCAGAAGAGGGAGAAGACATTGATTTCGTATGTCTTACGTAATTGCTCCGTTGACAGGTCGAGAATATCTTCGACGGCTTGTTGTTTACCTGCAACAAGCGCCAAAATGTCGAGTCCACCGAGCGATTCGTGTGCTTCTTTGACGAGTTGTCCACAGAACGCTTCATCACTTAAATCACCAGGTAAGAGATATGCTTTTTGTCCCGCTGCTTCAACGAGTGCTTTAACCTCTTCCGCATCCTGTTGTTCTTCCGGTAAGTAGTTGAGCACGATGTCAGCTCCTTCACGAGCGTAAGCGATGGCTGCTGCTCGGCCGATGCCGGAGTCGCCACCCGTAATCAGTGCTTTTTTGCCGATCAATTTGCCAGAGCCTTTATAACTCTCTTCGCCACAATCGGGAACAGGTTCCATTTTTGCTTGAACCGCTGGTGCGTCCTGATATTGTTTTGGGAAATCGTCATTGAAGTATTGGGTTAACGGATTTTTCGATGCAGCCATGTAATCATTCCTCCTGAAAGTTGGTTTTGGTATAGGGTGTATGTTCCCTCAACAGGTCGGATTAAACGTTTCTGATGATAGTAAATTTGGAAATTGATGGTTTACACTAGAAAAAGAGGAGTGTGAAGAAGATGATTACTGGATTGTATGAAGCTCATTTACCGGTCAAAGAACTTGAACGATCGATTATCTTTTACGAAAAATTAGGTCTAGCATGTGCGTTCCGAAATGAACGCGTCGCTTTCTTTTGGATCGAGCATGGCAAGAGTTGGTTAGGTTTATGGAAAGCTGGTCAAGCCGAGTTACCGTATCATCCATCGATTCGACATGTGGCGTTTCGGATGGAGCAAGAAAATATCGATAAAGCACAGGACTGGTTAAAGGAGAGAGGGATTGAAGTCCGATCCGCCTTTGGTGTAGCGGCAGCCGATCAACCGCTTGTTCTCGATAACCATCCACATGCGCACGCGGCGATCTACTTCGAGGATCCAGATGGAAATTCACTCGAGTTGATCGCACCGTTACGCTTTGACATGGAAATAGTGAATGGCACGATGCCGTATCAAGACTGGCAACATCTATTTGAGACTGAATCGGAGAAAAAGACGATATAACTGGTGTTTTCATTAAAACGATTCGAGACGAACAAAAAAGTGCAATCCTTCTCGTTAGAGAAAAATTGCACGTTGTCTTCAGTCTAAAACAAGCAACGATGATTCGTTGCTTGTTTGATTGATCGTGTAATGCGCTTAGACACGAGCGGATTGACGTTCATTCATCGCTTGCAGAGCTGCTTGGTTCAGCAAGTTCCACGGTTTGTTGTAGTGCGGTTGGAAGAAGAAGTCGACGAAAGCGAGCTCTTCAAGTGTCATATCATTTTGAATGGCGACTGACAGTGTGTTCATCGCCTGTGTCAAATCCACTTTTGAGATGATTTGTGCACCGACGACACGATGGGTTGCTGTCTCGAAGACGAGCTTCAATTGGACGTCTTCTGCTGTTGGCATGAACTCTGGGCGATACGCATCTGTGACTGTCGTGCTACTCACTTCGAGTCCGAACAAGGGTGCCGCTTCTTCTGTCAAACCAGTCGACGCGATGTTCAAATCATATAGGCGAAGACCAGATGTGCCTTGTGTTCCTTGGTAACGAATCTTTGGTGCGCGTAAGTTTTTACCGATTAATGTTCCCATCCGGACAGCATTCGTTGCAAGTGGAATATAGGCATGTGTCCGAGCTGGATTGTAATAGACGGCACAGCTGTCACCAGCAGCAAAGATGTTCGGGTTGCTTGTCCGCATATAATCGTCAACGATGATGGCACCGTTCGGTAGCATGTCGACCTGTCCTTTTAAGAGTTCCGTACTTGGGCGGAAACCGACACAGAGAATGACGAGGTCCGTTTCAAACGTTCCTTTGTCTGTGACGACGTGTGTCACGGCGCCGTTTTCCCCTTTGAAGCTTTGGACGGTTTGTCCGAGTTCGAGGCGAATACCACGGTCTGTCAATTCACGTTCGATGACGTCAGTGAACGAGCGGTCGAGGTATTTGTTGAGAATGCGATCCGCACTATCGATGAACGTGACGTCTTTTCCGTATGCTTCAAACGCTTCGACGAGTTCAGCACCGATATACCCTGCACCAACGACTGTGATCCGCTCTGCATCTGTCGCTTTTTCAATGATTGTTTGAGCGTGGTGATAGTTTTTACAGAGCTCGATCTGATTCAATTCGATGCCGGGAAGCATCGGAATGATTGGCCATGATCCAGTCGTCATGATGAGTTTATCGTACGTATCGTGAACGACTTCACCAGTCATGAGGTTTTTCGCAACGATCGTTTGGCGTTCACTATCGATTTCAAGTACATCATGTTTCAGACGCATCTCAGCGCCGAGTTCAGCGAGTTCACTTGGTGATGAGTAGAAAAGCGATTCCGCATGTTTGACGACACCACCGACGTGAAGCGCGATTCCACAAGAGAGAAACGATACATTGTCATTCCGCTCATAAACGGTGATCTCGACGTCTTGTTGTGAAGCGAGTTCTTTGACTGCTGCTGTTCCTGCGTGTGTACATCCGATGACTGCTACTTTCATGGGTAAAGTCTCCTTTGTGTTTTGTTTGTGATAAATATCACATTCATTTGATATACTTAGTGTAATCCTTCACAAGGTCGTTTTCAAGTGGTTTGTTCAACATTGAGCATAATCTTGTCTAAATTGTGAATGAGTGAGCAAAAGTGTTTGGATTATGTGAAGAATGCGTAAAACTGTTTTAGTTACTGAAATTCGGGTTATAATGAAAATAGATTTTTAATGAAGGGGTGGAAACCGATGGATACCGAGAGGACCAATCATCTATTCAGCTTACCTGATTTTTAGCAGTACCGGTCATAACGAACAGACGGTAATGGCTTATAAAAATCAGGGAGAGCGAAAATAGATGAATACCCAAACGGGACGTATAAAACCTCTCCCACGATGTAAACGGGAGAGGACAATAAAACATGAAACGAATCGCAACCATCTTAACCGGGACGCTGATCATGGCGTTCGGTTACTACACATTGAATGAACAGTTCGGATTAGCAGAAGGCGGCTTTATCGGATTATCGTTGCTCGGTCGATACTTTTTTGATATCAATCCTTCGATCTCAATGATCGTGCTCGATATTCCATTTTTCATCGGTGCCTTGTACTTCAAAGGGAAACGTTTCGTCAGCGAAGCGTTACTCTCAGCAGGTGCGTTATCAGTCTTTTATGAGATGTGGCACCGACTCGATTTGTTCCACTTTCCAGAACAGGCTTGGCCAGCGACGCTCATCGCAGCGATCGCTAGCGGAATCGTGACCGGATATGGTCTCGGACTTGTTTTGAAAAGTGGAGCGGCAACAGGTGGAGACGATTTGCTATCGATGGGACTCAGTAAACTGACAGGTCTATCGATCGGAACGATCTTGTTCGGACTCGATGCCATCGTGTTAATCATCTCACTCGTCTATCTGCCGCTCAGCTTAACGTTATATACGTTACTGGCTGTAGCGATCGCTGGACGTGTCGTGGCTGTCATGACACGGGAGCCTGTCATCGTACCGGCACCTGTCGTACAAAAAGTCACGCAGTGAGACAGATGAATGTCTAAAAAAATCATGTATCGGATTCGACATCGTCGAGTCCGATTTTTCAGGTTCATGGATTAGAAAAACGAAAGGAGAAGGATGAGATGATTCGACAAGCACATGCTTCTGAAGCGCAACAGATTGCCCCGTTGATTGAGCAGGCGATTCATGAGATTGCTGAGACACTGACGGGAACGAAAAAGCGGGAGGAAGTTTTAGAGCGACTCGCGTACTTCGTCGCTGAAACAGGAAACCGATTGAGTCATGAAAACATCCTCGTGAAAATCATCGAGGGTGAAGTAGCAGGTATCGTCATTGCATATGCCGGGACGGATGCGAAACGACTCGACGAACCGATCAAAGCACAACTGAAGCGCTGGACGGGTCAAGACGTCCGGATCGACGTCGAGACGGAAGGACCGGTCTATTACTTGGATACTTTATCGGTTGACGCGCGTCATGGTGGAAAAGGAATTGGAACGGAATTATTGCAGGCAGCAGCGGAAGAAGGGGAAAAGCGAGGACTACAAGCGTTCACCTTAAACGCTGATCAAACGAATGCAGGAGCACAGCGACTGTATCGTCGTCTCGGCTTCGAACCAGTCCGGACGATTGAAATCAGCGGCGGTACCTTTGATTATATGGAACGTCGTTACGATACGCAGCAATGAAAAAAACCATATCGATTTCCACGGTGTTATTCGGGAATCGACATGGTTTTTCGTATGGGTGTAGTCGTGCCGTCAAGGCGTTAATTGATACAGCATCGCTTGCGCGTCTTCTGGTTCGTAGCGGGCATCACTCGTGAAGCGGACGACTTGTTTGACTTTTGGTCGTACGCCTTGAGCGTGGAGGCGCTCGAGCAATCGACCAGTCACGTAACTCTGGTCGGATTTTGGTTCTGCGTTCCATTTACTGATCGATCCGATCGGAACGATCGCGGCATCCGGTCGTTCGGACTGGAATTGGCGAGCTTCCTCGTCGGTAAAGACTGTCGCGCCGATTGGAAGAGTCGCTACGTAACGCGCCAGTTCAATCGTTGCCGGAGGACGCGTTGCTTGCTCGTTTAACGCGAGGCTACCGATCGTCAACTGAATGACTAAAAACGGCAGATACATCCGCAACGGAAGCTGACGGATCAACCAGATGAGTAGCAATAGGACAAGCAGTAAGACATGACGGGGTTTATCGATATTTTGTCCGAGCCAGACCCAGACGAAATAGAGTCCAGCCGTCGCTCCCCAAGCGACATCGACCGCCCAACGTTTTCGTAAAAACAGCATCAGTCCTGACACTAGTCCGATCCACGTGCCATAGCCGATCCCATGCCAGAAGAGTTGCTGAAGTGTTTGAACAAATCGTTGAACGATAGAAGCGTCATCGGTCTGAGCAGAACCACCCCAATCGGAAAAATGACCGCTGACGAAGCGAAGTGATAATTGAAGAAACGAGTAGGGTCCACCGACAGAAAAAGCGACCGGTAGCAACCAAGCAAGCTGCGCCAGAACAAGAAGGGCGCACTCGGATAAGAGTTGCCAGTAATCCTTTCGTACCTGCCACAGCAGGACAAGCAACATGAAACCAAATGGCGCGTAGGATAGGCGAGTCGCCATCAGTAAACCGAACAGAAGATACGGAAGCCAGCGACGAATCTGATGCCGTGCGCGTTCGATGCTCCAGCCGTACCAGACGAGTAGTCCGAGGGCGAGCCCATCCGACATCCCTGTCGCAGCAAACGTCACGAGTGAGGCAGTGGAGAGAACGGTAAAGGCAGCGATCAGTCGAGCCGTATCATAGGCATGACGGCGAAAGAGCGAGTAAAGTGGCAAGAGCGCACTTGCCAGTCCTAGTGTAGAGACGAGTCCGAGCGCTTTGACAGGTATCATCAGCGGCAGAAACAGATTGGCAAATAAGATGAAAAAGGGATAACCCGGAAAGTGCGGACGTAAATCAGCCAGATCATAATCGGTCACAGCTAACGTGAAGTTCGCAATATCGTAGCTCGCGATGAAGGGACTGACGTAACTGATCCGTAAACCAATCCAGCCACCGATAAATAGCAACGTGATCCAAAAAAGCGATCGTCCACGCGGACGTGAACGATCGCTTCGGACGGTCAAGAAACCTCCTGTAAGGACTTTGATGACTTCGATGGTTTGTTTTGACGGAGCAACATCCAACCGGCAAAGGCGAAGTAGCCCCACCAAGCGACGACTTGTTCGAGCGAGGGGTTATGGCTGTATCCGAACATCGCACCCATGAACGTTCCGATCTGTCCACTGATCAATGTTGAATTTCCTGTATCACGCAAGTATTGCACCTGATCGATATAGTGCTCCGGCATGAAGCCGACGATATTGTATACAGCAGCTGGTGTGCCATCAGCATTCATCAAAAGACTACCGAGCAAACCAAGATCTTGGAAGCGTCCAATCGTTTGGACGAGCATGCCGGCTGCGATGAATAGAATGAGTACACCCGTCACTTGGAAGAAGCGTTTGACGGGAATCTTCATAGAGCCGGAAACGAATAAGTATCCGAAAATCAAGGCGAGTAACAGACCGGAAACCGCACCGTAACTCGTTAGTACTTTTTCGATTTCCCCACCTGAGATGGCAGCGAAGAAGAAGACGGTCTCAATTCCTTCTCGAACGATGACGAGGAAGGAGTGGATGATCATCGTGATGGCACTACCCGTCGAGACGGCAGCTGCGACCTTCGCTTGGGAGGCTTTTTGATTCTCTTTCGCTTCTTTTCCCATCCAGAGGACCATGTGTGTCAAGAGCAGGACGGAGACCATCATGATGCCGAGACGAAGATACGTATCGCTTCCGAAGCTCGCAAAACTCGTAAAAACGACTTGGAACAGGAACGCGACACCAAGGCTAGCGAGAAGTGCCAACCCGACACCTGCGTAGACCCACTTTTTATATTGTGGAGCGTTCAATCGATCGAGATAACCTAAGATCAACCCAACGATGAGAACAGCCTCGAGACACTCCCGAAGCGTAATCAAAAACGCTTGAAAATCCATCTGTCTTCCTCCTTATGAGCGGCGTTTCTTCTTCCATTGACCAATGACGACGATGACGATGAGGACGATGACGAGTCCGAGCGCAATCAATTTCCAAATCGCGTCCGTTCCGAACGTTTGACCGAGGAAGGAGTCTTCTTCTGTGAAGACGCCTGTTTTTTCTTCACCCGGCAGGACGAAGAGAGGCGTCAACGTATCTTCGATCATCGTAATGTTTTTCTTGAAGGATTCTTCATCACTCGCTTTTTTCCCGACCCCAAACAGACCAGGATTTCCGAGTGCCTTTAATGATTCATCAAATGCAGTATACACGTCATCGGATGTTTGTGCATTCTTGCTTTCCTTGACGTAAGGTGCGAGCACATCGTATGTCCCGCGGGCTTTCGCGAGTAAGAGTTTCGCTTGACCGAAGTCCTCGAACTGCTCTTCAGCAAAGTGCAGGCGACGTTCGATATTTTGGCGGAGAGCGACGCGATACGCTTGTTTGGCAGCCTCGGCATCTTCTTGTTCGAGAGCCGTGTCGATCTTCGCTTTCGCTTCAGGGAAATACAGTTTGAATTCTTTATCATAGGCGGCAAGCGTCTCTTTCGCAAGCGCGTAATCCTTGGCATCGATTTGTTCTTCAAATTGTTTATAGGCTTCCGCAAAAGCTTCCTTTCCTGGGTCTCCGTAACTATAAGCGGAAACCGTGGAAGTGCTCACGAACAGTGAGAGCAGGAGGAGCGGTAGCAAAAGAAGGCGTTTCATCCGAGGTGCTCCTTTCGTTCCATGCGTTCTTCAACGCTAAGCTGTGTGATCGGTCGTCGCCACTCCCGGTAAATCGCTGGGAGGACACGTTGGACATAATTCAGACGGATAAAGGACTTTCCTGCTTCCCGGACCCGATAACGAATCGGAACTTCGTGAAGGCGGAAGCCTTTTCGGACGAGATTGAGGGTCAATACTTGGGCATAGTTATAATCGTGAATGATCTCAGCATGGTGACACGCTGCGCGTGAAAAAGCACGCATCCCACTTTGACCATCATGGATTTTACGTTTCAATAAAAGGCATTGCAACCACGTGAAGACATGATTCCCGATATAGCGATAGAGCCGCATCCCGTCGACGGTACCGAGGAAGCGGGAACCGAATACGTAGTCGGCCTGATCGTGTAAGATCGGTCGCACGATATCTGGAATTTGATCGGCAGGATATTCGTTATCCGCATCAATCATGACAGCAACATCAGCGCCGAGTTCGTAGGACTGGCGGAGTCCTTCCCGGACTGCAGCGCCGAGTCCTTGATTTTGTTCGAACCGATAGACATGTGCGCCGTGTTGACGCGCAATCGTACTCGTCGCATCCACTGAGCCGTCGTCGATGACGAGGGTCTCGACTGGAATGCCGTCAATCATGTCCGGAATTCGTTTTAAGACGAGCGGGAGCGACACTTCCTCATTGTGGGCCGGTAAAAAGACGATGATCTTCATTTAGACTTCGCCTCCTTGAACGCTTCTGTCAACAGCACACCACGGCTATCGTGCGGGATGTCTGCCCCTAGGACTTTTGTGATCGTCGGTCCGAGTGACAAGATATGGCGGTGCGTATCCACTTTCAGACCGGCATGAACGTTCTTACCATACATCCAGAACGGAACGAACCGTTCGCCTTCATCCAAGTGACCGTGTCCACCGATTCCGTCCGCTTGACCGTGATCTGCCATGACGATGAGTGTCGCATCCTCGAGTTTACCGAGACGATCGAGCTCCTCACAAAATTCAGCGAGTAATGCATCCGCTTCTTCGATTTTTTGAACATACTCGGAATAGAGGGTGCCCCGACTGTGTCCTGTTTGATCCGTTCCGATCAACTGAATCGCGAGCAGATCCGGATCCTCTTCATGGACGATTTGTTTGGCACGTTCTATGATATTTCGATCCGCGACATCGTTATGCATGACCGCCGTGACGGTCCGTACATCGGTTGAACCGAACGCATCGACAAGGTGCGCGATGCCAAGAATTTTTCCTGATTTATTGACGGCACGGAGACGATCGAAGACAGTATCCGTTTTAACACCGGTCGTATTCCAGACCATGTTCGAATGAATGCCGTGATCTTCTGGGCGAGCACCCGTGAACATCGAACTGAAGCAGACGACGGTCCGGGCAGGGTAGACAGTCTCCATATTCGTATATTCCGTTCCTTCCTGACGCAATCGTTCGAGGAACGGCGTGTTTGCTGCCATGTAGCGATCTTTACGCATCCCGTCGACAATCAGAACATAGACTTTTTCTGAAGTCGGAAGATCGGCATCTGCCGTCATTGCCTCGGGCAACTTCGGTTTCCAGTCGAACAGGTAGTGATGTAGGATCCATGCAAAGACGAATAGACCAATTGGGAACCAGACGAACGTCATGTCGAGTGTCGATGCGTCACTTGCCGTCCACCAGTACATGAGCAACAGAGCAACCTTAGGCAGTTGCTCCTGCGCGTTACCACTTGTCGAATCACTATTCTTCAGAACGAGTTTCCAAAAACGCGTGAAGTTCGTCCAGCGCGTTCCGATCCGGAGATGATAATAGATCGTTCCCCAGAAAAAAATCGTAAAGAAGAAATAGAGACCTGCGCCATAGGCGAACAAAGGTAAGTAATCTGCATTCGTACCCCGAAGGAACAGCCAAACGATGACCGGGATCCAAAGGTAATTTCGTAAAAATAACGGAAAGTCATAACGCCAAAGCAAGATAAATAAAGGAAGCGTCACGATGAAACCAAGACCAGCTTCTGCGAGTGGCATCTGCGTCCATAAGGCGTACGTCAAGAAGACGCCGATCGTAAAAATGGGTGTGAAGGGTTTTCCTTCATTGAGTAAGTTCCAGGCGCGTGCTGCGACTTTTTCAAAGCGAGAAGCACTTTTCATCGTCTTCCTCCTTTCCAATCAGTGTATTTGAGCTGACGAACCAACAACCGAAGCGTAGCCGGATGCCGAATGAGAACGTACAGCGGAATGAGAAAAGCAAAGGCATATTTAAAGAAGTGCGTCATCAAGGCAACGTCGTACGCATGGGCAACACCGGCTTGCCGTAACACTGTACCCATCGCAAGTTCATACGTACCGAGGCCACCCGGCGTGAACTGAATCACACCGGACAGGACACCGGCACTCATCGCAATCAATGTCGTCGGGAAGGACACATCGATACCTGCTCCGTGCAAGAGGAGGAAGACGGCGAGTGCCTCGACTGCCCAAGCGAGCGTTCCGAACAGAACGAGCGATGGGAGATGCGGGACATGTCGGCGTAACACGAGCAATAACGCGGTCGCAAGGAGCGCGACGAGCAAGACGATTGGGTGAAACAACCAACCGATCAGAATGAAGGTACACAGAACGATCAAGTCAATACTTCGTTGTAAGACGAAGATCGCGCTCGTCTGTTTCCATGGACTTCCGACGGCTCTCGCCGTCACGAGTCGGATCATCTCTCCCAGTTTGACCGGTGAGAGATGATTGATCGTCAGTCCGAGATACAGGCTCGACAGGTATACAGCAGTCGGTGCACGTTTGGCATCGGCGCGGCGCCAGGCGACCGCGCGTAAATAAAAGGCGATCGCATACGTCAAGGTCGCAAGGATCGTCCAGGGACTCTTGAATAAAGCTTCAATGTACCGATACGAGACCGGCAACTCCAGGAAAAAACGGAGCAGTAAAAAGATGACAAGCCCGGTAAGCGTCAGATACAGGAACGTTCGAATCAGCGGTTTTGATGCCACGCGATCACCTGCTCCAGTCCAACATCGATCTCGATTGACGGTTGGTAACCGAATGCTTCTTTTGCAGCCGTCGTATCACTCCATGTCATCGTCACGTCCCCACGTCGTGCAGTTTGAGTTTGCACGGGCACATCAAACCGTTGACCGATCCGTTCAGCTAGAGTGCGGACGGAGACCGGCTGATTCGCGCCGAGGTTATACGTCCCGACTGCACGAGCCAGCAATGCCTGTTCCATTCCACAGGTGATGTCATCGATATACGTGAAGTCACGGATCGGATCACCGAAGACGGTGAGTGCCTCTCCGCGTAATGCCTGTTCGATGAATCGAAACAGCGCCATATCAGGACGACCCGAAGGACCATAGACCGTAAAGAAGCGAAACAGCGTCACGTTTACATCATATAAATGAGCATAAGCATGACAAAAGCTTTCGGCACTATACTTGGCTGCCGCATAAGGGCTGGCGACGTGTCCCGTTGCCTGATCTTCTTTCAGCGGACCAGTCTGTTCCCCGTAAACGGAAGAAGAAGACGCGAAAAAGACATGCGGCATGCCATGTCTTTTTGCGGCTTCTAACAAGGTCACCGTCATATCGATGTCCTCACGAATATAGTGATGCGGTTCCTCGAGCGAACGCGGAACACCTGGAAGAGCTGCGAGATGAAAGACGGCGTCGAACGATGTCTCCATCCAGGCGTCGAGATCGTGATGAACGTCACCCGTCGTAACGGTAACACCGGCACGTCTTAATGCAGCTGCTCGTTCTTCTTTTAACTGAACATCATAATAGTCCGTGAAAGCATCAAGGACATGGACGGTATGGTGCTGCTGGAGCCGGAGGGCGAGGGCGGCGCCAATGAAGCCGGCACCTCCTGTGATTCCGATATTCATCTTATCCCTCCGTTTCCATTTCCTTCTTAGTTAAGTGGTTCGAGTGCGTCTGTGATCCGTTCGCCTGTCGTTTCAGCCTTGACGTCGCCTTTTTCGACGAGTGCGAACCATTCGTTTGCGTCTTTTGCGACTTTCGCTGCTTTGTCCTTGCCGAGACGATTCTCAAGTGTCGGTTTCATCGCAACGACGAACATGTTCGCTTCCATTGCTTCTGCACGTGCTGTATCGACGTCTTTCTTCTCGATCGCTTCTTGTGCCTCTTCATGATAACCGTCGACTTTTTCAGTCAACGCTTTTGCGAACAATCCTTCGATTTCTTTGTAAGAAACGTCAGCTGGCTTTGTTTTTGAGAAATCATAGCGCTCTTTCAGTGTTTTAACAGCCTCTTCGTCTCCGCCCGCTAATGATTCTTCGATCGCGAGGAGGAAGCCATATCCTTCTGCTTGTTCCATTTGTAATTCTTTTTCGTCCGTACCGGCTTTGACGCCATCCTCGATTTTTTGTGCATAACCGAGTGCAGCTAAATAGAAGGAACGATAAATCGATTTATCCGTCACTTGTTTCGCAACATTGAAGTCACCGATTTCTTTCGCGTCGATGGCTTCTTGCTGAGCTGCAAGACCTGATGTGATCGCTTGAGCGATTGCGTCTTCGTTTTTGAAGCCGTAGCTCGCGTCCCGTTTTTCAGCTGTCGGAATGAAGACGGTCTTCGCCATCGCTTCAACATCCTTGAGTGCTTCCGTTGCAGCTTCCGGTTTACCAGCTACGAGTGCTTCTTCAGCTTTTGCTTGCGTTGCTTTTTGTAATTTATAGAAATACGATTGTAGACCTTTATCAACGAGTTGACGAGCGATGTTCTCATCGAGATCCTTCGCTTCAACACCTGCTAAAGCAGACTGGATGACTTGTTCGATTTCTGGTGCTGTCGTCTCGACACCACCTTTTAGTTTCGATTCATAACTTGTCTTGACCATCTTCCAATCAATCGCTTGTCCTTCTTTTGCTTTGTCGAGTTCTGTTTTGATTGAGCTGAAGATCGTCAATTCATCTGTCAGTGTCGTTGTAGCGATCCCCGCATCTGCTGATTTTGTTTCGGTCGACTGTTCCGTTTTCTCTTTTTTCGGTGCAGTCGTATCCGTTTCATTCGAACCGCAGGCAGCCAAGATACCGGCTACCATGAAGATTGAAGCTACTTTTAAACGTTTTTTCATAATCGTGATTCCCCCAGAAGAATTAATAAGACGTTTTCCGTCATGTAGTCGTTTTCACAAATCTAACTATAGCGAGAATAATTCTCATTGTCAATTGAACTTTAAAGAAAAAAACGGCTTTGGAGCAGGGCTCCAAAGCCGTTTTAAAATGAGAAATTAGAACTGTTCGTACAGTTTTGTCAAATACGTGTAGACTTCGTCTGATGCTTGGAACATCATGACAGAATGTCCGAAGATAGCAGCTGGGTTGAAGCCATGATCGAGATCGATCGTTGATGCGATCGTGACATCACGGTCGCTGTCGAGAACGACGCGGAAGTATTTGAACTCTTGGTTAAAGTCGTTGATGGCGTTAAGAATCGGGAGATCCTCGACACCGTCTGGTACGTGTGTCACCGTACGAGCGAACAATTCGACATCTGTCGTCGTCTTACTGAAGACGATCATCATCATCGGTTCTGCTCCAGCAGGTGTTTTTTCTTGTGTCATGAAGAAGACGTGTGTCTCATTCTCACGTGCTTCCATTGGAATCCCTTTTTCAACGAGGAAAGCTTGAAAAGCTTCCAAGTGTTGTTGCTGTTGCGGCGCGATTCCTTGCTCGTTTGTTTCGGGTTGACGATCTTGGTGAATCGGTGTCACTTTATTGTTCTCGTTTGATTCGTTCGAGTTACGTTCCTGGTCCATTGCAAAATCCCCCTTTATATACTATAAATTCAGTTTCAAGCATTTCAGAAGGAATTGCAACTAATGTCCGTTAAGATAGGAAGAAAATACAAAAGAGTAGAGATATGTCATGTTTGTGAATCTGAGAGCAACTGACTTGAAAATACATACCTGACAGGGTATATTAAGTGGCAGATAGAAAATCGAGGAGGAATCATCAGATGAAAACGATCATCGTAGGCGGCGTCGCTGGTGGCGCTACGGCTGCAGCACGACTGCGTCGGATTGACGAAACGGCAGAAATCATTTTGCTTGAACGGGGAAAAGAGATTTCGTTCGCGAACTGTGGACTGCCTTACTATATCGGAGATGTCATCAAAGATCGCAATAAATTACTCGTCCAAACGCCAGAAGGCATGCATGCACGGTTTAATTTAGATGTCCGCAATTTGTCGGAAGCGATTCGGATCAACCGTGAAGCGAAGACAGTCACGATCCGCAACGTCGAAACGGGTGAAGAATACGATGAATCGTACGATCATCTGATTCTTTCTCCAGGTGCAAAACCGATCCGTCCGAACATTCCAGGACTCGATGACGCAACGAACGTCTTTACGTTACGGAACATCCCAGATACGGACCGGATGCGGGAATACGTTGATACAAATCGTCCTGATAAAGCACTTGTCATCGGCGGTGGATTCATCGGTCTTGAAATGGCAGAAAATCTCGCAGAACGTGGGGCGCACGTCACCCTCGTTGAGATGGCGGATCAAGTCATGGCTCCGATCGACCCGGAAATGGCAGCGATCGTTCATGAACATCTGCGTACGAAAGGCGTCGAGTTGATTCTAGAAGATGGCGTCGCTCGTTTTGAAGAGGCAGGTCGCCACGTCGTCCTGACAAGTGGACGCGTAATCGAAACAGAGATGAACATCCTATCGATTGGTGTTGCACCGGAGAGCACGCTCGCAGCAGATGCTGGTTTAACACTTGGCATTAAACAGACGATTCAAGTCGACGACCAACTACGGACATCCGATCCATCCATCTTTGCGATTGGTGACGCAATCGAAGTCAAAGACTATATCACGAAGGAAGCGACACATGTTCCACTCGCGTGGCCGGCAAACCGTCAAGGACGCCTCGTTGCAGATATCATCTCCGGACGCGACGTCCGGTACAGCGGCACGCTCGGAACAGCGGTCGCAAAAGTCTTCGACTTGACGGTCGCTTCGACCGGTAACAATGAAAAACGGTTACGTCAGCTCGGTCTTCGTTACGAAGCGGTGCATCTCCACCCGGGATCGCATGCGGGGTACTACCCAGGGGCGAGTCCGATTTCGATGAAGCTACTGTTTGATCCAATCGAAGGAACGATCTACGGAGCGCAGGCAATCGGCATGACAGGTGTCGAGAAACGAATCGATGTCCTCGCGACAGCGATTAAAGGTGGATTGACAGTGCTTGATCTACCAGATCTTGAACTATCATATGCACCGCCATATAGTTCAGCGAAGGATCCGGTCAACATGGCAGGATATATTGCGTCGAACATCGTGCTTGGTGACAGTGCGAACGTTCATTGGCACGAAATCAATGCGATCGTCGCCAATGGCGGCTTATTACTCGATGTCCGTGAACCATCGGAAAACGAGTTAGGCGCGATTCCGGGATCGGTCAATATCTCGTTACCGACGTTACGTGAGAAGTTGGATGATCTGCCGAAGGATCAAACGATCTATGTGACATGCCAAGTCGGATTACGCGGATATGTTGCAAGTCAACTGTTGCAACAACACGGTTATGATGTGAAAAACTTAAGCGGTGGCTACAAAACATGGTCGGTCGTGCATCGTGATCAAGAAGCGCGAAGCCAAGCGAAGGAGGAGACTGCTGTGACGGTAACGAAACGTGAGCCAAAAACGAAGGCTGCACCAGAACAAGTGGCACTGCTCGATACGTGCGGTTTACAGTGCCCAGGTCCAATCTTAGAGCTGAAAACAAAAATCGATCAGATGACGGACGGCGAGCAAATTTTCGTCAAGGCGTCAGATCCAGGATTCTTGCCAGACGTTCAAGCATGGGCGAAAAAACTAGGTCACACGGTCCATTCAGCGGAAATGAATCAAGGGGTCGTCGAGGTCTTGCTTGAAAAAGGGCAAGGGGAGACACCAGCTGCAGCGCCGGTTCAAGTCAATCCGGCAGATGATGCGACGATGGTCGTCTTCAGTGGTGATCTTGATAAAGCACTTGCTTCTTTCGTCATTGCGCAAGGTGCACAAGCGATGGGAAAACAAGTGACGATGTTCTTTACGTTCTGGGGCTTGAACATCATTCGAAAACCAGACGCACCGGCAGTTGAGAAAGCAGGAATCGAACGGATGATGGGTATGATGATGCCGAAACATGCCGGGGAGCTGCCGCTCTCGAACATGAACATGGCAGGCGCCGGTCAAAAAATGATGAAAAAAGTCATGAAGAACAAACAAGTCGATGCACTCGAGACGATGATGGCAAAAGCACAAGCTGCTGGTGTCCGAATGATCGCCTGCACGATGTCGATGGATATCATGGGCATCAAGAAAGAGGAATTACTGGATGATATCGATTATGGTGGCGTCGCCAGTTACCTTGGTGCAACGGATGGTGCCAATCTGAATCTGTTCATCTAATCTAAAAACCTGTTTAAATGAACGTGTCAAACCTGACATCTGATGTGAGGTTTGACACGTTTTTTGTCGTCTGAGGTATAGATGAGTTTGATTTTTCAAAAAAAATTGCGTATGATAATTCACATGTGAAAAAAGTTTACATCTAAAAAGAGAAACTATGTGGTGGAAGTGGAGGGAATCGGATGGAGAAGCAGGTAATGGATGTAGTCAGTAGAATCAGTGATATGTTATGGACAAACGTACTGATCATCTTACTCATCGGATTAGGCATTTATTTTACATTCCGGATGCGGTTCGTTCAATTCCGGATGATACCGGAGATGTTACGCTTACTGTTCCAAGGAACGGATAAAGGGAAAGACGGCGTGTCGCCATTCCAAGCATTTGCGATCAGTACGGCAGCACGTGTCGGTACTGGTAATATCGCGGGTGTCGCGACAGCGATCGCACTCGGTGGACCAGGAGCGGTCTTCTGGATGTGGTTGATCGCCTTGATCGGTTCGGCATCGGCATTCGTCGAGAGTACACTCGCGCAGATCTACAAGGTACGGGACGATAAGGCATGGCGTGGGGGCCCTGCCTATTACATGGAAAAAGCACTCGGTCAACGTTGGTTAGGGATTTTATTTAGTATCTTGATTACGATCTCATTCGGATTTGTCTTCAATTCCGTTCAATCGAATACGATCTCGCTTTCACTTCAAAATCAATACGGCTTTGATAAGACATGGATTACGGTCGGACTAGTCGTGCTGACGGCACTTGTCATCTTTGGTGGCGTCCGTAGTATCGCAACCGTCGCGTCGTTCCTCGTACCAATCATGGCCGGTGGTTATATTCTGATCGCACTCTACATCATGGCTACGAATCTTGAAGTACTGCCAAGTATTTTTAAATTGATCTTCCAAGAAGGTCTATTCGAATTCAAGACACTCGCAGGTGGTGCAGTAGGTGCAGCACTCTTGAACGGGATTCGCCGTGGTTTGTTCTCGAACGAAGCCGGTATGGGTTCGGCACCGAACGCGGCGGCAACAGCGGAAGTCTCTCACCCGGTTAAACAAGGGTTGATTCAATCGTTTGCGGTCTTCGTTGATACATTGATGGTCTGTTCAGCGACAGCGATGATCGTTCTCGTCAGTGGAGTGGCAACAAAAGATGCTAGTGGTCAACCGGTAGCTGGGATCGACTTAGCACAAGGTGCGCTCGCATCACAAGTGGGATCACTCGCGACAGGATTCATGGTCGTCGCGATTTTCCTCTTTGCCTTTAGTTCCGTCGTCGGAAACTACTACTACGGTGAATCGAATATCAACTTCATCCGTGAAAATAAACAAGTCTTGATGGCATATCGTGTGCTCGTTCTCGTCATGATCGTCTTCGGTTCACTCGTTGAATCGGCGAACCTCGTGTGGGCATTAGCAGATATCTTTATGGGACTGATGGCGATCGTTAACTTGTATGCGATCTTCCGTCTCTCGAAAATCGCGAAACTAGCGCTCGAAGATTATGTCGGGCAACGAAAAGCTGGAAAAGAGCCACGATTCTATACGGACTCGATTCCGAACTTGCCAGGGAAAGATACGCTTGAAGCATGGCAAGAATCAGAAAAAGACGAAAAAGCAATTTAAGGAAAAGGGAGTCAGAGAAATCTGGCTCTTTTTTTGTATAGAACGAATTTAAAAAGGGAATACAGAGTACAGAAGGGAGGGGGAGAATGGAAAACGTACATTTCGTCCGCGTCACGGATGCGGTCTGGGAGTCGTTCGGAAACGATCCCCACATCATCATGGATTGGATTTTATTCATTCATGAGACACAACCCGATCATGAACAATTGTTCGCCCTCGAACAGACGAACGCCATCTATCATTTGATGAATCAAATCGATATCTATATTGATCAAGACACACATTACAACCTGGGACGAGCGATCGTTGGCGAAGAGTTGATCGTCAATGAGGAGAAAGCGGCGATTGTCGGTATTCTGCCCTTGCCACTCCTCATCATCTCGGCTGAGGTGATGCGGAATTTTGATCAACGGGCACTCGCTTCGATTCATGATGAAGCCGGAACACCGGGCGAATTCGAGGATATCTGGGAACAGTTCGCCGATTTACGTGCCTATTTTCAAAAGGCAGAAGAAGCGGAAGATACGATTTTAATTTATTATGTCTGAACAGCTTAAATCATAAAAAAAAGAGACCCGCTTCCAAGTCGTAGACTGGAAACGGGTCTCTCGTCGTTCAGATGAATCAAGACGTCTTCATATGGAAGACGTTCTCTTTTACGTGAATCGTCAGATTAAAAATCGATTTCGTCCGGATCCGGTCCGAGGCGGACATCCGTTACCAGACGATCAATTTTCTCAAGATCATCGGCATCGAGTTGGAAATCAAAGACGTCGAAGTTTTCCGCAATGCGTTCTGGTGTAACGGATTTTGGAAGAGCGACGATGCCGTTGTCGAGATGCCAACGTAAGACGACTTGTGAAGGTGTCTTGCCGTGTTTCTCTGCGATTTCCTTGAAATCGTTGATTTCGAGGAATTTCCCTTGCATGAGTGGGCTCCATGCTTCGACTTGAATGTTGTGATCTTGCAAGTATTCGTGCAGTTCGTGTTGCGGTAATTGTGGATGCAACTCGACTTGGTTGATCATTGGTGCCATCAAGCCCTCTTCTGCCAATGTATCGAGGTGATGTTCTTTGAAGTTCGAGACACCGATCGCTTTGATCTTGCCTGCTTCATACAGTTCAACCATTGCTTTCCACGCTTCGATATAGCCTTCGACCGGCCAGTGGATAAGATAGAGGTCAAGATAATCTGTTTCGAGACGTTCGAGCGATTCTGCGAATGCTTCCTTCGTCCGACCGGCACGAATATCATCGTTCCAGACTTTTGACGTTAAGAAGAGATCCTCACGTTTCACGCCGCTTTCCTTGATTCCTTTTGCGACACCGCGCTCGTTTTTGTAGACAGCAGCCGTATCGATATGACGATAGCCGACACGTAATGCTTCAGCGACAGCAGCAGGTGCTTCTGTCTCTTCATCTACTTGCCAGACACCGAATCCGATTTGGGGAATCGTAATACCGTTTGAAAGTTTTGCGTATTGCATGTGTTACTCCTCCTCATAAAACGTAGTTTAGATTTGCTCGTTTAGTTTAGCATGAACGAACGAAGACGTCCGTTTCCATGCTCATGGAGGAATGAAATAAGGTAAAATAGAAAAGAATCGTGAGATTTAATCGTGTGTTAAAAGAGGGGGAGAAAAGATGGCTCAAAAGAATAAAAAGCTATCCAAATGTACTTGGCTTAGCATTGGCGCCTTGTTAGTAACGCAGGCAGTGGGTCTGTTTCTTAGTGCGCGAAAGTCAGGACGTAATCCATGGGTGTGGGGAGGCGCTGGACTCGTTCAGTTCCCGCTTCCGGCAATCGCTTACTTAATCTTAGAACGACAAGCGAAGCAGAATAAATAATAAAACAGGTCCAATCGTCGACGCGATTGGACCTGTTTTATGGTTACGAAGAAATTTTTTCTTGCTTCGTCGCTGTCTTCTTCATGCGTGGTAAGCCGAAGAAGATGGCAATTGATCCACAGACGAAGAGCAGGAACGGATAGAACAGATACGGAATCAGTTCCGGTGAAGCCGTTTTCGTCAATTCTGCTGCGATCAATAGTTGTGCTCCATACGGAATGATGCCTTGAATACCACAAGAGAAGATATCAAGGATACTCGCCGATTTTTTTCGATCGACTTCATACGTATCGGCGATTTCAGCTGCCAGTGGTCCAGCGACGAGAATCGAGATCGTATTGTTTGCAGTCGCGAGATTCGTTGCGCTAACGAGTGCTGCCATACTGAATTCGGCACCACGACGCTGTGAAATCTTGCGTGTCAGCGTCTCTTTTAAGAAGGCGATTCCACCGTTGAACGTAATCAAGCTGACGAGACCACCCATGAGGAGCGTCAAAATGGAGATCTCCGCCATGCCCAACATGCCTTCGGACATCGAGAGGACGAATCCACTCAAGCCGAAGCTACCATCAATCATACCGATGATGCCGGTGAGTAACGTACCACCGATGAGGACAAGGATGACATTGACGCCGAAGATCGCAAGGACGATGACAGCGAGATATGGAATCAACTTATAGAATTCGAAGGCCTTTGCTTCGACGACGTCACCAGAACCAGAAACGAATGCGAGTAGGATGACCGTCAAAATAGCAGCCGGTAGAACGATCATGAAGTTCGTCCGGAATTTATCGCGCATGTTCGTTTTTTGGGTCCGGACGGCAGCAATCGTCGTATCCGAGATGAACGACAAGTTATCGCCGAACATCGATCCACCAACGACAGCAGCCGCTGCGATGGCAACGTTGATGCCTGTCGCTTCATGAATACCGAAGGCGATCGGCGCGAGTGCAGCAATCGTTCCAGTCGATGTTCCCATTGCCATCGAGATGAAGGCAGCGATGATGAACAGACCACTCATCAGGAGCGACGGAGGTAGGAACGTCAAAGCGGCATTAACGGTCGCATCGATGGCACCGATTGCTTCTGCTGTTCCAGAAAACGTACCGGCTAGTAAGAAGATGAAGACCATGATCATGATATCGGGATTTCCGGCACCCGTTGCGATTCGTTCAACCGTTTGATTGATCGATCCTTTCGTCGTGATTGCAGCAAAAATCAAAGCGATCAGTGCGGCGATAAGGATCGGAAATTTGTAAAAGTCGTCATAGAAGATCCCGGCTCCGATGAAGAGGACCAGGAATACGACGAGGGGAAGCAGTGCCCATTTGTTAGGCGTGATCGTTTCATTCATTGTTGACACCTCGTTTCTCAAAGATACAAAAAAAGACCCCTTCGCAAGAAAGAAGGAGGTCTTTATGAAATAAAGACGCTCTTCTTATCTCTCAAGCTTTCGCTTGCTGGATTTGGCACAGTACGAATCAAATCGTCCGCTGCCGAAACATCATTGGGCCAGTCCCTCCGTTTCTCGCGATAAAAAGAAGTCATTCAATTGTTGTAAAACACGTTTCTTACCGTACCGCATTGAGTAACGCGTGTCAACTGTACTTTACTGAAGTGCCTTTTTCAATGTTTGGACGTTTTCTTCCATCAACTTGAAATACGAGCTGTTTTGTTGCGCTTTCGTGACCGACTCTAGATTATGAATCGTCACGGATTCAGCTCCGATTTCTTTTTGGATGACACGTGCAACCTTCGGTGAGACTGTCTCTTCGAACGCGACGTATTTCAAATCATGCATCCGTGCTTCTTTCACTAAAGCGGCCAGTTGCTTTTGTGACGGTTCATCGGAAGGAGAAATTCCCGCAATCGGCAGTTGTGTGAAACCATATCGTTCTGCGAGGTAACCATAAGCGGCATGCGTAACGAGAAGTTCTTTTTTCGATCCATCAGCGACGGCTTGTTTAAATTGTTCGTCCAATTCATCAGCTTGCTGATCGAACGCTTTTAAGTTTTTTTCGAACGTTGCTTTGTCTTTTGGAGCTTCTTTTGATAAAGCGCTTGTGATCGAACGTGCCATTGCTTTTGCGTTGACAGGGTCGAGCCAGACGTGTGGATCGTATTTTCCATGGTCATGACCCTCTTCTTCATGCGCATGTTCATCCGTTGCATGATCATCGTGCCCTTCTTCTTCGTGGGCATGTTCGTCTTCTGTATGTCCTTCTTCTTCATGTGCATGAAGTGTAGCATCCGATTCTAGCAAGTTGACGTCCTTACTCGTCTCGACGAAGCGGACATCCGTGCCTTTTAGACTCTCCTGGATTTTTTTCGAATACGGCTCGAGCGTCGTACCGGTTAAGAGGAACAAGTCGCCCTTAGCAATCTCGGTGAGTTGTTTTGACGTCGGCTCGTAAGAGTGGGGGTCTGCTCCAGGTGGGACGATCATCTTGACGTTGACTTGATCCCCTCCGATTTCGCGGGCAATAGCAGCCGTCGCGAACGTTGATGCATAGACTTCTGTCTGGGTTTTATCTGAAGTCGATGAATCGGTATTCGAACCGCAAGCAGCGAGAACACTTGCACTTGCGAAAGCGACTGTTAAAGCAGGAATGATTTTTTTCATTATATGATACCTCCATTATTAAAACGTAATTATTCCGATTTGGACTTTCTCACTATAGCGGAACGCTGGTGAAGCGTCAAGTACGAATACCGAGACGTTCGACTTCTTTTAAAACGGGGTAGAAGGATAATAAAGTGAAGAAACTGGCACGTCTTTTGGAGGTGATCAAGTGAAACGTGAAACTGCATGGCTAATGGGGGGAGCTGCGTTATTGACGACGGCAGCAGCGGGAGCGAGTATCTGGAACAATTATGGTGCATTGCTTCGATGGACCGAACCCGCCTTGCCACTCACAGAAAAACAACTTGCACCGCGGACGCTCATTTATAAACAGGTGGGGGACCGCACCTTACAGCTCGATCTCTATTATCCGCCGGGGGAAGGACCGTTTCCAGTTGCCATCTACGCACACGGCGGTGCATTCGTTCGTGGAGAGCGCGATGACATGTTCTGTTTTAGTCCAATCGTCGACCGTCTGCTTGAACTCGGAGTTGCTGTTTGTAGTATCGATTATCGTTTGTTCGAAGAGGGCAGTTATTTTCCGGATAACCTCGAAGATGTACGGGATGCGTTATGTTTTTTGAACAAAGAAGCGGAGGATCTTCGCATTCTAAGAGGAAGGATGATGGTGTGGGGAGACTCAGCCGGAGCTGCACTCATGCTGACGACGGCACTTGCCCCATCTGCTTTCGTCGGTGAGCGTGATGAGCGGCACATGCCATTGATCAGTGGTGTGATCGCTTTATATCCACCGACGAACTTTTTGTTGTTTAATTTCATTCAAACTTGGATTGCCCACATTAAGTTCTATAAGGGGGGACGAGAAGAATGGCGTAAGCTGATGACGCACGTCTCACCCGTCACGCACCTAACATCGGATGCCCCGCCCATCATGCTCTTGCACGGTAAAAAAGATCCAATCGTCCCATTTTCTCAAGCCTTGCATTTCGTTGAGAAGGGAGCAGATGTCGGAGCAGATGTTCGTTTGTTTTCCTTTCCGAATGGCACCCACTCACTTGCCAGTTTCGCTCAGACGGAAAATCCGTTAAAGATCGAGCGATTGCTTGAACGAATTGAACGTTTCACCTGTCAGGTACTACTGTTGCCACCGCGACAACTTGCGAATGGAAAACATGATACAATCAGTCATATTTCTTAAATGAGGGAGACAGAGACATGACTGAAATTTGTTTAGTACGGCATGGTCAGACGGATTGGAACTTAAACGAACGGATTCAGGGAAGAGAAGATATCCCGTTGAATGCAACAGGAAGAAGACAAGCGGAACTCAGTGCCGCTTATCTATCGAATGAAAAGTGGGATGTCTTGTTAGCAAGTCCCTTGTCGCGTGCCGTTGAGACAGCAGAAATCATCGGTCGTGCTGTTGGTTTAACGATTACAGCGACAGACGAGCGACTTGTCGAACGCGAATTCGGAGCCGCTTCCGGTGAACCAGTCGCAGCGATTTACGAGGCCGTTCAAGCGAACGATACGACGCTTGTGCCGGGTCTTGAAACGGAACAAGCCATCCAGGATCGCGTGTTCGAGGCGCTACAGGAAGTGACACGCATGTATGAAGGGAAACGAATTCTAATCGTCTGTCACTCGCATACGATCAAGGCAGCATTATCATCGATTGACGCGACATTTAGTTACCGGACACCTTTGAAAAACGCGTGTGCGAATTATATCCATCATACGGATCGCTATACGATTGATCGAATCAACGTAGCGGACCACATCACGGACGAGGTCGAAAAACCTTAAGAGACGGGCGTGTTCGGATGCTCTGTCAAATATTGTTTGAACGTTTCTTTAGCGATACTTGTGATATGGGCACCACGTTTTGAACGACGATCCTTATACTCCTGAACGAGTTCTTCGCCAGCGAATCCATCTTCGACGACTTCGCGTAAGATCGATTCAGATAAATCATTTTTCATCATGACCATCTTACCTGTGAAGACATACGAGACGTTTTCGCTTAAGACAGTCCGTTCAAGAGGCGTGACGATCATCGCGGCAGGGTCATTATCAGGTCGTGAGATCGTGATTTCAATCAAAGCACGTAAATGTTTTGTGAACAATTCATCGACGATCGGCTGATCCGTCGGAGGAACGACGATTTCTGCAACCCACTGTGCCGTCTGTTCGGTACTGACCGTCAATCCGTCCTGAATGGCGACGGGAATCGTCGTATCACGTCCTGACTCATCCATTAAAATGCGTAATGTGCATAACTTAAAGGTTTTCATGAAAAAATGCCCTCCCTTGATCGCTTACGATTTTCCTACAGTATACCGTGAGGAATGTAAGACGGGAAACTTTTCCTGACGAAATTCGTATGAACTATGTTTAAATAAGACTAGATACTACTAAACAGGAGGATCGTTCATTATGCCGCAAGTACTCATTGGAATATTAGGAATCCTGGGTATCGTTCTACTTGCCCACCATATCATCATGTATTGGCATGCTGAACCGACAGACCGCCCGACGCTTGCATATCGCATTGCGCTCCTGATTGCCTGTTTGCTACTCATTAGTGGAAGTGATCATTTAATCAGTATTTTCTACGCGGATTCCTTAGCTGAATTCGGTCAACGCATCACGTATATCGTCTTCATCGGAGGTGCACTTGGCTTCGCATGGTACTTTCGTAAGAAGATGGAACAAGCGCCAACAGAAATGACACCTGTCGGAAACGAAGCAGGATTAACATGAGAAAAAGCGCCGTTCATCCCGATGGAGGAAGAACGGCGCTTTTTTGTGTCTTATTTTAACCCACTTGCCAGTCGAGTGTCCCGAATCATGTCGAGTTTGAGCTTCCAGAGACGATCGCTGAATGTGACAGCATAAATCTCTGGCAACCGCAGCCGTTTGTACTCTTCCCACAGACGACCGATCTGTGTTTCGTGGAAGTGGCGACTTTCTTCAATCGTTGGGACCGTATAGACCAGTTCTCCATCTTTGAAGATTGGTTCAAGTAACCGCTCGACCTTGAATTGTTCGATGCGATTTCGGAACGATGGGTCTCGGACGTCGATGAGATCGACAGCTTCAAGTGTCGACGGATCTTCGTCCATCAACGTCACGTAATCGCCTTTGAACTTATCCGTCACCGGATCAATGATGCGATAGACTTCTTTGATGTGAGGTGTCGTCGTCTTGGCTTTTGACGAGGATACTTTGATGACGGGTGCGAGCTCGCCATCTACTTCACGCGCGACCAGTTTATAAACCATCCCAAGAGCCGGTTGTTCGTAAGCTGTAATACCACGTGTTCCGACGAGGAATGTATTGGCTTGGGCACCTTGGATGCGTAAGTCCTGAATGACGTACTCATCGAGGTCCCCTGACAAGACGATGTCGACTTCCGGGAAGCCAGCTTCGTCAAGCATGTTACGGGCACGTTTTGACAAGTAAGATAAGTCGCCAGAATCGATCCGGATGCCACGCAGTTTATGCCCTTTGGCTTGGAGCTCCTTTGCAACCGTGATTGCATTCGGAAGACCACTCTTGAGCGTATCGTACGTATCGACGAGTAATGTCGCCTGATCCGGATAATGAGAAGCGAATGTCCGGAATGCCGTCAATTCGTCATCGTGGAATTGAATGTCAGCATGTTCCATCGTTCCACCACACGGAATGCCGAAGTCGCGTCCTGCTGAAGCAAGGCTTGTGACGTCAAAACCAGCCAGGTACGAAGCACGCGTTCCGAAGTAAGCGGCATCGATGCCTTGCGCGCGACGGGCACCAGCTTCGAGGAACTTCGCACGGGGAGCCGATTGACGAATACGTGCGTACTTCGTCGCGATGAGCGATTCGTGGTTCGCGATGTTCAGAATCGCGGTCTGTAAGAGCTTCGCTTCAAAGATGCGTGCCTCGATCCGAATCAGTGGTTCGTTCGGGAAGACGATTTCGCCTTCTTTGACACTTGAGATCGAGCCATTGAACTTGAACTGACGCAGTTCATCCTTGAACTCATCCGGGAAGCCAATCATCTCTTGCAAGTACGTGATATCTTCTTCCGTGAAACGGAGTGTTTGAATATACTCGATGATATTTTCGAGACCTGCAAAGACGACATAGCCTCCTGCGAACGGATTCGAACGGTAGTAAACATCAAAGACGGCACGTTCATTATGACGTCCTTCTTTCCAATAGATATACATCCACCGTGGTAAGTACAGATCGGTATGGAGTGCAAGATTACGTTGTAACATGACGGACAGATCCCTTCTTATTCGCCGACGACTTCTGCGCCGATCGATTGTTTAAAATGTGTAAGCGCCCACTCGTGACCAGTCGCGTTAAAGCTTGCGACCGCATCGGCATGGACGACGATACGATACCCGAGATTGTAGGCATCGACAGCTGTATGAAGGACACAAATATCCGTACAGACACCGACGAGGTGGACTTCGCGGATACCGCGTTCACGCAAGCGTAAATCAAGGTCCGTCCCGGCGAACGCACTGTAACGCGTCTTGTCGATAACGTGATCGGCGACCCGTGCCATGGCTGCGACTTTCCCGAATAGATCACGTCCATGTGTTCCGCGGATATTATGTGGCGGGAAGAGGACGGTTTCCGGGTGGAATGTATCGCCTTCTTCGTGAATATCGTTAGCGATGACTACGTAATCTTCCGTTGAAAACTCCTCCATCAACGTAGCGATCCGTTCTTCAATCGCTTGTCCTGGTTTTCCGCAAGTCAGCTTTCCTTCGTCAGCAACGAAATCGATCGTGTAATCAATGACAATCAGAGCGCGCATATGCGTAAGCCCCTTTCCGATTTTGAATTAGTGTTCTCTTTCACATTGTACTCTATCTCACACAGAAGGCAAAAGGAAGAAATCGGATACAAACAGGTATAGAGAAGTAAAAGAATGGGGTATAAGGTATAGGACGAAAATGATAGTAGAGGAGGAGAAAGGGATGGCTAGGTTGAATGAGTATGAAGTGGAAGAGCGTCTTGAGCGGTTGCAGGATTGGAGTGTCGTGGATGATGAAATCGTCCGGACTTATACACTTGCATCGTTTCCTGCGGCACTGGATTTCGTACAAGAAGTCGGAAGTATCGCTGAAAACTTGAATCATCATCCAAGGATCGTGATCGACTATAAAAACGTCACACTTGCAGCGACGACTCATGATGAAAACGGATTGACGGAAAAAGACTTTCAACTTGCGGAGGCCTGTGATGCCATCTAAACTTTCGATTACATTCGGTAGCGGTTCGTTCGTTGAACAAATTCGTTCCCGTGATGCTCATATTCGTGTCGCTAGCGGAAGCGGCGATGCCATCCTCTGGATGGAGACGGACTCGAAATCACCTTTTCAAAGTGGCAATACCTATACGTTGCTCGAATCACGTGGCAATTTTTCGGACGAAGGCAGTCTCTTCTACTGGTCGATTCCGGCAGATCAAAATAGCGGGGATCTATTCGTACATCAAGTGATGTCGAATCCGAAAGTCATCGGAGCAGAATATGGTGGCTTCCAGGCATTTCGGATTGGACGTGTCGAGAAGGGAACGGATCTTGCCTTATTGATTCAGTTCCAAGAGACAGGGGACGGAGCTCGTTATGCAAAATCAGTTGAACGTCTTACGGTAGACCAGTATGCTGAAGAGGCAGGGAAGTCGTTCGCGCCTTCTCCCGTCATGAAACGGTATCAAATCGTACCACCAACAAATGAGTGAGATGCAGGGGGACTAACAGATGAAGAAGAACTATTTTGTCGTAGCAACACTTGGTGGCGCACTTGTCGGCGCTACTTTATCACTACTGCATAAAGATACGCGCCAAGCGCAGTTTGCAGCAGTGAAACGGACATTCAGCGGCGCAGGAACACAATTGTCTGCTGTCAAACAAGATCCAAAAGGGCGCTTTGAAGAACTAAAAGCACTCTATACGGACAATCAGGAAACAATCCATAACCTGATTGACGACGTGAAGGACTTAGCAGAAGTACTTCGCAAATAAGCAAAAAAAGGACTCACGCGTGTAGCGGAGTCCTTTGAGACTGAAGACAAAGTGTAATTTTTCTCTAACGAGAAGGATTACGCTTTTTTTGTTCGTCTCGCATCGTTTTCCTGGGACAAGCATCGCGCCGCTTCGCTGCAGGATCGCTCTTGCTTGTTTTTCCCTAGGAAGCGATGTCGAGGGAACAAAATACTTCTCTACTACTTCTTCCGAGTATCAAAAGAATGACGCGTCATACGCCACTCCTACAGGAAAAAACGCGATTTTGCGCTGTCAGAGACAAACAAGACCCGTTTTCCTGCTCGAATGGAGCGGGAAAACTGGCTTGTGTCTCGCCTGAGGAAAGGGCGTGAAAAGATGCGTCATTTTTTGAGTCAGCCCTTTTATCTACAATCTGCAAGAACTCGAGTGTGTAGCGGAGTCCTTTTTGCATGCTGGTTTACAAGTAACGGAAGAATAATCCGAGTACGGCAAACGCAATGATGATATAGAAGAAGATCCGACCAAGTTGACCAGAACCGCTTACGAAGACAGGTCCACCGCTCGAACGACGACCGGTTTGGAACGGACGTGTGAATGGGACGGCACGATTACCAAAGACGAATCCAAAGAGGAATCCGAGGACGAAACCGTACAAGTGACCAAAGACAGCAACGTTCGATCCGAGCAAGGTAAAGACTGCCGTGACCGCAGTAAAGATATACACAAGACGTGTATCGTCTGCTAGGATGACCGTCCGCTTGAATCGACTCAAGTAGACATAAAAACCAAGCAAACCAAGAATGGCACCCGATGCTCCAGCTTGACCATAAAACGGTTCGTTGATTTTCGTGAAGTACGTCAAGATGTTCGCGAGCGTACCAACGAGCAAGTAAAAGGCTGCAAATCGACCATGACCAATCATCCGCTCAAGCGGTGGAGCGAAGATGACGAGAGCAAACGTATTGAACGCAATGTGCCAAAAATCGTAATGCAAGAACGTTGCTGTGACGACACGCCACCATTCACCTTGTTCGATTAATAGATTGATGGATGCCCCTGCATTTAGAGGAGAGAATGTCAGATTAAGGAGTGGGCCCAACTGTTCGATGACAAACAGGGCAACTTGGATTAAAATGAACAACGAAACGACCGGATAAGAACGTGTGAACGTTTGTAGGTTTTCCGTTCGACTAAACATGACAACACCTCGCTTCATCTTCATTCTATATGAAGATGGCGAAGAATAGAACTGTGGAGGCGTCTCAGATGATTTATGGAATTGGAATCGATTTGGTCGAACTGAATCGAATCGAGCAAACGCTCGAGCGACAGCCACGTTTTGCTGGGAGAATCTTAACCCAGGCAGAGCAGGAACGATTTCAATCGCTCTCGGGACATCGTCGCATCGAGTATCTCGCTGGACGTTTCGCCGCAAAGGAAGCGTTCGTCAAAGCATTCGGAACTGGCGTCGGAAAAGAAGTCTCTTGGCAAGACGTTGAAGTCTTAAACGATGAGACGGGGCGACCGATCATGAGTGGACCATTCGATGGCGTCATCCACGTCTCGATCACACATTCTGAGCATTATGCATCTGCGCAAGTCTTATTAGAGAAGAGGGAATGGGATGTACCGACCAACTTGGATTGAAATCGATCGGGAAGCGATCGCACATAATATACGCGAAATCAAAACACGGATGGGCGAGCAACAGGTGATGGCAGTCGTCAAAGCGGACGGCTATGGTCACGGGGCAGTGACAGTCGCTGAAATCGCTCTTGAGAACGGAGCCGACTTACTCGCTGTCGCACTCCTTGAAGAAGCGATTGAGTTACGAGAAGCGGGCATCCAAGCACCGATTCTGATGCTTGAAGCCTTACTACCAGAACATGCACCAGTCGCTTCGAATTATGATGTCGCCGTTCCTGTCTTTTCAGCCGATTGGCTTCAGGAAGCGAAACGTCATTTGACGGAAATCGATCATCTCCGCTTGCATATCAAGATCGATACGGGAATGGGACGACTCGGACTACAACATGTCGATGAGTTGAAGCGAATTCTTGCTGAGTGCGATGATGATCTCGTCGAACTCGAAGGCATCTATACGCATTTCGCGACTGCTGACGAGCTGAACAGTCAGTTATTCGAGCGCCAGCTCAAGACGTTTTTATCGTATGTCGCACTAGTACCGGATATCCGTTACGTCCACTGTGCCAATTCGGCGGCAGCGATTCGCTTAGCAGGTCAAGCGCCGTTTAACGTCGTACGAGTCGGTATCGCGTTATACGGGGTGATGCCGTCGGATGAGATGGCAGGACATTACGAGTTCTTAAAACCAGCGTTTTCACTGAAAAGTCGTTTGATGCAGGTCAAACAAGTCGAGCCGGGTCAAACGATCAGTTACGGAGCGACTTATACAGCGCCGACGGATGAATGGATCGGTACCGTTCCGATTGGTTACGCGGATGGCTGGTCACGCAAGTTCCAAGGCTATTCGTTGATCGTAGACGGTCTGCCGTGCGAAATCGTCGGTCGTGTCTGCATGGATCGGCTCATGATTCGTTTACCTCGGGAATATCCGATTGGGACGGAAGTCATCTTGATTGGAGAAGGGGCACCAATCGAGGAAGCAGCCCATTGGCTCGGGACGATCAACTATGAAGTTCTGTGTCAATTCTCGAAGCGTGTTCCGCGTCAATGATTCGTACAAGACATCAATAAGATGGCAAAAATATGTTATTTGTTTGAATTTTGATTGTATTTTCTGAATTCGACTGATATATTGAAGTAGAAAGTGAGTCGTTCGTTAAGGTTTCAGTGAATCTGGAGGTGCCATTATCTTGGTCCAACAACGGGAAATGCAGTTTGTTGAGCGAAATGTAGCGAAGGAGACGATTGGGATGAAGTCGAACCATACGACCGAAGAACGCAAGCGTCAGCTACGTGAGGAATTGAAGCGTGGTTACGAAGAAATGGCAGCAATCAATTTATCGATCGTTGGCGAAATGTTCCAGATTGAAACGGAGGCGGAGTTCTCACTCCTACGTCAAGTAAGCGGGGTGTAAGCTTTGATAGTCAAACGTGGCGACGTGTTTTATGCAAATTTGTCACCTGTGGTCGGATCGGAACAAGGGGGAGTTCGTCCCGTGCTTGTTCTACAAAATGATATTGGTAACCGATTCAGCCCGACAGTCATCGTGGCTGCGATCACGGCACAGATCGACAAAGCCAAACTACCGACCCATGTGGAAGTATATCGAGAGCGACACGGATTAGAACGTGATTCGGTCATCTTACTTGAGCAAATCCGGACAATTGATAAACGCCGTCTAACGGATAAAGTCACACATCTAGATCCAGACACGATGATGAAGGTAAATAGTGCCGTCGCAATCAGCTTAGGCTTGGTTGATTTTTAGGCACTTACATAGAAGCGCAACACAAGAAGAGTCGATACTAGCGTATGCGACTTTTTTTGACCTCTTTTTTTATAAAATAGGTTTTAAAGTTTTCACTTCGGGGAAACATACCCAAGTGACCTTTTTATAAAGGGATGAGGTAGGATGAATAGCAAGACCACATAGACAGATTTTCCTTGAGGAGGAACTTGAAGATGGATTTAACAATTAAAACAGAGCAGCTTGACGGTCAGACGCATCTTTATATCGCAGGTGAGATTGATACGTATACAGCACCAAAGCTTCGCCAAGAACTAGTCCCGGCAGTTGAAACAAACGATGTCGTCGTCCATTTGGACGAAGTACACTACATGGATTCGACAGGTCTCGGCGTGTTCGTCGGAGCGCTCAAAGCAGCGAAAAAGAACGGTACATCGTTCACGCTCGTCGGCGTTTCTGAACGCATCCGTCGTCTATTCGAAATCACAGGTCTTTCAAGCATCATTACAATTGATAGTGGTGTAAGAGGTGGAACGCAATGAAGAACGAACAACTAAACATGACATTACCGGCAAAACCGGAATATGTAGCCATTGCTCGTTTGACGGTTTCAGGCGTCGCGAACCGGATGGGATATACGTATGATGACATCGAAGATATCAAGATCGCTGTCTCGGAAGCATGCGCGAACGCTGTTCAACATGCGTACGAAGGAAAAGAAGATGGTAGCATCGCCTTGACATGTAACGTCTATCCAGATGATCGTCTCGAGATTGTCGTCAAGGATAACGGCATTACGTTCGATAAAGATGAGGTCAAACGCCAAAGTGAACCGATTACGGATGCACACGATCTCGATTCCTTGCATGAAGGAGGACTCGGCATCTTGATGATCGAAGCATTGATGGATCAAGTAACGATCGAGAAAGCGAACGGCGTCACTGTCCATATGACAAAATATATGAATAGAGATGAGGTGGGTCAAAGTGCCAGCAAAGTCTCAACAACGCCATCACAGTGATGATGAAGTACTTCGACTGATTGATTTGTATCAGCAGGACGACCAAGATGAGGAAGTGCATGCGGCATTACTCGAGCGTTATTCAGACTTGGTAGAAGCTTTGGCCCGGAAGTTCTCGCGTGGTCGACCGATTCATGACGATCTCGTTCAGGTCGGTATGATTGGGTTGCTCGCAGCGCTTCGCCGCTTCGATAAAGAATTCGGTCGCAGTTTTGAGTCGTTTGCTGTTCCGACGATCATCGGTGAAATCAAACGTTTCATCCGCGATAAGACATGGAGCGTCCACGTTCCACGTCGCATTAAGGAACTCGGACCGAAAATCAAGAAAGCAGTGGAAGAATTGACGACGGAGTTGCAACGCTCTCCGCGCATTGATGAAATTGCTGCGCGTCTTGAAGTATCGGAAGAGGAAGTCCTCGAAACACTTGAGATGGGTAAAAGCTATCAAGCATTATCCGTCGATAGTTCGATTGAGGCAGATCAGGAAGGTAGTACCGTTACGTTACTCGACCTCGTCGGGAATCAAGAAAACGGCTACGACTCCGTCGATCAGCGTCTGATTCTTGAAAAGGCATTTGCTGTCTTAACGGACCGCGAACGTTCGATTCTCGAATGTGCCTACTACCGCAATATGAGTCAAAAAGAAACGGGCGAATTACTCGGCATTTCACAAATGCACGTTTCCCGTCTCCAACGACGTGCTTTGCAGAAGTTACGTGAAGCGATCAAAGTCGAACCAAATGAAGTATTCTCAAAAGACTGACCTTGTGTCAGTCTTTTTTCTTTTCCATGCGTTCTTCGGTATAATGAATGAGAGGTGAAGCAGATGGAAAAGAGAATCGCAAGTGAATTGAATGTACGTCCTGCGCAAGTGAAGGCAGTCTTACAATTGACGGAAGAAGGCGGTACGATTCCGTTCATCGCCCGCTACCGAAAAGAACAGACAGGTGAACTCGATGAGGTCGCGATCAAAGCGATTCTTGATCGACATAAACAATTAACACAACTTGAAAGTAGACGGAGTGACGTCCTTGAAAAAATCGAGGAGCAAGGTGCATTGACGCCGGAACTCCGTCGAACGCTCGAGGAAGCGACGACGTTACAACAAGTCGAAGATATCTATTTACCGTTTCGACCAAAACGTCGGACAAAGGCGGAAATTGCACGGGAAGCAGGGCTTGCACCACTTGCTGACTGGTTCCGCGACAAGTCTGCTTATGATGAAGCGACATTCCATCGCTTGAGCAATGGGCTGGATCCGGAAGAAGCTCTTACCGGGGCACAATCGATCATTGCCGAGGAGTGGGGCGAACAAGCGACGGTGCGTGAGTTCATTCGTAAGCAAATGCGCCGTTCAGCAGAAATCGTTACGAAACAGAAAAAGGATGCAGTCGATGAAAAAGGTGTATTTGCACAGTATTATGCCTACAGTGAACGGATTCAACAGATCGTTCCGCACCGGATTCTTGCGATTAACCGTGCGGAAGCATTGAAAATCGTCTCTGTGAAAGTCGTGTTAGAGGAACAGCAGGTTTTACCAACATTGCTTCGTTCATACGCACAACTGGCGCCAAAGAAACGCGATATCGTCGAAGCGGCGATCACGACGGGCTATAAAAAATCCGTCTTCCCTGCCATCGAACGAGAAATTCGCAATGAACTGACGGAAAAGGCAGAGCTCCAAGCAATCGACGTCTTTGGTAAGAACCTCCGCCAACTCTACATGCAGCCACCGATGAAAGGGAAAGTCATGTTGGGACTGGATCCGGCTTACCGGACAGGATGTAAGTGGGCAGTCATCGATCCGACAGGTGAAATGAAGGAAGTCGGCGTCATCTACGTGACGATGTCAGAACAAAAAGCAAAAGAAGCACGCCAAACTCTTTCGCAGCTCGTCGATACATACGGGATCGAATTGATTGCAATCGGCAATGGTACAGCTTCGCGGGAAACAGAAGCATTCGTTGCGGACTGGATGCAGGGGCAAAAAGATATCGCCTTTACGATCGTCGACGAGGCAGGGGCAAGTATTTATTCTGCTTCAGAGATTGCCCGGACGGAGTTTCCGGAGCTTCAAGTCGAACAACGATCCGCGATTTCGATTGCGCGTCGCCTGCAAGATCCACTGGCTGAACTCGTCAAAGTCGACCCGCAGTCTGTCGGAGTCGGTCAATATCAACATGATGTCTCGCAAACGAAACTGAAGGAGACACTTGATTTCGTCGTCGAGACGGTCGTCAACCAAGTCGGAGTTGATGTTAATACAGCGTCAGAACCGCTTTTGAGTTATGTCGCAGGAATCACGAAAGCGACGGCGAAAAAAATCGTCGAACGTCGCTCGGAACTTGGAACGTTCAAGACGCGTCAGGAATTATTGAAAGTTCCTCGTCTTGGTGCAAAGGCATATGAACAGGCTGCAGGATTCCTGCGAATTCTAGAAGGTACGCATCCGCTCGACCGGACGCCGATTCATCCAGAGCAGTACAAAACAGTCGAGAAGTTGTTCAAGACATTAGGCTTAACACTTGATCAAGTTGGAACGGATACGGTGCGGGAACAATTGTCTACATTGTCATTACCGAAGATGGCACAGACGCTCGAGATCGGAGAACCGACATTACGTGATATCATCGAAGCGTTACAACGTCCGGGTCGTGATCCACGGGAAGCGCTCGATAAACCGTTGCTTCGCCAAGATGTTCTATCGATGGATATGATCCAAGTCGGGATGGAGTTCCAAGGGACGGTCCGGAATGTTCTTGATTTTGGTGCGTTCGTTGATATCGGAGTGAAAGAGAATGGCTTGATTCATATCTCGAAGCTTAGTCGTAAGCGTGTCAAACATCCACTTGATGTCGTCGCTGTCGGGGATATCGTGACGGTATGGGTGACGAATGTTGAACCAGAGCGGGGACGCATTGGTTTGACACTGGTTCCGCCGAAATGACGAATGAACAATTACAACGATACGTCGAGCAACTTTCGCTCGACGTATTTTCCTTACCGTTTCGACATGAAGCTTATTTTAATCCACGACTGAAGACGACAGGTGGTCGCTACTTCTTAGGCGATCACCATTTAGACTTCAATAAACGATATATCGATGACATGAAAGTCTTCCGCGGAATCGTGATTCATGAACTATGTCACTATCATTTACATCTAACAGGAATGGGACACCGTCATCAAGATCAAGACTTCAAGGAATGGTTAGAGCGCTATGGTGGGCTTCGATACAGTCCCAGAAGACAAGAAGACGAAAAAAAATCCTATCTTTATGAATGTGAGAAATGCAGCACATTATATAGAAGGAAAAGACGCATGAATACGGAAAGATATCGATGTGGTCGGTGTCGTGGAAAGATTTTTTACAAAAGTAGTTGACGTTCATTTCGGAGCATGATAAATTATAGAAGTCGTCAAAACGACAGCAACTAAACAACTTATCGTCGCTAAAAACTTTTTTAAAAAAGCATTGACGGAAAGAAAAAAAGTTGCTACTATATAAAAGTGTTCCGAACAGAACGTAACGTTCCGCAATAGCTCAGCGGTAGAGCAACCGGCTGTTAACCGGTAGGTCGTAGGTTCAAATCCTACTTGCGGAGCCATTCTTTTGGAGATGTACCCAAGTGGCTATAAGGGGCGCCCCTGCTAAGGGTGTAGGCCGGGAAACTGGTGCGAGGGTTCGAATCCCTCCATCTCCGCCAGACCTCTTATGTGAAAATGTTTCTTGAGAATAATTATTAATTACGATATGGCCCGTTGGTCAAGCGGTTAAGACACCGCCCTTTCACGGCGGTAACACGGGTTCGAATCCCGTACGGGTCACCATATGGAGGATTAGCTCAGCTGGGAGAGCACCTGCCTTACAAGCAGGGGGTCGGCGGTTCGATCCCGTCATCCTCCACCATTTCTTTTTAAAGAGTTGTTTACAACTTCAAATTGCGGTCCTGTGGTGTAGCGGTTAACATGCCTGCCTGTCACGCAGGAGATCGCGGGTTCGAATCCCGTCAGGACCGCCATTTTTGGGCTGTAGCCAAGTGGTAAGGCACTGGATTTTGATTCCAGCACGCGAAGGTTCGATCCCTTCCAGCCCAGTTTTTATGTGTCATTAGCTCAGTTGGTAGAGCATCTGACTTTTAATCAGAGGGTCGCAGGTTCGAATCCTGCATGACACACCATTTTTAATTTCATATTTGCGGTCGTGGCGGAATCGGTAGACGCGCTAGGTTGAGGGCCTAGTGGTGGCAACATCGTGGAGGTTCAAGTCCTCTCGACCGCACCATATCGCACCCTTAGCTCAGCTGGATAGAGTACTTGACTACGAATCAAGGGGTCGGGAGTTCGAATCTCTCAGGGTGCACCATATTTTGTTTGCTTTGACGGGCCTATAGCTCAGCTGGTTAGAGCGCACGCCTGATAAGCGTGAGGTCGGTGGTTCGAGTCCACTTAGGCCCACCATTTTCAAAACAAACAATGACGAACTTTGAAAACTGAACGATGAGGCAAAAATCGTATTCTACGGAATACAAAAACGAATGAAGCGCAAGCTTCGTCAATCGTGACTTCGGTCACAAAAACGAGCAAGTCAAACACTTCATGGAGAGTTTGATCCTGGCTCAGGACGAACGCTGGCGGCGTGCCTAATACATGCAAGTCGAGCGCAG
>NZ_JACSMX010000003.1:0-310729 GCF_018618895.1 Exiguobacterium sp. s143 | reverse complement strand
AGTCACGATTGACGAAGCTTGCGCTTCATTCGTTTTTGTATTCCGTAGAATACGATTTTTGCCTCATCGTTCAGTTTTCAAAGTTCGTCTGCCGCCTTAGCGACTTTAATAGATTAACAGGTTGTTTTGATTATGTCAACCATGCTTTTTAAAAAACTTTTCAGCCCCAACGAACCGTTTATAAAAGGCGTCTCGCTGGAACATTTATTAATATAACAACAAAATTCGACAAACACAAGCATTATTTTAAAAAAACTTTGCAAAGAGTTTAAATCCTCTTCGCAAAGTCTTTACCTTCTTAACATGGCTCCTACTGTAAACGCGATATTCGCTGGACGTTCTGCTAACCGTCTCATCAAATACGTATACCAGTCCACACCATGCGGAACGTAGATAACGACACGATAACCTTGTCGAACTAACTTTTGTTGTCGTTTCGGTCGCATGCCTTGAAGCATTTGAAATTCAAACCGTGATGGATCAATCTGTTTCATTTTAGTAAAGTCAATGATTTGCTGAATGATCTGTTCATCATGTGTCGCGATTTGCGTGTAGTTCCCATTTAACAAATTGACTTTTACTAATTGAAGGTATGTCTCATCGACTGTCTTCTTCGGTTGAATATAGAGTTCATCGTCTCCATCGTATGCCCCTTTGACGACACGTATTGTTGCGTGAAGATACTCTAAATCAAAACGACTTCGATAGACGTTTGCTTGTAGCGCAATCCCGACGTTTGGATAGTGTTCATGTACGCGTTCGAAGACTCGGACGATCGACTCGACCATCATCGCTTCTTCCATATTGACTGTTACGCGCATGTTTTGTTGATCTGCAACCTCTGCAATACGACTTAACTGTTGATAGGCGATATCCGGATCAATTCTTAATCCGATCGATGTCAGCTTTAAAGATACTTGCGCGTCTAGATCATATGCTTTGATCTGTCCGATGACTTTGATGCATTCATCCGCGATATCTACCGCGTCCTGTTCTGTCTCGACGAACTCGCCTAAACAATCTATTGTGGCGGCTCGTCCATCTTGATTGAATTGTTTGACCGTGTCGAGTGTCTCTTCAGCGCCCTGCCCTCCAACGAATAACGTCCCACCAAGTGGTAATCCGACTTTTCTAGCTAGTTGAATCAACAGTCTGTTCTCAGCCAAGTATTCAAATACAGGTCCAGTAATCTGCTGTAACATCTGAATCACCCTCTCTCTTCTTCCTTACCCTCTCCTAACAAAAAAAACGTCTTTCTTCTATATAGAAGAAAGACGCAGTTTGGATTAGTGCAACCAGATGAAGTAACCGAGGAAGCCGAGTGACAACACGTACATGATTGGGTGCACTTCTTTTGCTCGTCCTTTCGCGATCATCGTGACCGGATAGAAGAGGAAGCCGAATGCAATCCCTGTTGCGATTGAATACGTCAACGGCATCATGATGACGGTCAAGAAAGCCGGAACGGCGTACTCGAATTTTTTCCAATCGATCTGGAGCAGTGAAGCTGCCATCAACACACCAACGATGATCAATGCGGGTGCTGTGACCGGTGCGGTGATGATTGCGAGCAATGGTGAGAAGAATAAAGCGAGACCGAAGAATAAAGCTGTGACGATCGCCGTCATTCCTGAACGACCACCTGCTGCAACCCCTGCACTTGATTCGATGTAAGAAACCGTCGTCGACGTTCCAAGGATCGAACCTGCTACTGTTGCTGTTGAATCAGCGATCAATGCGCGACCAGCGCGTGGTACTTTATTTTCTTTGATCAGACCGGCTTGGTTTGCTACCGCAACCAGTGTACCTGCTGTATCAAAGAAATCAACGAAGAAGAAAGTTAAGATGACGATCATCATTTGAACCGTGAAGATTTCATCGAAGTGAAGGAATGCTTGTCCAAATGTAGGTGCGATGCTTGGTGGTGCTGAAATGACTTCACCAAGACTTGTTGGAATCGGAATCAAACCGAAGATCATTCCAGCGACTGCCGTTAGGATCATTCCGAAGAAGATCGCCCCTTTGACACCACGCGTCATTAGGACCGCAGATACGACAAGACCAAATACCGCGAGAAGCGTTGTTCCTTTACTTAAATCACCAAGCGAGACGAGTGTTGCTTCATTCGCAACGACGAGACCACCTGTTTTTAATCCGATGAACGCGATGAACAATCCGATACCTGCTGCAACTGCCATTTTCAATGGTTCTGGAATCGCATTGATGATCATCTCACGAATACCTGAAGCTGTTAATACCATGAAGACGAGACCTGAGACGAGAACGCCTGAAAGTGCGGTTTGCCATGGAATACCCATTCCGATGACGACGCTGTAGGCGAAGAAAGCATTTAGTCCCATTCCTGGTGCGAGCGCGATTGGATAGTTCGCTAGTAATCCCATCGTAACGGAACCGATGATCGCAACGAGTGCTGTGGCACCGAAGACTGCTCCTGCGTCCATTCCTGCTTCGGCTAATGTATTCGGGTTAACGAATAAGATATACGCCATCGCGAAGAATGTCGTCATGCCGGCGATGAACTCTGTACGCATGTTCGTACCAAGCCCATTGAAATCAAAGAAACGCGCAATCGCATTTTCTTTTGCTTTCGGTTGGTGTGGCTGTTTCAATTGTGTGCTCATGATTGCCTTCCTTCCAAATAAGCCGTCTCCTTGAAAACAAAAAACGGCCCTTACCTAAGCGGTAAAAGCCGTTTCAATAAGCGCACGATGCTGCGTGTGCGCCGTAGTAGGAACCTTTACGGTGTTCCTGTAGAGACTTCCGGGCCCTATCCCCAGAATTATACGGCATTATTTATGTTTTTTTAGTGGTATGAAAAATAAGAACAGACACATCGTAGCACGGTCAAATTCATGGGTCAACCATAAAAACGAAATTTAACCACTTAATTTATCCGAACGTTCGGTTTTGTAAGCGTTCTTCTGTTCGGAATTTATCATGATCCATTTCGATAGTTGTAGTGTCATTGGGAATTTTCCGAGTAAAACTAAAATTAGAATCGTCATCACACCAACCCCTATACCATGCCAAATCCCGACATTATTATAAAACGATATCGCAACCAACGCTTTTACAATAAAACCGTGTCCGACATAAATCGGTAATGTATGAGCACCCAGTGTTGTTCCAATTCCATCTCGTCGTGGTATCCAAGCAAAAAAAGCGCAGACTAAAAGCAGTTGCAAACCATACAAAGAAAGTCGAATACCTGCTCCTTCTAAACCGAGACCCATAGGAGCATAACCGCTTGTACCACTCAACAATTGAAAGTTCAAAATCTCTGGGTAACGTAACAGTAGGATGATTGCGATTCCGCCCACCCCTAATCCAAAAACCTTTGCGCCACCCGACGTCGGAAAGGTTAACTTGTGTCGTCGGAATGTATAGCCCAGTAAAAAGAATGGGAAAAACACGATAATCCGTGAAGCGCTGAGTGTCCAACCAATCGTTTCAAAAAAGCCGAGATAAACACTGATCACGATGCTTCCCGCGACAAAGTACCATAATGACACTTGTAGAAAGTGATTGATCCAGACGATTACCCACAACACGAACGTCCATATAAACACCGCAAACAGATACCAATAGATATAAGCTGGTTGCAACGTCCAAAACGCATATTGTGTGATTCCCATCCACTTTGTCACTGCGACGAATAGCGTTTGTACAAGTAGAAACAGTACAAGATAGTCTAGTGTGAGTCGAAGAAGACGAGATGTCGTCATCCGTCCCTTTGTAAAATAGCCGGAGATGAAGATGAATGCCGGCATATGAAACAGATAAATGAAATGAAACAGGTTCGTCATACCGACATCTATTGAAATCATCGGTTCAATCAAATGACCGAATACGACGAGCGTAATCAATCCGAATTTTGCATTATCCCAATATGCATCACGTTTGTTCATAACGAATGTCCTTACCTAATCCTTTAGAATAATAAGCTCCATCTCATAGTGTAGCAGGAGATAACAAAAAAGCACCACGTTCTTTTACAGAAACGTGGTGCTGATCACTTATTACTCCCACTCAATCGTTGACGGTGGTTTCGATGTCACATCGTACAGGACGCGGTTAACGTTCTGGACTTCGTTGACGATTCGAACCGAGATTTTCTCGAGCACGTCCCATGGGATACGTGCCCAGTCTGATGTCATTCCGTCAATTGACGTGACAGCGCGGATTCCGACCGCATAGTCGTATGTCCGCTCATCGCCCATGACACCAACCGAACGGATTGGAGGAAGGACTGTGAAGTATTGCCAGATTTCGCGCTCGAGTCCTGCTTTTTTGATTTCATCGCGAAGAATGAAATCAGATTCACGGACGATTTCGAGTTTCTCATCTGTGATTTCACCGAGGACACGAATTCCGAGACCTGGTCCTGGGAACGGCTGACGCCACACGATTTCATCAGAAAGACCGAGTTCTTTCCCAAGTTCACGGACTTCATCCTTGAACAACGTGTTGATCGGTTCGATCAATTCAAACTGCATGTCTTCCGGCAATCCACCGACGTTGTGGTGTGATTTGATTGTTTGTGCCGTATCCGTACCGCTCTCGATAATATCCGTGTAGAGCGTACCTTGGGCAAGGAAGTCCATGTCCGTCAACTTCGAAGCTTCTTCGTCGAAGACGTAGACGAACTCGTTGCCGATGATTTTACGTTTCTGCTCTGGATCTGAGATACCACGGAGTTTGTCGAGGAAACGGTCCTGGGCATCAATCTTGATGACGTTCATGTGGAAGTGATCCGCGAATGTCTTCATGACGCTCTCCGCTTCACCCTTACGCAATAAACCGTGATCGACGAACATACATGTCAATTGATCACCGATTGCTTTGTGAATCAAGGCTGCGACGACAGACGAGTCGACACCACCAGAAAGTGCACAGAGGACTTTTTTGTCGCCAACTTGTTCTTGAATCTTCGCTACTTCGATTTCGATGAAGTTCTCCATCGACCAATCGCCTGCACATTTACAGACTTCAAAGAGGAAGTTCTTGAGCAATTCTTTTCCGAAGACCGTATGGTTCACTTCCGGGTGATACTGAACACCGTACATTTTCAATTCTTCGTTCTTGATCGAAGCGATCGGACATGACACGTTCGTTCCATCGACGACGAATCCGTTTGGCACAGATGTGACGAGGTCGCTGTGGCTCATCCAGACCGTTTGTTCAAGCGGTAGGTTCGCATACATCGGTGACGGGTCTTGTAACGTCAATGTGGCTTTTCCATATTCACGATGTCCCGCACGTTCTACTGTTCCGCCGAAATGTTGTGACATGAGCTGCATGCCGTAACAGATCCCGAAGATTGGAATACCGAGGTCGAAGATTTCTGGGTCACACCGGTACGCATCCTCTGCGTAGACGCTACGTGGACCACCTGAGAAGATGATACCAGCAGGTGCGATTTCTTTTACTTCTGCTGCAGTGATTTTATGCGAATGCAATTCACTGTAGACACCAAGGTCCCGAATACGACGTGTGATCAATTGATTGTACTGTCCTCCAAAATCGAGGACGAGAATCATTTCCTGGTCCAAATGTGCTTCCAAATCTGTTCCCGCCTTTCTGATTTCATGCGCACCCTATGAAAAAAGCCCACTCTTCGCCCATGGATAAAATGGAAAAAGAGCAGGCCGCTTCACAAAAAAATGTATACGAAGGGTCTGCTCCTTCATAGTCAGGTCGTTTAAGGTGACCCGGTAGAGACTCTCGCGCCATATTCGCGAGTATATACAAAGGAGATTGCATGTGTGTGATTTACGTTGTTCCCATTGTAACTGTATCGTTTCGTAAATATCAACCCTCTACATGACGAATGATATTTTCGAAATATTCACGTTTTTTCTCAGCCGATAGTGATTCTCCACCATAGACCATCCGTTCGTAAGCATCCGTCAACGGTCGCATCGCATACGTCTCGTAGTACCCATCGACTTCGTGAGCGAGTTCCGCAAGCGTCCGACCATCTTGATAATGGAATCCTTTTTTATCAAGACGTCGTAAGAGGTACCGGTACATCCGGCGGAATCCTTCCGGTCGCTCGATTTGTCTCCGGAAGAAGAGAATCGCGAGTGTTCGAATGATTGGTTTTCGGAACAAGTACAGGAATAAGAGAGCAAGTGCCGTCAGGAAAATCGGCCAAAATGGAATTGACTTCTGCTCCGTCTGTCCAGCGCTAGTCGTCTGTTCTTCATCAAGAAGATTTTCTTGCGGACGATTTGGCGTCGTTGTCTCCGTATTATCTTCTGTCTCACGTTGCGGATTTGCTTGTTCCGTCTCATTATCCGTTTCCCGATCGATCGTGTATTGTCCTGCTCCATCGAAACTGACTGTTGGCTCAAGCGGTACCCAGCCTGGTCCTTCGATATACACTTCGACCCACGAGTGCGCATTTTTATTTCGCACTGTATAACTCGTCACGGCAGCTCCGATGACGTCGGATTCGCCTCCCGTGAACCCTTTCACCCAGCGTGCGGGTAACCCGGCTGCCCGTAGCAAAACAGCAGCCGACGTCGAGAAGTTATCACAGTATCCGAGCTTCGTCTCGAATAGGAATTGATCGACGTAATCTTGATTTTCTCCTGGTACGGCAACTTCCTCCGTATTGTATTCAAAGTTCTCTTCTTCGAAATAATTTTCAATCGCCCGTGCTTTGTCCCACGGTGTCTCCTCACCCTCAACGATTTGTTCCGCTAAATCACGGACACGCTGTGGTAAACCATCCGGCAGTTGGAGATACCGCTCTGTTTCATTCTCCGATAAATTGACGGGTTCATCTGTCTGGAGTTGTTCTTCCGTAAAGAGCGGATACGAGTAGTCAATTTGATAATTGCGTTGACGATCCGCCTCGTCTAGATACGATATTTTTTGATTCTCTGGATCAACCAGTACATTTTGTCGTTGTTGATCGACCGAGACCCGGACGTTATCTCCGTTATATGGCACGAACGGTAATTCACGTGCCATCTCAAACGTCGCTGTTTCCTCACGTGTCTTGACTTCTCGCCCGAAGTGCGAGAAGAAACCCCGTCCATCGATTTCAGGATTCGATTCCGACAGCACCCAGCCTTTGCCGGTATAAATGTCTTTCGTCTCGACTCGCCAGTATCGGTTCCCTTCACTTTCGACCTGGAAGACTTCCCGATCGTCCATCTGGAACGGTCCTCCGAGTTGCTCGTCATTGTTACCGTAGCCAACCTTTTGAATCGCATTCGTCGGCTCTCCTTCACCTTCAAGCCCGGACGTCAAATCGTACCAACTGTCTTGCCATGTCGCATTGATGACAGGACTTTGGACAGCAGCGACGATGACGGCACCCATGATGAATAAGGCACTCAGCGGACGAACGTAAGAAGCGCGTGGTCGTTCGTTGACTTCCGTCGCATAGAGCAATAGCAAGGATAAGATGATCGGATAGAGAATGAATGTCTCTCCCGAGTAATCCGTCCATGTATCACAATAGGCGATGAACCCGATGACTCCGAAGGCAAGCCCGAAGACGAACCCACGATTCGGGAATGTCCGACGCGCGAGATACGCGATCAAAAAACTAATCAATCCGATCGAGAGCGCGAAAGCGGGTCGTCCTGGTAATTCACCATTGATGACACTCTGAATATCTGAACTGATTTCCGTAAAGATGCCCCATGGTGCTGCTCCCGGCGTCAAAATCAGATAGAACGACAGCAGTAATCCACCGAGACTTCCGAGTAAAAAGTAACGCCGCGATAGATGCGACAACAGCAACGGCAGAAACAGCATCGGTAAGAAGGACCAGAGATGCTCGAACGTCGTCAGTTCGAGAAGTGGTGGCATGAAACAAGTCAGGACGGCTGCCGCGATGGCGTTCCAAATCAAGCGTCGCATCATCGCACTCCCCTCCGTTCTGGTGTATAGACATGAACGGTGGCTTCTTGATTAATCTTCGAAATCCATAGTTCATTGTTCGATTCAAGATCCGGTGTGATGAAAAGGACGTTGCCACTCAATCGAAGTGCTTTTGACGAATACTCCCATGACTCGATGAACGTCCGCGTCCGACTCGGTTGCGCCGTCATCAGGTAATGCGTCAGTTTCGCTCCTTCAAGAGGTAACGACAACGATTGAACAGCATGTCCGACGAGGTGAATGCGGTAGCTCAGCCGTCGCTTGTTCAACTGATCCGTCGCTTCTGCCAGCATCGAGATGACGCGTTCGAAAGCTTCACCCGCTTCCGTACCCTCATCAAAGACGATCGTCGTCTCCCGTTCCTGCTCTCGCTCGAACGTCTTCGTCATTAAGCCTTGACGTTTCGCTGTCGCTTTCCAGTCGATCTGATTCATCCGGTCACCACTGACATATTCCCGGACCCCGACGACAGTAAAGGACGACTGACGAAGATCAAGCGACACAGGGGAGATTCCTCCATCGCCGCGATCCTCCTCATGCGGAAGTTGAACGGCAAGGCGTGCCGGTTCGATCGCAAGATACGTCTCGACCGGAAACATCCGCTTTCGTTTGAACAGCCCGAACGGATCCGTGATTTCAACGATACAGCCAGGAATCTGATACACCCCTCGACGAATCGATGGAATCGTGTAGTCGATGTGCTCTGTCTTTCGGTAGTGGGCACGGAGCGGACGACTAATATCGAGTTTTTCTTCACTGAGTTCGTTTGGAATCGCCTCCGTCACCTCGACGGCTCCGACCAGAAACGGGAAACGTCGGCGAACCCGCAAGGAAACCGGGATATCCGTTCCGGCAACGAGCATCTTATTTGAGACTTCGCGCGTCGCCAGTGCCTGCGTGACAGGCCAAACGAGGAAGAGCGTCCAGTAGACGGTCAAACCAGCCATGACATAAAACAGCAAGGAAGCGACATTTCCGCCATCGACGCGCGCATATGTCCATAAGGCAACCGTCGTCAAAAGGAGTACAGCGTAACGCCAACCAATTTGCCACTTCGTCATAGGGACTCCACGTCTTGTTGGATGGGTACAGCAACCTCTTTTTTGATTTGTTCTAAAATCCGTTCCGACGATTGACCGTGATAACGCGCGTCCGCTGTCAAAATCAAGCGGTGTGACAGGACCGGAATCAAGAGATGTTTGACATCATCCGGTAAGACGAAACTGCGTCCTTCCATGTACGCCCACGCTTGCGCGACTTTCATCAAGGCAATCGAAGATCGAGGACTCGCGCCGAGGTAGAGTGACCCATTCGTCCGGGTCGCTTGGACGAGATGGACGATATATTTTTTGACAGGCTGTGAGACATGGACGTTCTTGACTTCTTCTTTCATCTGGAGCAATTGCTCGCGACCAATCACCGCTTCGAGCGTTTCAATTGGTTCATCCCGTTCGAAACGTGTCAGTAGCTTCATTTCTTGTTGGAAATCAGGATAACCCATTTTGACTTTGACGAGGAAACGGTCGAGTTGTGCTTCTGGTAACGGATACGTTCCTTCATGTTCAATCGGGTTTTGTGTCGCCATGACGAAAAAGGGATTCGGAAGCGTATGAATCTCACCATCGACGGTGACGTTCGCTTCCGCCATTCCCTCGAGTAAGGCAGATTGAGTTTTTGGTGATGTTCGGTTGATCTCATCGGCTAAGACGATGTTCCCCATTAGAGGACCCGGTCTATATTCGAATTGGCTAGTTTTCTGGTTATACATCGATACACCCGTCAAATCTGACGGAAGTAGGTCTGGCGTGAACTGAACACGTTTGAAGGTCAACCCGATCGATCGGCTGAACGCACGGACGAGCATCGTCTTCCCGACTCCCGGTACGTCTTCTAATAGGACGTGACCGCCCGCTAGTAGTGCTGCCAATGATTGTGTGATGACATCTTCCTTACCGATGATGACTTTCTCTACGTTGTCGATAATCGCTTGAATCTCCTTAGTGTATGTTCGCATTGTCAGGCCCCTTGCTCTCGTAGTAGTTGAATTTTCTGACTTTTTATATCATCTCATATTCCGCTACGCTTTTAAAGAAATACGAGCAGTTTCTAGCACATGAAAAAGGGGGAACGCCGTAGCGTTTCCCCCTTATTTGTTTCAGGAACGAACACATGCCGTGATCCGTTCTTGAACCGTGCAGTTGCACGTAAAACACGAATACATCCGTGTCAATGGACAACGTTCGTCAAGTCCGGTGATCCTCTTCTTTCAGAAGCGACATGCGATCGTTCCCTCTACATTGGTAATCATTCATGTGCATCACCATCCTTTCATATATTGAATATTACCGAATATGTTATAAACGAAACGTCGAATTTTAATTATTTTTTTCGATACCGCGCATAGGTCGTCGCGAGTGCGACCGCAAGGACCAGCCCTTTGATGATATTCAACGAATAGTATGGAACAGACAGCATGACGAGACCATTTTCAAGAATCCCGACGAGACAAGCCCCAACGAGTGTGCCAAGCGCATTCGGCTTCCCTTGTCCTGCGAACGACGAGCCGATGAATGCGGCTGCGACCGCTGGCATCAGATAACCGGAACCGGCATTAATTTGTGACGACCCGACTTGTGACGCAAGCAAAATCCCACCGACCGCCGCAAGTAACCCAGCAATCAGATACGCGAGTGCCCGGTAGCGGTTGACACGAATTCCTGTCAGTCGTGCGGCTTCCGGATTCCCGCCGATGATATAGAGAAAACGACCGTGTCGCGTATGGCTTAAGAAGACGTGTGTCACAGCGACGACGACGAGCATGATGACGATGATCCAAGGCGCCTGGCTGATTTTCGCGAATGCCTCCGGAATCGTGCCGACTGTTGGTGTACCGTCCAGGCGCGGCATTCCGGCACTGATTGAACCACCACCGGTATACGTCATCGCGACACCTTCGACGATGAACATCGTCGCAAGCGTCGCAAACAAATCCGGAATCTTAAACCAGACGATGAGTAAGATGTTCACCAGAGCAACGCTAAGAGATAAGAGAAGTGCTAAACCAATCGAGACACCGAGCGGTAGACTGTACCAGACGAAGAACGAGACGACGAAAGAACTCGCAAGCGTCGCGGTCGACCCGACCGATAAATCAAATCCATTGACCGTCAAAGAAACGGTCAAGCCGATCGCGATAATCGTCACGATGGAGATACTTCGTAAAATATTAATCAAATTCGTCCCTTGTAGGAATGTTGGAGCCGTCGTCGCAAAAAACAGGACGAGGGCAAGGATCGCGAGGACGATCCCCCAGTCGTTCAAGAATCCGAGGACAGGACGTAAACCCTTCCCTCGGTTCGTTTGTTTTGATACTACCTCATTCATCGTTGCCCTCCTCCTGTCGCATACCACAACAAGGTTTCTTCTGATGTATCCGCCGTCTTCGTTTCATGGACGATCCGTCCATCGAACATGACGTAGATTCGGTCCGTGACGGTCAAAAGTTCATCCCATTCACTCGTCGCGTAAAGGATCCCTTTTTGTTGTTGCGCGAGTCCGTCAATCAGACGATAGATATCTTGTTTGGCTCCGACGTCGACACCTTTTGTCGGTTCGTCCAAGACGAGTACAGAAACATCGGTCAGTAACCATTTTCCGATGGCGACTTTTTGTTGATTCCCACCGGATAGTTGACCTACTTCCTGTTTCACGTCTGCCACTTTAATGCCCAGCTCCTTGACCCATTGCGATGCCTGATTTGCTTCTTTGCGACGATCCATCAGCCCCCAGCGGTTGACGAAATCATGAGCTGCCGCTGCTGTTAGATTTTCTGCGACAGAATCGGTAACGAGGATCCCTTCTTTTCGCCGTTCTTCTGGAACGAGACCGATCCCCGCTTGAATCGCAGCTTGCGGATTGCGAAGGCGATGGGCTTTTCCACCTATCCGAACCTCCCCTTCCTGAAACGGACGATCACCGAACAATGCTTTGCATAATTCCGTTTTACCGGCACCGACAAGACCCGCGATACCAACGACTTCACCTGCTTGAACCGTCAAGGAGATATCGTGGACGTCCGCATTCGTAGCACTCTCGACCGTCAGTACGTTTGTCGCGTTTACCCGTGACGTTTTCGCAACAGACGTAAGCTGACGCCCGAGCATTTGCTCAACGACAGCTTCCTTCGTGATGTCTGCCAAAAGATGTCGCGAGATGAGTTGACCGTCGCGCATGACCGAGATGGAGTCGCAAATCTCATATAGTTCCTGTAAACGATGCGAGATGAAGATGATCCCAAGCCCTCGTTCGGCTAAACGACGCACGACTGAAAAGAGATGGCTTGTTTCCGCCTGACTGAGAGGTGCCGTTGGTTCATCTAAAATCAAAAAACGGCGTTCTTGGACGAGGGCGCGAGCAATCAGTACGAGTTGCTTTTCAGCAAGCCGCAACTCCTCGACACGTGTCTTGACGGAAATATCCGCCTGTAATGTCGCTAACGCTTCCTTGGCACGCTGTATGTAACGGCGTTGGGATACGAAGCCAGTCATCGTTCCGTCCGTCAACAGATCGAGACAGATATTCTCAGCGACCGTCAAATACGGGACAAGCGCCACATCGACCTCTTGTTGGACGAGGTCGATTCCAATCTGTTTCGCATCACGTGGTGACGTGATGGACAACTCCTTCCCGTCGAGACGAATCGTTCCTTCGTCCGCCGTTTCCGCTCCGGATAAGACTTTCATCAACGTCGACTTACCGGCACCATTCGCACCGACAAGCGCGTGGATTTCACCGGATTTCACTTCAAACGAGACTTGTTTTAAGGCTTGCACTCCTGGAAACGCCAGTGAAATCCCAGTCATCTTCAAGTGATGATTGGTAGACGTCATTGTTTTTTATGGACGTCACGCAACCGGTCCATCCACGGTTCATTGAATTTGTCCGATGTACTCCATCCTTTGATGATCGTATCGAGATTGTACATCGTCGTATCCTGCTTCAACGCCTTCTGCTCCACGAGTTTCGCGTCGAGATCAAAGCTATCTGGTGTCTTCTCGCCAGCGATTTTCTTAGCCAGTAATCGCATGTCCGTTTGTCCAATCAAGAATGGATCCACCGCACTCGTCGAGACCCAGTTACTGCCTTTTTCACGCATCAGGTTGATATCCTGATTCGAGACATCGATCGAGATTAGCGGGATTTCTTGACGTTTATTATCCTTGAGCGATTTGTAAGCCCCTTTTGCGACTTCGTCCCACGCTCCCCAAACCGCATCAATGCTTCCTTTCGGATATTTCGCGAGAATCGCATTCATCTTCGTTGCGATATCCCCTTGGACATCTTGGAAGTTTGTCGGTCCAACCGTCTCAAGCGTTTTGATCTTACCGTCTGCTTCGTACGTCTTATAGATTTCCTGACGACGATCGAGCGGGGCAAAACCTGGTCCGAACCAAAGTTTGATGACACGGACCGGCTTTTTGTCCGTCACCTTCGTCACTTCATCAAGCGATAGCTTCGCGAGTTGATGATCGTTTTGGAATGTTTCCGTCACACCTTTTAACGCCGTTCCTTTTTTCTTCGTGACCGTATCGAACGTCACGACCTTCAGCCCTTTGTCGACCGCTGGTTTAATCATGTCATAGGCGTAGTCTTCCTTACCATGCGAGATGATGAGCCCATCATAATCTTGCTGAATCGCTTGCGCGACAAGCTCCTTGAACTTGACGTCGTTACCTTCCGAAATGAACGTGCTGACTTTAAAGCCAAGCGCTTCGCCTTCACTTCGTGCGCCATCAAGGAATTGTTTCGTATGGTCGTCCGATGCCAGGTTGCGGATGACGGCGATCTTGACGTCTGATTGAACCCCTTTTGGTACATCCTTAACGACCTTCGTCGTCGTGGCTTCTCCATTCGCACAAGCCGCTAGTAACAGTGCCGGTGCTAGGACGGCGTAAGCTAGTTTTTTCATGACATATCTCCTTATCCGAGGGGTTGAAGCCCTGTTAATTGTTCAATCGTTTCTTCATTCGGTTGCGTGATGACACCAAGTTCGGTGATGATGCCCGTGATCAATGTGTGTGGTGTGACATCAAACGCCGGGTTGAAGACAGCGACGCCTTCCGGTGCTGTCGCGACACCTTGGACAGTCGTCACTTCTTGCGGATCACGTTCTTCGATTTCGATCGCGTCTCCGGAAACGAGCGAGAAGTCGAACGTCGAGAGCGGTGCTGCGACGTAAAACGGAATACCAAAAGCTTGCGCGAGCAATGCCAATTGGAACGTCCCGATTTTATTCGCGGTATCTCCGTTTCGTGTAATGCGGTCGGCACCGACGATGATCGCATCGATCTGTTTTTCTTTCAGCGTATGGGCAACCATGTTGTCCGTAATTAACGTGACATCGATGCCGGCACGTTGCAGCTCCCATGTCGTCAATCGTGCTCCCTGCAGTAACGGTCGCGTCTCACTCGCAAAAACGGATAATTCGATACCGCGTTCTTTTGCGATGTAGAACGGCGCAAGTGCCGTTCCATAAGCAGCGGTCGCAATCGATCCAGCATTACAAATCGTTAGGATCCGGTCGCCTGACTGGAACAATTCCAGTGCATGAATCCCGATTTGACGTGACGTCTGCGCATCCTGGTCGTATAAGGCGACCGTCCGTTTTTCCAACCGTTCGCGAATCTCTTCTACCGACGTCCCATCTTGAATGATTGGATTCAACTGATTGAGTACATTTCGCAAATTGACGGCCGTCGGTCGTGTCGCGAGTAACGTCGCCGATGTCTCAAGCAAGGCTTGCTTGTAGACCGGTAGCGCCGCTTCAAACCGGTATGCTTCTTGAACGAGCACGAATCCACCGAATAAACTGATCGCAGGCGCGCCCCGGACACGTAGTTGTTTAATCGCCTCAACCGCTTGCGCGAGATCAGCAATGACTTCATAGTGCTCTTCTTGCGGTAGACGTGTCTGATCGAGAATCGTCAAGACACGGTCTTCGTAACGAATACTTTGGACGAATGTAGTCATCGGCTGAGTTCCTCCGTTACGTCAAAGTTTCGTAAATCATCGAATGTCCGGCATTCTGTACGGCGTTTGATTAACGCCGCTCCTAGACGAAGAGCGTGACGTTTCCGCTCTAAGCGTTCCGTCGTTGAATCGATTGATTCTAAATCAGCGACCGGTGCAAGACCAATCGTCCGCCGAATCAATTCGCAACCGGCAAAGCCAAGGGCATCCTGCAAGATCGTGCTCAGTACATCATCGACGAGTCCTGATGCCTGGAACGGTTCGACGGCTTCCCGTTCCCATAATGCACGGAACGTTGAAGCGAACGTCAGCCAGAACGTATCGATATCCTTGATTCGGGCGTCACGTCGTGTAGGGTAATCCGGATATGCTGCGAAGAATAAATGCGCAATGAACTGCCCGACATCGAATCCGAATGGACCATAAAAGGCGAATTCTGGATCGATGACTTTCGTTTCCGTCGCCGAGGCGAAGATGCTTCCTGTATGTAGATCGCCGTGCAGCAATGCATCTCCTTTCGTGATGAAGAGCGCTTCGAGTTTTGCGACTTCGCGTTTCAACTCATCGTCTGCCCATAGACGTGCCACCTCTTCTTCGAGTCCGGCTTCAATCTCGTTCGTCTCCGCGTCATGAAACGGATCCGTGAAGATTAATTTTTCCGTGATGTCGCACAAGTCTGGATTGTAGTACGTTCGGGCGACACGTTTCTTTTCAACCGGACCAAGCGCAAAGTCCGATGTATGGAATAACGTCCGAGCGAGATAAGAACCGATATGTTCCGCAAGCAACGGATACTGTTCACCTGCGAGTAAACCGCTTCGAACAATCGTCAGATGTGAAAGATCTTCCATGACCGTATACGCTTCTTCATGACTAGCATGAAAAACACGTGGTACGAACGGTACGGCATGCCGTGCGAATTCACGGAGTGCGGATTGCTCGATCCACGCCCGTTCGAGTGATAACGGCCAGCTCTCACCGACGACTTTTGCGTACGGGAGTGCTTGTTTTAGAATCAATCGATGTTCCCCCTCTCGAATTCGGAAAACGAGGTTGAGGTTCCCGTCGCCAATCTCTTCTGCTTCGACGGCTCCATCGCCGATCAGTCCTAGTGTCCGAACACGATCAATCGCGTCCTGTTCTGTGAATGCTTTGTATGTCATATCAGTTTCCCCCTATGTGATACACGAAAAAGCGCCTCTTTTCGTCATCGAAAAGAGGCGCAGGAAAGTCATTGCGTCCTCTTATCTCTCAGACGAAACGTCTGTTGGATGTAGCACCGTGCCCAGTGGTCGGTTGCTGCGGCGTCATCGGGCCAATTCCCTCTGCCAACTCGCGATAAGAGTCGTATGTAGTTGTCGTGTGTGATATTGATTTGAATCTTACTCAATCGACTTCCTCGCTGTCAAATCGAAATCAAGCAGAAACGGATATCATTTTTATGCCATCTATAGAAAGAGTATTTTCAAAAAAATAAATTTTCTAAAAATAGTTTGACAAGTGGCGATTCTCATGTAAAAATTGCAATTAGATTTCACAATTTCATCCAATTCTTATCAAGAGCAGACGGAGGGACAAGCCCTACGATGTCGCAGCAACCGACCTTTTGGCACGGTGCTAATTCTTGCAGCTACTAAGCTGACAGATAAGAGTCCACGTTCGAATCATTCATGGTCTCTTGTCGCTGACGAGAGACCATTTTTTTGTTGAAGGAGGAAAGACATGGCTTATATCACTGCTACTTATCAATTGACCGCCCGTGATCGACTCGAGCAACGCGCTGAACAACTCGCGCTTGGTCTGACAGTCGGTTCTTGGACGGAACTGAATCATCTCGAACAACAACAACTCGCCTCGTTCAAAGGGGAAGTCGTACATACCGAAGAGCGCGATGGCAAAGGATATATCACGATTCGTTATCCGGAACATAACGTGTCGCGCGACTTTTCTGCGATTCTGACGACCGTCTTCGGGAAACTCTCACTCGACGGTGAAATCAAACTAACGGAATTGCTATTACCCGATACATTTACGTCGGACTTTCCAGGTGCGAAATTCGGAATCGAAGGGGTCCGTTCCTTGATCGGTGTCGAAGATCGTCCATTGTTAATGAGCATCTTCAAAGGAGTCATCGGACGGGATTTATCGTTCCTTCGTGATCAACTCGAAGGACAACTCGCTGGTGGGATTGATCTCGTCAAAGACGATGAGATCCTATACGACAATCCGTTGACACCGACGATTGACCGGGCACGAATCGGACGTGAGGTCATCGATGCTCACTTCCACCGGACCGGTAAACGTGCGTTATATGCGATCACACTCAGCGGTCCCGTCTTTACGCTCAAGGATCAAGCCAAGCGATTGATTGATGCTGGAGCGACCGCATTCTTGCTGAATACCTTCACATACGGACTCGACGTCTTACGCGAACTGGCGAGTGATCCGGAAATCAACGTTCCGATCTTCAATCATCCAGCATATAGCGGTGCGTTGATCGCTAGCCCGAATCACGGAGTCGCAGCTCCTGTCTTACTCGGCACATTACCGCGTGCTGCTGGAGCAGACTTGACGCTATTCCCGTCTCCTTACGGCAATGTCGCTTTGCCAAAGGATGTCGCCCGTGGCATCGCGGTCGAAGCGACCCGTCTCGGTCAGACGAAATCGATCTTCCCGGTTCCTTCAGCCGGTATTCATCCTGGACTCGTCGCTCAACTCGTACGGGACTTCGGTATCGATTCCGTCATCAACGCCGGCGGCGGCGTACATGGTCATCCGCAAGGTGCTGCGGCTGGTGTCATTGCTTTCCGCCAGGCGCTCGATGCGGCACTCGCAAATGAATCCCTATCGGCGGCAGCATCGCGTCATGAAGAATTACGGATCGCCCTTGACGCTTGGGGGATCAAGTCATGACCGTACGGATTCTTTGTGACTTCGACGGTACGGTGACGACGCAAGATAACATCATCGCACTCATGCAGGCATTTGCGCCAGCTAGTGACTTCGAACCGTTGAAACGCGGCGTACTCGACCGAACGCTATCGATTCAGAGTGGTGTCGGGCAAATGTTCGCACTTCTGCCGTCTGACGGAAAAACAGCCTATCTTGACTTTTTGTTGGAGCGTGCAGTCATTCGCGACGGATTTTCGGAGTTACTTCAGTACAGTCGTCGTCAAGGAATCGATTTTTCGATCGTCAGCGGTGGAATGGACTTTTTCGTCGAACCGATCTTAGCGCCATTCCTTGAACAAGAACAGATTTACTGTAACGTCGCCGATTTCAGTGGTCCATTCGTCCATATCGATTGGCCAAACGCCTGCGATGCCCATTGCACGAACGGGTGCGGCTGTTGTAAAACGTCCGTTGCCCGGGCATTGCGCAAAGACGATGACGTCATCATCGTCATTGGTGACTCGGTGACGGACTTCGAACTCGCGAAACAAGCGGATCGTGTCTATGCCCGTGATTATCTGATCACGTTGTGTGAAGAGAACGATATCGCCTATACACCGTTTGAGACGTTCCACGACATCGTTCATGATTTAACACGAGCGGAGGTGACAACATGACATTCATGCGACGGTATGAAGAGCTACGCGCCATCAAACAAGAGCTTGCGGCGCGCGATTGGTTCCCTGGTACGAGTGGCAATCTCGCCATTCGGACGTCCGGTGTCCCGGTTGAATTCCTTGTGACGGCAAGCGGAAAAGATAAACGGCAGACGACTCCTGACGACTTCGTTCATGTCGATGCGACCGGTCAATTGATTGGTGAGCAATCCGGGCGTCCTTCCGCTGAGACATTGCTCCATGTCGAAGTGTTCAATCGAACGGACGCCGGTTGTTCTCTGCATGTCCATACGATTGCGAACAATGTGATTTCGGAACTCTATGGCGATCAAGGCAGCATCACCTTTTCCGGTCAAGAAATCATCAAGGCACTCGGACACTGGGAAGAGGATGCGACGGTCACGGTACCGATCATTCCGAATCATGCGGACATTCCGACGCTTGCCGCTGCTTTTGCACCGCATGTCACAGCGGACAGTGGTGCCGTCCTGATCCGCAATCACGGGATCACGGTCTGGGCACCGACCGCCTTTGAAGCAAAGAAACACCTCGAAGCCTTCGAGTTTTTATTCAATTACACGTTGACGTTGCAATCATGCCGTCAATCCATTCATTAAAAGGAGGAATCATCTCATGGCAACAGTCTTATTCCAAGAAACAAACACACGGTATACGGATCAAACGGAAGTCGCTGACTTCCTTGCGTCACGCGGCGTTCTTTACGAACAGTGGGACGTTTCGAAACTTCCAGCGCCTCTCGTTGAGAACTTCACACTGACGGATGCAGACAAACAAACGATTCTCGATACGTTCGCTCCCGAAATCAAAGACGTATCAGAACGTCGTGGGTATCAGACAGCTGATATCATCTCACTTTCGGATACGACACCGAACCTTGATGAGTTGCTCGTCAACTTCCAGAAAGAACATCATCACACGGATGATGAAGTTCGTTTCATCGTCAGCGGTCATGGCGTCTTCGCGATCAAAGACGAAGAAGTCGGCTACTATAACATCGAACTCAATCCTGGTGATTTGATTTCCGTTCCTGTTAACACACGCCACTACTTTACGCTTCAAGACGATCGTAAAGTCGTCGCTGTTCGGATCTTCGTCACGACAGACGGCTGGGTTCCGATTTACGAGAATGAGACGTCAACGGTCTCTTAAGATCGATAAAAGCGCTGTTTTCCTTCATATGAAGGGAATCAGCGCTTTTCTTATCGCACAAACATATCACTACATTGATACGTAACCGATATAATGAAGGAAAAGCGATGAGGAAGTGAGCGTCATGCATATTCGTCCCGTAATGGAACACGACTTACCAGCGATTCTCGCCATCTATAACGAAGGTATCGAAGATCGGATCGCAACGCTTGAGACCGACCAAAAGGACTTATCCTTCATGACCCAGTGGTATGCAGAACGCACCGATCGATATGCTGGATATGTCGCTGAAGATGACACAGGTGTCCTCGGCTTCATTTCCCTCGATCCGTATAATCCGCGTCCTGTCTACGCATCCGTCGGTGAGATTTCGGTTTATATCACTCGGACACATCGTGGACAAGGGATTGGCACACGTTTGCTCGAAACGATTGAACAACATGCCCGTGATCATCATATGCATAAGCTGATCCTCTTTACCTTCCCGTTCAATAAAATCGGACAAAAACTCTATATCCGCTCCGGGTTCCGGATCGTCGGAACGTTTAAGGAACAAGGACAGTTGAACGGCGAATATGTCGACGTCATGGCGATGGAGAAACGCTTGCGATAGGATTCATTGAATGCCAGACAGGGAATAGTCAATCCGAGTCATTGAGAGAGGATGAACCTAATGGATATTCAACAAATTCGTAATGCAACACTCGTTGTCACGTATGCCAATCAAGTCTTACTAATTGATCCGTTCCTCGGCGAAAAAGGCAGCTTGCCTCCCTTCGGTCAAACACCAAATGCCGTCGCCAATCCACTCGTCGACTTACCGGTCGATGTCAACACACTGCTCGATCCTGACGCTGTCTTTGTCACACACCTGCATGCCGATCATTTCGACGATTCTGCAAAACAACTTCTACCCAAGCATTTGCCACTCTATGCGCAGCAAGAAGAAGACGCGCAGCAAATCCGAGAAGCCGGCTTCACGAACGTCTCTTCCTTCGATTCCGGTGTAACGATCGGTGATATCCAGGTCCATCGAACAGGTGGACAGCATGGTGTCGGTGAAATCGGCGAACGGATGGGACGTGTGTCTGGGCTCGTCCTCACCCATCCGGACGAACCGACACTTTATATCGCAGGTGATACGATCTGGTGTGACGAGGTCGCGCATGCGATCGAACAACATACGCCCGATATCATCGTCGTCAACAGTGGCGCCGCCCAGTTCTTGACCGGAGAGCCGATCACGATGTCACAGCGTGATCTCCTTGCGGTTCATGAAGCGGCGGCGGAAGCGACGATCATCGTCTCGCACCTCGAGTCCGTCAACCACTGTCTCTTGCGACGTGATATGATTGCTGACTTTTTAACTGCTTTCCATCTCTCTGCCCATTTCCTGATTCCGGAGGATGGCGAAACGATGTCATTTTAAGAACAGTAACTTTCATTAAAAAGAAGCCCTTGTTTCGAATATCCATCGAAACAAGGGCTTCTTTTTGTTATGGGATGACGAGACCTAACAAACGAGCAAAGGCAACTGCTTGCTCTTCCGTAATGACAGCACCTGGTAAAAATCGCGGATCGATCGTAATACCAGAGAGTTCCGTCTGCCGGAGGTCAAGACCTTTTAACGGTGTTTCAATCCATTGGCTATCCGTAAGTCGGACCGCTTCGAGTTTCCACTGGGTCGGCTTCACTTCGAAGAACTGTGCTTCTTTCATCGTCGTTTCGCTCCAGTGTTGATGACGGACCGTACTGCGAATGAACTGTACGTAATCCGCAAGCCCTTCCTGAATCGTTAAATGGTCCAGCGTACAATCTTCGAACTGAACACCCGTCATCCGGCATCCGACGAAGGACACACGGTGAAAACGAGTTTCTTGGAAGTGACATCCGGTTAAGTCGCATTGCTCAAAACGAATATCTTCGAACGAACCACGGTCAAAGGTAAGATTCGCGAACGAGACATTTTGAAAACACACTTGATAGGCATCGATGCGTTCTGTCAGTTCACTCGGCATCGACTCTTTCTCATAACGCGCTCCTTTCAGATACGGATCATCGATTTCGACTTGATCGAACGTCTCTGACTGAAGCGTCTTCGGTAATTCTGGTAAACGGATAACGGTCTCTTTCAATGAAGGTTCCCCCTTTTTTCTCTCCCTTAGTGTACCAAACTCCTTTTATATGAGGAGAAATCGTTCGAATTCCCCTTTTTTCAACAGTTTTTATTTTGAGACACTTTGAGACCGTGCTATAGTCAAGGAAAATCAAAATAAGAACATACGTTCTTTTGTGTAAAGGAGTGATTCAGATGTTTCCTTCCGTCGTTTTACCACAAGATAAACGGATTTTTTGCGTCGACAGTGTGTCCTTCTACGCCAGCTGTGAATGCCAGTATCGCAATCTCCCCCCCTTGACGACACGCCTAGCGGTCGTCTCCGATTTAAAACGAAGCGGGTCCGTCATTCTCGCTGCCACCCCTGCCTTAAAAGCACTTGGAATCAAGACAGCCGGTCGATTATATGAAATCGAGCAATTGCCATACGCTGTTCGTCGTACGATTCGACTTGTCGAACCACGTATGCTCGCTTATATGAAGACGTCGATTCGTGTCCTGGATGTCCTGCACCAATTCGCCCCACCTGAAGCCATCCGCGTCTATTCGATTGACGAAAGCTTCATTGACATGACCGGAACCGATCGCCTATTTGGTTCCGACCTGCAAGCTGCCCTCAAAATTAAAGAAGCAATCCTGAAACAGACCGGCATCCACGTCCGGATCGGGATTGGTCCAAATAACGTCATCGCGAAACTGACGCTTGATTTAATCGGGAAAAAAGAAGGCATCGCGCGATGTGGATATGCTGATGTCGCACGACGTCTTCATGATTTTCCGATTCGGAAGATGTGGGGAGTTGGACATCGCATGGAACAACATCTGCAGATGATGGGGATTGAAACGATCGGTGATCTTGCCATGCGCCCCGTTGAAGAGTTACACGAACGCTTCGGTGTCATCGGTGCCGAACTGTGGCATCACGCTTGGGGACTCGACGCGTCACCGACACTTCTTGCGCCTCGTCATCTGTTCGAGAAAGCCCCTCAACGGACGATCGGACACGGTGTGACCTTAATGCAGGACTATTATCAGTTCGAACGCATTCGGAATGTGCTCAATGAACTCGTGCAGGATGTTGCCGCACGTTGTCGCTTTTCGAATCAAGTCGGCTGGACCGTTCACATCGGCGTCCGCTATTCTCGAAACGTCGTCCGAAGTGGTTTCTCCCGTCAAGTACGGTTGCCTTATCCGACATCCGATGAACGCATCATTCTGCGTCACGTCTTACAATTATTCGAACCGAATTGGCTCGACGGGGAACCTGTTCGTTTTTTATCCGTCGCAGTGGGGCATTTGACTGCCGATCAAGGCACCTTACAGTTGTCTTTGTTCGAGGATAATGCGCGGCTCTGGAAACGGCGACGGTTATTAAAAGCAATGGATGTCGTCAACCTTCGCTACGGAAAAGGAACGATTCGCCTCGCTGTCTCGTTTCTTGATACGAGTGTCGCCAAACGTCGTCTTCGTTTCGTCGGCGGTCATCCGGGAGGTGATCTTCATGACAGCGTATCGTGATCGGGGAAATTTAAAATGGATTCCTTTTCTCATGCCGGAACATTTGCAACTGTTGCGGGAATATTATGTCCAGATGCATCAGCTCGACTTGCCTGAAATTGATGAACAGTTGCAAGAATCATGGCACTTTCTGCTTCAAGAAGCTTTAATAGAAGGAAACGAACTTGAAATCACGTATTATAAGGAAAGTAGCTACGTGACGGTCGTCGGTTTCGTGGAACGACTAGAACCCGAACGTTCCGTTCTCTTTCTGCGCGGACGTGAAGTCATTGAAATTCCCTTCACACGAATCGTCCGGATCGAAAACGGGTAAGCTCTCATACAGATGGATGCTTTAAATCGTCCCCGGAAAGAAGGAATAGTCATGTTGGATTGGTTTACTTCCCTCCCCGTCGTCGTGCAAGCATTGCTTGCCGGAATGATGACGTGGGGGTTAACCGCACTTGGTGCGGCACTCGTCTTCGTCTTTACGACGATTGAAAAACGCGTCATGAACATGATGCTCGGTTTTGCTGCCGGCGTCATGATTGCCGCGTCGTTTTGGTCGCTGCTTGCTCCTGCGATCGAGTTCACGGAGCAGGATGGAGGAATCGCCTGGATTCCTGCCGCCATCGGTTTTCTCGCTGGTGGATTTTTCGTCCGTCTCCTCGACTTCGTTACGCCGCATTTGCACTTATCTGCACCACTCGAGACAGCGGAAGGTCCTTCGACAGGACTCAAGAAAACGACGTTACTATTTCTTGCGATCACGTTGCACAATATTCCCGAAGGTCTTGCGATTGGTGTCGCTTTTGGCGCCGCTGCCTTAAACATGGACGGGGCGACCGTCGCCGGTGCCTTGACGCTCGCACTCGGTATTGGGATACAAAACATGCCGGAGGGAGCTGCCCTATCGATTCCACTACGCGGTGAAGGCATGTCGCGTCGGCGCGCCTTCCATTACGGTCAATTGTCAGCAATCGTCGAACCGATTGCCGCGATGGTCGGAGCAGCCGCGGTCTTCTTCGTTCAACCGCTTCTACCGTATGCGTTATCGTTTGCTGCCGGAGCGATGATTTTCGTCGTCGTCGAAGAATTGATTCCGGAATCACAAGCAGAAAACGGATCCGATTTAGCAACGCTTGGTCTGATGGTCGGGTTTACGGTCATGATGATTCTTGACGTCGCTTTAGGATGATCCCGTTTCAAAACGAGTAGTGGACGATACTGTCTCCTGCTCGTTTTTCTGTTTGTAGATCCAGACATATTCCAGTGAAACCAATCGATTTGAAGTTTTTCTGACCTTGTGTCCTAACAGAAAGATTCCCTTTTCCTTCATGCCGTTTTAGTATGAATGAAAATGACCGGATTTCCTGATCTATCCGATGATACCTAAATCCATCTATTATCTTATCCAAACGAATTTAAATCGGACAACGCGTCTTACACGTCCGATCGTCTCTCAGACCTGCGCCCGATATTCCAATTAGTTCTATCTCACAAGAATAAAACATGATATGTTTTTAACTAGCACATCATATAGAAGGAGATTATCATGACAATCATTGAACTTTTAAAAGCGCTCTTACTCGGTTTCGTCGAAGGGATGACGGAATTTGCACCGGTCTCTTCCACAGGTCACATGATCATCGTCGATGACATGTGGTTGCAAACGACCGATTTTCTCGGTAAATATTCGGCGAACACCTTTAAAATCGTCATTCAGCTCGGATCGATTCTTGCGGTCGTCGTCGTCTTTTGGAAACGCCTCTTCAGCTTGATCGGTTTGTATAAGATTGAAGGCGAACACGACGCATCAGGGACACACAAATTAAAGCTACGTCACGTCTTGATCGGTCTTCTACCAGCAGCTGTTCTCGGATTGTTATTCGAAGATTTCATCGATGAGAACCTCTTCTCGATTGAAACGGTCATCATCGGTCTTGCTGTCGGTGCCCTCTTGATGATCGCAGCCGATAAATTCGGACCAAAGGAACCAAAAACGACATCGCTTGATCAGATTACATATCGCCAAGCAGCACTCGTCGGTCTGTTCCAATGTATTTCCCTTTGGCCTGGCTTCTCCCGTTCTGGTTCAACGATTTCCGGAGGGGTCTTCCTCGGGATGAATCACCGGACGGCAGCTGACTTTACGTTCATCATGGCTGTACCGATCATGTTCGGTGCTAGTTTCCTTTCGCTCGTTAAGAACTGGGAGAACATTCAACCGAACCACTTCGCATTCTATGCTGTCGGTTTCGTTGCGTCGTTCGTGTTTGCCCTCTTATCGATTCGCTTCTTCTTGAAGCTGATCAACAAGATCAAACTCGTTCCGTTCGCCATCTACCGTCTTGTCTTAGCAGCTATCTTAGCTGTCATCGTCTACATGTAAGTTCAAACCGTTAGCTATTTTAGCTGACGGTTTTTCATTTTTTTGAAACTAATTCAGTCGCTTAAGGGTATATAGGGATGAGACATAACTAAAGGAGTGAATGCCACATGGCACGCAGAAGTCGGAGTACATCAAAACTCCCATTAATCATCGGAGTCGTTGTTGTCGCCGTGATTGCCTTTTTAGCAATCGGACAATACAACAGCCTCGTCAATGTAGAAGAAGATGTATCGAATAAATGGTCGCAAGTCGACAACCAAATCAAGCGTCGTGCGGATTTGATTCCGAACCTCGTTGAAACTGTTAAAGGTGTCGCGGGTCAAGAAGAAAAAGTATATGGAAAAGTCGCAGAAGCCCAAGCGGGTCTTGCGCGTGCTGCGTCAACTGAACAACGGATCGAAGCCGACCAACAAGTCACGTCTTCGCTTCGGGGATTGATTGCCTTGCAGACGACTTACCCGGAACTTAAATCAAGCGAACGATTCCAATCCTTGATGGACACGCTGGAAGGAACAGAAAATCGTCTAGGGATCGCCCGCAAGGATTACAATGATGCTGTAACCCTCTACAACAAAAAACGTCGGAGCTTCCCAACGACACTTTACGCATCCGCCTTCGGATTCGAGAAAAAGCCGTATTACGAGATTTCAGACAGCGACCGGGAAAATCCGACCGTCGACTTTAACAGTGATTCGAAATGATTCGGCGGTGGACGCGACTTCTGTTGAGCGCGTTCCTCGTCTTCTTCCTCTTCGTTCCAACAGCTAGTGCCGTTTCAGAACGGACGGGAGCAGCCTTCTTCATTCAGGATGATGCTCAGCTGCTCACCCCTTCGGAAGAAGCCGAACTCGCGCAACTCGGTCAGGAACTCGAACAATATACGACAGCACAAGTCGTCCTCAAGACGGTTCCCGATCTAAAGGGACAGGATTTAAGCTCTTACGCCAATGAAACGTTCCGGCGCCAAGGCATCGGTCAAGAAGGAAAAGACAATGGTGTTCTTGTCGTCGTCGCTCCGAACGAAAAGGATCGCCAATTCCGGATCGAGGTCGGTTATAAACTCGAAGGGATTTTGACAGACATCACAGCCGGACGTATTCTCGATCAGTATGCTGTTCCTTACAAGGAAAACAGTGAGTATGGAAAAGCAGCATCCGAAACATATAAAGCGGTCGTCAGTGTCATTTCAAAGGACCAGTCGCTTGAGTCACAGGATCCTCCGAAAACACAAAATGACGACGGACTTCCGCTTTGGACGAAGATTCTGATCGGTGCTGGATTACTGATCTTATTGTTCCTCGATATGAAGTTCACCGGTGGTATGTTCTTCTTTGCGATTTTGAACATCTTCTCCGCGATCATGCGTGGTGGCGGTGGAAATGGTGGCAGTCGCGGTGGTGGCGGAAGTTCCGGCGGTGGTGGTGCCGAACGGTAGAAAAGGAGTCGTTTTTTCATGAGGATCATCTTAGGGTATTACCTCCTCCTGACACTCATCGGATTTGTATCGATGTGGCAGGATAAACGTCGGGCGCGGCAACATGCTTACCGAACACCCGAAGCGACACTATTGACGATTGCTTTCCTCGGTGGTGCGCTCGGTTCTTGGATCGGTATGTACACAGTTCGGCACAAGACACGGAAAGCGAAGTTCCAATGGCTCGTTCCAATGGTTGCTGTCTTGCATCTCACTTTCTGGTTTGTTTACACTTCACAATGAAAGAATGTGACCGATAGAGGAGAGAACGTACGGAATTGTGTCCGTCGTTCCCTTCTCTTTTTTGTATGAGGTCAATGATTATGAAGAACAGGTTTAATTTCTTTTTCTCTTAGGGTAAAGAATTTAACCAATTTAATAAATACATCTTTTTTTGATGTACTGAGAGGTGGACATCCCTTTATGTGGCATCCTTGCGCCGAATGTACGACATCAATCCGTTTCGTTGAAGCGGGAGCACTCCATATTCAATCACCAACGCCAGAAATTTATTCCTATCAATCGTTCGAACAGCTCGAACAGCTACTGACATCGCTCTTACGTGTAGCGGATTATCCGGTGTCGTGTCGCGCCACACAATCGCGTTATGTGACAGCACCCATCCTAGCTTCAGCACTTCTAGAACAACTGAAGCATCGGTCTGCGATTGATTTCATCCAGCATGGGGTCATGACAAGCCATTTACAACCAATTTATGATATCCAGCGCAACGTGCTCGTCGCGAACGAAGCCTTATTGCGAGCAGCAGATGATAACACGCCTATCTCGCCTGGTGTCTTGTTTTCGACGGCCTCGAAGATGGGACTTCATTCCCGTCTTGATCAGCGGGCGCGTGAAGAAGCCATCCGTGCGACGCATCATATCGGTGGCACAACAAAAACGTTCATCAACTTTCTCCCTTCGACGATCTATAATCCGGAGTACTGCCTGCGCCATACGTTTGAGATCGTCGAACGTTATCAAGTCGATCCGAGTCGGCTCGTCTTCGAAGTCGTCGAAACGGAAAAAATTGAAGACGTCAACCATTTGAAACACGTCTTCGAACAGTATAAGAAGCAAGGCATTCAAGTAGCACTGGACGATGTAGGCGCTGGTTTCTCGACACTCGATATGTTGTCCTTGCTTCAACCGGATTATATTAAAATTGATCGTTCCTTCATCGATCACTGCGATACGAACTCAGAAAACGAAGCCTTTTTACGAAAAGCCCGTCATCTGACACGAGAAATGGGGATTCAAATCTTAGCGGAAGGCATCGAACGGCAAGAAGAACTCGATCTTTGCCGCGAACTCGGCTTCGATCTTGGTCAAGGATACCTACTCGGTCGCCCTGCTCCTTATGCTCGCTTTGCGAAAGCACAATAAAAATACGCACATGGACCGTTTGATGATTATTCGGCACATGTGCGTCTTTTTATGTTAAGTCGTCGAAACGAAAACCATCTCGTTCCGTGTAATAGCATCCACTAGTTGTTCCATTGACACGATCGGACGCAACAGACGACACAATTCCTCTTTCGATGTCCGTAAAGCAAGTGTTTCGACGACATCGAGCGATAATGCGAAGTCTGCGAGTGCCGTCGGCTGTTCTTGTGCAAGAAGATAGTCACGCAACTCTGCATAATCATCATCATGTCCGAGTAACTTCTCTTGAACGAGTAGTCCGTAACCGACCTTACTCCCGTGCAAGAACGCATGCGTTTCTGGATGAGGCGATAACGCGTTATGCACTGCGTGTCCGATTGCACCACGCGTCGCCGCGTCACCAAAACCACCAATGCTTCCGGCTAACGGAATGACGGTTTCGACGAGATGTTGCATTTCAACGGGATACTCACGAAAACGCGTTTCCGTTATATTCGTCGACAAGATAAGATCCTTACAACGTTCAGCTGTCCGAAGCGCCATCTCGATGACGGGATCTTCAGCCGATGATCCGCTTAAGGCACGTGCTTCATACCACTTCGCTAGCGTATCGACGAGCCCCGCTACAAAATAATCATACGGACTCGCTGCGATGATCCGATGATCGAGTAAAAGGGCTTCAATCACGACGGGGAACGTATCAAATCGGATATACTGTCCCTCTTCGTTATACATGACACTGAGCGGAGTCCACGGAGCACAGTTCGAGACGATCGTCGGAATGATGATGATCGGGCGTCTCAATTGAAACGCGACCTGTTTTGCCGTATCGATGACACTCCCGCCTCCGAGCGCGAGAATCACATCGTACGGAGCACATACTTGTTTGAAAGCTTCCACCTGTTGATCCGTACAATGCCCTTCAAATAAAAGACGTGGTAATGCTGGTAAAGCAAAAGCAGCTGCTTCATAGGCTTGACGTCCATGAATCAGGACTGCTGAACGATTACCTATCACTTCTTTAAGTTGATCGAGCGCGTTTTCCTCATGTATGTATTGTAAAACAGCTTGTCGAATCACAGAATCGCCTCCTAATATTTGTTATCGCTCAGTATACGCAAAAGAACTCGCTTCGGCAATCATTCGATTTTCATAGAAGGAGAGCGTACACTAGAAAAGACAACAGTTCACTACAAAGGAGTCGATGAATCGATGCAACAGATCACGTTAAACAACGGCATCAGCATGCCCCAACTCGGATATGGTGTCTTTAAAGTACCGGAAGAAGAAGTATATGAAGCGGTCAGCGAAGCACTCCGCGCCGGGTATCGTTCAATCGATACAGCGATGATTTACGAAAATGAAGAAGGTGTCGGTCGTGCGCTGCGTGATTCGGGCATTCCCCGAGAAGAGATCTTTCTGACGACGAAAGTCTGGAATTCCGATCACGGCTACGAAGAGACACTTGCCGCTTTCGAGACGAGTCTGCAAAAGCTTGGTGTCGATTACGTCGATTTGTACCTGATTCATTGGCCGATGCCAAAAGAAGATCGTTATGTCGAGACATGGCGGGCGCTCGAACATCTCTATGCAGAAGGAAAGACGCGTGCCATCGGTGTTTCGAACTTCCATATTCCTCATTTGGAACGAATTTTAGCCGAAGGATCGATCGTTCCTGCCGTCAATCAGATTGAACTCCATCCGTTCCTTAGCCAAGAAGCGATCCGAGACTTTTGTCGCAAGCACGGTATCGTCGTTGAAGCTTGGAGTCCGTTGATGAAAGGACGCGACGCGTTGACGCATCCGGTCATCGTCGATATCGCCGATCGTCATCAGAAAACGCCGGCTCAAGTCGTCCTCCGTTGGCACTTGCAACACGACATCGTCGCGATTCCGAAATCCGTCACGCCAAGCCGCATTCGCGAAAATCTTGATGTCTTCGACTTCAGCTTATCAGACGTTGATATGAAAGCCATCGATCAATTGAACGCCAACGTGCGTACAGGATCAAATCCGGATCATAAATAAGACGAGACGATTCTCGTCTAATCTCCATACAAAAAGAAGGTACCTTTCGGAATTGATCCGGAAGGTACCTTCTTTGATGATGACCCTGATGCGTGATTCTAATCTATTGTTTTAGCGGTCTAAATTATTTCCATGATCTTGCTTGGCGATGTCATCCGATTGATGTTTCGATTGACGACGTTCTTCGCCGTCTTGCGTTGCATCATGTTCTTTTTCCTCGCGTTCTGTTTCCGGCCGGCGGAAATCGTCATCCCGACGCATCGCGATGTCCGGTTCCCGGTTCCCGTCGAGTTTTTTTGAATGATCGATTGCCTGCTCGTCTTGCGGCATCTTGTCCGTACCGGCACGGTGCAAATCAATCTCTGCATGCTCTTCCTTCGAATCTTTATCAACATCAAGCGGATTACCGGAGCCGAGCTGTGCATTGGAGTTCGCATCTGATGACGTATGCGTCTCTTCGCCACTACCATAACGGACTTTTACATCAGGATGCGTATTGTCTGTATTTAAATGTGGATCGAACTGGATGTCTTGGACTTCAAGTAACAGAACGAAGCCCCCACCTTCGACTTCCGTTTTGCGTTGTTCGATCTCATTGTCTGATAGATCAAGTGACCCGAACAGATCATCGACTTCTTGATCACGACCTTTGTTCCCACGAATCCGATCAATCCAAGACGGTTTCGTCGTCGCGATTTCTGCGTCCATTTGGCTACGGACGAGTGCGATGTTCGACTTCTCCTTGACGATGACGTAGAAGTCTTCCTCCCGGTGTCCTTGAATATGCAGTTCGTCCATTTTTGAAATCAATTCTTCCTCTGAATAGAACGTTCCGATATATTGTTTTGTTTTCATGGATGTTCTCCCCTTATTAACACGATTTGTCATGCGTGACTTCTATAAGGAGTATTTCCTCTTTTGCGTTAAAATATGCCAAAAAATATGCGTTCCGTTAAAACGTCATCTGTTTGACATGTAAACAATCATTCGCCGACGAGTTTCAGACCAATCGTCGCACTTAAGACGAGACCGATACAAACCAGTCGCTTCCAGTCTTTTGATTCGTTATAGAGCACCATGCTGAGAATCGCACCGCCCGCCGCTCCGATTCCCGTCCATACCGCATACGCCGTTCCCATCGGTAAACCATTCATTGCAAGCGTTAAGAATAGGAAACTGAGTCCGAATCCTGTTCCCATCAACAGTAGATTCTTCGCATTCTTATTTTGATTGAACGTATTGATCAAGACGACACCCAACATCTCAAAGATTCCGGCAATGATTAAATAAATCCAACTCATGCTGATTTCTCCTCTCCACTGACTAACTTCAGACCGATGACGCCGACGAGTAAGACAGCGATCAATGCTAATTTCATCACGGAAGCCGCTTGATCGAATAACACGATGTCCGTCACGACCGTCCCTGCCGTTCCGAGACCGACGAAGACAGCATAGACCGTTCCGACCGGTAAATGGTTACTCGCTTTGATCAGCACGGTAAAGCTAACGATGATACAGACGATCGTTGCAGTCCACTCAAGTGGTGTTGCCGCATGTTTTAATCCAATGACCCAGCCGACTTCAAAACATGCCGCGACGATGATCCCAATCCAATACTTTGCCATAGTAATTGCCTCCTGATAGGTAAATTCAAATGAAAAAGCCCGGGAGTAAGCGAGACGATTCGCTTTACTCCCGGGCTTTTATCCCTCCGTTGCATGGACAAACGTCCATGTTCCTCCCTCGGTCCAGCCGTACGGAACCCTAGAGGATACTCCCTATTCCATTCGATACAACCACCCTAGCACGCCCTTTTTCCCGTGTCAAACAGGAATCCGTTCCCCATCTGTCAAATAGAATCAAAGTGACTTCATCTGAAAGAGGAGGATGCTGCATGCGTTATAAAATCAATGATCAACTTCGGATTCGTCGTTTTACACCAGAAGATGTAGAAGCGGTTCACGCCTATGCCTCACAACCCATCGTCAGTCAATTCCAGTCGTGGGGACCGAATACCGAAACGGATACGAAACAATTCCTACACGATGCGCTTGAAAGTGAACTCGAGACACCAAGACGTCGTTATGTCTTTGCCGTGACGTTTCCAAGTGACGTCGTCATCGGTGCCGGTGAACTCGTCATCACAGACGTTGAGAATAAAATCGCCGAAATCGGATACGTCCTCTCGCCTGATGAATGGGGGAACGGATACGCGACGTCGATTGCCTCTTTCCTTCTCCAATTCGGTTTCGAAAAACTAGAACTACACCGCATCACGGCAACGTGTGACCCGCGGAACGTCGCTTCCGAACGCGTGTTGCAGAAAGTCGGCATGACGAAGGAAGGACAGCTTCGCGAGACGGTCTATCTCGAAGACCACTGGCGCGATTCCTTGATTTACGGCATGCTCGACTGGGAATGGCAAGTGGATCACGAAGAAGATAACTAACATAGGACTTCAAACGGTGTGCCGAGGCATACCGTTTTTTATGGACAATCTCCTATTTTTTTGATTTTTATCAATTTTTAAACAAGCGCATGCTACACTATTCATAATGACAAATTTTAAGAATTGGAGTGAACCTCTTGATGAAAAAATGGACTGCTCATGTTGCTGGACTTGCCGCAACGTTAATGTTGAGCTCGGTTTTACCCGCACCGGCTTTCGCTGAATCGCCACCTGCTCAACCGACAGCAGAAACACAAACAGTCACCGAGACGACCGGGGCGGCTTATTTAAAAGAGGATGCTGCGTTGCTACAAACGGCTGATTCCACAACGGTCATTCAACAACTACCAGCAGGAACGACATTCAAGACACTCGGCACGGACGGTGACTTCACTCGTGTCAGTTGGCAAGAAGGTACTGCGTATGTCGCAACAAACGCGTTAACGCAAACAGCACCTGTCTTTCAAAAACAAGCTACGCTGATGTCGAAAAGTCCACTCTCATTAGTTGCTTCACCATTTGATCCCACCGTCGTGACGACACTTCCCGCCTATCAGCGAATCGATACATACGGCACTTTCGACACGTTCACGCGTCTGAAATGGAACGAGCAATACGTCTACGTACCGACGGCACAACTCGAGCAACTTCCGAAATTAGTTGGAACGCGTTATGCCAAACGAACGACTTCTCTTTTCGTTGAACCGAAGACGACGAGCGCGAAGTCAGCTGTCACTCAAAATCAAGCATTCGAAACGTTTGGTACGACGGGTACTTTTACACGCGTGGCCACTAAAACGGGTTACGCCTTCGTATTGACAACTGATTTAGCTGATGCGCAGGTCGAAAATTATCCGGAAACAGGACTGCGTTATGCCAAACGAACGACTTCTCTTTTCGTTGAACCGAAGACGACGAGCGCGAAGACAGCCGTCGTTCAAAATCAAGCATTTGAAACGTTCGGTACGATCGGTACTTTTACGCGTGTTGCGACTAAGACGGGTTACGCCTTCGTATTGACGGTTGATTTAGCTGATGCGCCGGTCGTGAACCATCCGGAAACCGGGCTACGTTACGTCCAACAGCAGACAACGGTCTATGCTACTGCGACTACGAAAGGAAAAGTCGTACAATCGATTCCTGTGAATACTTCTCTTCAGACGTACGGCATCGAGGGGTCATTTACACGAATCAAACGAAACGACGAGTATGCCTATGTGTTGACGGCACATCTCGGTACGTTGAAATACTATCCGAAGACTGCACGCCTCTATGTTCAGCGCGCTACGCCAATCTATTCGGACGCCAAATCTTCAAGTCCTGTCTTGAAGCAACACCAAACGAATACGCTGCTGACGGTGTATGGCACAAGCGGTACCTATAGCCGGATCATCTTCCGTGGAGTTCATGCTTACGTCAAGACAGCTGATCTCGGTACTGGAAAAGTCTATGCATCAACCGGGACACGATACGCGAAACGCAATTTGTCCGTCTACACGTCTGCTTCGACGAAGAGCAAAATCATGTATTCCGTCAAACGAGCTGATAAGCTAACGATTTACGGCACAAGCGGTAGTTACACACGCTTGAAAAAAGGATCGGTCTACGGCTACGTCAAGACGACGGATCTCGTGACGAAAAAGCCGGATCTGTATGACGTCACTGGTCAACGCTATGTGACGGAAGACGATGTCGTCATTCGTTCGCAGGCAAAACTTTCGAGCAAAAAAATCGGCACACTAAAAAAAGGTACCTCGATTTCGATCTACGGAAAAAGCGGTTATTATACACGCGTCAAATATAAAAATGCCTTTGGTTTCGTCGATTCGAGTCGTATCGGACTGAACAAGCCGACGGCAAAAGCAAAAAAAGGCACGACATTTTATGTCCACCTGGACCAGACGCCACTCTTCTCTGCCGACGTAGCTTACAGTCGCCCAGCTGCCTATTTGAAGAAAGGGACGAAATTAATCGGTCTAAAATCAATTGATGATGATTTTTGGCAAGTTCGCCTGGCAAATGGTCAAACGGGTTACGTCCTCAACCCTTATATCAGCACGAGCAAACCCGATATGAAACTGACACAAAAAGCGATCGACCGGGCGAAAATCTATACGGTCAAACAGACGACGTCGTTCTTTGCGAGTCCAACAAGTCCAAAAGGTAGCGGACTCGTTGAACAAGGCAAACGGGTTTATCCGCGTCATCGAGTCGGAAACTTCTATGTCATCCAGTCAGGCTGGACACCTGTTTATCTTCCTGTATCCGCTGTGACGATCACGTCCGATAAACGGGTCGTTAAAAAGAATAATACGCGTGGTGAAAAGCTGATCCAAGCAGCCGTTCAACATATCGGTACACCATACACATGGGGTTCGCAAGATGCCGTGAACGGTGGTTTTGACTGTTCCGGTTTGATTCACTACGCGACGAACAAGGCCGGAAAATACGGTGGTCGGACGAACGTTCGTGGCTACTGGTATGGTGCTTTCTTTACAAATCGCCGGACGAGTATTGCAAGCGGTAAACGCTCGGATATCGTCTTCTTCCAGAACACTTATACAGATGGTCCATCGCATATCGGAATCATGCTCGATAGCGAACACTTCATCCATGCGGGCGGTTCACAACTTCAAATCAACTCGATTTATGAACCGCGTTGGCAAGAGCATTTCCTCGGATTTAAATCGATGTAAGACAAAAAAAGACGAATCCGTCGAAATCGACGGGTTCGTCTCTTCTTATCGCAATACGTTAAAATGTCATCTCTACGTATTTCGTTACTTGTCGATCCATCAAGTATAACTCGATCTGTTCACGGTAGGCTTTATAGTGATCGGATGCGATATGCGCTTCAAGTGCCTCTTCATCCCGATACACTTCATACAGCATGAATTGATGCTCATCCTCGATCGATTGATGTAAGGAATAACGTAAGCACCCTTCTTCTTTTTGTGAGGCATGATAGACCGTTTGTAGAATCGGGAAGACTTGATCCGCAAGTCCTGCTTTGATTGTAAGTACAGCGTTGACGACGATTTCTCCCATGTTTCATTATCCCCTTTCGTGATTACCTGTATCTGTACCCATTTTCACGAAAAGACACACGTCAAAGGAGCTTGAAGATGCAAACTCAACTTTTTGAAGCACTTGAACAATTCGAACCGACGATGATCGCGTTACGTCGTGATTTTCATCGACATCCGGAACTCTCTTTCCAGGAAGTCCGCACACCAGAACGAATTGCAAACTTTTACGCGGAGCAGGGCATCCCTTATCAAACAGCCGTCGGAGGTCGTGGTGTCGTCGCGACGATCGAAGGCAAACAGCCTGGTCCGACGATTGCGGTCCGTGCAGATTTCGATGCTTTACCACTTCAAGAAGAGACGACGCTTGCCTTCCGGTCGATCCATCCCGGTGTCATGCATGCTTGCGGGCATGATGGTCACACGGCAATGGTGATGGCCCTGGCTGCTACGCTCTATCCGTTACGTGATCAATTGCAAGGAACGATTCGAATCATTCACCAGCATGGTGAAGAGGTCTTTCCCGGTGGAGCCATCCAAATGATCGAAGCCGGTGTCCTCGAAGGTGTCGATGCGATTTTTGCGACACATCTCGAAAATGATTTACCGGTTGGTACGATTGGGTTTCGGGAAGGACATACATTATGTGCAATCGACGAATTCGAAATCATCGTTCATGGTCAAGGCGGGCATGCCCAAGCACCACATAAAACAAAAGATGCGCTCGTCGCTGGAGCGCAGCTCGTCTGTAACTTACAGCATCTCGTTAGTCGACGGGTCGACCCGTTCGAGCCGGCAGTTCTTGCAATTGGTTCTTTCCATGCGGGAACGGCGCCGAACATCGTCACGGGTGAAGCACGCATCGTCGGTGAAATTCGGACGTTCAATGAGACATTGCGGCATCAGCTCCGGCAAGAAGTCGATCTTGTCGCCAAAACGACATGTGCCGGCATCGGTGCTACCTATTCAATCGACTTCACGACGGGTTACCCGGCGCTCTGGAATCATCCGGACGAGACAAAACTTGTTCAGGAAGCCGCTTCTTTCTTACCGGAAGCATCCGTCCGGGCACTCACACCAATGATGGCTGCGGATGACTTCGCGCATTATCTAACACATGTCCCGGGAAGTTATTTCTTCACTGGCTCCGGATATACGGACGGTCGCGTCAACTATCCACAGCATCATCCGCAGTACGAAATCAACGAACAGGCGTTGTTGATTGGTGCGAAGACACTCGGAGCGACGGTTTTACGTGCCTTAAAACCTAAGGATTGACTTTATTTCTGTGTGAATGGTATCATCACAACAATGATAACGAATGACATCAACTTCATATACCCTTATCAAGAGTGGACCGAGAGATCTGGATCGATGACGTCCCAGCAACCTGCGCATAGCAAGGTGCTACGACCAGCAAAGCGAAAGCTTTGGTTGATAAAAAGCGGCGACTCCTTTTGCAACCAAGCGAAGGAGTCGTTTTCGTTTTCTCGCTGTCAGACATACAATGGGGATTTCCCACGGAGAGGAAGAGACAGATGGAAAAAGCAACATTTGCAGGTGGATGTTTTTGGTGCATGGTGACACCGTTTGAAGAATTACCAGGAATCGAGGGAATCGTATCAGGTTACATGGGCGGACACGTCGACAATCCGACATACGAGCAAGTCAAAACAGGAACGACGGGACATCTCGAAGTCGTCCAAATCACGTTTGATCCGAGCCTGTTCCCGTACGAGCGTCTGCTCGAACTCTACTGGCCACAAACGGATCCGACGGATGCAGAAGGTCAATTCCAAGATCGCGGCACGCAGTACGCACCAGCGATCTTCTATCATACGGATGCACAGCACGAAGCAGCGATCGCTTCCCGTGACGCCCTTGCTGCAAGCAATCGTTTCAAACAACCGATCGTGACGCGGATCGATGCCGCTTCTGAATTTTATCCGGCGGAAGAGTACCATCAAGACTTCCATAAGAAAAATCCAGAACACTATAAAAAAGATCGTGCTGCTTCTGGTCGCGATGCTTTCATCGAGCAGGAATGGAAAGATACGACGACGGTCTAATCACTTCGAACCATATACAGTAGCTGAAACTGATTTCAAACATCTCGTTCTTACCCTACTTTCAGTAAAAAGTGGAGGATGATCGAGATGTCGTGGAATCAGTTTTTTTTGTATGTAAAAAAATGATGTCTTCTTTACCAACACCCTTACATAAATTTGTAATCGTTTACAAAAGAAGCCTTTTGTTTTACGGTTAATAAAAATTAACCGGTTAAAAAGGAGATCAGTGCATGGAACAAAAAGCGATTCACATGTTAGAGAACTATGAACAGTTAAAAGTGATCAGTGATCCGTTACGAACAAAAATCCTCATGTTTCTCGTCGAAAAACCACACACGGTACATCAGTTAGCCCACTTGCTGACGTTATCCCGCGCGAAGGTCCTCTATCACGTACGGGAACTTGAAAAGCATGACTTGATTCGTCTCGTCCGTACGGAAGAACAGGGCGGCAATCTATTGAAATACTATCAAGCGATTGCTCGAGGATACATTCCTGCCGATCATCTACTGAACTTCGTCGAGACGAATGAAGCGACCCGGCAGTCGTATCTTGAGGTACTAGACCGGGCAAAGACACGCGTTCTTACGGCTCCGACAGCTACTTTTTCTCCTTCATCTTCGAACATCGAGGACTGGATGAGCTTATCACTTCAAAAGGAACTGGCGATGTCTGAAGCCGATTTTCGGCAGTTTGCTACAAAATATCGTGCTCTATTGGACGAGTTCACACGGTCCCCTTCACTAGACAAAAAAGATAAAAAACACTTCTATATCATGACGACTGCCTTTGCAATTGATGAACCACTATTTGAGAATGACGACGTCTAAACCGGAGGTGCCACATGCTGCCTATTGAAATGGATACGCAACAATCGCTGTTTAAAAATCGATCTTTTTTATTTTTATGGGGGTCCGGTATGTGCTCTGCCCTCTCCCTATCAACCTATCTGTTTGTTGAACAATGGTATGTCATCCATACGCTAAACCAGGCGTCATATCTTGGATTCGTCCTCATGGCCACCTTGTTACCCCGTATTTTTCTCATGTTATTCGGTGGCGTCTTATCCGATCGCTATAAACGTTCGACGATCATGCGCATCTCGAGCGCTTTACGAATCAGTTTCATTCTCTGTCTTCTCGCATTACTTCATACCGATCAGCTTACATTGCTGACGATTTTAGGATTCGCCTTTCTATTCGGTAGTGTGGATGCATTCTTTTCGCCGGCGAATGCTTCCTTACTTCCTACGCTCGTTCCGAAAGAACAACTCACTAAAGCCAATTCACTGATTCAGACATCTAATCAAATCGCCCTCTTTTCAGGTCCGATTCTTGGTGGAGTCATTCTCAGCTATTCCTCTTACTCGCACGTCTTTCTCGTAATTTTCGGGACACTCTGTCTGACGCTCCTTTTCACGTATGGTATTCGTGAATCTAAGATCAAGCGATCGCTTCAGCATTCAGCTCTCTTTGAACTAAAAGAAGGGCTGCATTACGTTTTTCACTTTCAGCAACTCAAGCAGACACTTTTTCTTGTCATCTGTGTCAATTTCTTTTTCTTTGGACCACTCTTACTCGGAATCCCCTTACTCGTTCATGATGTGCTCCAAGGAGATGCGATGGATTTAAGTTATATGCAAGGTGCTTATCAAATGGGAATGCTCGGAGGGGCGCTCTGGAGTGGTTTTACGCAAACGAAAGTAAATGGGCTTACCTCATCGGTCCGATTAATTGGCGCCTTAGGTCTGCTTCTCTTCCTGCTTAGTCAAGCGCAGCAGATCTTGTTGTACCTGATCATCCTGTTATCACTTGGTGTCCTTTCTTCGATCATCAATATTCGCTTCATTACGTTCATCCAGTCTCAGTGTGCGGAACAGACGATGGGACGTGTCATGAGTGTCGTGAATGCCGCGTCAAATGGTCTCATTCCATTATCTTACGCGCTCCTCTCGTTTCTACTGTCGTTTCACGTTTCGATCACGACAATCATATTGTACTGTGGTCTTCTCATTATTGTTCTCTCACTTTACTTCAGAAGACGAATGGTTCATCTATTCGATTGAGATCAAGTCACAACACATAAAAACATGCGAATCTCCCGATCGAATTAGCGGGAAACGCGCATGTTTTATTTAGTCAATCTAGAACGTGAGTGTTCATCCTCGACTCCTGCAGGGAAAGAAAGCGCGAGTCGCGCTTTCGTCAGGGTCAGGTAAGACCCGGCAAATCGCATAGAATGCGGGATGACGCGGCTTACCTCCCGCCTGCGGAAAGCGAGGATGACAGAAACGTTCGTCAGTCGATCGAACTAGTATCAGATTTTTTAAGAGACTTGCTTCGGTATATCCTTCGCCCTCTCTTCCGGCGCCACGACTTGATACCGCTTCAAGACGAAAATCCCACATACCATGACAGCGAGACCGACGAGTTGACCGAACGATAAATCAATTTGTGGTAAACCGAACCAGCCGAACGTATCGACAGCGAGAGCAAAGCTTAACTGCGAAATCAGAACGACAGAGATTGCGACGGACGGACCAAGTAACTGAATCCCACGCATGACACAAAAAACGACGCCGACACCGACAAGTCCACCAAACCAATAGAGTGGCGATACGTTTTGAATCTGTCCGATTGTTCCACCACGAAACAGAACATACGTGACACTTGCTCCGATGAAACCGACGAAGAAGACCAGCGTCGTCGTCGCCCAAGCGCCAAACGCGTCACTCATCCGAGCATTCAATACCGTCTGTAAACTGATTAACATCCCTGCAAACACGGCACACACGATGCCTATTATCATGTTCGTTCCTCCCTACTCATAGCTGTTGCCGTTCGCCTTCTCGCGAATCCGCTCCAGATCGACGATGATGATTTTCCCGCGTCGTCGAACGAGAATCTCCTCTTCACACAATTTCGTGATGATCCGATTGAGATGGCGATAACTCGTTCCAAGCCAGTCGGCGACGTCATGTAAGTTCGACGTCCGCATCTCCTGATAAAATAAACTGTCACTGGCTTCAGAAGCGATCGACAACAAATACCCTGCAAATCGCTCTTCAACTGTATACAACACATGGTGCGACGCTGATTTCGAGTCGGCATACCACTTCGCTGTGATCGTGCGTAATAAGAATTGCAGAAAGACGTTCGTCGTATTGTGCTCGCGTAAAATCGCATACGGTACGCTCAACACCTCGACATCGGTCACTGCTTCGACTGTATTCAGCACTTCCCGTTCGTTGATGAATTCAGCGTCACCGATCACTGTCAGTGGTGTCTTGAATCGCAGAATCCGTTGTTTCCCTTCTGACGAGGCAGCAGATATCTTAACTTTGCCTGCGACGATGAAGTACATCCGGTCGATCGCTGCCCCTGTCGTACAGAGGAGTTCCCCTTTTTGGAAGGTTTCTTGACGCAACCAAGCGCGCGTCTCTTCCGTCAAAATCGTATCCAGTCCGTACTGTTGAATGACGGTTTCCATGTTTATTCCCTCCCTTTAGGCAAGTGAGAAAATCGCAACTCCTGCAAGCATGAGACCCACACCAACCCACTGACCACGATTTCCTTGTTTTTTTAAGACACCGAACCATCCCTTTAAATCAATCACAAAAGCACATAAAATCTGTGCGACGAGTAATAAACACATCGCCCATGTCATCCCGAGTGTTTGGATTGCTGTCAGTTCCGTTACGACGACTAGCACGCCAATCAAACCGCCGCTTGCATAAATCCACGGTAACTGACGGAAGCCACCGATTTTCCGATCTCGTACGAAACTGTAAATGACTAAACAACCCATCAGACCCACAAAGTGGACGATCAATACGGACAACCACGGTCCGACGCCTGTCGCAAGGCGCGCATTGAATATGCCTTGCAGGGCGATGAACAGACCGCTCATCAAAGCAAACACGACTCCTTGCACGTCATCTCCTCCTTTAATCTCTACACTAGAGTAGACCTTACTCGTGCCCTACTTGAAAAGGACAAATGTCCCATTTTCAAAAAAACATGAAAAAACCCGCTGTCCACAAGTAGAATCACGGGTCCCTCACTATATGCTCATGTCGTAAAACGAGTCGTCGTTTGCTTCAGCTGTTCCTCTGCTTCCGTCATCATGCGCGTAAACAACTCCGCAACAGTCGGCACATCATGAATCAATCCGGCAACCAGTCCAGCGTTGACATACCCTTTCTCCTCATCGCCCTCAAGAGCGCCCGTAATATGATACGACTCATTCGTCTGATCGAGAAAAGCAGCAGGTGTCTCTGCTGTGAGTCGTTCGACGTAAGGACCATCAAGGACACGTCGGACGAATCCGACGGAACGTCCGATGATGCGTGTATCGGTATCGGTCGCATCCATTAAGTGCGCCTTGTATGCCGAATGAACCTTCGCCTCTTCCGTCGCGATCAATCGTGTTCCGAGCTGGGCACCCGCCGCACCAAGTAACAGAACAGCTGCCAATCCACGCCCGTCACCAATCCCACCCGCTGCCAGGACCGGAATGTTGACCCGATCGACGAGTTGCGGAATCAAGGTCAGCGTCGTCAACTCGAGCGGTGAATTGATGCCTGCCGCTTCAACTCCCTCCGCTACGAGTACATCAGCGCCTGCTTGTTCTGCCTTTAACGCCTGTTTGACTGAAGCGACAACAGCGATCGTTTTGATGCCAGCAGTTTGAAGTCGCTCTATGTACGGTGCCGGATTTCCTGCCGACAAGGAGACGACCGGAATCTTTTCTGCGATCGCGAGATCAATCAGTGCTTCCGTATAGGGAGACACACGAATCGCGATGTTCAAGGCAAATGGTTGATCCGTCAGCATTCGTGTCTCGTGAATCCGCGACGACACTTCATCGACCGACAATGTCCCGCACCCGAGCGTTCCGAGTCCTCCGGCATTCGACACCGCTGCCGTGAGCGCCGCATGACTAATGTTACCCATTCCTCCTTGGATCAAAGGATATCGAATTTTAAAGAGCTCACAAATCGGAAACATATCTTTCCTCCGTTCTCGACTTCACTCACATGCTATACTGACATGGAATGAATAGCAGTTCATCTTATTATAGAAACGAGGTCATTCTGTTATGAAGATTCCGTATCAATCGATTCATCCGAACGTCGCCTCCGATGTATTCATCGCTCCTGGTGCTTATCTGATCGGAGACGTCACGATCGGTTCCGAGTCTACCGTCTGGTTCAACGCTGTCTTACGCGGTGACGAAGGACCGATTACAATTGGGAAACGATGCAGTATTCAGGACAACGCGACGATTCATCTCTATGAAGGGGCACCCGTCGTCATTGAAGATGAAGTAACGGTCGGACATAACGCAATTTTACACGGTTGCAAAATCGGACGTCGTTCGATCGTCGGAATGGGTGCGACCGTTCTTGATCACGCAGAGATTGGTGAAGAATGCATCATCGGGGCGAATACGCTAATTCCATCGGGAAAAGTTTTCCCACCCCGTTCGCTGATCATCGGCTCACCCGGTAAAGTCGTGCGTGAACTAACAGAAGCGGATCTTGCGATGATTCAGGAGTCGATTGATTCTTATGTCGATAAAGGATATGCCTTCCGAAACATTCTCGCAGAATCCGCTGAACAGAACACATCTGAATGACACGAATGCGGGGCGGATCAACTGATCCGTCCCGCTCTTTTCATTCGAATAAATCTTCACCGCTCTGCAAACAGCGGGTGTTCCGCCGCGTCGTACGAGGCACTGCGTTGGGACACATCGTGCGTCTCTTCAAAGATCGATTCGAAGAACCGACTCGCTGGTTGTGCGAGCAATCGGTAATATTGTTCGAACAAGAGCGCCGCGTGATGTCCGCTCCACGCATCTGGTAACAGTTCTTGCGGTAATCCGGGATCCGTGAATAGAAACTTCCGGTATTCATGTACGAGCATCGTCCGTTCGACGAAACACTGTTCATCCGTCATTTCTCCGAGTTGGAGCTGACTTTGATGGACGATGTATTGCCGGCTGTAATCCGTGATGAACGTCTCGTAACGCTCCTGCAATTCTTCCAGCGGGAACGCACGCTCGACGAGGGATTGATCCTGCTTCGGACCGTGGTATTCACCGACGAAGAAATCGACATACTCTTCGATCTCGTACGACGCGATCAATCGTTCCGCCTCTTTTTCAAGTGGGTTCGGTGAGATCCAAACCCCGTTCGATAAGTTACCAAACCCACTCCACGTCAGTTCTTTGCGGAGCTCATCACGAATCTGGCGTTTATCCTCCGGAATCGTGTACATCAGCGTCCGCCACTTCCCGTCCCAGTCGTGCGGTGTTGATCTGTAGATCCGGCGTGCGGCCTCCTCCATCCGTTCCACCCCACGTGGTGTCAATGAATAGAAGCTTTTATTTCCTTGTTTCTCGGAGACGAGCCAGCCTTGTTTAACCATTCGGGACACAGCAACCCGAACGGCCTGTTCGTTATGTCCGAACTCTTTGACGAGTCGAATTAAACTCCCGACCCAGATTTGATTGCCGTAATGGCGAATGTAATCGCCGTAAATCGTAAAGATCATCGATTGGGTGTTCGCACTCATGGTATTCACTCTCTCTTCAGTCGTTCATAGTGTGTATCGTTAGTATACGGGTTATTTCAAACGTCGACCATCCTCATCTTCCTTCAAAGCGTGGTGGTCGTTTTTCAGCGAAGGCTTGTAGCGCTTCCTGACGATCAGCCGTCGGAATGACGACTTCATAAGCTTCTGTTTCGAGCTGTAGTCCTTCTTCGAGTGAGACATCCCGCCCTTGATCAATCGCTCGCTTCGCTTGGCGCAAGGCAATCGGACCATTCTGTAACATCTGATTAGCAAACTCAAGGCACGTCGTCATCAACGCTTCCCGGGCAACAACGGCTGTCGCGAGTCCGTACCGTTCTGCTGTCATCGCATCGATTTTTTTCGCCGTGAAGATCAATTCCTTTGCCCGCGTCTCCCCAATCAGTCGTGGCAATCGTTGTGTTCCACCGGCTCCTGGAATGATCCCGAAGCTGGTCTCCGTCAAGCCGACGAGTGCATCCTCGACGAGAAAACGGAAATCACAGGCAAGGATCCACTCGAACCCACCGCCGAGCGCGTGACCGTTGACGGCTGCGATCGTTGGTTGCGGCAATTGTGCGATCGACGTGAAGACGTTGCGGATCGCAAGGACATTGCGCCGGACTTCTTCTTCGTTTAAATGCACGCGTTCTTTTAAATCGGCACCAGCACTAAATGCTTTCCCCGTTCCCGTAAACAGGACGACCCGCGCTTCCGGGTCGACCGATAACGCATCGACCTGTTCTTGCAAAGCGACAAGCGTCGGATAATCGAGACAGTTCAAGCGTTCCGGACGATCAATCCGGACGATTGCGATATAGCCTTCTCGTTCTAAGTGAATCATACGAGTCCCTCCCGATCGACTACAAGTGCGATCCCTTGTCCGACTCCGACACACATCGTCGCGAGACCGTACGTCCGGTTCGTCCGGCGCATCTCATGCAATAATGTCGTTAAAATCCGGGCCCCACTTGCACCAAGTGGATGACCGAAGGCGATTGCTCCGCCATTGACGTTGACTTTTTCACTTGGTAAACCAAGTGCTTCGATACAGGCAAGACTTTGAGCCGCAAACGCTTCGTTCAACTCAATCTGATCGAGCTGTTCGACCGTCAAGCCTGCTCGTCGGAGAACTTTTTTCGTCGCGTCGATCGGTCCGATTCCCATAATGGCAGGTTCAACCCCAGCTGTCGCACTCGCCCGGTAATACCCGAGCGGCGTCAAACCGAGTTCGTTTGCTTTTTCTTCACTCATCAATAACAACGCCGACGCACCGTCGTTGACACCTGAAGCATTCCCCGCCGTCACGGTACCACTTGGGAATAATGGACGAAGTGTCGCCAGTTTCTCACGTGTCGTCTCGGGACGAGGATGTTCATCGCGATCGAAGACGCTGACGTTGCCTTTCCGGTCTGTTTGTGTGACCGCAACCAGTTCGTCCGTGAAGCGCTCTGCCTCGATGGCTCGTTTCGCGCGTTGTTGGCTTTCGAACGCAAAGTCGTCCTGTGCTTCGCGCGAGATTCCGTACTGACGGGCGACGTTCTCGGCTGTCTCCGGCATCGAATCCGTTCCGTATTGATCTGCTAAACGATCATTGACGAAGCGCCAACCAATCGTCGTATCGTACATCGTCTGATTGCCACGTGGATTGGCTTGATCCGGCTTCGCGAGAACGAACGGTGCACGCGTCATGCTTTCCGTTCCACCAGCGATATAGATATCACCTTCACCTAAGGCAATCCCACGCGCTGCCGCGATGACGGCATCCAGTCCAGATCCACATAAGCGATTGATCGTCGTACCGGCGACTTTGACCGGTAGACCAGCTAGTAATCCAGACATCCGCGCGACGTTGCGATTGTCTTCTCCCGCCTGATTCGCATTACCGAAAATGACTTCCTCAATCGTCTTCGGATCGACTTGTGGATTACGCTCAAGCAACGCTTCGATGACACGTGCTCCTAAGTCATCTGGACGAACCTGACGCAACGCGCCGTTATAGCGACCGATCGGTGTCCGAACGGCATCGATGATGGCGACCCGTTTCATGATGTCACCTCGCGATTCGTATAGTCATAGACGCCACGACCTGTTTTACGACCGAGTCGTCCGGCTTTGACATACTGTTCGAGCAGTGGTGCCGGACGGTATTTTTCGCCGAGCTTCTCATGCAGATACTTTAAGTTGTGGAGCCGAGTATCAAGTCCGACCAAGTCCCCGAGTTCGAATGGTCCCATCGGATAGTTTAAGCCGAGTTTGATCGCTTTATCGATCTCTTCTGGTGTCCCGAGTCCTTCTTGTAACATATAGAACGCTTCGTTTCCGACGAGCGCACTGATCCGCGAAGTCACGAACCCAGGAAACTCACGGATGACGACCGTTTCCTTCTGCATCTGACGCGCTACCTGTTCAAGAGCTGCGATCGTCTCATCCGATGTCTCAAGACCACGAACGAGCTCGATCAGTGGCATCAGATGGACCGGATTGAAGAAATGCATCGCCATGACCCGGTCCGCCCGGTTCGTAAAGGACGCAATTTCCGTTGGACTCATCGTCGACGTGTTCGTCGCGAAATAACAGTCCGGACGTGCATTCGCTTCTAGCGTTTCAAAGACTTGCTGTTTGATGCTGAGTTGTTCCGGTACTGCTTCAATGACGAGATCTGCTTGTTGTGCCGCCTCGGCTAGGTCGGTCGACAGATGCAGCCGATCGAACAGTCCCTCGACCTCATTCGCGGACATCTTCCCTCGCGTGATTCCTTTCTCTGCGATGCGTTCGAGTTCTCGATAGGCACTTTCGATATATTCTTCTTTAATATCAACGAGTGTCACCTGAAATCCGCGGTGTGCGGCAACATAAGCGATACCACGTCCCATGACGCCGGATCCGACGACGACGATTTGTTCTACCATCTGAATTCCCCCTTATCCCCTGTGCTGTTAAAAAAGGCTGGACTTCCCGACGGAACTCCAGCCTTCCCTCTTGCTTATAGTCCGAACGGATTGAGTGGACGACTGCCGTAGTACGACAAGATACTTTTTGTTTCCGTGTACAGATCAAGCGTCTCGATACAGAGTTCTCGACCGAAGCCCGATTGTTTATAGCCACCAAACGGTGTGCCCGGGAAGGCAGAAAACGGACAGTTGACCATGACGATGCCGGCTTTGATTTGACTCGCGACACGTGTCGCTTTCGCGCCGTCTTTCGTCCAAACGGCTGATCCGAGTCCAAACGATGTATCGTTTGCTAGGCGAATCGCTTCTTTTTCATCTTTGAACGGCATGACGACGACGACCGGTCCGAAGATTTCTTCATTGACCGCTTTCATCTCGTGTGTGACGTCCGTGATGATCGTCGGTGCGTACCAGAAGCCTTTTTCGTATCCTTCTGGTGCTGTCGCGTGACCACCTGTGACGATTGTTGCCCCGTCTTCTTTCGCTGACTGGACGTATCCATCGATGACATCGACCTGTTGTTGGTCAATGATCGCTCCAACGTGTGTCCCTTTATCGAATGGGTTACCGAGGACGAGTTGTTTTGTCTTCGCGACGAACTGTTCCATGAATGCTTCGTAGATCTCCTCGTGGACATACAGGCGCGAGCGCGCTTCACACGATTGACCACTGTTATAGAAGATTCCGAACAATGAACCATCAACAGCTGCTGTCACATCCGCGTCTTCAAAGACGATGTTCGGTGATTTTCCACCGAGTTCGAGTGTGACTCGTTTTAACGTCTCGGACGCACGTCCCATGATGTCTTTACCGACTGGCGTCGAGCCCGTGAAGGCGACTTTATCGACGTGAGGATGCTCAACGAGATGGTTGCCGATCTCGCGTCCGGATCCCGGGATGACGTTGACGACACCTGCTGGTACGCCAGCTTCTAGACAAATCTCACCGAGAATGATCGCTGTCAATGGTGTCAATGTCGCTGGTTTGACGACGACCGAGCAACCGACAGCGATTGCTGGTGCGACTTTCCAAGCTGCCATCATTAACGGATAGTTCCACGGAATGATTTGTGCACAGACACCGACCGCTTCTTTTTCCGTATAGTTATGGAATTGTCCCGGTACGTTATTGACGACACCACGGTGACCGACGATTGCACCCGCATAGAACTCGAAGTCTTCGATCGCTTGCGTGACTTGTCCTTGCGCCGCTGCCAGTGATTTCCCTGTATCAAGAATCTCCAGTTCGACGATTTCGTTGAAGCGTGAACGCATGATGCTCGCAATCTTATTCAAGATTTGTGCCCGACGCCCGACCGGCCACATCTTCCACTTCCCGTGATCAAACGCATCGCGTGCGGCTTGAACGGCGCGATCGGCGTCTTCCTTCGATGCTTTTGCAACTTCTGCGATCACTTCGCCCGTTGCCGGATTGTATGTTTTGAACGTCTCGCCTGTTGCACCCTCGACTTGTTCGCCGTTGATGAGCAAATGATAGACGGACCGTTTCATTTCAAGTGTTTTTTCATGTACTGTCGACATTGTATTCACTCCTGTTCCTGTTGATTGAAAATCGGTGATCGTTTTTCGAGAAATGCTTGCATGCCTTCTGTTTGATCGGCTGTCGCGAACAAGAGATAGAAGTTACGGCGTTCGTGCTCCATCCCATCTTGTAACGATAAATCGACGGCTTTGTTTGCCGCGTCCTTGATCAACCGCAACGCCATGCTCGGTTGGTTCGATAACCGCTCTGCCATTGCCAGCACCGCCGCTTCGACATCAGCCGTCACCCGGTTGATGATACCGAGTCGTTCCGCTTCCTCTGCCTTCATCCGGTCGCCGGTGAAGAGCCACTCGAGCGCTCGCGTCCGACCGATGCATTTCGTCAAGCGCTGCGTCCCGCCTGCTCCCGGCATGACGCCGAGTCCGACTTCCGGGAATCCGAACTGTGTCTCAGAATCGGCGTAGATTAAATCACAAGCGAGTGCCAGTTCAAAGCCGCCGCCAAGGACGAAACCGTGGACACCCGCGATGATCGGCTTTTTGATTCGACTGATCCGGTCCCAGTCTGCGAACGGATCGAGGAGTTCCATCGAGATCGGTGTCGCCTCGAGCATCTCCTCGATATCGGCGCCCGCTGAGAACGATTTTCCGTTTCCGGTCAAGACGATGACCGTCACCCGTTCGTCTCGGTCGAATGTCTCCATCGCCTCGACGATTTCCCGGACCATCGTCCGGTTCAGCGCATTGTATCGTGCCGTTCGGTCGAGTCGAATCCGACCGATCCGATCGACTATTTCCATCTTAACGTACTGTTGTGTCGGCATGGACATCTTCACCAATCATCAATGTGACGAGATCCCCCGCAAAGCTCATCAAGTCTTTCCCGGACGCTTTTCCTTCGAGCGAACGCATGCCTGCTTGCATCGCTTCCTGACTTTCATAGACCATCTCGCACATCAAGTAATACTTTCCGTCTCCGCCCATTGGTGAGCCGACGATTTTTGTGACATTCATTTCTTGCAGTCCTGGAATTTTTGCTGTCAATGGACCATGGACCTCAAAGTAATGCTGATCGAATGCTTCCTTGTTTTCCGGATGTTTGTACAGTGCGATTAATTTTGCCATATTGATTACCTTCCTTCACATGAGAGTAGAGACGGGTTTCATCGCCTCGAATGGATTTTTACACGATTTACAGTAGAGAATACTTCGACATGCTGTCGGTCCGAATAAGTTTTCCATCGTCACATACGTCGATCCACAATACGGACAGTCAATCTCCCACTTCCCTTGCTCAAACCGAGGAGGAGCGATGCCGAATTCCTTCAATCCTTGCATGCCTTGTTCCGTGATCCGGTCCGATGTCCACGGTGGATCAAACCGGAACTGGACGTCGACCTGTTCGACATTCGGAATCACCTGCAAGGCGGATTCGGTGTTTTTTTTGATGATTTCAAGCGCCGGACAACCGAGGAACGTCGGGAGAAGCGTGACGCGCACTAGGTAACCATGCTCCGTCGCTTCCGCGTCCATCGTCTCGACCATGCCAAGATCTAAAATACTGACGCTATCAATTTCCGGATCCTTCACCCCATTCAGGGCTTCCCGGATTGCATCCTGGAGTGTCGTCGTCATGCTTCCCTCTCCTTTCACCACGTCGCCGTCTGATCGATCAAGTAGACTTCTCCGAGTGTCGCAAGCGCGTCGTTCAAATCTTCCGTGTGATCGCCGTCCCGCCCGTTACGCGTCATCTGCATTTCCGGAAGCGTCACGTTCAATTCGACGAGTAACGGTGTGATCGTCTGATACCAACGATCGAGTAAAATGCCTTGCCCTTCGATTAACCGCATCTCTTCGATCAATTGACCGTGTTCGCCATAATCGAACATGTCACCGAAGTCATAGAGGACTTTTTCTAGGGCTGCATCCATCTTCTGCCGCGCCGTCTCCGTCGATTGATAAAGCTGGGTAAACCACGTTTGCCAGTGCAGCAAATGATAGTACAACTCCATGTTGATCTTGACGGCAGCCGTAGCGAGTGGCTCGTAACTGCTCGACTTCAAAGCATCAATCCGGATCTTTTTCGCGACCGTGTAGCAATAGTTCCGTACGACGGCGAATGCCCAGTCATATTCAGGCTTCTCCATGTAGTAGCCAGGTCCGTTGACACGTTCGACGAGAATCGAATTCTTTCGTTCATGCGCCAGTCGGACATGAGCTAATGCATCAGCATTTCCTTCGCCAAGTTCTTCGAGAAGTTGGTAATACATCGCCGCGTGTCCCATCGAATCTTGCGCAATCGACGACGAAGCGACGTCCTCTTCGATATGCGGTGCGAGTCCGAGCCATTCCGAACCACGATACGCGTAAAGGAAATCATCATCCGCGAGTTGATAGAGTAAGGAAGCGAGTGCCGTCCGTTCTTGTTCCGTCATTTGGAATCGCCTCCTTGCCAAGACATGATCTCTTTTTCATCGAGCATCTGTTGCTCGTAATGACGCCATTTTTTCTTCAAGTAGCCGTACCCTTTCGTCGTCCGGTAGTCCTTATTATCAAGGCGTTGTAACATCTGCTTCTCATCGGGTGATAAACCACGGATATCTTCGCGTTTGACGACCCAGATGTCGACGACCGGTTCCCGGCGCATGAAGTTTTCTTGCGCCATCAACAGTGCCATCTCCTTGTTCGGAGCGAGCAAGCTGAATTGATGGGTGAACGCCGCGTTTGGCGTCCGTTTGCTAAAGACTTCGAATTCGTGATAAAACGTCTCGTTCATCGTGCTTTCCCCTCTCATGCCTTCGTTTCAGCGAGTGCATCCCGTACCCAGGCGTTATTTTCATAAGATGTCCGGCGCAAGTCCAGTCGCTCTTTCGAACGTGGTCCTCCCCCTTGGATGATCGTCTTGAATTTTGTCCAGTCTGGCTGTGCATATTCCCACTGCCCTGTCTCTTCATCAAAACGTAACGTCGGATCCGGAATGACGAGTCCGAGTGAACGAATCCGTGGTACGTACTTCGTAAAGAAGTTTTGCCGTAACTCTTCATTCGTTTTCGTCCGAATCTTATAGGCGATCGTCACGTCCTGTTTCGATGTCCCGGTCGTCTCTTTCGAGGCTGGTCCAAAGAACATCAACAAGGATTCCCACCACTCATCCAGTGATTCCTGAATCATCGCCCGCTGTTCCGGTGTTCCTTCCGCGAGTGCCATAATGATCGACTCTCCGTGTTGCGCGTGGAAGACTTCCTCTGCACAAATGCGTTGCAAAGCCCGTGCGTACGGTCCGTAAGAAGCACCGAGCATGTTCGTCTGCGTGATGATTGCCGCGCCATCGACGAGCCAACCGATCATCCCGGCATCAGCCCATGACCGCGTCGGCATGTGGAAGACGTTATGGAACTTCAATCGTCCCGTGAATAAATCGTCCATCAAATCCCCACGTGTCTTGCCATATGGCTTCATCAAATCTTCGACGACACGAAGCAACAGTTGCCCGTGTCCCATCTCATCCTGGACCTTTGCCATGATGCCAAGCTTCCGACGAAGCGATGGTGCTTTTGGAACCCATTCTTTTTCCGGAAGCGCACCCATGATTTCACTGATACCGTGCATCGAAATCAATTTGATCAGCGTATCCCGGTAAAAAGCAGGCATCCAGTCATCGGCTTCGATCTTTTCACCTTGCTCAATCCGTTCCTTAAAGCGTGCTAATTTTTCTTCTTCCGTCAGTTGGACTGGTTCGAACAGTTGTGTTGCATCATACATGCTAGTTCCTCCTTTGAATCAGACGAGTGATGTCGAGCGTCGATCAACGATTCGAACGGCTTTCCCTTCCGATCGTGGTAACCCTTGATGCGGGTGACAGACGAGATCAATAGAAATGAGACATTCCGACTTGATGGCGTCACATATCGAACGCCTTTGTTGCTCCGAGATATTTTCGAATTCGATATGTAGCTCAACGGCATCGAGTCCCGCTTTACGCACGAGATGGATTTGATAATGCGGCGTCACGTCCGGTTGTTGGAGCAAGACTCGCTCGATTTCTGACGGAAAGACGTTGACCCCTCGGATGATCAGCATGTCGTCTGTCCGACCTTTGACACGTGACATCCGTGTCGTCGTCCGACCACAAGCACACGCCTCATGCGTGATCGATGCTAAGTCACCCGTCCGGTAGCGAATAATCGGAAGCGCTTTCTTTTTCAAGCTTGTAAAAACGAGTTCCCCGACCATGCCATCTGGTACCGGTTCCCCCGTAACGGGATCGATGACTTCCGTAATGAATAAGTCATCCATGATATGCAGACCTGCCTGCTCCTGACATTCCATCGCGACACCTGGTCCCATGATTTCACTGAGTCCATAAATATCGAATGCCTGTAGATCAAAGGTCTGTTCGAGTGTCTGCCGCATCTCTTCCGACCAGGGTTCAGCTCCGAAGATGCCGTAACGCATGCTTGTCTTGCGTGGATCGATCCCCCGTTCGATCATGCGTTCTGCTAATCGCAAGATATAAGAAGGTGTCCCACAGATGCCATCCGGTCGGAAATCCTCGATCAATGTGATTTGGCGATCCGTATTGCCGCCGGAAATCGGCAAGATTGTCATACCTAGTTTTTCAGCACCTGCATGAAGACCGAGTCCACCTGTGAACAGTCCGTAGCCGTATGCATTGTGCAACAAGTCGGCTGATGATCCACCGGCTAAGACTAAGCTCCGTGCCACGGCACCTGCCCAGTCGTCTAAATCTTCTTGCGTATACCCGACGACAGTCGGTTTACCACTCGTACCAGACGAGGCGTGAATTCGGGTGACCTGTTCTCGTTCGACGGCAAATAGCCCGAACGGATAATGATCGCGTAAATCTTGCTTGCATGTGAACGGAAATTTTCGTAGATCTTCGATCGTTTGAAAATCATGTGCCGTCATCTGCAATGTATGCAGACGTTCTTGATAGAACGGGACGCGCGTGACGTGTTCCATCGTTTGACGTAATTGCTCCATCTGCAGTTGCTCCCGCGTTTGCGCATTCATCGTTTCGTGATGTTGATCGTACATACCTGCACCTCCTCATCATGTATACAATAATTAAACGGTCGTTTATTTTTAGTTATATGTTTAACGTACGATACGTTCACAATGTTGTCAATCTTGTTTTGTTAAATGCTCCCAAACGATTCTCACTTTATCACTTCAACGCACCTTACCAGTAAATCAATTGGCTTATAAAGCTATTTTTCATGATCGAGAGTCTTTTTTTGGAAAATATTTCTGAAATGATTTGCTCATTTTGTAACGGGTTGATAAAATATCGTGTGACAAGTGTTATACTATTTTTGGTAAGACCACTTGATTGAATGAGGATTCGTTGTAGTGAAGGGGGATCACGATGAAACCAGGTTTAGCTGTCGGGGATACAGCAGAGATTCAAGCGGTCGTCTCGCAAGATATGTTTGCACGGTTCGAAGGTCAATTGGTTCATCCAGCATACTCCACCGTTTCGATGGTCTACCATATGGAATGGGCAGCACGTCAACTCATCCTGCCTTACCTAGAGGCAGGCGAAGAAGGTGTCGGGGGCGCGGTTTCGTTGAAGCATCTTGGCATGGCAGCAGAAGGCGCACGATTGATCGTGACCGCTACAGTAACACGCGTCACAGCACGTCGCGTTGACGCTGACATCGAAGTCCGAGATGGACAATCGATCATCGGTACAGGAGAAGTGACACAATTCATTTTAGAAAAAAGCCGGATTCAAGAAAAATTGCAAGTGAATGCTCCAACAAAATGAAAGCGCTTACTTATATTTGATAGAGGAGGACTCTACTATGAACATGTTAAACCCATCTACGAATCCAACGCTCTCGATCATGGAAAAAATCGCGGGTCACGAACAAGTCGTCTTTTGCAACGATCCTGTCTCAGGGTTACAAGCAATCATCGCCATCCACGATACGACGCTCGGCCCCGCTCTCGGTGGTTGCCGCATGGCGCCTTACGCTTCTGTCGATGAAGCACTTGACGATGTCCTCCGCCTGTCGCGTGGCATGACGTATAAATGCGCTGCCGCTGATGTTGATTTTGGTGGCGGTAAAGCCGTCATCATCGGCAATCCGGCAACGGATAAATCACCAGAGCTTTTCCGCGCCTTTGGTCGTTTCGTTGATTCGCTCGGTGGACGTTTTTACACCGGAACGGACATGGGCACGACGATGGATGATTTCGTTCACGCTAGCCGGGAAACGTCACGGATCGTCGGCATTCCGGAAGCCTTTGGCGGGAGTGGTGATTCATCGATTCCGACGGCTGAAGGCGTCGTCTACGGACTGCGGGCGACGATCGAGATGTTATTCGGTTCGGACGACTTAAGTCGCGCGACTTATGCGATTCAAGGACTTGGAAAGGTCGGCTTCAAGGTTGCAGAACAACTGTTACTCGCCGGTGCGACGATTTATGTTTCAGACGTCAACGAAGCAGCGCTCGCAGCAATCGTGACCCAAGCCGAAATGGCACCTGGCACGGTTCGCGTCGTCTCGCCTCACGAAATCCATTTAACAGACGCTGATATTTTCGTTCCATGTGCATACGGTGGTGTCATTCACGCTCAAAACATCGCGCTCTTACCGTGCAAAGCCATCTGTGGTTCGGCGAACAATCAACTTGCAGATGAACAGCTCGCTCACGTCTTGATGGATCGCGGCATCTTGTATGCACCAGACTATATCGTCAACGGTGGTGGGTTGATCCAAGTTGCTGACGAACTGTACGGAGCAAATCATGAACGGGTTCTCCTGAAGACGCGTCACATCTATGACGCAGTACTCGAAGTCTTCAAGGAGTCGCAAGCAGAGAACATCACGACGGTAGAAGCCGCGAACCGGATGTGTGAAAAACGGATGCAAATCCGAGCAAAACACAACAACATCTTCACGAATACGACAAAACCAAAATGGGATATCCGTAACCACTGAAGGAGGGACTGACATGGAGCAACATTTTCCGATTCAACGCATCATCGATGAAGAAGGTCGTATCATCGACGCATCAAAAGAACACGATCTGACGAAAGAGCTCGCCATCACCCTATATGAACAGATGCACCGGATCCGGACGTTCGACCGGAAGGCGATCAACTTACAACGCCAAGGGCGCCTCGGCACTTATGCACCGTTCGAAGGACAAGAGGCGGCGCAAGTCGGTAGTGCACTTGCGTTGTCCGATCAGGACTGGTTATTCCCGACATACCGAGATCACGGTGCGACGTTGACGTTCGGTGCCGACATGGTGCGGACCCTTCTCTACTGGAACGGGCGCGTCGAAGGTTGCGTGCCGTCTGAGAAACACATCTTCCCTCCTGCCGTACCGATTGCGACGCAAATTCCGCATGCCGTCGGTGCCGCATGGGCAGAAAAACGAAAAGGTACGACGAACGTTGCGGTCGCCTACTTTGGTGACGGGGCGACGTCTGAAGGCGACTTCCATGAAGGAATGAACTTCGCGAGTGTCTTCCAAGCACCAGTCATTCTGTTCAACCAAAACAATCAATTCGCGATCTCTGTCCCGATCGAAAAACAGATGCATTCCGAAACGATCGCACAAAAAGCGATTGCCTACGGGATGCCAAGCGTCCGGATCGATGGGAACGATGCATTTGCCGTCTATTTCACGATGCAAGCAGCCGTTGCGCGTGCCCGATCTGGCGGTGGACCAACATTGATTGAAGCCGTCACGTGGCGATTTGGTGCGCATACGACAGCAGACGATCCAACGAAATACCGTGATCAAGCCCGCTCGCGTGACCGGGTCGATCCGCTCGATCGACTTGAACAGTTCTTACAACACCAAGGCTACTTTGACGAAACCTGGATGCAACAGCTACAGGAACGGCACCAAGCAGAAGTCGAAGCGGCAGTAACTGCGATGGAGCAATTCAAGGCACCAGACGTCAATGATTTGTTTGACCATACGTACGCGACCTTACCGGTTGATGTCCAGCAACAAAAAGAAGCGTATCTGCTAGCAAGGGGGAAATGAGATGGCAACACCAATCAATCGTCAAACAGAGATGACACTCGTTCAAGCTGTCACGGATGCCCTGCGGACAAAATTGTCGGAGGATGAGACGACACTCGTCCTTGGAGAAGACGTCGGAAAAAACGGTGGTGTCTTCCGAGCGACGGACGGCTTACAGGAAGAGTTCGGGGAAGACCGAATCGTCGATACACCGCTTAGCGAAGCCGGCATCGTCGGTACGTCGATCGGTCTTGCCATCAATGGCTTTAAACCGATCGTCGAGATTCAATTTCTTGGCTTCATCTACCCTGCCTATGAACAAATCATGACGCACGTCTCCCGGATCCGGATGCGGACGATGGGACGGTACAGTGTGCCAATGGTCATTCGTGCGCCTTATGGTGCCGGCATCCGGGCACCGGAAATCCATTCCGACAGCACAGAAGCACTCTTTACATCGATGCCTGGTCTCAAGGTCGTCTGTCCGGCGACGCCATACGATGCAAAAGGGTTATTGATTGCTGCGATTGAAGATCCAGATCCCGTGTTGTTCCTTGAGTCGATGCGCAGTTATCGCTCATTCAAAGAAGTCGTACCGAGCGAATCATATACCGTTGAAATCGGAAAAGCGCGCTGCGTCAGCGAAGGGACGGACGTGACGTTGATCGCCTGGGGAGCAATGGTTCAAGTAGCCCAAAAGGCAGCAACGGCTGCTCAGGAACGCGGGATTTCTTGCGAAGTACTCGACTTACGGACGCTTTATCCGCTTGACCGGGAAACGATTGCTGCTTCCGTTCAAAAGACGGGTCGTGCCGTCATCGTTCATGAAGCCGCAGCAATGGGTGGTCTCGGTAATGATCTCGTGACATTGATCAACGATACGGCATTTCTTTATTTACGGGCACCGATTGCCCGCGTGACCGGTTTTGATGTTCCGGTTCCGCTGTTCGCCCTCGAAGACCATTACATTCCGACGCCAGAACGTGTCCTTGCGACGATTCAGCGTACGGTCGAGTTTTAAGGAGCTGAATGCCATGATCGAAGTTAAATTACATGATGTCGGTGAAGGAATGACAGAAGGTGAAATCGCCCATTACCTCGTCCAAGTCGGAGACCATGTCACGACGGATCAACCGGTCGTCGAGGTCGCGACCGATAAGATGGTCGCCGAACTACCGGCTCCTGTTTCCGGGATCGTCAAGGAAATCATCATCCCGGTCGGTCAGACGGTGCAAGTCGGTACGACATTATTGCACATCGAAGCAAGTAACGCTTCCGACATGCCGGTCGCGGTAACACCTGAAGCGTCGTCCGCTCCTGAACCAGCATCGGTTGCTGTCACTGCCCCACCTGTTCAAGTTTCTCCAGCAAAACGGGTCCTCGCGACACCATATACACGAAAAATCGCTCGTGATCACGGGATTGATATCGAAGCTGTCACGGCTTCCGATCCATCGGGTCGCGTCTCGGAGGACGACGTGCTTCGCTTCGTCCAGGCTGCTACTACCCCACAAGAGACAGCTACGCCGATCATTGAAGAGGTCACGTACCAAGAAACCTTACCGGAAACGATTCCGTTTCGCGGCATTCGCAAGCAAATCGCGAAAAAGATGACCCAGTCACTTTACACGATTCCCCATGTCACTCACTTCGAGGAAGTCGATATGACGCGTTTGCTCGCACTACGTGCCGAATGGAAAGCAGCTGGACGAAACATCAACGTCAACGCCTTCTTCATCAAAGCCTTGATTGTTGCCTTAAAAGAGTATCCTGTCTTTCATGCCAAGCTCGATGAAACAAATGCATGTATTCGATTAGAGCAGGATTTCCATTTTGGCATGGCAACGGAAACACCGGACGGGTTGATGGTTCCGGTCATCCGTCATGCCGATCAGCTTTCACTGACGGAACTGCATGAACAATTGGTTGCGCTGCAACAACGTGCTCAAAACGGTGCCTTGCGCGCAGCGGACTTAAAACCAAGCACTTTTACGATGAGTAATGTCGGTCCACTCGGTAGTACGGGAGCAACACCGATCATCAACTATCCGGAGACAGCACTGATTGCCTTCCATAAGACGAAAAAACGAGCCTGTGTCGATGAGAACGATCAAATCGTCGTTCGCTCGATGATGAATTTGTCGATGTCGTTCGATCATCGTGTCGCGGACGGGGCAACGGCTGTTGCCTTTACGAACCGATTCGTGTCACTGATTGAACATCCGACCACCCTACTTTTGGAGTTGATCTAACATGGTTGTTGGCGAACTTACACAAGAACGGGATCTCCTGATCATCGGTGGAGGTCCCGCAGGTTACACGGCAGCGATTCGCGCCGCACAAGGCGGTCGAAACGTTACATTGATTGAACAAGCTGAACTCGGTGGACTTTGTCTGAACCGAGGCTGTATCCCGTCCAAGGTCTATGCGCATGCGGCAGAAGAGATGTTACGCTTGCCGCACCTTGAAGACCTTGGATTCACCACTTCTGCTGTCCATGACTTCAGCAAACTGAATGCTTACCGAAATCGCGTCGTGCAGCAATTACGTCAAGGGGTGGTCGCCCTCTGTCAGGCGAACCAGATTGAGCATATCTCTGGTGCAGCTTCCTTCCTGTCAGAGGACCGAATCGGCGTCGAGTCGGGACATCAGTTCGATACGTACCGGTTCCAGGACGTCATCATTGCGACCGGTAGTCACAGCATCCAGCACGAGGAATCGTGCCGTTTGAATGCCGAACAGCTTTATCAACTCGAGCAACTACCAGAGAGCTTATTGATCATTGGGTCTGACACGTTAGCACTCGAAGCGGCCGCCTGTTTCCATGCACTCGGGACAGAGGTGACGTTGTTCGCGGATCAATTCTCACTCGAACCAAGCCTTGAAAAGGAACTGAAGCGGACATTCAAAAAACAAAAAATCCGTCTCGTGTCGGATGTCGTGACACGTATCGAGGCTTCATCGGACGCGACCGTCACCGTCATGAAAAACGGAGAAGAAGTCGCCTATCAGGGTGCTTATCTGTTCCAGTCTCTTTCCCGGATCCCGAACAGTTTGACACTCGGTCTCGAACGGATTGGTGTGACGCTTACAGAAGACGGGACGATTCTAGTTGACGCAACTGGACGAACGAATCAACCGCATATTTACGCAATCGGTGATGTCACACCGGGTCCACAGCTCGCCATCCGTGCGATTCATGAAGCGAAGCGGACGGCAGCGCATCTGTCCGGTCAAGACGTCGATTCAACGACACCGTATTATCCGACGGTTCTACGGACCTTCCCACCGATTGCTTCGGTCGGGATGACAGAACAAGAAGCAGTCGAAGCCGGGCATGCTGTTCAGAGCGGACAATTCCCACTGAATGCAAACGGAGCGACGACGATTGAAGGTGGCAGTGGGTTCGTCAAGGTCATCGCTGATGAGCAAACATCACTGATCCTTGGTATTCACATGATCGGGGACGATGCTCATCGTCTCGTCGGACAATTCACTCAAGCACTGGAACTGACAGCAAAACGGGAGGATCTCCTCTTCCCTGTCATGGCACATCCGAGTCGAAGCGAAGCTTTGACGGAATCGATGGAAGCCTTATTTGGTCAATCGATCCATCTTCCACCACGTCAACAGGTCGGTTCGCGCGCGTAATCGAAAAGAGGTACCTCTGCGTCAGAAGCACATCTTTTGGATTCATCACTTCATTTCGTGTAGAAAGGAAAACATGTCATGGAACTGTACTTCACTCGTTTGCACTGGAATACGCATACGTTTCCGGTCGCCGCTACAGCAGATGGTCTCTGTTATGTCGGCGCTTGGGATGAACCGGAGGATTTATTCGACGACTGGTCGCGGAAACACTTCCCGCGAGCCGATCGGATTGCTTCTGATACCGCGCTTGCTCCGTATACGGAGCAGCTACTGGCTTATCTAAATCAGCAGTCGACGACACTGTCCTTTCCAATCGCACCAGTCGGTACCCCGTTTCAACTTGAAGTCTGGAATGCTTTACGCGCGGTACCATACGGTCAAACCGCCACCTACTCCGATATCGCGGAACGTCTCTTCCGGCCGAACGCGACTCGCGCGATTGGCACGGCAATTGGGAAAAATCGATTACTGCTTGCGATTCCGTGTCACCGGATCATTGGCAAAAAAGGCGATCTGCTCGGCTATCATGGCGGTCTGAATATGAAGCGGACACTACTCGCGCTCGAGCAACGCCTCTGATTCTCGTCCCTCTTCGCTGAAAGATAGAGCGAACAGAATCCCGAACGGATCGCGGACTTGCGCATACCAACCTCCAAAGTCTGCTACATCAAGGGGTGTGACGATTTGACCGTCTGTCGTTAATCGTAGATACACTTGCTCGAGCTCTTCAAGCGACGTAAAAGTCAACAACAGATGGAGCGAAGAAGAGGTATTCGGCGCGGCGCTCTCGTCCCAGAGCATCAATTCAAACGCACCATTGGATAAATGTGCGTGGTAGACGGTATCTCCTGCTTCATCGAGTAAGAGACGACGACGTGTCATCGCAAATACGTTTTCGTAGTAAACGATCGCCTGCTTGGCTTGTCCCGAAAAAACGAGACAAGGAGTAGCGGCATACTGCATGGAAAGCCCTCCTTTCATTATGGTTTAGTATCACCTTTCGCACTTTTCTTCCCGATTTCCTTTTATACACAAAAAGCCCCACTTTCCTGTCCAACCAGACACGGAAAGTGGGGCTTCTTCTTCGAATCCATCAAGATATTACGCCAAAGCGATAAGCTGTTTTCCAGTGATATATCTCACCGGGTGACAACAAGATTGATGGAAAATCGGGTTCATGGACTGCATTCGGATGGACTTGTGCTTCAAGGCATAAACCAAGTGATGGTCGAGCCGGAACACCATGAATCGTATAATCTGTCAGCAGTTGCGTTCCCGTATAGAGCACGACCGCCGGCTGATTCGTTGTCACGTCGACGAAACGACCGGACACCGGATCTTCAAGTCGAAGTGTGTCATCCCGCAACACGAAGGGATGATCATAGCCGTTTCCAACAGCAATCGTCTCGGGATGCTCAAGCGTAATCCCGTCACGAATCGACTGACCGTTCCGGAAATCGAACGGGGTTCCAGAGACATCCCATTGTTCCCCTGTCGGCAAGCCGTCTGGCTGGACCGGTAAGTAGCAGTCGCTTGGTAACGTCAAGACATGATCCAACACATCCCGCTTCGCATTTCCCGATAAGTTGAAGTACGTATGATTCGTCAGATTGAGTGGTGTCGTCTGATCCGTCACGGCCGTCATCTCAAGCGTCAGTGTTGTTCCCTCTAATCGATAATATACGTCGAGTGTGACCGTTCCCGGATAACCTTCTTCTCCATCCGGACTGTTCAAGCGCAAATGGAACAATGTATCCGTCGCTTCAATGACATCGAACCATGCTTGATCGAATCCGTGAATCCCCCCATGCAAATGATTCGCGCCGTCGTTTGCGACGAGCGGATAGTCCTCTCCCGCTACTTCGAAGCGTGCTTGTCCGATTCGACCAGCGACGCGTCCGACGATTGCCCCGAAGTAAGGCGAGTGCTGTTGATAATCTTTCACCGTTTCAAGACCGAGGACGACACTTTCCAAATGCCCCTCCCGATCGGTCGTCCGGATATCTTGGATGATGCCGCCGTAGTTCCAGAGTGTCACTTCGATGCCTTCCTGGCGTAACGTATGTCGGATCAACTCTTTCTCAAGTAGTTGTGTCATCGTTGTTCCTCCACCGGTTGGCGCGTCACGAGTTGAACGAATCGCCCGAACGCCGCCTGACCTTCTTCCGTCTGTTTAAAGACGCCACAGTCTTCGAGACCACGTACGAATTTCGCAGCGACCGCTTGCTCGACGTACATCGTGACATCTTGACCGTCATACGCTTGTTTTAGTTCTTGCGCCCAGTCAGCATGAGCGACAGCCACTTCGTCGACTTCACCTGTGATGAACTGTTCGACCTGTTGCAATTCTTGGAGCAGGCGTGCCGGTAAAACTGCCAGTCCCATCACTTCGATCAAGCCGATATTTTCCCGCTTGATGTGGTGAATATCGGCATGCGTATGGAAAATACCGTCCGGATGTTCTGCTGACGTCCGGTTGTTCCGTAAGACGAGATCGAGCTCGAATTGTCCATCACGTTGACGGGCGATCGGCGTCACCGTATTGTGTCGCGTCTCACCGGTATGTGAACGGATCTCTTGGCTCTCATCCGTATACGTCAACCACGTCTCATAGACGGTCGTCGCAGCATCGAGTAGTGCCGACGCATCTTCACTCTTCAGACGCAACACACTCAGTGGCCAGTGTAAGGTTTCACCAGTGACTGTCGGCTGATCCGGGAACATAAAAGATGTTAAAGCGTTTGCTCGGTCCATCGCAAACGTATAACGACCGCCCTGATAATGATCATGCGTTAGAATCGATCCGCCGACGATCGGCAGGTCCGCATTCGAACCAGCAAAGTAATGCGGAAACTGCTCGACGAAAGCGAGCAGGCGTGCAAAGGCATCCCGATTGATGACCATGTCACGATGTTCCTGTGACAAGATGATGCTATGTTCGTTGTAATAGACGTACGGTGAGTATTGTAATGCCCACGGTTCTTCCATCAGCGTCAGCGGAACGATTCGGTGATTCGCACGAGCTGGATGATTCGCACGGCCCGCGTAGCCGACGTTTTCGACGCACAACAGACACGTTGGATAGTTCGACGCCGTTGGTGCCTCCGTCCGAGCTGCTGCGATTTCACGTGGATCTTTTTCCGGCTTCGATAAGTTGATTGTGACATCGATCGTCCCGTAAGCCGTCTCTGCTTGATAGCGTTTATTTTTAGCAATCCGTTTCGTTTGAATGTAGTTACTTGCTTGACTGAGCTGATAAAAATAATCCGTCGCCGCTATCGGTGATTCAGCGTACAGACGACGGAATGCCGCCGTCACGTCAGACGGACGGGCGACGAAGATATCCATCACATCTGCTGCGAACTGCTCTTTGTCTTCAAAACGCGCCGGCAACTGTCCACTTACGATCAACACTTCAATCATGTCATCCAAGATATCTGGAATCGGGCGAGATGGTACGTCTGCCTGTTCTTCAAAATCGGCTTGACCGACCCGCGCTAGAATCCGGTTTCGGGCGTAGATCGCATCTTCCGGTTCAATCAAGCGTTCCTGGATTGCTTGCGCTACTAACTGTTGGATGAGTTCATTCATCGCCGTCACTCTCCTCATTCTGTCTCTCTTTAACGAACGCTCGTCCGGTACCCTTCTGGATTGTGCGCATGCCAATTCCAAGCATCACGGATGATCGTTTCGATGTCGGTGCGTTGTGGTGTCCAGCCGAGAACTTCTTTTGCTTTGGCGGATCCGGCGATTAAGATACTCGGATCCCCTGCACGACGTTCAATGATGCGTTCCGGAATCGGGTGTCCCGTTACGCGACGGGCTGCTTCGATGATTTCTCGCACGGAAAACCCTTGGCTTGAACCGAGGTTAAAGACTGCGCTGTCGTTGCCGTCCGCTAAATAATCGAGTGCTCGTACATGGGCATCAATCAAGTCTTCAACATGGATGTAATCGCGAATGCACGTGCCATCCGGCGTTGGATAATCATCGCCATAGATCGAAATTTCTGCCCGTTGTCGGTTGGCTACTTCAAGGACGAGCGGAATCAAATGTGTTTCTGGTGTATGGTCTTCTCCGATTTCACCTGTTGCCCGTGCACCGGCGACATTGAAGTAGCGTAACGCGACGTAACGTAAGCCATACGCTTGTGCAGACCATCGCATCATCTTCTCCATCATCAACTTCGTCTCGCCATACGCATTCGTCGGACGCGTTTCCGCTGTTTCGAGAATCGGCATCTGTTCCTGTTCACCGTATGTCGCTGCCGTCGAAGAGAAAACGATCTGTTTGATGTCGTGAGCAATCATCGCTTCGAGCAACACTTGTGTCCCGTAAACGTTGTTATCAAAGTAGCGTAATGGTTCCGTCATCGACTCGCCAACGAGTGAAAAAGCAGCGAAATGAACGACTTGTTCAATCGTCTCTTCCGTAAAGACGCGATCGAGAAAAGCACGATCGCGTATATCTCCCTCATATAAACGTGCTTGCGGGTGAACCGCTTCACGATGACCGGACTGCAGATGGTCGATGACGACGACATCCTTTCCGGCATCAATCAATTGATAGACGGCATGGGAGCCGATATAACCAGCTCCACCTACGACTAACGTTGCCATTTAGATGACCTCCCGTTCGATTTCACGTGCTCCGTCACCGACCGTCGCCGTATAGAACGTCGCCGGATATCCGATCCGTGCTTCATAGTGTTCGCCGACAGCTTGTTTGAACGCGTCGACTGCTTCGTCTTCAACGATCGCAATCGCACAGCCACCAAAACCAGCACCTGTCATCCGTGCGCCGAGCACGCCCGGTTGTTCCCAAGCGGCTTCGACGAGTGTATCGAGTTCAATCCCTGTCACTTCATAATCTTCCCGTAACGAGACGTGTGAAGCGTTCATCAACTGACCGAACGTCGTCAGTTCTCCCGCTTCAAGTGCTGCTAGTGCCTGAAGTGTTCGTTCATTCTCTGAAATCGCATGGCGTGCGCGACGCATCAAACGTTCGTCTTCCCATGCGACTTTTGCGAATTCTGACGTCGTCCATTGTCCGAGTGCTTCCCGTGGCGTGAATTGATTGAGATAAGCGAGTGCTGTCTCGCATTCCGCCCGGCGCTCATTGTATTTCGAATCCGCCAGTTCACGGCGTTTGTTCGTATTCATGATGATGATCGTATACCCCGTCAAATCGAGTGGGGCATACGTATAATCGAGCGTCTCACAATCGAGCAACAAGCCCGCTCCCGCTTTTCCCATGCCGATCGCAAATTGATCCATGATACCACTGTTGACGCCAATATAACGGTTTTCGACTTGTTGACCGAACCGGACGAGATCAAGACGTGGAATCTCTAATCCGTATAATCGATCGAGCAAGACACCGATGACGAGTTCAAGCGAAGCCGATGATGAAAGACCAGCTCCATTCGGAATGTCACCTTGAATCAGGATGTCACATCCTGAATCGATTCGGTACCCTGCTTCCTGTAAGACCGTGATCATACCCTTCGCATAGTTCGCCCAACCGTGCGTCGCGTCATACGCAAGTTCATCGAGCGTGACTTCGATGATGCCGTCCTGCTCGAAATTCAGTGAGTAAAAGCGGAAATGTTGATCGTTTCGTTTTCGTGCGATCGCATGTGTACCGAACGTCAACGCACATGGAAAGACGTGACCGCCATTGTAATCCGTATGTTCGCCGATTAAATTGATCCGTCCTGGTGCAAAGAAGCGATGCGTCGACGGTGAGCCAAACCGCTGTTCAAATTGTGCTTCTAACGTCTGGTCTGTCATACGATCGTCTCCTTTGATTTGAGTAATGAGAGCGCACGGTGGACTGGCTGAATCCGCAAGCAGCGGGCTTCATAGTCCGTCGTGTATGAGAACGTCAAGCCTTGTTGCATCAAGTAAGCGCCGCTTAACGTCCGGTCCTCGACTTGATAACGCATTGCTGGGTCGAGTCCTTTTAGTTTGAAGTGATACTGATGTGTTCCGTACTGTCGAAGTGGCGCGATCGCAAGTAGGACCGTTTCTTCTTCTGATGTATACTGCATGACGCTTGGCGTCTGTTGTGTAAATGCAGATAAGCGATACTGGATACCGCGTTGAATCGTCGGACGAATCGCTTGATATGTCTCAATCCAACCTTTTGCTTCCGCAAGTTCATCCGTTGACCATTCGCTTAAGTTACCACCAATGCCGAGTGTGCCTTGCATCGAGGAGACGAAGCGTGTTGCAAGCGGTACATTGCGTCCATTTAACCAGTTCGGTCCGTCCGTCACCCAGCAACTCATCATTTTCGCATTGTAGGCATACGAGAAGTCGTGCTGAATTTGTAAGCGATCGAGTGGATCGGTGTTATCACTCGTCCAGACTTGTTCTGTCCGTGAAAGGATTCCAAGGTCGATCCGTCCGCCACCACCGGCACAGGCTTCGAAGTCGACCGTCGGATGCAAGCGACGTAATTCGTCAAAGATCCGGTACAATGCATCGACGTGACGTTTCCATAGTTCTTGCTGTCGATCCGTCTGGTCTTTTGGAACGCCAGGTTCCGAGAAGGCACGGTTCATATCCCATTTGATGTAGTCGATCGCGTGACGCGTCAGCAAATCATCCATCATCTCGAGAATGAACTGCTCGACTTCTGGTAATCCAAGATTCAAGACGTATTGATTCCGTGACGTCGTCCGGACTGCATCGCGCGCATGGTAAATCCAGTCTGGATGCGCCCGGTATAGATCAGAATCCGGATTGACCATCTCCGGTTCGACCCACAGACCGAATTGTAACCCTTGCTGTTTCACATACGAGATCAAAGGCTCTAGACCGTTCGGGAATTTTTCCCGATTAACGTGCCAGTCCCCGAGTCCCGCTTGATCGGAATGGCGTTCACCGAACCAACCGTCATCGACGACGAACAGCTCACAACCGATTCCTGCTGCCAGATCAACGAGTTCACGTTGACCAGATTCCGTGACATCGAAATACGTCGCTTCCCATGAGTTATAAAGAACAGGACGATCGGTCGCACGTGGCATGATGACGTCACGCTGGAACGCATGCGCATGGGCGCTCATATCCGCGAAACCGTCCGCATAGCCGATGTAGAACGTTGGTGTCGTCAACTGTTGTTGATGTGATAGTTTCCAACTGAAGTCAAACGGATTCATGCCCCCTGATAGTTGGACAAAACCGAACGCATCTTGTTCGACGTGAATCGCCCAGTTGCCAGAATAAGCAAAATGTCCGTAGACGACTTCACCACTGTCTTCTGTCGCGTCCTGCTCAAGTGCGAACCAAGGATTCGCTTGGTGACTTGTCACTCCACGTCGACTTTCAATCGTCTGGCGCCCTGGTGTCACTGGTGTGATCTGTTTCTTGAACTCACCTGTCCACATCCCAGCGAAGTGATGCAGTTTTAAATTCGGTTGATGCCAGCGGCCCATCGCAAAGGACTGGGCTGCTGTCAAACGAACAGGTAATCGTCCCGTGTTTTCGACGACGATCGAACGACCGATGATGTCATAATCAGCGAACACTTCGTACTGCACTCCGACACGCATCTCCTGCAAGGGATCAAACAGCCAGAGCGTCAATTTCGTTTCGGTCTGCTCGGAGCGTTCAAATTGGAACTGGTGAATCCGTTGTCCATCTTCTCGTTCCGATTTCAAAGTTGGCTCCGTGTACAACATCTCGCCGAATGGTACGAAATCGTACGTCGCGACGCCATCTGGTGATTCAAATGAACTGTGTGCGACGATCGGACTCGGTAATGCTTCATAATCATCTCGATATGGTAACTTGGCACCGAAATACGTGTGAATCAGCTTACCGTTCCCACCAATCGTGACGACGTGAGCGACCCGTTTCCCTTCGATGACGAAACGACGTCCTGCTACTTCAAAGATTGCCATGGTTCTCTTCCTCCTTACGTCGTCAGAATCAGTGTCTCAAGTGGTGCGAGCTGGACCGTTCCACGATATGTCTCATCTTTTGTCAATGCTTTGTATGTGCCGTCTAACGTGACGTCCCGCGTTTCTTTCGTGTCATGGTTCATCAAGAAGAGGAAATCACGTTTTTCGCCGTGACGACGCACGATTTCGACTTGATCCGGCGCCTCGATCATCTCGATGCCGGCCTCAGTGAACGCTTGACGGTAAATCGTATCGATCATCGCGTCATCAATCGATGAGCCGATGTAGGTAATCATTCCTTTATAGGCATTGCGCGTCACAGCCGCTACACCCTCATAGAACGTATCTTCATAGACAGCGAGCGTCTCTGCTGTCGTTGGTGTAATGAGGTCACACCAGAGGCGGGCTGTTGAGGATTGTCCTGCCATCTCGCCGATGCCTGTCACCTGATGTTGCTGAACGGATTGGAGTGACTCGTATTCGTCGATCTCGATGCCCGCATACGGCGCGAACTTACCTGGTAACGTCGTCGGTACAACATGGTTCCGTGCATCCTTGACGCCTGTCCGGTACGTGAAGATGACGTGACTGCCTTGTTCCATGTACGCAATCAAGGCGTCATCGAACGTTGGATTCGTTAAGAAATAGAGCGGAACGATGATCAGTTTATAACGAGATAGATCATCACCTGGGAAAACGATGTCGGTTGCGACTTGTTGACGAACCGCTCCACCATAGAAGCGGACGAACTCCGTCCGGAAATCAAACGCATCACTGTGTGGCTGGTGTGTCCACGCCCAGACGTTTTCTTGATCGAAATAGACACCGACTTTCGCGTCATAACGGCTCGCGTTGATCTCATCGCCATACGTATTCAGTTCCGTCATGATCTGTTTGACTTCTTCGAATTTCCGCTTCGGTTTGCCGTCATGATCGATGATGCCGTGACAGAACTCCTCTGTTCCGAAATGAGCAGCCCGGAAGCGGAAGTAGACGATCGCTTCCGCTCCCCGCGCGACCGCTTGGTACGTCCAGAGGCGAATATGTCCTGGTCGTGGCAAGTAACCGATTTTGCTCCAGCCTTGTGCGCCACTCAACTGTTCCATGACCCAGAACCCTTTTCCTTGCTTCGAAGAGCGGCAAAGATCGTGATCACTCGCCATCTTCTCGAACCGGTTCGGCTCCGGTAGTCCACCCCAGACTGGGTAGTTATCGAACGCCACGTAATCGAGGTCTTGCGCCATTTGTTGCTGATTGACCGCCATGTCACTGTAGACCAGATTGTGCGTGATGAAGACGTTCTCTGGAATGTAGCGACGTAAGACATCGACTTGTAATTTGTTGTAGTACGTATAGCCGTCGGCACAGAAGCGATCGAAGTCGACGAGCAAGGATGGGTTGTGTTCCTGATAGACTTTACGCGGTACCGGGATTTGCTCCCACGCCGTGTACGTCTGACTCCAGAAGACGGTTCCCCATGCTTCGTTCAAGGCATCGAGCGTTCCGTAACGGTTCGCTAGCCAACGCTGAAAAGCAGCGCGGTCGACATCGCCGTAAGAACGATCCGATTTCTCATGCCCGTATTCATTATCCGTTTGCCACCCGATGACACGAGGATGTTGACCGTAGCGTTTCGCCATCTCTTCCGTGATCTTGACGGATAGACGCTGGTACGTTTCGCTGTGGACCGTATAATGGCGACGAGCACCAAAGCTGATCGTCACACCGTTCTCATCGACCGGTAAGATTTCTGGATACTTCGTACATAACCAAGCCGGTGGTGTCGCAGTTGGTGTCCCGAGTACGATATCGAATCCTTCCGCACTCAAGCGTTCGATGACGTCATCCCAAAAGCTGAAGTCATAGACGCCTTCTTCCGGCTCCATCATCGACCAAGCGAATTCCGCGAGACGAACGACGTTGACGCCAAGTTCCTTCATCAGTCGGAAGTCTTCCTCCCATAGTGCTCGTGGTGTTTGTTCTGGATAATAATCGACTCCTAAATACATTGTGCTCCCCCTTACGCAAAAACAATTATTTTACTGCACCCGCCGTCATTCCTTTTTGGAAGAAACGTTGGAAGAAGATATAGAAGATCATCGTCGGTAAACTGATCAAAACAAGTGACGCGTAGATTTTTCCTGGATCCCCACCGAGCGCATCTTTGAAGAAACTTGGTGCCATCGTCACTGTCTGATAGGCAGGATCCGTCATGAACGTAAGAACCATCAAGTATTCGTTCCATGAGTTAAGGAACGCATAGATTAAAGCTGTTGCGAGCGCTGGTTTTGCGAGTGGTAGCATGACTTTAAAGAAGACTTCAAGAATCGTCGCCCCATCGATATACGCCGCTTCCATCAGTTCGTTTGGTAGTTCATCGAAGTATCCTTTGATGAGCATCAGACCGAATGGTAAGAAGAATGCGACTTCCGCTCCGATCAGTCCCCAGTGGTTGTTCAGTCCGTCAAACGAACGGAGCGTGAAGAACAATGGAACGATCATCGAAGCGACGGGTAACATCAGACCCGCTAAGACCATGTTGAACAAAAGGCGTTTTCCAGCAAACTCAAGTTTCGAGAAGGCGAACGCCGCGAATGCCAGAATCGTGATCGAGATGATGATCATGAAGAAGGCAACGAAGAAACTGTTGAAGACGAACGTTGGGAAGTTCGGGTTTTGCAGTGTCGCGATATAGTTGTCGAATCCATTGATTCGGAGACTCTCTTTGAACATGACGAAAATCGGGAATAACCAGACGATTGATGCCAGCACCAATACAAGGTTGATCATCCAGCGGCTTTTTTTAGATTCTACATCCATGGGTCGTTCCTCCTTAGTTATCCATTTTCTTTTGTACGCGCAATTGGAAGTACGTGATGAGTAAGGCAATCGTCAACAGGATGATGGCAACAGCACTCGAGTAACCGACTTCCTGTTGCAACATCGATTTCCGGAATAGATAAGTCGAAATGAACTCCGTCGACGATCCCGGTCCGCCGGCTGTCGTGATCCAGACTAAATCGAATGTCTTCAGACCACCGATGACACCGAGGATCGAAAGTGTGAACGTCGTTCCTTTCAAGTTCGGGAAGACGATGCTCCACAGTGTCCGGAAGAATCCAGCTCCATCGATTTTTGCTGCTTCGAAGATTTCCTTCTCAATCGTCAACATCGCCATGTAGTACATGACCATTGAAGAACCCGTCCACTGGAAGATGTTGATCGCAATGACGGAATAAAGCGCGATATCCGGGTCACCGAGCCAGTTCTGTTCGAGGCTACCGAGACCAATTGCACGGAGGAACTCATTGATGTAACCAAACTGGAAATCATAGATTTGTGAGAATGCCGCACCGAGTACGACAGGGCTCAAGACGACCGGGAAGAAGAAGACCGACTTCATCGCCGTCCGCATTGGTCCCGGTGTATGCAGGAAGTACGCCAAGACAAGACCGATACCGGCTTGGATCGTGACTGTTAAAATCGTGAAGATGAACGTATTCTTCAGCGAGAGATAGAAGTCTGGATCTTGGAACATCTCAGCATAGTTGTCGAGTCCGACGAACGCTTTGTCAAACGAGATTCCGTCCCACGAGAAGAACGAGTTATAGGCGTTATAGAAGATCCCATAATAGATGAAGCTGACAACGAACAAGACGATCGGGGCAACGAAAGCCCATCCGACCATGTTCCGCTTCATGTTCTTTTTCTTCTTTGGCGCAGGCGTACGTGTCGCTACCGGCTGGAGCGGTTCTGCTTTTGGTTTAATCGGCAATTCCTGTCGCTCTGTCTGCATATGGATTCCCCACTTTCCTCAAGTCCAAAAATCAGGAAGTGGCACGCAGGCGTACCACTTCACTGTCGAGTCTTATTTCGCTGATTGATCCGCTGCGTCTTGAACGCGTTGTAATGCTTCTTTCGGATCTTGTCCTGTCGCGATGTTTTGAAGTTCCTTACCGAGGATATCGTTTAATTTCGTATCCCGGATACCACGGCTAGCAACCGCTTTTGCTAATGTGTCGTTCAACATCTTGTACGACTCTTTTTCACCTTCCGATGTGAAGGCAGCATCTGAATCGACTTTGACGTCCTTGATTCCAGGTGCCATCTCGAACTCACCCATGTAGACTTCTTGTCCTTTTCCTTGGCTCATGAAGGCGATGAACTCCGCTGCACCTTCTTGTTGTTTTGACTCTTTGTTGACACCAAGTGCCATGTCGATCGATGCGATGACGGGTTGCTCTGTTCCGCCTGCTAAGTTCGGGAGTGGAACGAATCCGAGCTCATCATCGATTTTCCATTTTTCTTTTTTCTCTTTCGTCGTCATCGAGTGTGCTTCCCATGAACCGATGACCCACATCGCTGCTTTTTTATCGAAGAATTGGTTCATCCCGTCATTGTACGTCGCTAAACCAAGTGCACCTTCTTGGAAGACTTTATCCTTGAAGAGGTCTTGCCAGATTTGCGCTGTTTTGACCATCTCGTCGTCTGTCCACTTCGCTTCACCCGAAAGAACTTTTTGGATGTAGCCTGGTGCCACTTGGTGACTGAGGACGTTGTAGACGTCGATATCGATCCACGCATCTTTTGCTCCGAGCATGAGTGGGATGACTTTATCGCCCGAGTCTTTGATCTTCTTGACTGCACTGACTGTTTCTTTGTAGTTCTTCGGTGGTGTCACGCCGTATTTGTCGAGCATCGTCTTGTTGTACATCAAGTACGCTTGACCTGTGAACCCGATTGGCACTGCATATTGTTTACCGTCGAGTGTCGTTTGTTCGATTCCAAGCTCGACGAACTTGTCTTTCCAGCCTTTGCCTGCTGCTTTATCCATGTACGAATCAACGGGTACGACACGATCCTTGTACTGCTGGATCATCGGTTCTTTTAGACCGATGATGTCTGGACCCTTACCTGACAACATCGCGACTTGTAATTGTTTTTCATAGTCTTCACTGTAGCGTTTGAATTGAACGACGTATTTGTCTTGCGATTCGTTGAACGCATCAACGACTGCTTTCCCCGCTTCTGGTTGTGGCGCCCAGCCCCACCATGTGACGATCGTCTTGCCGTCTTTCGTTTTCGTTTGTTGCTCGTCTTCGCCACCACAAGCAGCAAGGAATGCGGATAATGTTAGGACTGATGCTGCAGCAACGAGTTTCGTTTTTTTGAATTTCATGTAAGAGCTCCCCTTTTATGTGTAAGTAGTCAAGCGTATCGTCTAGCGTGTTCCCCTTCAATTTGTGCTTGTTTGCACCATTCTTCGATCACTTTCGTCTGAATCGGCATTCCCTGTAGCTGAATCAATACGCGGGCAATCAATCGAAGACGGTACGCCAGCGTATCAACGTCCGGTCGGACGAAGAGATATAACTCCCCACCGAGCGTTAAACAACCGGCAGAGCGCATGTGTTGCATGAGTGCGCGTAATTCAATGTATCCGCTCTCATTTTTTCGAATGTGTAGCTCGGATGAACGGATCGTCAGGACCCCTTGTACCGATGACATCCGGAATTGAAACACACCGTCACGTCGTGGTCGGACGAGCACGATATCCTGCTCGTCTGTCGGGACATCGCCTGGACCCTGTTCTGTCATCTGTTGCGTTGACCGATGAAAATAAAAACCGCGGATTGCTCCGTAACGCCCGAAAGCTTCACGGTACGAAACCCATGGATCGTATGGTTCCATTGCGCGATGCCTCCCTTTCCTGCTTCAGCTTGATTAGCCCCTGCTAACCTGCATCCACCTCCACTTAGTTGACCATGAACTTAGTAAATTAAATTTATTATCTAACTTTACATCGACTATAGCACATCACTTTTTAATTTGTAAACGGTTTCATTAAATTATTTTTGAATAACAAAACCGATTCCATCTCTTGCTGGTTCGCAAGACACGGAATCGGCTCATTAAATCGTTTGAAATAAACTGTTCGTTGCAAGGGCCGCTGCACTGAGTGCTCCCTGTTTTTCACCCCACGGGACCATCTTGACATCGGTTTCACGTGAAGCAGCGGTCAACGCCGTGTGCTCGACCCGTTCCTTGATTTGATCAACGATCGTAGGTGCGAGCTCGAACATCGGTCCCCCAAGTAAAATCCGGCGTGGATTCAAAAGATGAATCGTATTCAAGACACCGATTCCGATATATTCCCCCGCCCGTTCATACGCACGAACCGCCTGCTCGTCTCCCTCGTTCAACCGCTTGCGCAAATCAGCAAGCGTCGAGACTTGTGGATCAACGACAGCATAATCCCGTAATAATGCTTTTTCGCCTGCCAACGCTTCAAGACATCCTCGGTTCCCACACGAGCAAATCGGACCATCGAGATCAAGGCGCATATGTCCGACCTCTCCCGTAATATGATGTTGTCCGTCGACAAGCTGTCCGTCGAGCACATAAGCACCCCCGATCCCTTCCCCAGCATAGAGATAGAAGAATTGTTCGACCCCGACGCCTTCACCGAACAATAACTCAAACGAAGCGAGTGCCCGGACATCATTTTCGATGAAGACAGGATAGTCAAAACGTGCTTCGAGTTGTACCTTCAACTCAACGTCATGCAGATGGAATCGTGGAGCAAAAAGAATGACACCTGTCTCCGGATTGACCATCCCGTGGACGGAGATCCCGATTCCGTGAATCGTTCCCCGTCCTTTTGTCTGTGCAATCAAGGTCTCGCATAAGCGACCGATTGCTTCAATCAGTTCTTCATTCGTCTCAAAGCGTCCCACGGCTTCGGACTCATGAATCGTGTTCCCACTTAAATCCGCAACGACACCGATGAATTGGTGACTTGTTGCATCGATGCCGATGACGTATTGCTCTGTTGCGACGAGTTCGAGCATGATCGGTTTTCGTCCCCCATTTGATACCCCAAGCTCTCGCTCCGTCACGAGTTGTTCTGCAATCAATTCACTGACGATGTTTGATACCGTCGGCTTCGTCAAGTTCGTCCGTTGTGCTAACTCGACCCGCGAAATCGGTTGATGCATCCGGATCAGTCGCAAGACGAGTGCTCGATTATAAGAACGCATCCATTTAGAATTACGCGGTGTTTCTTTCGCCATGTCCCCCTCAACCCCTTTGGTCTGTCTCTTTACTATCTTCGCATATTTTGTAAGGGATTTCACGGTCTCACACAAAAACCGTTCATCTGCTGAACGGTTTTTGTGCACTTTCATGCTTCGTCGTATGGTTGTTCCAAGATCAAGACACGTGAACCGTCCGAATTTTCGGTCAGTTCGATTTCAACGATGGCTTGACCGACCAGCAAAACAATCGGTTGAGACGGATCATTCTCGCGAAAGAAACCGATTTTTCCGTGGTGTGCATCCATATAGTCCGCATATAAAAATGTGCCGTTGACGTGTAACTCATCCTTCATGCGATTAAACGTCAGACGTGGAACACCGTACCAGGCTTCCCCATTCAAATAAAGCAACGGACGCTCGCCGACCGATTCATTCATCGCCCGTCGGACCTCGATCGCCCTCGTCGTATCGTAATACAATCGATCCTGACCACGTGTCGCGATGACGATCGGATGTTTCTGATACAAGACGACTTCTAAAATTTCATCCGCTTGTTCGACGAAATAACCAGTATCATCCGACTGGGCAAAACTAATCGTATACAATTGCATCCAGGAAACAATATCCGTCACTTGAACCGGTTTATGAAAAAGCGCAGAAACAAGCAGTGTTTCTTGCGGAGTCACAATCAGATTGACGGAGATATCCGCTAAGCGGATCGTCCGGATTTGTGTCGAAGGATACGTATGGTCATAACTCGGAACAAGCATCGCTTCATAGTGATCATCCTTTTCGACCAGTTCAATCGATGGCATGCGTCGATCAAAATCCGCAATTTGAATTCGTTTCATCCGACATCTCCTCTCACCTTCTCGAACAGCCTCACGCAAGTTATTACCCAATATCTGGTTTTCGTGCACTCCCCTGAATTCAAAAAACCGGAACGCATGCGTCCCGGTCATTGTAAATACAAATCATATAGTAGATATAGAATGCCTCCGACGATGATTAAAAATGAGAAGATGCCCGTTTTCCCAAAAAAGACGCGATCGACGGTTTCATCTCGTTCGAATCTTTGCTTCGTCATGTAGTACCGCTCCCTTTAACAAGCTCGTAGTACTTCTCTTTTTCGACGTCTCGTATCCAATCCCTTGTTATGATCTGTCATTTCGTTCCATTTGCGAAATAAATCAATGTTTCGGTCTCATCTTCTGTCAACGGTCGTCCTGTCTCTTCTGCATATAAGGTCCGCATGTCCTTCAGTCGTCCTCCGGTCGCTTCTGTTACGCGAATGGCTCGACGCAACATGTTGATCTCTTCTTCAAATTCCGACTTCGGCATCGCTTCTCCATGCGACCAGATATAATAGTCGGCATCTAAACGATCGAGTGTCGTTAGTAAACGCGTCGTCCGTTCGACCGTATAATTCCACTTCGGTGAAAAGATATCGGCATACATCGCGTCGCCTAAGAACACGACACGTTCTTCCGGAATGTAGACGAGTAGACTTCCCGGGGAATGATCGTTTTCGACTTCAATCAACTGACAGTGTACCCCGCCCAAATCAAGATCCAGTTGTCCTTCAAAGCCGATCGTCGGTAAAACGACTTCGATATCACGTGTCGAACCGAACTCGAGCTTGATCGCGTCCGCACAAAACGGAATCTCGATGCCTTGATCCATTCGTTCTTGTAACGCTCCATCCGTCCAAGCGTATGGTTGCATCTCCTTCATTCGTTCGATCGTTTGCTTGGTCGCGATTGACGGCAGACCGAGATGTTTCATCCCAAAAATATGATCCCAGTGCCAGTGGGTCAATGCCAATAAATCAGGTGATCCAAGATTGTGTTTCTTCATTTCTTCTAAGAATAGTGCTGCATGAGCTGACGAGTTTCCCGCATCGATCATCAATTGATGATTTTCCCCACGTACGACGGCGAGAATCGGGCGGTCCGTCTCGCTGACCGGTGTCTGATACCAAATCCGTGAAGTTAGTTGTTTGAAGTGTTGCATGCTCTACCTCCTTATCATCTGCTTTTAGTATACGTCATGACAAAACCGGGTTCATCTAGAAGACGAACCCGGTCTGGTTAGTTATTATTTTTTAGCGTTTGGTCGAAACGGCCACCAGACCCCTTTGCCAAACGATACCGTGATCGCTGGAATCAAGAGTGGTAAGACGATCAAACCATACAAGAGTAAACCTGTGATGACGATCGTCGCGATTTGAACGAGACTCAAGACACCAGACGGCATCATCGCTCCGAAGGTTCCTGCGAGGATGATCGCTGCCGTGATGATGACAGACCCCATCTTTTTCATCGACAGGAACATCGCTTCCTTCGTATCGAGTCCCTTGATGGTCTCTTCCCGGAAACGGTCGAGTAGGAAAATCGAGTAGTCGATACCAAGGGCAATCAACATAACGAATCCGAAGAACGGAACGGCCCAACTGATACCGTCATATCCGAGTCCGTTGACGAAGATCAGCTCTGCGATCGACATCGACGTATAATACGTCAGCAATAACGAACCGATCATGAACAACGGCATGATCAACGAACGGAACATGATTGCTAGAATCACGAAGAGACTGATCAGCATGACCGTCACTGTTCGTTTGAAATCGGCTTTCGACGTATCATTTAAATCACTGTTGACGCTTGAAATCCCACCATATGCAACGGTGCTGTCTTCAAACGGTGTCCCTTTGATTGTCTTCGCTGTCGTCTCTTTGATGGCAGCGACGGTTTGAATCGCTTCCGGCGAATACGGATCATCTTCGAGAATGACTTCGAACTTCAATCCCGTCTGTTGATCGATCGCGTAACGATCAATTGCTGGTTTAAAGGCTTTATCCGACAGCGTATCTTTTGGAACGAACACACCTGTCCCCCGAATCGATGTCGCTTGTCCCATCTCGGTCAGAAGATCAGAAATGTCTTCAAGACCACTTTCAATTTTCGTCAATCCTGCGTTCGCTTGACCGACACCGTCCGCGAGTTGCGTCAACCCACTTCCAAGTTGACCGGCTTGCGCACCTTGAGACGCAATCCCACTTGCTGCTTGACTGATGCCGGCTTGAACTTGGCTCAATTGACCAGACAAGGCATTCAACGTTCCGACGGTTTGCGGAATGTTTTGGGTCGATTGTAGACCTTGACCGACGAGCGTCAACTGTTGGTTAATTTGCCCAAGTCCGTCTGCTGCTTGTTGCAACTGACTCGCACCCGCTGAAGCCGCGTCTCCTGCTGGTAGCTGTCCTGTAATCCCATTCAAATTATCTTCCACCGTCGTCAGACCAGACTGAACATCCGTGAGACCGGCGGTAGCTTTCTTCATACCATCAGCAACTTGTTTTAATTGACGATCGACGTAGAAATCATTGATGACTTCGCCTGTCGGACGAGAAATCGAACGAACCGATTTGACCCCGTCAATCTTCACCAGTTCGCGACTGAGTTGTTCCGCATAAGGAACTGTTTTTTCAGTAATCAAATCATCGTCACTCTTCAGGATGACGTTGACCGGGAGCGACTCACCTGCACCAAATCCATCCGAAATCGCATTGAGTCCTTTTACCGTCTCATACTTCGCACCAATCTCATCGACGGTATTAAACGAAAGGTCATCATCATACGTAAAGAGTGTCGGAACCGTGATGATCGCAACGATGATCATCGCAAGCAACGGACGACGAATCGATAGTCCACCATACTGTGCCCACAGTTTACTGTCTTGGTGACTCGCCGCCTTCTTCGATGGCCAAAATAGCTTTTCTTTTAATGTCGCCATGAAGAATGGAACAAGTGTAAACAAGACAAGCAAGAGTACGGCAATCCCGACTGCAACAGCGACCGACGATTTAAAGATCGGGAAGTCCGCAAATCCAATCGCCGAGAAGCCGACGAGAACAGCGAGACCACTGATTAGTAACGTACGCCCTGCTGTCTTATACGTGTTGACGATTGCTGTCTCAACGTCGTGTCCTGCCGTCAACTCTTCCTTATACCGGCTCAGGAGCAAAATACAATAGTCCGTCCCAATCCCGAACAGGATGGCAACGAGGAAGATTTGCGTATAGTTCGATACTGGGAAGCCGAACCAATCGACGAAAAAGGCGACGAGTGATTGGCTGATCAGGTACGTAAACCCAACCGCAACGAGTGGGACGAACGGTGTGACGACTGAACGGAAGACGAGCAGAAGCAGTCCGAAAATCAATCCGACCGTAATCAGTTCCGTTCGCTTCAGTCCCTCTTGCGAGCTCGTATTGACGTCATCATTGATTAACGCTTCACCCGTTAGATAAATCGTTTGATCCTTTGGTAAGAGGTCCGTCCGGATTTGTTTTGCCAGTTTGACGATCTCTTCTTGCGAACCGTCGACCGTGATTGGCACGAGAACTGTCTTTTTGTCTTTTGAGACGAGCTGTCCTTCCGTCTCTTTGTTTTCAAACGGATCCAACACATCCGTAACCGGACGATCAAGTGCTTCTAAATCCTTAACGATTTGCCCGATTGATGTTCGATCGGCATCGCTGACTTTGTCTTTGAGCGGAATGACGAGAGAAATGGTTTCTTCACTTGCCCCCGCTTTTTCTAAAATGTCAGCTGCCCGTTGTGAATCGGCATCATTTGCAAGCTGAATCGCACCTGCTTCTTCTGCTTGTTTAGCCAAGTTTGGTGCCGTAAATAGTAAACCTACTGTGACGATGAGCAATAACGCAAGAATTGCCCAACGCCATTTGACGATTTGTCGCATATCCGATTCTCCTCTTCCTTCGATTCTGTCTTTAGTCGTTCAACTGCAAAATCTCTTTGATCTTCTTAAAGGTTTCGATGAACTGGATGATTTCTTCTTCCTCGACCTTTCCTTCAATCAAATTTTCAAGATACGTATAGATTTCTTGCTCCGCTTCAGTTGCCACTAACCGACCTGATTCCGTCAGTGAGATATACTTCGTCCGGTGGTCGTCTTCTCGTCGTTCGACGATGACGAGACCTTTTTCCGTCAACTTTTTCAGCCGATTCGAGATGGCACTTTTGTGAACACCCTGCACTGCCGCGAGACGCCCAGACGAAATCGGTCCATATTTTCCGACGAGCTTCAACACATGAAGTTGTTCCGGTGAATACATTTGCCAAACGGGTGCTTCGACCGACTTCAACACGCGTTCTGTTCCGTGGATCATGACTTCTTCAAACAGGAGGACTGCTTCACGTAAATTGTCTTTCATTTTTAGTTTACCCCCTAAACTTATGAAGTTAGTTTAGCCCCTCAACTAGAAGTCTGTCAACTCTAAACTGTCACAACTTACCGATGCAGAACATGACCAATTTCTGTATGATAAAGGAAGAGAGGAGCATGCTTATGTTGACTTTGTTTTGGATTGCGTTAGTCATCTGTCTCGTAGGTCTTGTCTTTACGTTACGGATTGCCAAGCAACCAGCAGAAGAAAAGTATGACCACAAAACTTCGGCCAAAAACATGTCTTGGATGTATTTCATTTTTCTTCCGATCATTTTGATTTTATTAGGCATCTTCTATTATTTTTTAACATGACATAAAACAGCACACATCAACCGATGTGTGCTGTTTTATGTCACTTCAAGGTTTTCGGACGGACGATATAGATATCGCATTTTGCATAACGGGAGATGTTTTCAGAGACACTCCCGATCATGATGCGTTCCATCGCATTCATCCCGACCGCCCCACAGACGATCAACCCAGCACCGACACGTGGTGCGATGACCTTCGGAATCAATGTTTTTGGAGAGCCATTTTCGATGACCAGTTCAACTGTCTCGACGCCTGCTTCTCGTGCCCGCTTCTCGTAACGATCGAGCAGTCCTTGTGCATATTCCGTGACGTTTTGATCAATGAAACGCTTATTGGCACGTACATTAGCAAATGTCTGAATATCGATGACATGGGCGATGACGAGTTTGGCATGATCGAGTTTGGCGAATTTCACTGCCTTTTCAAAGGCAAGATCTGCCGTCTTTGATCCATCGACTGCCACTAAAATCGTATGATACTGGCTCTCCATCAAGCATCATCCTTTCTGCACGACTCTCTTACAGCATCCGGTCATTTTCATTTTCGAGGGCGCGGTTTTCGTGATCGAGTTTTCGTTCTGCCTCGATCCCTTCTGGTTCTGTCTCCAAAATACTTTTTGGTTCCGGTGCAGGACGTGCTGCACCTGCTTCGTCTGCTAACAGGACATACTCACCTTGCTGGACACGTAAGACATGTTGACGAATATCCGACTCCGGTAATCCGAGTTCCGTGAAGGCGGTTTGAATTTCCTCAGCCGAAGCCGGTTTGCCTGTAAATCGCTCAAATAGCGTCCGTTTTCCAGAGACGAGTTGCGCTGCTGATTGCCCGCGTAACATCGCCATATCGGTTTTGTCTTGCAACACGACATACAAATCTTCTTCTAGATAACCAGCAAAGTGTAGATCCTCAATTTTTCGAATCAAATCCGTCTCATTTTGATAGACACCAATCCATTGTTTTTTTCCCATGACACACGTCTCCCCCTTTTATAGCAACTATATGAGATATACCCCAAATTCATCTAAAACATGACTAGGACGAAGAAGACTTCGGCGATTGCTGTCGAAAAAGACGTTGCCGTTTATAGAAGACGTAATAGCACAAGAGTAAAACACATATGATTCCGACCCCTGTTACGATTTGTTGCAGAAGAAAGAGGCGATCGTTAAAGTACAATCCAATCAAATACCAGACGAGCGCGAGACCGAATACCCAATCGGAATGAATGACGACAAACAATAGTCCTCCGATAATCGCTACGATGAGTGCAATCGTACTCCATTGCTGTTCGGAAAGACCGAATAGCGAAGTGAACTGAAAATCCGATAAGATCCGAAATGGTAAAATCAACAGCATCGTACTCATCCAGGCAAGTAATACTGAAAATGGGGAGCGCATCCAAGGCGAGCGCCGAGGATGATACTGAATTTTCATATAGACTAAACAAAGACTGATGAATGAAATCGTAGTCCAGACGAGTTCCCACGGTGGTCCGGTCATACTACTAACGCCAAGTGTCAGGAGCGATAACGCGAGCCATCCCCCGATGTCTTCAATCAGTTCTCGATCCGCTGGAAAAGCCCGGACCGGTCGAATACACCAAATTAACAACGTCGTAAACACGACACCTGTAATCGCATCATAAAAAGGTGCTGGAACAAGAGGTAACTCAGGAATGGTGACCGGATTTGACCAAACGACGCGCGCTAGTAATGCAAAGAGGAATGCTCCTATATTCATGAGGCGTAAAAACGTTAAAAATTGCACACCTCCTTCACCTCCTCGTTCATTCTGTTATTCAATTCCCGTTGCAGAAGGCAGAAAAACAAAAATGTCGCTTTGTTCTCTTACCAAATTCCGGTACGATGAAAAGAAAAGGAGGAACGAGAATGAACGCGTTCTTAATGCCGTTTCAATACAATTTCATTCGGAATCAAGTTGACCTGTTGCAACATCAATTCGCTGCCGTTCATGATCCGGATGTTCGTGATGCTGTCCGGTACAGTGCCGCTGAAAAGATATTTGATCTATTGCCCGTACTTACACCGGAACAGGAAGCGCTGTTGACGAACATTCGTGACGCCGAATCTGAACAGGATCTCCTCGCATATTTAGCACACGTCGAACCATTCGTCCAACCGTTTCCGAGCATTTCTGAATCACGCATCCGTCAGCTCTTCAAAAAAACGAAAAAGTTACATGTTCCGCCACTTCACTCCTTTGAATGGGCTCACACGACGTTTTTAAGCTGGAACGATACCGGGAATCGAAAAAAATACTTCGTCTATCCTTTGGACGGTCAATGGATCGGCGTCGAGGGAACCTATCTGCCATCGATCCAAAAAGGGATCTGTGCGATTTGCCATACGTATAGTGACATCACGCTCGTAACCGCAACGACACGTCGTTCAGCTGAACAGCATCAGACGATTGGTCATCATATGTGCATCGACAGCGATGCATGTAATCAAGCTGTGACGAATCCAGAAGTCATTGAAACATTCTTAGCACGCACGCAAAAGAAATGATAGGTATCAAAAAAACACGTTCGTACGACTGATCCGATGAGGTTCAGCATACGAGCGTGTTTTTGCATGTGACGGCGTTCAGGTGTTCGTTATCGCTGGATCATGTAAGCAAAATTGATTCTTCCCGCGACGTTTTGCCTCATACATCGCTAGGTCTGCTTGCTCGATCAAGTCTGATCGAGAGGCTGCATGCGCAGGATAGATCGCTCCACCAATGCTTGCCGTTACGGGAAGTGGAATGATGCCATGGTGAAACGGCTGTTGGAACAAGGAAACGAGATGTTCTCCACACTGCACCACTTCTGCTTCTTGTTCAACGTCAAACAATAAGACGACGAACTCATCTCCGCCTTGTCTTGAAATGACTGTATTGGGCGGTAATTTCTTTTGTAAGCGTGTCGTGACATCGACGATGAGTTGATCTCCGACGCGATGACCGTACGTATCGTTAATCTCTTTGAAGTGATCGATATCGATAAAGAATAATCCGACTTGTCCTTCACTCGCTTCCGCCCGGTACAAGGCATCTTGGAACAGTCGCGCAAACAGATACCGATTCGGTAACCCTGTTAAGGCATCGTGGTATGCCATGTGCCGCATCTCCTCCATGGCAGTTGCTAATGCTTCCGTTCGCTCTTCCACCTTCGCTTCGAGATTTTCGCGCAACCGTTGATTGTCAACGACAATCCGGATTTGACGGGAAATCAACAACGGTATGGCAATCATCAGACCAATCGTCAAACCGTTCCAACTAATCGTTTGCCGTGCCATCGTCACGAATAGAATCAATAAGAATAAGTAAGGTGTAATTAAACGTAAGACATCGATCCATCTCCGTGTGACGTCAAGAGGAACGAGCGCTTCTTCAGCGTCAAAGCGATATGCGGCAAGCCCGACGATCATGACAGTCGCTAACCATAACGGATCGAGCCAACTCGAAGGAAATGGATAATCAAATCGTTCTAGGACGACGTATAGGAGGTCGGCAAGTAATTGAAAATGAAATGCGAGTAGAATCAATAATAACGATCCGCCATTACCACGTTTCATCAAACCAAAGAATAAGACAATCATTCCGCCGAGCAACAATAAATCACCGATCGGATAACGAAGCCATAAAAGCGTTTCGATCGTCAGCAAGGCATTTGCTTCTAAATAGGGTGTCACTAAGTAGTGCCACGAGAGCGATCCAGCAACGACTAAAATGATGAACTCATCGAACAAAAAGACCCGTAAATTGACTTCTTGTCGTCGATTACGTAGGAAATAACCGAAAGCAATGATATAGATCAAGATTTGAAGACTGAAGATCAAGTCGATCCAATCAAACGGTTCTGTTCGCGTCCATTCTCGGAGAAAGTATAGAAGTTGTCCACATTCGCCTATACCAAGCATCGCATTAGCGAATAATAATAGAAGAAATAAGCGGTAAGTAAAAGGGCGTCTTGTATGGCGTCGTTGTGCCCGCCAAATCAAATAGAGGGAGATGGTTACGCCACCGATCGTGAACAGACTGTTGACGACTTGTCCGATTACCGTATCCGTGCCTACATACGTCACCCAGCCGATATGAAACAGCAACCAGCCCATAACGACTCCCAACCATCTCTGATACATGACGATTCCCCCTTTCCTTTTTTAACCATAGTTCGTTTGTCCTATAGGTATATCGGTTCAGGATTGCTGTTTATTCACTCTTTTTTTATTTTATTAAAATCTTTTTTTCGCATGATTACTCATTTTAAAAACAACCAAAAACCGTGTTCACACCTAAGCGGTCTGAACACGGTTTAACTGGAACGTATCACGTTTTCTTTAACTAGAACGTCGATTCTTTTCTGTCGACTCAATGGATTCACTTAGACTGAGCGGTAACACGATGATGAATCGACTACCTTTGCCAACTTCAGATTCGACATGGATGATGCCTTCGTGTTCTTTGACGATTTCCTTACAAATCGATAAACCGAGTCCCGTTCCACCGATTCGACGTGTATCCGAGTTATCGACACGATAGAATTTATCAAACAAGTGAGCAAAGGCATGATGCGGAATCCCGATTCCTTCATCCTTCACTTCAATGATGGCTTGATCGTCTTTCGTATCAATCCAGACATCTATGCGCCCACCATCTGGAGAATACTTGATCGCATTGTTGATCAAGTTACTCATTAATTGTTTAATCCGGTCTTCATCTCCTAAAATGAATGGACGATCCGGGCTGAGCAACTGCAAATGGAGATCGTGCTGTTCACTTGAAGCGTCATACAAGGACATCACTTGTTCAGTTAGGGTAAACAAATCGAGATGTGCCATTTGGTACAACTGTCCACCCGACTGCATTCGCTGAACGTCTAAGAAGTCCGTGACGAGGTTCGATAACCGTTCCGTCTCATTATGGATCGTCGCTAGATATTTCTGCTGTTTTGAGTCATCGATCTTTCGATTCAGCATCAACTCTGTAAAACCATAAATAGATGAGAGTGGTGTTCGTAACTCATGCGATACGGTCGAGACGAGTTCTGTTTTGAGACGATCGGCTTCTGTTTCCCGGGTAATATCCCGTAAGACGAGGATGATTCCCTTCCATCCTCCGACAACATCAATACGTTCCGCGTAGACTTCGAGATGAGCGGTGTTGTTTCGAATATCAAATCGGACCTTGTCCGGTGAAATCTCACCGGAACGAATCAAATCTAGATACGTATTAAAGGCTTCGACGTCATCCACCAACTGACGCATTACATTGATGACGTACTCACTCGACGGTAACGTTCGATCTACCGTAAATTCCGATTGTAGTTCTGGAATTAACTCAAACAACGGACGGTTGACGTATAATTCTCCATTTCCATCCTCAAGATAAATGATTGCTTCTCGGATTGAGTCCAACACTTGCTCGGTCTTTTCTTTTTCTTGACGCATCCCTTCGTAAGAACGCGTTCGTAGGAGCGATAACGTCATCTGTTGCGCGAACTCGCGAATATCCGTTAACTGCTGTCCTTTATAGGCAGATTTATAACGAACCAGATAGATGGCTGCAATCAATTCATGCGTTTCTGGATCTTCGATAGGAATCGTCACTTCATACGTGCTAAATGAATATGGATAGTCTTTTTGACGCGTCACCCGTTTTTCCGATTGGACGAATTTCATCTCCCGAACCGATCGATTGATGACGGACATCTCATCTTTCAAAAGAACTTTTAAATAATCCATCGTCATCCCATTCGTCGTCGCACCCATGAACTGTCCTTCTTCATAGAGCAATAGGGCACCGTACTCCGAAGAGGTGATATCGATCATCTTTTGAACGATTGCCGGGTACGATTCGACGGTTTCACGAACAGCAAGCGCCTCGGTCAATTCGCTACGCAATCGGAGCTTTTCCTCATTCTTTTTCGTTGTTTGATACGCTTCTTCGAGTTCTTCTTGTTGCGCTTGCAGTTCTTCTTGTTGCGCGAGCAACTCTTCACTTTGCGCCTGCAACTCTTCGTTTTTGCCTTGCATCGCATCCGTATGGGCATTTGTCGTCACGACCATCCGATTAAAGGCTGCGCGCAACAATCCGATTTCGTCTGGTCGCTGCTCGGCAGCTTTATCAATCTTAATCGGTTCTTTCCGAGCGAGCTTCTGATTATCATCGATTAAGCGTAGTAATTGTCGTGTCATCCGGCGAAGGAACGGGTGCACGAATAAAAGAATGAAGGCGATGAGCACAACAATACTGGAGATCCAAATCCATTGTGATTTTGCGACCTCACTCCGAAGTTCACCGACAGCCGTTTCTTGTTGTTTGCTGAGATTCGTCCGGTATTCCTCAAGTGCTGCAGATGCTTTTTCAATATCTGGCGTAATATCAATCGAACCATCGGCAGTTGGCTTTAATCGCCCTTGATCAACAAGACGCTCGGCAATCGGCAAAGAAAACAGACTGTCCCCCTGTAAGAAGTCCTCATTGATCCGATTCGCCTTTTTTTCATTGACGTAAGACTGGGTCAACGGGAACAAGGCATCATAGTATAACTCATATAAATTCGTCATTTGCGCTGCGAATTCTTCTTCTTCATCCGTTTTTGCGTTTCGCATGAACCAATCCGTCTCACTTTTGATATCTGTTCGGAGCGCCTGAATCTCATCAAACCGTTCTTGGTTACCAAAAATGACGAATCCTCGCAATCCAAACTGGACCGTTTGCCAATTGTCCCACAAATCATTGGCCCGGCGATTTTGTTCACTGATCGTCTCGAGATTCTGTTTTGATGTTTCGATTCGTCCTTCCATATAGTCATAGACAAAGAACGAAGTAATCGATACTACGATCAGTACCGCATAAAAAACAGTCAGCAGTTGCCGACCGATTCGTCGCCGAATCCAATTCACCATGAATGTATCCTCCTCATCATTCATCGAATGATGCTTTTTCATTTGTTTCTTTAAATATAATAGAAACGCTTTCGAAGCAACAGCTAGGATATACAAAAAAAGACCTTTTCTCGGAATGTACCCGAAAAAAGGTCTTTTTATCCGCTTATTTTTTTGCTTTCTTCACTGTCACAGAAGTCACAGGGCTCACTTGACCACGCGTATTCTTAACGTAGACGGAAAGCTTCGCTTTTGCTTTTTGCTTCGGAATTTTCACAGAATAGTTGCCTTTTGCAGAAACTGTTCCTTTTCCGATGACTTTTTTCTTCGCATCTTTTACATAAACACTCAATTTCTTTTCAGCTGTCCCGGTTACTTTCGTTTGTCCGGCATAGACTGATTTCACTTTGGGTGCTGTTGGTGCTGGTAGGACTTTTACGATCGTTGGTTTACTTGTGCGTTTGGCAATATCCGTCACTGTAACGATCAAGCTTGAACCACCGACTTGTTTTGGTAATTTCGCACTGAAATGACCTTTTGCATCAACTTTTGCTGTGGCGACTTTCTTTTGTTTCGCATCTTTGACTGTAATCGTACCGCCAGCGAGAGCTGTACCTGTCATTTTTGTCGCACCAGCAAGAACCGGTTTGACCTTCGGTGCTTTTGGTGCTTTTCCAGGAAGGACTTCTGTCCGTTCCGACGTGACGTCTAGTCCATTCGCATAGCGAACCGTCAAGACCGTCTTTTGGTTTTGACGCGGAATCTTGACGCTGTATTTTCCTGCTTGAGCCGTTGTTGTAGCTAGCTTTTTATTCGTCGTCGTTTCTTTACCATTCTTATCTTTCGTTACGAGTGCTGCCCACACTTCAACTTTCGTTCCTGTCTTGACTGTTCCAGAGACAAACAATTGGTTATCATAGACGTCATTGACATTCCCGTTCAAATTCAACTGAGAGATCGCGCGGGGAATACTGACTTTTCCGTATCCAGAGACTGGGCTGACGTAAGCTGGGAATTCAGGTTCCATCTTCTCCCCATCTTCATCTTCTTCAAAGTCGAACCAGTCGTTTGGATTTTCAAACGCAAGTGGCTCTGCACTCTTACGCAAGATCTGTTCGATTTGTGTTGGTGTCAGTTTCGGGTTCAGTGACTTCAAGATACCTGCTACTGCTGCAACGTGTGGCGAAGCCATACTTGTTCCATCCATATACACCGTGTTACCGTCTGGAATTAAACTAGCGACTTTTGATCCTGGTGCCACGACGTCAAGTCCGATACCATAGTTCGAATAATCAGCAACCATTCCGAGCGGATTCGTCGCTCCGACAGAAATCGCATATTCCGAGTTCGCTGGGTAACCGACCATCATGTCATAGTCGTTTCCTGAAGCGGCAACAACTGTTACACCTTTTTTAGCTGCATATTCCATCATATACGCCATCGTCCGGCTCTCACCGCCACCAAGACTCATGTTGATGACTTTTGCGCCATGATCGACTGCATATTTAATCCCGAGTGCAATCGCGTCTGTTTCGCCTTCGCCATTTGCATTCAAGACTTTAACCGGCAAAATTTGTGCCGATTGATGAATTCCTTGGATCCCGTAATCGTTGTTCATCGTTGCTGCGATGACGCCCGCTACGTGTGTTCCGTGACCGTTATCATCAATCGCATCCCCGTCACCGTTGACGGAAACATAGTTCTTTTCATTTGCGATATCAACTTTTCCTTGTAAGTCCTTCAAGCGATAATCGACACCTGTATCGATGACTGCAATCTTAACAGGCGCTAACTTCTTCGAACCGAAACGTTGTTGGAACGCTTCAAACCCGATCCCAACGTTATCGAATTGCTCAAAGACGGTCTTTTTGTTGACAGCCCATTGATAATCGAAGTTGATGTCCTTCGTTGCGCGATACGTCTGAATTTTCTCGACGTACTCAACAGCTGACGAACGGTTGAGCGATTGTTTTAATGCGGTTGCCGATTGACCTTTGACAGTTGGGTCTTCCGTCACGATGACGAAGTCTCCCGCATTACCAAGGGATAAACGTTCCACATCCGTTGCCTGAACACCCGCAATCTTCATCGAACGGTTCATTTTACCTGGCTTTAATTTAACGATATAACGTGTTGCTTCTTTTGATTGAATGTTCATTCCCAGTGACTGGAATGTTTCGTTCAATTTGCTTCCACTTAATTTAGAGACATCCATTTTGTTGGCATATCCATCAATCTCTTCCGCAATCACAGCAGGTGATGCTTCACGTGATAATTTGTAGAGACGATCGACAGCTTGTTGATCGGCTTTCGTCAACGTGTACGATGTTCCACGTACGAGTGATTCCATCGCCGGCTTCAATGTTTTTAAATCTTCATATGCTTGTTGACGCTTTTCTTTATTGAATAAAAGCGTTTTGACGACGTAAGGTGACGCTTTGTAGTAAAGCGATGTCAAAGCACGTCCTGCATCCGATTGGCTCAATACTTGCTTTTGGATCGAGTGCATGAGTGCGAGCATCGGCTTTTCTTCTTTTGTTTGTTTGAGTGCTTCTTCCGCCATACAGCTGATGTCATTGATTGGCTCATACTCGACAGGTAATTTGACATTGTTATACGTCAACTTGACATGAGCGGCTTTCGTCGTCTTACCTTCTTCGATGTTCGGGTAATATTCGACTTTGACATAATACGGTCCATCCCATGCATATGGAACGGCTAATTTTGTAAGGTTTTTTTCATCTGGCTCCGCCTCTGTCCGGTAACGATCAAACGTATCGTCTTCCGCAGCCATCGCTTCACTCGGATACGCCGTTACTTGAACAGGTTGATCCGTATCAATCGATAGTTCGAAGTGTGACGCGGTCTTTTCTACACCCGCTTCATGGTTGACGCGGTACCAATATGTATTTTTTTCTTCCGTTCCTGTTTCAAGCGTCGTTTCTTGTCCTACTTTCAAGAGCGTTGCTTTAGCAAGGGCTGTTTCCGCCTTTGCTGTCGTAGGTCCTACTCCGAGTGTCAAAATCAGACAGCTCAGCATGACCCAAATCACCAGTTTCTTCACGCCTGTTCCTCCTTCAAGATGGATGTACTTTATCTTGATTATAAACAGTAACTGGATAAAATGGATATTTATTTTATGGATGTATCTTACAATTTTGAAAGGAAAGGCATCCCATGCATATGAGCATCGGATGCCTTTTAATGATTATTTAAAATCTGCTACATATTCACCGTATCCCTCTTGTTTCAATTCCTCTTTTGGAATGAAACGTAAGGCAGCCGAGTTCATACAATACCGAAGTCCTGTTGGCTCTGGACCATCCGAGAAGACGTGTCCCAGATGCGCATTTCCGTGACGACTCCGGACTTCCATCCGCTTCATGCCGATTGAAAAATCACTTTTCTCAATGATATTACCTGGCTCGAGTGGTTTCGTGAAACTCGGCCATCCTGTCTTCGAATCATATTTATCGTTTGATGAAAACAATGGTTCGCCAGAAATCAGATCGACATAGATACCGTCTGCTTTCAAATCGTGATACGGATTATCAAACGCCGGTTCCGTTCCGTCTTCTTGAGTCACTTTGTACTGGATGGCGGTTAATTTCTTTTTGATTTCTGCATCTGATAATTTTGGATACGTTGGAAGATCGAGCTTTGGCTGATCGTTCCAGTAGCGATTGATGAAGTCGTCGCGTCCAGAAGCTGCCCGGTAAAACTTATATTTCTTCTCACTCTTCAAATAGTAATCCTGATGGTATGCTTCCGCTTCATAAAAAGGACCTGCCGCAATCAACGGTGTGACGATTTTATCATCGAAGACTTGTTGTTTCTCTAACTCTTGTTTCGATTGCGCTGCGATTTCTTTTTGTTTCTCATTCGTATAGAAAATCGCCGTCGTATAAGACTCACCACGGTCGACGAATTGACCATCTTCATCCGTCGGATCAATTTGACGCCAGTAGACATCTAGTAATTGTTTATATGAGATGACGTTCGGATCAAACGTGATCAATACCGCTTCCCGATGACCTGTCGTCTCAGCTGATACTTGATTATACGTCGGGTTTTCAACATCGCCGCCGGTGTAACCAGAAATGACGGACTTGACCCCTTTTAACTCTTCGAACGGGGGCTCCATACACCAGAAGCACCCGCCGGCTAAAATCGCCGTCTCTTCCGGTTGATAACTCAATTCCTTACTGCCGCTTGATTTTGCCTGCTGTTGCTGGAACACGAAGTATCCCCCGACCATGATGACGATGAGACCGATGACTGATACAATCGTCCACATTCGTTTCTTCATCTCCCTTCGCCTCCTTTATTTAGCTTACGTCGCGTGACGTCTATTGGATGTTCTTTTATTTAACTGTACCGCGCTACTGCCGTCTTGTCGTAGCATGTGCTCAAAAGAAGCACATTCAATACTATGTAGAGTTCTTGTGTGTTTCTCCACAAAAAAAAGAGCCTCATATCGGCTCTTTTCGAAATTAACCTTTTTGAATCCAGAATTTTAGGACGCTTGCTTCTTCTTCATGTTTGACGAGTTCATGACCACCTGATGTCGCCCACGCCTGAAGATCGTTTTTTGCCCCTTTATCCGTTGTATGGACTTCAAGGATTTGACCTGATTCGAGTCCAGCGATGGCTTTTTTTGTTTTTACGATTGGCATCGGACAAGCAAGTCCTTTTGCGTCGAGTACGAGTTCTGATTTCATGTTGTATTCCTCCTGAATGATTTGATGTTCGTTATGATTCGGTTTAACGTACCGCACAGCGGTTCGGTCCGACTTCCATTTCCCGTTGTGTTTCAAGATCGGGTGTCTGTTTCCCCATGTTCGTTTCACGGATATCTTGATACGCGTTCGGTTGTGGCGGCAGGTTCTCTGTGACCATTTTCCGGAATGTTGCTTCATCGTCGATGTTGAGACCATGATTGTTCGCAAGCAAGATGCTTAATTTTTCCGCTACACTACCATCCGTGTTCAATTCTTCAATGATCATGAAATGTGCCGGTAAGACGATGAGTTCTGGTGAAAGATCACGATACGTGTTGTAGAGCGAATCGCGTAAGTCACCGACCCAGTCTTCCGCAAGACCGGCTAAATCCGGACGACCAATCGAGTCGATGAACAAGATATCACCCGTCAATAAATAACGCTGATCGACGATGAATGAAGTCGATCCAATCGTATGTCCCGGGGAATAAAGAGCGTGTACTTCAATCGCTGTATCCCCCACTTGAACCGTACTACCGTCTTCAAGTGGTGCATAATCGAATGTGACATCCGTCGCATCTTTTGGCGGCAACCAGTATGTCGCGCCTGTTTTTTCGGCGATATCGCGTCCTCCAGAAATATGATCCGCGTGAAGATGTGTATCAAACACATGCTTAATTGTGACGTTGCGTGATGCAGCATAATCCAAATACACATCCGTCATTCGTGTCGCGTCGATGAGTACGGCCTCTCCTTCTGAGATGACCATATACGAGAGACACCCTTTACCGATTCGAACGAACTGCACGACTTCGCCTTGATCAGTTCCTGTTTCGTTCAGCGTTCCGAGTGAAATCGGTTCTAGATGTTCACTCCATGCTTTCATACCGCCTGACAGATACGATACGTCTCGTCCTGCTTCTTCTAGCATATCGGCGACGAAAATCGATGAACCTTCTTTTGCGCAAACGACGAGAACATCCTGATCCGTCGGAAGCTGATCGAGAATCTCCTCGACACCATCCAACAATTCAAAATACGGAATGTTGAGGTACTTGAAGTTCTCTCCTTCGATTTTCCAATCTTGAAACGCATCCTCATTCCGGACATCTAAGATGAACAGAGACTCACGTCCAATGATTTTTTTTGTAACTTGTGCGGCTGTCATTGCTTGTGCCATATCTATTCGTTCCTCCTCTACTTTACGCTGTTGTATTATTTCGCTGAAACGAGTGTCGTCGTCTCAGACGCCCATTCCTGCATACCCGGTACGACATTGTGGACCGTATACCCCTTGTCACTGAGCTGTCGGCATGCCATGTCACTTCGGCTACCTGTCCGGCAGATGACATAAATCGTCTGATTTGAATCCAGTTCTGCATGGCGTGTCTCCAGTTCGCCTAACGGAATATTGATGGCTCCCGGTACATGGGCGAAGGCATATTCTGCTTGTTCACGAACATCAAGCACCGTGATCGAGTCGTCTTGGCGTGCTGCTTCGACTGTTGCGTTGTCGACGGTTTGAGCGAATGCTGCTGGTTCCGTGACATCACCTGTTGATTTCCGAACGTAATGACGGAGCACTTCGCCTTCTTCAATCGTGCCTAAATAATGATTGCCGGTGCTGTTTGCCCAGGCACGGAGATCTGCAGTTGATCCTTTATCCGTCGCCTGGACTTCGATGACTTGTCCCGGTTCTAACGTCTTGATCGTTTTTTTCGTCCGAACGATTGGCATTGGACAAGCGAGACCTTTGGCGTCCAATACGATATCTGATTTAATCCTAGTCATACAATTCGCTCCTTTACGGTGTGGGGTATTATTTCGTTTCGCCTTCGTACGACATCATGCCGCCATCCATGTTCGTCACGTCATATCCTTGTCCTTCGAGATATGTCGTTGCGCGACCACTGCGCGCACCAGAACGGCATACCATGACATACTCTTTTTTCTTGTCGAGTTCGTTCATCTTGAATTCAATCAATCCGAGTGGAATATGGATCGCTCCCGGAATCATTCCTTCTTTGACTTCATCGACTTCCCGGACATCAATGACGTTCAGTTGTTCACCACGTTCGATTTTTTCCTGTACTTCTGTTGCTGTCATGCGTTTCATGTTCAATTCCTCCTCTTGATTCGATTTAGCGCCAGGCATTCATTCCGCCACGGACTTCCGTGACATTTGAATAACCGGCTTTTTTTAGTACTTTGATGGCTTGTTTGCTTCGCATCCCGCTTTGACAGATGACGAGCACTTCTTTGTCTTTCGGGATTTGATTCAGTTGACGGTTTAGCGTTTGTAACGGAATGTTCTTAAATCCTTTGATGTGATTGCCTTTGAATTCTGCCGGTGTTCGAACATCGAGATAAAATCGTTTGCGGTCGTTTAGTAACGGCTTCAGTTCCGTGGTCGACACTTGCTTGACGCCTTTTGTTGGGGCGAATATCTTATAAGCGAGATAGCCGACGACGAGCAACAAGATAATCGATCGTACATCCATGCGTCACTCCTCCTTCAGATCATTAGATGAATAGATTGACGTTTCCGTTCTCCGCATCGGCGAGGTAGGCGGCAACACCTGCATACTCAATCCCGTCGTGTAATTCTTCCTGTTTCAAACCGAGTAAATCCATCGTCATCGTACAGGCGACGAGTTTGACATCCTGTTCTTTCGCTAATTCGATTAAGTCTGGAAGTGGCATCGCATTGTGCTTCTTCATGACGTTTTTAATCATTTTTTGACCTGCACCACCGAAGTTCATTTTCGAGAGTGGCATCTTATCAGCACCGCGTGGCATGAACTTACCGAACATCTTCTCAAGGAATGTTTTATCCGGCTGGATCGGTTCATCCTTACGCATCGCATTCAAACCCCAGAAGGTATGAAAAATCGTGACTTCGTGATCGTATGCGGCTGCACCGTTGGCAATGATATAAGCTGCCATGACTTTGTCGTACTCTCCACTAAATAAAACGATGGTTGTTTTTTTTGTATCTGACATGAACGTAATTCCTCCAAGTTTTTACCCTAATGGGTATATTAATTCATAAAAAAATTTATCTGCTTTTCATTAAGAGTTGAACAGCCTCTGCAACGGCTTGTTCATGATTTTCCGTCGCATCATCCTGACGGACACAGTCGATCAAGTTCTCACTGACGACGAGACCGATGACGCGATCGATTGCACTACGTGTCGCACTCAGTTGTGTGACGACATCCTTACAAGACGCCTCTTCTTTCATCATTCGAACGATTCCGTGGATTTGTCCTTCAATCCGATTCATCCGATGAATGATGCGATCTTCATAACCGTTTTCCATATGAAGTCCATCTCCTTTTTTAAATGTGACATGCGTCATACCTCGTTGGTACATTTCACACAATAATACCTATAGGGGTATAAGTCAACGAAAAAGATTTCCGATTTTGTCGCCATTGTAGAACGTCCGGAAATCTTTTTGCATTTAACCTTTCCAATTCGCCTGTAAAAAAGTGATCCAATGTTCTGCAAGGCGAGTGGGCATCTTCTCTGGTAACAGATAACGAAACGTTCGTTTAGAGATCCCTTTCGCATGAAGCGTAAAAGACTCAGACGGGAAAGACGTGACGAGTCGTTCCGACAATGCTGCAATGCCACTCCCATTAAAAACAAGTTGGCGCACTAAATAGTTGGCATCAACTGTAATCGTTCTTGCGGGCACGATTGACGAAGCATCAAGCCAACGGTCGAGCGCATAGCGGGATGCAGATCCTTCTTCGCGAACGATCCACGTTGCATCGTTTAACGAAAGGTGAGCCGCACCAATGATGTGCAGTTGATCTTTCGCAAAGACGATTTGTTTGATCCCATCAAGTGTCAGTTCTCCTTCGATCATCCCGAGATCAATCTCACGATGTCTTAAGGCTGCTGCAACTTGATCATGGTTCATTAACTGGATATCTAGTGATACCTTAGGATGAACGCTTGAAAACAGATGAATCATATTATCGAGCAACATTTCGTGAATCGTATGCGTTGCTCCGATCCGTAAGGTTCCGCGGAAGACACCTTCCGATTCATCCAGCTGGGACTGCATCTGTTCGAGCTGGAAAAGAATTTCTTTCGCGTGGCGATAGACAATCCAGCCCATTTCCGATACCTCGACCCCTATTGTGAATGAATCACGTATTAACAATGAATGTCCGATCTCTTCTTCTAGTCGTTTGACGTGAACACTGACCGTCGGTTGCGATAGAAATAACTGTTCCGCTGTTTTTGTAAAGTGACGTGTTTCAACGAGTGTGACGAACGTTCTGAGTTCAGTTAATTTCAACAATACCCCTCCTTATTACATTTCATAATCATTTATATATAATTAATTCATTTTTATAATCTTGTATTCCTCTTTCATACTCAAGGTATCACGTATTAGAAAGAAGGACTGTTTCATGATGTATATCTCATTTATTTTGTTAGGAGCAACCATCGGCATACTCTCCGGCTTTTTCGGAATCGGTGGCGGCATCATCCTGACCCCACTTTTATTGATTCTCGGCTATGAAGCCAGCACCGCGATCGTCCTCAGTCTGTTACTGACACTCGGATCGACTGTGACCGGCACGCTTTCACATCTTCGATTAAAAACATTCCGTTTTCGTGATGCCGGGATTATTGGTCTGTCCGGCATCATCGGTTCTGCGTTGATCACACCAGTCGTCTTTTGGCTCGAGCGTCATGCTGGTGCTGATGTCGTCTTATCGAGTCTCTACATCGTTTTACTGATTGGTTTTTCGATTCAGTTTCTTCGTCCCCGTTCAAAGGAACGTCCGTCTTTTCCGGTCCATCATGCTTCGATCGTAAAGCTCGCCGTCATCGGACTTGCTGCCGGAATCCTCTCATCATTGATGGGTGTCAGCGGTGGATTCTTGTTGACGCCTCTCTTGCTCGGATGGGTTCGTTTTCCGCTCAAACAAGCAATCGGAACGAGTATCGCCTCTGCGACATTGATCGTTCTTGGAGGAGTGACGAGTTATGTTGCTTCCGGAACCAGCGCTCCGTTATCACTCGGGATTGCTTTAATCATCGGTGCGTTCATCGGCTCACCACTCGGCGCGTCACTCTTGCATCGCTTCAATGAACCGTTCGTTCAAAAGACGTTAGGAATCTTTTATGGTATCGTCGCCTTAAGCGTCATCGTCAAAGTGTTCGGTCTTCCCTATCTGTCACTCGTCTTACTCGCTCTATTCACACTCAGCCTGTTAAGCGTCTTCGGTTACCGGATTCTTAAAACGGCCTAAATGAAAAAGCAGCTGACACATCGTCAGCTGCTTTTGTGCGTGCTCAATGATTAACGCACGCTTTCTTCTTTGATTTTTTGCGGTTTCATGATTTTTGCCTCTTTTTTCTGACGCATGCGTTCCGCATTCATCAATCCCCCTAACATCAGGACGACAGCAGATAAATAGAACCATGTCATCAAGACGATGATTCCGGCAAGCTGACCGTAAAGACGATCGTAACTCCCGAACTCAGCATAGTAAGAGAAGAATTCCGAAACGACTTGCCAAGCGATCGTCGCAAAAATGGCTCCAGGGAGTACTTGACGAACCGTTAGTCGGACACTCGGTAAAATCCGATACAATAAGATGAAAAAGACAAGTAAGAACAACGTCCCGAGTCCCCAGCGGAATAAGAACCAGATCCACGAATAGTTCGTCACGAAATCAGCGACGATTGCAAAGTGGTTGATGAAACGCCGTGTTAACTTTTCTGAAATCGGAACGATCAATGAAATCGGTAAGATGATCATCATCCCGATCGTAAAAGCGAAGTCTTGCAACAGTCCGCGCCAGAATGGCGCTTTTCGTGTCACTTCGAGCGCATCGTTCAGCGAGCGGACAAGTGACTGGACCGACATCGAAGCAAGCCAAAAGGCAGCAAGGAAACTGATCGAGGCAAGTTTGAAGCCACCTTGATCAAAGATTCCAACGACGTTTCGCTGAATCAAGTCGTACGTTTCTGCCGGAGCAAACGGTCGAATTAAATCCAGCACGTTATCGGACGTAAACGGTAAGAACGAGACGATCCCAACTACGAATAATAAGAACGGGAATAAGGACAACATCAGATAATAGGCGAGCTGAGCCGATTTATCAAAAAAGGCTTCACCAAAAAAACGGGCAAATACAGGTTTGATTAAAGACATACAAATTTCCTCACTTTCAACTAATTCTCTAGACTATCCCCCATTTCGTACTTCCTTTAAACTTTTGGAAGTCTTTTGAACTTATAACAACCTTATACATCATTCAAGTTTGGCGCTTCGGTTCTGCGCGGGGTACACTAGGAACAGAGATTGTATCGTGCTTGTTTTTCAGAAAGGATTTCGATTCGTGTACTCACTCATTCAAACCGAAGCAGAACGCTTCTTTACTTCTTATATAGAGCAATACCCCGAAATGGTCGGACGTCAGCAAGAAGTCATCCAGTCGATTGAAAGGACAGGAACATACGAACAGACGGCTTCCGAGCTAGCGTTCGGCGCCAAGCTCGCTTGGCGAAACAGTAACCGATGTGTCGGACGTCTCTTTTGGGAGCAGCTCCATGTCTTTGACGCGCGAGATGCGTTGACCGTCGAAGCGGTCCGCGACGCGTTATTTGAGCATATCCGGTTCGCGACGAACGAGGGACGAATTCGCTCGACGATCACGATTTTCCATCCGACACGTGTCCGGCTTCATAATCACCAACTGATCCGCTACGCTGGTTATGAGACCGCAACAGGAATCATCGGCGACCCGGCTTCCATCCAACTGACGCGCCAATGTGAAGCACTTGGCTGGACCGGAGCGCGTACCCCCTTTGATATCCTGCCTCTGCTGATCGAACTCGATGGACAAGTCAGTCTGCATCCGATCCCAAATGAGCTCGTGCTCGAAGTCAGCATCACACATCCTGACTATGATCTGTTCGGTGGTCGCGAAGTCCGCTGGTATGCCGTGCCGATGATTGCCGACATGCATCTTGAAATCGGTGGCATCGTCTATCCGTGTGCCCCGTTCAACGGATGGTACATGGGAACAGAAATCGGTGCCCGTAACCTCGCCGATACGGATCGTTACGATCTGTTACCGCTCGTCGCGACACAACTCGGTTTGAATACCTCGCGTGAACGTTCGCTTTGGAAAGACCGAGCGCTCGTCGAACTGAACATCGCCGTACTTGAATCGTTCGAACGCGCCGGTGTTACGATCGTTGATCATCATACGGCTGCGAAACAGTTCGCTCGTTTTGAAAAAAATGAAGCAGCGTGCGGTCGTGATGTCACCGGGGAATGGTCCTGGCTCGTGCCACCGATGAGTGGTGCAACGACGCATATGTTCCATAAGGATTACGACCCGGAAATCAAACGACCGAACTTCTTTCCGAAATCAACACAGACAGCGCCCGTGACCGGCTGTCCGTTCCACCAAGGAGCACTGAAATGAATTATGTCAAGCAGTTACGTCAAAAAATCGGTCATGATCCAATCATTCTTGTCGGTTCCGTCGTCCTCGTCGTACAAAATGAGCACATTTTGCTCGAACAACGCAATGAAGCACAAGCCCGCTTTGGTTTACCAGGAGGATTGATGGAATGGGCGGAATCACCGGAAGAGACCGCTCGTCGAGAGCTTAAAGAAGAGACTGGCTTAGAGGTGGAACGATTAACGTTACTCGATGTCTACTCCGGTCCGCAATACGTGACGACGTTAGCGAACGGAGACGTCTTTCAAAGCGTCACCCTTTCCTATATCGGTGAACATCCGATCGGAACGTTAAAACAAAGTGATGAGAGTATCAAGCTCCAGTTCGTACCGCTTGATGACTTACCTGATCATTTGGTCGGTTCTCACGCTCGAATGATTGAAGACTACAAAAACCGCCGCTAAATGAATAGCAGCGGTTTTGTTTATAGCGACTGACGCATGATGTATTGTTTCAAATCCCGCTGAGTCCACCCTTCAGAACGTAACGCCTCCCAAATCTGCACATCTGTTGATTGATAATGGTAGGTCGTGCCCGGTAAACGACGGACGACTTCTGTCGCATGTCGTGCTTTTTGTTCTGCTGGACCTACGACTGACAAGAGAGATGATCCGGCTACTGCCACTACACTTGCTTCTAATTGGTAATAATCCGTTTGTAATTGCTGCATGACATGAGGATCTTGCTGCCAGATGTATTCCCCTTGTCCATGGTATTGTTTTAAAAACTCCACTTCTTCGATCGTCGGCAGAGCGGCTTCTTGACGTTCATCCGTTAAATGAAAATATCCGATTTCTCCAACAATCGTATAGTGAAGCGATTCATACAAGCGAATTGCCGGATCGTTCCCTTGAATGACTTCAAGCATCAGACCATCCATTCCGATTTCTTTAGCATGGCTCAGTTGTGCTTGATACAAGGCTTTCGCGATCCCAAGACGACGATATTGTGGTGAAATCCCCAGTCCCCCACACCGCATGATGCGTTGACCCTCGATCTCCTTCCAACCGTTCAGCCAGAGACCGACCGGTATTTCTCCATGATAGGCAACGAATGAATGCTCCAATTGGTTCCCGTCTCGTTCGATGATGCGCTCTTGGAATTCTGCTTCCGATAAGTGCAGTGGAATCAAATAATCTTGGAATCCATCCTGCATCGCTTTGTACGCCGTTTTTACGCCAGGTGCGCGTTGAATATGAATCATCGAAAAACCTCCTTTTCCACTGAGCTGTTTCGCTTTCGTTCGCCTCATTTCCTGCATACAAAAACACCCTTGTCGCCAAGGGTGTTAGTCGATTCATTGATGGAGTTTCGAACGCTTGCGTCCATATCCGAAGTACAACAGTAATCCAATGGCTGTCCAGACAAAGAAGGCAATCCACGTGAATGGTTGTAAGTTGAACATGAGCATGATACAAGCAAGGACTGACAAAATTGGTAAGACTGGGACGAACGGAACCTTAAAGGCGCGCTTCAAATCGGGACGCGTCCGGCGTAGGACGATGACCGCGATCGAGATGAGCGAGAAGGCTGCCAGTGTTCCGATGTTGATCAATTCAGCAAGTGTACCAAGCGGCACGAATCCAGCGATTAAACCAGCAGTCGTTCCGAGAATCCAAGTCGCTTTAACTGGTGTGTGTGACTTTTCATTGACGTCTGAGAAGACTTTCGGTAATAATCCGTCACGGCTCATCGCGAACAAGAGACGGACGAGACCAAATGTCATGACGAGGATGACCGTCGTCATACCAACGATGGCTCCTAAGTCAACGAATCCAGCGACCCAGTCTTGGCCAGCCACTTTTAAGGCAAGGGATACTGGGCTATCAACACCTTCAAACTGTTTGAATGGAACGATTCCGACCATGATAGCAGAGACCACGACGTACAAAACGGTAACGATCGCAAGCGATCCTAGAATCCCAATCGGTAAGTTACGTCCCGGGTTTTTGACTTCTTCTGCTGCCGATGTGACGGCATCAAATCCAAGATAAGCGAAGAAGGCAATCGCTGATGCTTGCAGGACACCGCTCATACCGAACGGCGCAAACGGCTTGTAGTTGCCTGGTTCGATATACCAGATCCCGACGACGATGAACAAGACGACGACGGCAACTTTGACGAGTACCATGATGTTGTTGACGCGTTTTGTCTCTTTAATCCCAAGCGAAAGCAAGAGCGTGATGACCATCAGAATCAAGAACGCTGGTAAGTTAAAGAACGTTTCGCTTCCTGGTACAGCACCTGGAGCAGCTGTTAAAGCTGTCGGTAAATGGAGACCAAAGCCTGCTAACAGTGACTGGAAGTACCCTGACCAGCCGGTCGCAACGGCACTCGAAGCGAGTCCGTATTCTAAAATGAGACACCAGCCGATGATCCAAGCCACGACTTCCCCAATCGTTGCGTATGTATACGTATATACACTACCTGAGACGGGAATCATCGACGAGAATTCAGCATAACAAAGGGCTGCGAGCGCACAGACGATAGCGGAAATAATAAATGAGATCGGTAAAGCAGGTCCTGCATAAAGAGCGCCCGTTCCTGTCAGAACGAAAATCCCGGTACCGATGATGGCACCGATTCCAAGTAAAATAAGGTCAAACCCTGATAAGTGACGTGCCAGTTTGGAATGTTGTTTCATGTCCATCATCACACTGACATCTTTCTTGCGAAGCAAACTCATGTTTCATCCTCCGAACTTTTCTCTTTTTTCTGAATATTCAAATCATTGAGGTAATTGACTTTCTTATCATAACAAACGATGTCAGGTTCGATAAGTCTTTTTTTCTGTATTTTTTCACAAAGTGGTCAAACCACTTTTGTGAAAATGCGACAATGCTTTGATGCGTCAACGCAAAAACACCCTTTCCTCAAAATGAGAGGAAAGGATGTACTCGTATTACGGACGATCGTTTGGATGATCGAGGTTAGGACCTTTATGATCATCTGGATCGATCGGGTAATCATCTTGCTGTGCTAAATCGTTTTCTGGCAATGCACCTTTTGGTGTACCATGTGTCGTCTCATCTGTTGAAGAAGAGCGCGCTGAACGTGGTGCACGATCTGGTGTGACATCATCTGCTGCTTGTGAAGCTGCACCTTTTGCTGCATCTTTCAAGCTCGGTGATGAAGAAGTCGATGCTGACTTACTTGGAAGGTTCGATGTGTCGACTTCCGTGTTCTCTGCTTTCTTTTGCAAACGATCGAGGTAACGCGATGCATTATCACGTCCACCAAGACCAAAGGCAAGACCGAAAGCAAGCGCAAGTGCTCCAAGGATCAAGATGAAGGCTGAGTTGACAATCGTATCAGCAACACCCAATTGATCAAGTGCCATGAAGACAGCAAGTGCAAGAATCGCATACTTCGCAACGCTTGAGAGGACTTTTAGTTCAGAGTTGCCGAACAAGCTGTCCATCGTACGTTTGACGAGGTTGCTGACGATGATCCCGATTGCGAGAATGATGATCGCTGTCAAGACGCTCGGTAAGAACGCAAGGACGGCACGACCGAGGTCGACCATGAAGTCAAGACCAATCAAGTTGAATGCTTCGACGACGAAGAGAACGACGATGACGATCTCAACGAGTGCACCTACGATTGAAGCTGGTGATGTAGAAGCTTGGTTCGCATCCCATGAACCGATCTTCAAGTGACGTGTCAGGTTGTTGAATCCAAGACGTGATAAGAGATCCGTAACGAATTTCTTGATGAAACGTCCGACGTAAAGACCGACAAGAATTAGAACGACACCAACGATGATGTTCGGAATCATACCAAGGACATCGTTCAACATGTTGATCGCTGGTCCTGTGATTCCTTTAATGTTCAATTGATCAAGTGCTGAAATCGTGATTGGAATCAGAATCAAGATGAAGACGACTGTTCCGAGAATCGACGAAAGTGATTTCGCATCTTTTTGATCCGTTGATCCAAGGTTGAAGCGAGCTGCAAATTTATCCGTTCCAACAGCATGAAGGAAATTCGTCACGATATCGCGGACGATTTTCGCTACGAGGAAACCAACGAAGAAGATGGCTGCCGCAGCAATCAAGCGTGGAATGAATCCAAGGAATGACGATAACAATTGGCTGAACGGTTGTGAGACACTCTCAATGTTCAAGGCACCGAGTACACCCGGTAGGAACAGAAGTAAGACGAGGTAGAAGACGATCTCCCCTGCTACTTTTGGATAAGCTGAAAGATCCGTCTGACCTTGAAGCATCTTGTTCGAACGTACTTTGTCGTTCGCCATCAGCTTCGTTCCTGCTTTGACGATAATCATGCGGAGAACGACCGCGATGACGTATGCCAAGAGAAGGATGAGGGCTGCTTTCAAGATGTTCGGGATTGCCGCGAGTAATGTACTCATCGTATCCGCAAGTGGTCCAGCAATGATGTTCAGATCAAGGATGTTGAAGACCAAGATGAGAACGAAGACCATGAGCACCCAAAAGACGACGGTCCCGATGATTTTTTCAGGTGTCCACTTTTTCTTCTTTGGTGGCGTACCTTCTTTTTGAGGTGACAACTTGTTGACGACCCCAGACTTCTCTAACGCTTTTTGAACCCCGTTCGCGATCAGCTTGGCAATGAGCCATCCAATCAAGAAAATGATGATCGCTCCAAGCAAGTTGCCGAGTGATCCGAGAATGCCGTTCAAGTTCAACGACGTTCCGTTCCAAATGTTATTCATCCTGCCACACTCCTTCACCTAAATAAAATTATATATTTCTGACACTTCTTTAATTTCCCCAGCTAAAGGATTTATTAAACCCGTGTCCGTACCAGAATGTGGCGTTTTTTGTTTTCAATACAAAAAATGGGATGTTTGCTATATGTGAGGATACACTGCTACAACAATCATTTCGGAAAAAAGCAGTATCGTCTAAATGACGACACTGCCTTATATCAAACGACTTCTTTTTCAGAGAACTGACTGTTGTACAGATCTGCATAAAACCCGTCTGCCTCGAGTAATTCTTCATGTGTGCCCTGTTCGATGACACTTCCTTGATTCATGACGAGAATCAGATCGGCATCCTTGATCGTCGAGAGACGATGGGCAATGACAAAGCTCGTCCGCCCTTCCATCAAGCGACGCATCGCTTGCTGGATGAAGACCTCTGTCCGTGTATCCACACTAGAGGTCGCTTCATCGAGAATCATGATCGGAGGATCGGCAAGAACGGCCCGAGCGATCGTCAACAACTGTTTCTGACCTTGCGAGATGTTCGAGGCTTCCTCGTTCAAGACCGTATCATACCCGTCCGGCAACGTCCGGATGAAGTGATCAGCGTGCGCTGTTTTGGCTGCGGCGATGATTTCTTCCTCTGTCGCTCCACTTTTACCGTAAGCAAGATTATCCCGGATCGTACCGTTGAAGAGCCACGTATCTTGTAAGACCATACCGAATGTCGTCCGTAAGTCTTCGCGTGACATCTCACGGGTATCGATGCCGTCAATCCGAATCGTCCCCCCGTTCAACTCATAAAAGCGCATCAATAGATTGATCATCGTCGTCTTACCGGCACCCGTCGGTCCAACGATTGCGACCGTTTGTCCCGGTGCGACATCGATGTTCATGTCCTCGATCAAGAGATCGGTTCCGTAACCAAAATCAACGTGTTCGAACGCGACCGCCCCTTCAGCCTGCGTAAGACGATGTGTCGTTACTTCCTTGATTTCTTCTTCTTCGTCCAGTAATTCGAAGACACGTTCCGCTGCTGCGACCGTCGATTGGACGATGTTCGCGATGTTCGCCGTCTGTGTGATCGGTTGCGTGAACTGCCGTGTATAGGTGATGAACGCTTGAATATCTCCGATCGAGATCGCCCGTTGCGTGACGAGAATCCCGCCGACGATACTGATCAGGACGTAACTGATATTTCCGATGAACATCATCATCGGCATGATGATCCCGGAGATGAACTGTGCTTTACGTCCTGCTTCATACAACTCTTCGTTGACGGCATCAAACTGCTCGACCGCTTTGCGTTCATGTCCGAACGCCTTGACGACCGAGTGTCCGGTATACATCTCTTCGACGTGACCGTTCAATTGTCCAAGTGTCCGTTGTTGATCGGCAAAGTATTTTTGGGACCGTTTCAAAATCGGACGGATCGCAAAAATCGAAACCGGTAATGAGACGAGCGAAATCAGCGTTAACAGCGGACTAATCGTCAACATCATGATCAGAATTCCGACGATTGTCACAATTGAGGTGATGAACGATGTCACACTTTGTTGTAACGTACTCCCGATCGTATCAATATCATTCGTCACGCGGCTGAGTGTCTCCCCGTTCGGACGACCATCGTAATATTTCAATGGCAGGCGTTCGAGTTTATGATTGACGTCTTCGCGTAAATCGTAGACTGTTTTTTGAGCGATACCTGACATCAAATACTGTTGCAAGTAATTGAACAGACTACTGATGATATACAATCCAGCCAGCCAGAGCAGGATCTGTCCGATTTTTGTGAAGTCGATCGCCGCTCCCGGCACACCCTGAAACTTCGCATATGCGCCTTCAAACAATTCCGTGATTGCCGTCCCCATGATTTTCGGACCGGCAATCATGAAGACCGTACTGAGGATGGCTGCGAGGAAAACACCAACGAGTGCCGTCCGACGCGGACGCAGATACCGAAGCAGACGACGGAACGTTGCTTTGAAATCCTTTGGTTTTTCTCCGAGCATCATCATATTTCCGCCACCGGGACCACCAGGCGGAGGACCGCCGGCAGGTCGTTTTTTCTCACTCATGCGATTTCCTCCTCTGATAGTTGTGACTTAACGATTTCCTGATAAACGGCATTGTCAGCAAACAATTCATCATGCGTTCCGATTCCGGCGACTTTTCCTTCATCAAGGACGATGATTTGATCGGCGTCAATAACGGTGCTGACACGCTGAGCGACGATCAAGACCGTTGCTTCACGTGTTTCTTCCCGTAAGGCTTTTCGAAGTGCCGCATCAGTTTTAAAGTCGAGCGCTGAAAAACTGTCATCAAAGACATACAAGTCCGGTCGACGAACAAGTGCCCGAGCAATCGACAACCGTTGTTTTTGCCCACCAGAGACGTTTGATCCACCTTGTTCGATCCGTGCGTCGTAGCCGTCCGGCATCCGTTCGATGAAATCGGTCGCTTGTGCAATTTGCGCAGCATGCGCGACCTCTTCGTCTGTCGCGTCCTCTTTCCCGAAACGAATGTTTTCCGCGATCGTACCCGTGAACAATAACGCCTTTTGGGGAACGAAGCCGATTTTCGACCGCAGTTCTTCTTGCAGGACATCATGGCTATCGACACCGTTGACGCGGATACTCCCTTCCGTCACGTCATAAAAACGAGGAATCAAATTGACGAGTGTTGATTTACCGGAACCCGTTCCGCCGATCACAGCCGTAACTTCACCTGGTCGTGCCGCAAAACTGATATCGGATAAGACAGGTGTCTCAGCACCTGGGTAACGGAATGTGACGCGATCAAAGACGAGCGTTCCTTTTTCACGGTCAGCGGTTTGTGTCCCCTCATCTGTCATCGTCGGTGTCATCTCGAGAACTTCATTGATCCGTTTCGCCGAGACGGCTGCCCGCGGAATCATGACGAACATGACCGATGCCATGACGAGAGCGAACATAATTTGCATGACGTACTGAATGAACGCCATCAAGTCCCCGATTTGCATGCCACCATTATCGATCCGGATGCCCCCGAACCAAATGACACCGACAACGGTCAAGTTCATGACGAGCATCATCACTGGCATCAAGAACGCCATGATCTTATTGACCTTGATCGAGACTTCTGTCAAATCCGCGTTCGCTTTCGTCAATCGTACTTGTTCATCGCGTTCTCGGTTAAAGGCACGGATGACACGAATTCCGGTCAAGTTCTCCCGCAAGACGAGATTCAGACGGTCGAGTCGCTTTTGGACTTTCCCGAACAATGGAACGCCTTTCCACAGAATCAACAGGATCGAAATAACAAGGACCGGCATCGCCGCGACGATGACGAGCGATAGTTTGGCATCTTTTGAGACGGCCATGATCAATCCACCGATGAACATGATTGGTGCACTGACGACCATCCGTAACATCATGATGACGACTTGTTGGACTTGTGTGATGTCGTTCGTCGTCCGCGTAATCAGTGACGCCGTTCCGACTTGGTCGAACTCTTGCAGTGAAAATCGTTCAACATGGTTAAAGACTTGGCGACGGATATCCCGTCCGAGCCCCATCGACGCCTTCGATGAATAATAACTGGCGGCAACTGCAGCTAACGCCCCGACACCGGTAATCCCCAGCATGACGGCACCAATTTTCCAAATATACGCGGTATCGCCGGTAACGACGCCTTTATCGATGATGTCCGCCATCAGTGTCGGTAAATACAAATCGGACATCGACTGCGCGAAAACCAAGACGAGCACAGCAAGGACCGCCCATTTATAGACCGTCAACCGTTTGAGTAACTTAATCATCCGAACATCCTCCTTTCAGATCTGGACGTAAAATCTGACCGATTCCTTCAGCAATCATTGCGTGTGTTTCAAGCATCTGTTCGAATACGTCCGGCTCAATCGTCGCAAGCACTTGCTCCAGTTGACGTTGCATCCCCTTCTCTTGTTCCTTGATGTCGGTGACGAATTGCTGACCTTGATCACTAAGCATCAAAACGACTTCTCGTCGATTGTTAGGGTTCGTCTCGCGAATGACCCAGCCCGATTGGACGAGTCCTTCAATCGACTGACTGAGCGTACTTTTCGGTAAGTGCGTATGTGCGGCGAGCTCTTTTTGTGAAATCGGTCCACGCGGTGCAATCGTCATCAGACTATGAAATTGCGGTAAACTGAGTCCGTTTTCCTGTGCCGTCTGGTGCGCTGCCCGGACGAGATGACGCTGGACGTTCCAAAACGACTGCATCATCGTAGTCGAACGGGTCGTTTCCGTTTGATCCATCTTGTTTCGCCTCCTTGTTCCATTTCAAATCGTTCCAAAAGGAACAATTACTTATATGAACTAAATTACGCCGATTATTTCCGATTGTCAACGAAAAGACAATGTGAAAACTCACATAGCTTTTGCTATGATTCAATAGATAAGGAGTGAGCATAGATGAGACATGAAATGGGGTTGTATGAAGTACCGTTTCGTTCGATCGAGCAGGAACGCAAGATCGTCGAGATTCGATTGAATGACCCAAAACGACAACAGATACACGTCGGTGATCAGATTCAGTTCACCCATACGGAAACGAGCGAGACACTACTTGTTCGTGTAACAAAAAGACAAGTCTTTCCTGATTTCCGAGCGCTCTACGAACAGATCCCAAATGAAGATATCGATTGTGTCGGTTGGTCGCTCGACGAACTCGTGACGTCGACTTATACGATCTATTCAAAAGAAGCCGAGCAACAGTATGGGGCACTGGCTCTGACGATCGTATTAGAACCATAAAAAAACGTCTTTTCTACGCTTACAGTAGAAAAGACGTTTTTCAATTCATTCCGGTTCGACGTGAACATGGATATCGTAGACACCATATTCTTCTGTCAGCGTATCCTCGACACGTGTTGCAATATCGTGCGCCTGATGGATATTCAAGGTGGAGTTGACGAGGATGACGACATCGACGACTTCATTGTTTCCATAGTTACGTCCTTTGATTGATTTGATGCCTTTGACACCTTCGAGATCAAAAATGACATCTTCATACATCTTCAGCTTCTTCTCATCGAAGCCATCCGTCAGTTCGTGTGACGCTTCCGTAAAGATGTCCCACGCTGTCTTACAGATCAAGAAGCCGACGATGATCGCGGTCACGACATCGAGCCATGGCATGCCGAACTGTGATCCGACGATCCCGATCGTCGTCCCGACACTGACCCAAGCATCCGATAGATTATCTTTCGCCGCTGCCATGACGGCTTTGCTTTCAATCTCCTCGGATAACTTCTTATTGTAGCGGTAGACGAAGTACATCACGAGGGCTGAACCGATTCCGACGTATGCCGCGAGGATATCAGGTGACTCCTGTTTGCCTTCGAACAACGTCGAGATTGTATCAATCAAGACTTGAAGACCGACTGCCATCATGATGAAGGAAGCTACGAGCGAGGCAATCGTCTCACTTTTCCAGTGTCCGTATTTGTGATCGTCATCTGCCGGACGTTGTGAAATCCGTAAGCCGATCAAGACCGCGATCGACGCGATGATGTCAGTCGCGTTGTTCAAACCGTCCGCCCGGAGTGCGGCAGAATCTGCTGTATAACCAATGATTAATTTTAAAGATGATAACAAGATATAGGCTGCGATACTGATCATCGCACCGCGTTCGCCGCGTTTTAGATTATCGTATTTTTGTTGTTCCATTCTCGTCGCCCCCACTTTCTCTGCGATTAGCAAACCTCATCGTACCAGTCGGAAATCGAGTGGGTCTAGAGAAATCATTTTGTTTCGAACTAGGTAATTAACAAACACGCAATAATGTTTCCCTATACCAAACCGAATTTAATTAAGTCATGTGGCTCTTTTAAAGAAAATCGGTAGCATTATCTTAAAGAGCAACCAACTTTTTTGACTTGTCAGACTCTTTGACGAACATAATTCGTGCAAGTTCTGAAGGGAATCGGTAGACTAAAGGTACAACACCAAGAGGAGGAGTTCTCACAATGGCAGAATTCATTAAGAGTGAAGAAACATTCAAGGAATTGATTTCAAGTGATGCACCGGTCATCATCAAGTTCGAAGCAGACTGGTGCCCGGACTGCAAACGGATGGATTACTTTATGCCGGATGTCGAGTCACAATTCGACCACTTACCAATCCATACGATCGACAAGGATGAGTTCCCTGAAATCGCATCGAACCACGATGTCATGGGAATCCCAAGCTTGCTCGTCTTCAAAAACAATGAAAAACTAGCGCATTTGCACAGTGCAAATGCTAAAACACCAGAAGAAGTCACAGCATTCCTAAAGCAAAACTTCAACTAAGCAAAATTAACCTGACGCCGCAGCGTCAGGTTATTTTTTATGTATCGATCTGATTTGGAGTGCTACTTCAATCCGTCTCAACTTTTCTTAAAAAAGATACGGGTGAACAGATTCGTAATCGTTCCAGCTATAGCTGCTTCGATCAGGGCTACGACTACAATCGCTAAAATATCCTGCATACCTAGTGATCCTAAGAAATTAATAAGGTTCAAAATAAAAAATAGAATGAAGAAAATTAGATAATCTCGTTTTCGCATCGTAGTCCTCCTACTCAACACGTATTTGTCGTCTTTCGTCGCTACAACACTACCATACATAATGCTTTCTAAGGATTACATAATTGAAAGGAACAACCAACATCTACAAAAAACAACATCTACAAAAAAGTAGTCTTTCTCCCGCTCGAGAAAGACTACTTTTGCTTATTTAACGTTCACACGCGATGCCGTCTTTATCCCGGTCGCTCTTCGTGTTTAAGTTATACGTCGCCAGGCTCACGTATGCTTTGTACTTTGTTGCTTTGTAGATCGGTTTTCCGTTCTTGTCATACCCGGTCCGATTCTTTAGACCCGCTTTTTTCGCGACGCCGCCTTTGTACGTCTTCTGCATTTCCGTACAGTTCTTAAAGGCTTTTGCTTTCGTTGCCGCTTCACTGGCTGCTGGAACATGGATCAAGGCGAGACTAACGACACCTGCGAGTACGAGCCGACTCCATTTTTTCATAGGGATTCCTCCTTTTTTCAAAAAACAACGTTTCGTCTTTTGATTATAAGAGGTCATTTTTAGAAATTGTTTCCTTTTTTCATTTTTACATCAATGTTTTTTAAAATCTGACGATCAACGAATATAGGTCGAACTGACGAGGTCATCTTTTAAGATCGATGTCGGGATCTTAAACTCGACGATGCCCATATATCCTGGAGCGATGCTGTACTCATCAAACGACAGGACTAATTTGTGGTCTGTCGTAATGTAGAAGTTTTGCTTCGCTGAAATGTGCTTGAACTGCTCGTCCTGTGGCACATCTGATGTTCCTTCGACAAAGTAGACCTTTCCTTCATCTACTTTCATTTGACGACGCATCTCTTCTTTTAGATAATCACTGATCGTCGTGATATATCCGTCATCCTTGAACAAGGATGGTAACGTCAGGACAAGCTGTTGCTTCTTATCGATCGTATCGTACTGGACGCTTTCCGCTGCACTTGCCCGTGTTTCAGTGACAGTCCGCCCGATCGACAACAAGTCGTCCGTATCCGTCTTGACGTCATAGCGGCTATCGACGGCAAATGCCCCTTCCTGTCCGTTCGTCTCCTGTTTGAACTTTTCGTAGAGCGCTTGTCCTTCCGCGATATACTTTTCGTTCAATTGTTGCTCGAGTGCCTTGTCCGGTAACGTCACTTGAGGAGCTTTAATATCAGCCGACTGCTGTGTCTTCGTCTCTTTCCAGTCAATCGTCACGATCTCAGTCAGTTGACCGAAGACCGGCACCTTCGCCATAGCGTCCGCAAACGACGCATTACTATTTAATCCGCCAACGAATAACGTGATCGCGGCGGCTGTAATCAATACGGATCGCTTCGTCCGCGAAGGACGCGTCCGGTGCTCGACTTGGGCAATCATTTCATCGAGTTCTTTTGGAACCGGTGGTTGTTGGTATGCCTGTTTCAGATCATCAAGTTTGTTCGACATCTAAATCATCTCCATTCAATTTCATTTTCAGTAAGGTCAATCCTTTATACAGCCGGGACTTGGTCGTACTTAAATTCAGCTCTAAAATCGTCGCGACGTCTTTTAAGATCAAGTCCTCGAAATAGTGTAAGATGACGACTTCCCGGTACATGACCGGTAGCTCCTCAAGCGCCTGTCGTAAATCGGAATCCGGGTATGTATCTTCTTTCGTCGCGACGAGTTCGATCAGTCGATCCGTGTCGTAACTGATACTATGCTGTCGTTTCCGGATCGCATCAATCGCCGTTCGTGTCAAAATCTGATAGAACCAGGCTTTCATCCGTTCCTCATCCTCGAGTCGATCAAGCGACTGTAACGCTTTTTGGATGCTGTCCTGAATGACATCCAGACTATCCTGTTCATTTTTCATATAACTGTAGGCTAACCAGTAGAGATTCGGTTTGTATTGCTTTAAAAAACGGACGAATGCTTTTTCCCGTTTTCTCATTTGGCGAGAGGTCATAGGCCGCGGCTCCTTTTTTCGATATCGTTCTGTGTATACATCATTAAGACGGGCGAGTCGAGAAAAAAGTTGACGACACAACAAAAAAAGGTGACGCAAGGTCACCTTTTCATGGAGCAGACTTCATTAAGATAAGGATGATCAATAGAAACGGAACGATGAACAGCAATGGGATGACGACGATCGTGACGCATCCCACATCGATTTTTCGTTGTTTTCGGCGTTCACGTTTCCCCGTCCGTTCTTCACGCTCATTCACGGGACTCAACATACAACTCACCTTTTCTACTTAATAATGCAAATGCCGGGATGTATCATTCCAGACCTTTACGTGGAGCGTGATCAAGGCAATACCGTACAGGACACTCATGTATAACGAAAACTCACCAAACAGGACATCCGTCCAGGCATTTAGTCCAAACAATGGGATGACAAAGACGAAATAGAACACGAACTGAACACTTGCCAGTCCATCAAACCAAATCGTCTCAGAAAACGCGCCTTCAAGTAACGAAACGCCGTAAATGAATAACGCCGCAACGAGGCCAATCCGGATATACCAGACTATAAGTCGAAGCGCTTTATCTTCCTTGATATAGAATAGCGACCCGACTAGAGCAACAAACCAGACGACGGAAGCGATGCTTTGCCATCCGTTAATCGCGCCGTCCGGATGGAGCATGGCGGACCATCCGTTGATGCCGATCATGCCAAGTAAGCCTACGATGAAGATAAGCCGATACGGTATGTACCTCTGACGCATGACGTTTCCTCCCCTGAAAACGAATAGATGTCACTTCTATGTTGTATATTCCATATGATGGGTTTTATTCCTTTTCCCTCATGAAAAATAGTTCGGCTTTTTTGTTTAAGCTGATGACACAATAACAAGGGACTGACTCATCAATCAGTCTATACAAAGATAAGGGTGGCAGAATGATGATCTGCCACCCTTATCTCGTAAAAAAGAATGACGCTTTACACGCCACTCCTACAGGAAGAAGCGCATTTTTGCTCTGTCAGAGACAAACAAGACCCGCTTTCCTGCTTGGATGAAGCAGGAAAACTGGCTTGTTTCTCGCCTGAGGAAAGAGCGTGCAAAGATGAATCATTCTTTTTTGAGTCAATACACGGTCATTCCTTCACTTTAAGATTCACATCATCAATCGTCACATCATGGGCGGCGAACGGCGAACCTTCCGCGCGTCCCATCAAGAACTTCAACGCACCTGTATCGGCTTGTCCCATCGTGAAGGTATAGCTATACGTTTTCGGTGTTGCCGTGATTGGCTCGACTTGACTGAAGTAACGCGTGTACGAAGCATTTTCGACTGTTACTTCGATCGGACGCGGTACAGTCGACGATGCCGTAAAGCTCAATTCATATGTTTTGCCTTTCGCGAGTGACAAGTTTCCTTGCTCGAGCAAGACACTCCATGGTTCTTGTCCTTCCGCTCCGATTTGGATGCGTGCTGCTTCATTGACAGCTTCGATAGCGGCTTGCGCATCATAGTGGACGTATGACGACCACGACGTCAATCCGTTTGCGAACGAACCGTTCTTCAGTGGTGACGGATCGACCGGCACTGGTGTCACATCGATCAATTCCACATCATCGAGCGAGATTTTCCCGGCTTGTCCACTGAAGTCAAACACAAGCTGATTGTCGTCTGTCGTTTGTGTAGCCGTAAACGGAATGTCGACAGTCGTTGCTTGTTTCGTCAACGGTACAGTCGTCTGTTTCAATTGCTCTTGTGCTCCAGTGATTTTCACCTGAAGTGATTTCGCTTTTTTCGCACCTGCTGTGAATCGAAGCTGGTACGCATGCCCGGCTTCTAGTTGAAGTCCCTTTTGCGTTAAGCGAGCCGTCGTTTTTTGTCCATGTCCTTCATAACGGAAATCACGTGACTCGGGATCAACAGACCCTGTCGTCCGTTTGCTACCGTCGAAGTGCCAATACGTCAAACGATCCATCGCCCCTTGATCGAACGTCCCGTTATAGACGAGGTTCCCGTCCGCGAGTGCCGGTTTTGTTGCATCTTCATCGATGACACCGCGTGGAATCTGTTCGACACGGACGTTCCCAATCTGGACACCCGCTTTTTCGAGTCCGAGGTTGAACTCAAGACGCGCCGCGAGATCCGTCTCTGCCGCCATATCAAATGTGAACGTATGCCGTTTGACGCTTGGTGTCAGAGCAATCGACTGTTCATTTGAATATTTCGTATAGCCACGCTCTGCTCCACCGCCGACTTTGACCATCATCTTCCGGTCTGCTGTGCTGCTCGCGTCAAAGCTGACTTGGTAACGTCCACCTTGCGCAAGGGATACGTTTTGAATCAGTTGATGAGAATACGTTTGTGAACCAGGCTGATCAATCGTGACGTCTGCCATCCGTTGCCCTTCTTTTTCAATGATCGCAAGGCTTCCTTTGCCACCGAAGTCTGGGAGCGTGACGTAGTTCCAGTACAGCGGATCAAACGACTGATTACCAGTGATCATCGTGACCGGTTGTTCAAATGCCGTGTCGTAGACGAGATTGCCGTCGATCGGTTGCTTGGCTCCATCCGGTAATGTCACGTTTTCGTAGGTCGGTTCGACCGGTTCGCGGTACGATCGATTTTTCAAATCATAGACGCGAACATAATCAACTTCCATCTCGGCTGGGAACTTCGTTGTCGCATCGACTTCACCATCGAACCAACCGCCGACCGCGAGGTTCATGACGAGATAGAAGTTTTGGTCGAACGGTGCCGGATAACTATAGTTCGTTGCCGCGTTCAAGCCTTTACTGTACCAATCGTTTTGTGTTTGATAGAGGTTGCCGTCAACATACCAACGGAGTTCGCCCGGCTCCCACTCGACCGCGTACGTATGCCATTGGTCGATGCGTTGTCCGTCTGGGAAGTGATAGTCTTTCCCCGTATATTTATTGTTTGGCCAGTTTTCTCCGTAGTGAATCGTTCCGGCGACCTTGTCCGGCTGACTGCCCCAAGCTTCCATGACGTCAATCTCACCGGACGCTGCCCAGGCCCCGTATTTATCTTGCTCCGGTAACATCCAGAACGCAGGCCAAAGCCCTTTTCCAGTCGGCAGCTTCGCTTTGATCTCATAACGACCGTACGTCTTACTAAACAACCCTTTCGTCTTCAGCTTCGCCGACGTGTAATCGTATGTACCGAGATCATCCGTCGTCTTTTCCTGTTTCGCCTTGATGACGAGTTTCCCGTTGCGAATAAACGAGTTATCTTGCTTCGTCGTATAGTATTGTTTTTCATTGTTGCCCCAACCGGGTGAGACCGGTTGTCCGTTCGCATCCTTGATCCAGTTCCCCGTATCATAGGTCCATTTCGTCCGGTCGAGTTGTTTCGCCTGAAACTCATCCGACCAGACAAGCTTCCACTTCGTCTCTTTTTTGTCTGCCTTTGCGTCGACCGCTTGACCGCTCAGCAATAAACCGGTCCCGACCGCCAGTGCTACCCATGTCTTCATGTCTGTTTCCTCCTCTTAGTCAAAAAGAGGCAAGGACGAATGTTCGACCTTGCCTCCTTTGTCACGCTTCTTGCGGAATCGTTGCCTTATGTTGCTCGATGACGCCCGCATACCAGTGGGCGCTGTCTTTCCAAATCCGTTCCTGTGTCTCGAAATCGACGTAGAGAATCCCGAAACGCTTATCATAGCCGAAGCTCCACTCGAAGTTGTCGAGCAGTGACCAAAGATAATAGCCTTGGATATTCATCCCTTCTTCGTTTAAGTCAGACACAGCTTGAAGATGCTGTGCGACGTAATCAATCCGGTTCTGGTCAGCGACGCGACCATCGACTAATTCATCGTCGAATGCCGCACCGTTTTCCGTGATGTAGATTGGTAAGTCCGTATACTCGGCACGCAAACGACGAATCAAGTCCTTGAATTCGCTCGGTGCGATATCCCAGCCCATGCCTGTTTTGTCATAATCCGAGTACGCATCCTTCTGCAGGAAATCGTTCGCAGCACTGAACTCGACGAGGTTGCGGCTGTAGAAGTTAATCCCAAAGAAGTCACACGGGACAGAGATCGTCTCCATGTCGCCTTCCTCGATGAACGCGTACGAATGGACGTATTTCGAGAACAGGTTCATCATGTCGACTGGATAATGACCTTTGAAGACTGGATCGAGGAACCACCGATTCGCATATCCGTCTGCATTGTTCATGGCCAACTGATCGTTGACGGAATCCGTCTTCGCATACTTCGGTGCCAAGTTCAACGTGATACCAATCGGTGTGACCGATTTGAATTCACCCTTCAACAGTTCGACTGCTTTTCCGTGCGATAACAACAAGTGGTGCACGGCACGAACGGCTTCGTTCATGTCCGTATGACCTGGTGCATGCTGTCCGAGATGGTAGCTGAGGAACCCGGCACACCATGGTTCATTGTGTGTGATCCACGAGTCGACGATCCCGTCGAGTTCCGTGAAACAAGCACGGGCGAAGTCGAGGAACCAGTCGACCGATGCTCGGTTGACCCAGCCGCCTTCTTCATGTGCCCAAAGTGGTAAGTCCCAGTGGTACAGCGTCACGGCTGGCTTGATGCCTTCTGCCCGCAGACGTGTCGCGAGTTTCTTATAGAACGCCATGCCTTCCGGATTGTAGACCCCTTTTTGTGGGAAGATCCGTGGCCAAGCAATCGAGAAGCGGTACGTGTCGACGCCGAGACGTTTGATGTGCTGGATATCCTCTTCATAACGGTGGTAATGGTCACAAGCGATATCACCGTTATGTTTTTCGAAGACTTTTCCATCCTCATCACAGAAGGCATCCCAGATCGAAGGCGTACGTCCGCCTTCGTTGTGGGCGCCTTCGATCTGATACGACGACGTCGCCGTTCCGAATACGAAGTTCGGTGCAAATTTCATATGTGTAATCTCCTTTAAGCTACTTATTCTTTAACGGCACCTGCCGAGATACTGCTGACGATATATTTCGAGAGGAACAAGAAGGCGATCATGATCGGTACGACAGAAATCGCGATCCCGAGATAGAGCGAGCCTAAGTTCTCTGCGACTTGTGACCCTTTCAAGAAGCCCATCAAGACCGGTAACGTATACTTCTCTGGAGAGAAGAGTAAGACGAGCGGCATGATGTAGTTGTTCCATGAACCGATGAACGTAAAGATCGACATCGTCGCGATCGCCGGCATCATCATCGGCAAAGCGATCGTATGGAAGATCCGGAACTCACTCGCCCCGTCCATCCGTGCTGCCTCGATCAAACTCGGATGCAGGACGGTCTGGACATATTGTCGGACAAAGAAGACCGTGAACGGACTCGCAATCGCCGGAACAATCAATGGGATGTAGCTATCAAGTAAATTAAGGTTCTTACTCAGTTCGTAGAACCCGATCAAACCGAGTTGGCCCGGAACCATCATCATGACGAGCATGAAGACGAACATCGCGTTCTTCCCTTTGAACTGATAAAAAGCGAATCCGAATGCTGTCAACGCCGAGAAATACCCCGATAAGACGGTGACGAGAACAGCGATGATCAAACTGTTCTTGAAACCGGACCAGATGTTGACGTACGAACTGAGGGCGGCGTAGTTCTCAGCAAGCGAGTTCCCCGGAATCAACGAGAATCCGGACAAGACTTCTTCGTTCGAGCGCGTCGCGTTGATGATCATCATCAAAAACGGGATGATACAGGCGATCGTCAAGACGACGAGACCAATATAGATGACACTTTTGCCGAACCAGGCTTTCTTTTGTTTCGGCGGTGGCGTCAACTTAAGCGGGCGTTCGGAACGCTCCGGTTGTTCCTCCGTTTGTGGCACGATCCGACGTGCTTCTGCATTTCGTTCCATCGGTCAGGCTCCTTTCGGTGAACGTTCTTTTCGGAACATCCCTTTGAAGACGATGATTGAAAAGACGAGCGTGATGGCAAACAGTCCGTATGCGACAGCAGCGGCGTAGCCATAGTTGTTGTATTTGAAAGCTTGGTTATAGAGATAGAGCACCATCGTGTTCAAGGCACCATCTGGCGCACCGACACCATCCGTGATCAACATCGGCAGGTCGAACAATTGCAGACCACCGATCAAGGACGTGATCATGATGTAGAGCAAAATCGGTTTTAAGAGTGGCAACGTGATGCGTGAGAAGATTTGCCAACGGGTCGCCCCATCAATCAAGGCTGCTTCGAAGTAGTCCTTCGAGATCCCAGATACGCCCGCCATGACAACGATGAACGAGTGACCGAGCCACATCCATGTCAGGATGAGCGAGACGGAAATTTGTGCCGTCACCGGTTGCGTCAACCAGTTGATCGGCTCCGAGATGATTCCGATTTTCATCAACATCATGTTCAGTGAACCATGCTGCCAGTCGAGCAAGATACCGAACAATAAGGCGACCGAGCTGATCGTGATCAAGTTCGGTAAGTAGAACGTCGCCCGGAAGAAGGCAAGCCCTTTTAATTTCAATTGGAGATCCGAGAACAATAAGGCGAGTAATAACGCGCCGCCAATCTGAAGGATGAAGTTAAGACCCCAAATCTTCAGAGTGTTAAAGAACGCTTCGATGAAGTACGTATCCCCGAGTAACCGCGTATAGTTCGCGAGTCCGACGAGTTGTTCGCCTTCAGCGCCCGTGTAGTTCGTGAAGCTGTAATAGAAAGTCAAGGCAACCGGATAGATGCTGAAGATCAAGAAGACGATCCAAAACGGTGCGATGAACAGATACCCATGGCGATCGAGTTTTTTCACAGGTCAAACCCCTTTCTTAAACAAGAAGAGGTGAGGCGAGGATCGCCCCACCTACTCTCCTTATTCCGGTACTTTGACGTCCGGATACGCGTTTTTGACTTTTTTGTAGAACTCAGCAAGTGCTTCGTCTTTTGATTTTTTACCTTGGACGTATTCCATGACCGATGCACCATACAATGTATCGAGCTGTTGGTCATACTTCGTGACGATCCCTGGTGTGATCTTGTCTGCTTGATCAAGGAAGAACTCATAGTTGTTCTGTCCGCCGAGGAACTCATCTTTGAAGTCGGTCTTGATTTTTTCAGTAACTGGTTTGTACGCTAACACGTCACCTGTTTCTTTTGCCCAATCTGTTAAGAACGCTTCGTCTTGCGTCATCATCTTGACGAAATCATAGGCAAGCTTTTGTTTCTTCGAATCTTTGTAGACACCTAACCATGTACCGCCCCAGAAGTATGGGCTCGGTCCGCTTGTGACCGCCCAGTCACCCGCTGATTTTTTCGCGTTTTCTTTGAGGACACTGTGAAGACCCCATGTCGGGAGAACGTAAGAAAAGACTTCTGTTTCCGTCTCTTTACCGTTTTCTTTGACTTTGACCGGCTTATCCATGCCTGCGAACCATGATGGTGACCATTCTGGTGCAAGTGCTGTGTATTGTTTCGTCCGAAGCTCTTTTGCGTAATCCATATAATCCTTCTTGTCTTGCGTCAAGACGAGCTCTTGCTTATCGTTGACCCAAGGCTGTGGATCATTCCCTTGTGCGAACCAACGGATCGATCCTTCATCCGGGAACATCTTGTAGCCTTTGCTCTTCATTTTTTCAGCGACTTCGAAGACGCCGTCCATCGAGTCCATCATGCCGCCGATTTCTTTTGGATCATCTGTGCCGAGGACTTTTTTCGCAATGCTACGTTTGTAGTAGACGCCACCTGGTGTCGTTTGCCATGACAGCGCACGCACGTTGCCGTCCTTATCTTTCCCCATGTCATAGACGTACGGGATATAGTCATCTTTGACTTCGTCTGCGTTAAACGGTTTTTCAGAGAGGTTCGCCCAGTATCCGGCATCAACCCATTGTTTGAGGAACGCGATCTCCCCTGTGAAGATATCCGGTGCTCCGACGCCACTTTCAAGAGCTGGTTTTAATTTCGTCGGGTAATCGGCGATCGGCACGATCGTCAATTCGACTTTGACTCCGTTTTTCTCTTCGAACTTTTTGATAGGCTCTTTTAACTCATCCGTGAACGACCAGATTTTTAAGACGTCTTTCCCGCCGCTCGTCTTTTCTTCGCTGCTACCTGAACATCCAGCAAGGACACCTGCTGTTAACGCACCGACTGTTAACACGCTAACTAATTGCTTCTTCATCTCATCTCATCCTTTTGTTAAGTATTCCGCTTATAGGTAAGCGGTTTCAATTTGTTATCCAAAAATATCGAAAGCGCTTTCGAAAAGGCTTTAAAGAAAATTCCCGAAAGCCCTTTCGGAAAAAGTGATAAAAAATGATTTCGAAATCGCTCTCGCTTTTCCTCACTGACAACGAGCGAGAGCGATTCCGAAACAACCATTGTGTTATTCAGGTACTGGACCTGTCGATTGACGAACCATTAAATTGACCGGGATGACATCGCGTGTCGTGACCCGTTTTTTATTGACAATTTGTTCAATCAAGACTGATGCTGCTTGCTGACCGATCGTTTCCGTATCTTGCCGGACTGTCGTCAGTTTCGGTGTGATGTACTGCGACATGTAGATATCATCGTACCCAACGACTGAGATGTCTTCCGGAATCCGTAAACCGGCTTCATGAATCGCCTCAATCGCACCGATTGCCATTTCATCCCCGGCAACGAAGACTGCTGTCGGTCGTTCAGGTAGTGCCAGCAATTCGTTCATTGCCCGTTTTCCTTCTTCCCCGGAAAAGAATCCGCCGTTGACGAGATAACCGCCCGGAATCGGTAAAGCGAGTCGTTCCATCGCTTGCTGATAGCCTTCAATCCGCGCTCTTCCGGCATCTGTCGACGTATCCCCCGCAATGTGGGCAATCAACCGATGACCGAGTTCGTGCAGATGATTGATGGCGAGTGTGCCACCGGTGATGTTATCCGAATAGACGACACTACAATCGGCACTGTCCATGTCGACGACGACGATTGGAATCGTACTTTGAATCAACTCCTGGACGTGCTGGTCCATCTGATCGGAACAGATGACGACGATGCCGTCGACTGCCCGGTGTCGAAAATGCTCGAGGTAACTCATATCGCGATTGCGTAAGTTCCGCGATGCGAAGATGAGGTCATACCCTTGTTGTTCTGTTGCTTTTCGGAAACTCTCAATGATCGCGTTGAAGAACGGATGCATCATTCCGACGCCATGTGCTTCCGAGAACATGACACCGATCGTCCACGAACGTTTCGTCGAGAGCGACTGGGCGTGCGCGTTCGGTAAGTATCCCATCTCGGCTGCTGCTTGGACGATTTTTGCTTTCGTCTTTTCGCTGACATCCGAATAATTATTTAAGGCTTTTGAGACCGTTGTAATCGAAAAACCGGTCATCTTCGCTAAATCATAAATAGTTCCCATGCTACTCACTCCATTTCACCGAAAGCGCTTTCGATAAATTTAGTATACGAAGTCTCTCTGGAAGTTGCAACCTATTTTTTAATGAAAAATTTGATAAAATGAAAACGTTATCATTTATACTGGATTCAATACAAAAAGAACTCGTTTTTTCTTTTAATACGAACAAATGTTTGGTATACTTAAAGAAACATACTTCGCCTTTTAAAGAGAGGAGCTTTCCCATGCCAATTAATCCGTATCTCATCTTCAACGGCAACACGCGCGAGGCAATCACGTTCTATGCACACGTTTTCGGTCAAGAACTACCGGACATCATGGAGTTCGGACCAGGTCCCGGTCCTGACGGTCAGCCCTACCCAGAAGAGATGCAGTCGCTTGTTCTACATGCTGAACTGATCGTTCATGGTACCCGCTTAATGTTCTCAGACGCAATGCCACATGATCCGGTCACGATCGGTCAGAATGTTACCTTGGCGCTCCACTTATCTGACGTGGATGTGTTACAGAAGACATTTGATCAACTCGCAAAAGACGGTAACGTCATCATGCCGATCCAAAAGACATTCTGGAGTGAAGCATACGGAATCGTCGAAGATACGTTTGGTGTCCAGTGGCAGGTCAATCATGTAGAGAGTGAAGTAGCGGTGTAACCTCACATTTTATATTTACTAAAAGGCGATTCCGTGACTTGGAATCGCCTTTTAGTTAGCTCTCGCTTAAAGAAGTTGAACGCACAGTTGACTGAATCAACTGCTTTAACCAGACTTGTCTTGTCTCTACTGAAAAATCTTCATTTCCGAATACTTCTACTCTGAACGGAAGTATTTCTAACAACTGATGCTCTAATGCTTTTCGCGCCTGTAAAATCGCAATCGCCCCATCTACTCCTGATAAAGAGCGATCTACACCATATGCTTGCTCGGTGTAATAAGCTACGAATCCATCCGCCCATTCTGTCGGACGATCGTTTAGTGCTTTAAGAAAGCTTCGTTCTACATTCGGTTGATCAACATAAACGAGAACTGGTTGTAGCGGCGTAATGATCGTTGCTATGCGTTCAATATACGCTCGCAACGTCGCTTCCGGTAGATCGTATTTGATGAGCCCCATCGTCAACGGATTTTGCAAGAAACAGCACTCAAAAACATATGTTGTATCCGTCGTTAACGCTTGAGCGACGAACGCTTCCCACTTTTTAAAGATCATTGACTGATATAACTCAAATGGTAGTTCATAGATATCTCTTGCTTGCAGAAACGCAAGTACTGCTTCAGGAACATCCTGTTTTGACTGCCACTGACGATACGATATTAGCACGTAGTCATTGAACACCTCAGCAAATCGTAAGACATCGAGTGAAGCATACTTGCTTTGAAAATCCGTCCATTCATCCATCTTTAAGTAAGCGACACTCTCATAATCCGCAGGATGGTTGAGATCACCTTCGATATGAAGGCGTGTATTGATTTGTTCCTTTTGCAATAGACGAGTTAATGCTTCAGCTGTTGTTGTTTTACCTGAGCCCGGGAGCCCTTCCATTAGATAAAGTTTAGCTTTCATACTGTACACTCCTCAAATCATTTTCGCTTCACTTTTTGATATTTCATCTTTATATTACATAAAATAATAAAAAAGAGGTATATATGTAAAAAATAGGTATAATTAAAAAGAAAAAAATAAAGGAGACTCTTAATGGCCTTACTAACAAACGAGCTAGAAATACTTCCATTACGTGATTTGTTCAATATTCCTCTCCGTATTCCTTCGTATCAACGACCTTATAAATGGAGTGCACGCTCAACGAATCTTTTGTTCATCGATACTTATGAAGCATTTCAGAATGATTTAGATGAATATCGTCTGGGGTCTGTCATTCTTCAAAAAGATCAAAGCAATACATACAATATCGTTGACGGTCAACAACGACTCACTACCCTTTCGATATTACTTTATTGTCTAGGTGATACAGATCAATCATTATTGCAAGAAGAGTATTCTGAGCTATCTACAAATGCAATACTGACGAATCACAGCATTCTCTCTAGAAAAACGAATGAGTTGAACCCTGATGAACAAACTCGCTTTAAAAATTATCTTTTAGAAAATTGCACAACCGTTCAAATCGTCACAGATAAGGAACAAGAAGCTTTTCAATTTTTTGATTCTCAAAATTCACGAGGAAAAGCGTTAGCCCCTCATGATCTCCTCAAATCTTATCATCTTCGTGAAATGACAGCCGAAGATGAGTCACAAAAGGTGAATGTCATTAGTCGTTGGGAAGCTGTCAATCAAGAGGATTTAAGTAACCTATTTAAAAACTACTTATATCCGTTAACTCAATGGTATAAAGGAAAACATGGTCTTGGTTATTCCACGAGTAAAATTGACGCTTTCAAGGGAATCGACGTCACACATGTCTACAATTATGCGTTATACCATAAAGCTAGTAATTTGTTCATAGAACAATTTAATAAAAATGGTCATCATGAACTGCTCGCTTCGAATTCTTTGAATCAGTTCCAACTGACACAACCGTTAGTTGCCGGAAAGCGTTTTTTTGACTACATCCTTCATTATGGACAGCTACTAGAACAAATCCAGAAGCTCATTAAACAGTCCTATACAGAACACAAAAATCAAATACCACGTAAAGGAACCGGTGATACTTACATCATGCAATTGTTTGAATGCTCATTGCTATTTTTTGCTGATCGTTTTGGGATTGAAAGCTTGAATAAATCGGTACTCGATTACTTTTATACTTGGAGTTACTCTCTCCGATTAGTCATGAATGCTGTCTATCAGGAAACGACTAATAAATACGCAACAGGTAAGCATGATCGTCTCAACAATGGACTCGATATTTTTACGATTATCAGTGAAATGAATACACCGACAGAATTAGATTTATATGTACTAGAGCAACCAGTCGTTGATTCAAACAACAAAAAGAAATATCAAGCAGTGCATGACAGACTCTCTCACTTGAATGGATGGTGCTAATATGACCGATAATCTAAAAGTCATACCAGTAGCAAATGTATTCGCAAATACTAATTATTCAGTTCCGATTTATCAGCGTAATTATGCTTGGAACGAACTTCAAATCCTCCAGTTGATTGAGGATATTGATAGTGCAATTTTTGATAATGATGACCAGACATATTTCCTCGGAAACCTAATCGTCAATCAGACCGACAATAACGTCTATGAAGTCATTGACGGTCAACAACGTTTAACGACTTTGTATTTACTCGAACGCTATCTGAAGTTTTCTTTTTCAAAAGACGCCCTTCGCTTCGAAGCGCGTAATACATCAAATCGTACACTTGCTTATCTTAGTGATGATAAAGCTTACACATTACCAGAAGAACTAGCTTCCGCTGAAATTTTAAATGGTTATCATATCATTCAAAATTACTTCGAAACGAATCCAATCAATAAAGAAAAATTTGCTAAAAAACTAGAATCCGTCTTTTTGATTCGAGTCCAAGTTCCAAAAAATATTGATTTAAATCATTACTTCGAGATTATGAATACGCGTGGTGAGCAATTAGAACTTCACGAAATCGCAAAAGCAAAGTTACTCGAAGTGCTTAAAACCGATCAAGATAAATACGTTGGGGCAATGATTTGGGACAAGTGTTCAAATATGAATTCTTACGTACAAATGAATTTTAATCCAAATCACAGAAGGATCCTCTTCACCCATAATTGGAGTAGTCTTCAATCTAAAATTGAGAGTTTTGATACAATCGTTGATCAAATCGATAATGAAAAGAGTACCTCACAATCTAAAAAATCGTTACTTGCTATTCTAGATAGCAGCAAAACACCGGACACGAAGAGCAAAGAACTTGAAGACGAAAATGAACGGTTCGAATCAACAATCTCTTTTCCTAATTTCTTACTACAGGTGAATGCTGTCTTAAAAGATTCTCACTCAAGCGCTAGTCTGGACGACAAACACTTTCTCCAAACTTTAGAATGGTCTTGGACAAGTCCTGACAATGCCAAGCACTTTTTGTTCACTTTGTTGAAATGTCGTGTCTTGTATGACAAATACATTGTAAAACGTGAATTTGCCAAAGATTATAGAGAAACAGGCAAGTGGTCTTTGCAACGTTTAGAAAAGTACCGGGATACAAAAAGAAAAAGTGATAAACCAGCGTATGTCGGAACACTGAAACGTGAAAAGCAGAATCAAAAATTAAGAACGCTTCAATCGTGTTTGCGTATCACCTACACTTCTCCGAAAACGATGCACTGGATATCGTTAGTCCTTTCTGAATTACTAGATGATGAATCAACAGATCTCATTAATCTACTCGAACAGTACTGTTGTGAGAAAGTCGGCGAATCTAATTATGAAACGAAATCAGGGTTTGAAATAGAACGAATCGTATTTTCTTATCTAGACTATTTAATTTTCCGTGACGGCTACTCATATAAGAATGGGCAACTCGTATTTCCATTAAATGATGAATGGCAGTTCCAGTTCAGAAACTCGATTGAACATTTCTATCCTCAACACCCGATTGATGGTGCAGTGTGGAAAAATCACGATTTGCACGGATTCGGTAATCTCGCTTTAATTACCATTTCCGGAAACTCGAAATTCTCGAATTTATCGCCATTCAGTAAAATTGACTCTTATCCAAATCTAATCAAACAGAGTCTAAAGTTAACGATCATGCAAGCCATGACGACATCTAGTGAAGAGAAGTGGACTACACAAAAAGCAAATGAGCATCAAATGGAGATGACGACTATTTTGAATAAAGATTTAGCGAAATATGCTAGTGTATCATCTTCAATATTGCAGGCAACACCTTAAAAGAAATAAAAAAACTTTCCGAAAAAAATACGGAAAGTCTTTTTTGTATTAGTGTCATTTTACGACCCGCCCTGTATAAAACACTTCATCTTCATCCATATCATAATCACCTAGAGAAATGATTGTTCCTCCTGCATCCAGTACACGAGTAATAGACTCCATCAAAAATTTACTATCTAAGCCAATCTCAACGTCTTTATTTCTCGCATCCACATACTTCAATAAATAAGAGTCAGGTGTCGCTAATTTTGAATCAGATCGCGGTTCTACATCCACTTCAATCAATTCGATATGAGCTTCTTTCGAATCCTTAAGATTTAACTGCTGTAATGTAGATGGCTTATTGAACGATTCCCCATGCGTCAACATACTCTCTAACATTAATTCTAAAGCATCTTTCGCCATGAACAGTGCATGTTCATACGTCTCTCCATCAGTGAATACATTATCTAAATCTGGAAAAGAAACGTAGTATCCATCATTACGTTTATCACCAAACCCTTCACCTTCTTCTATTTTTGTCAGTACTGCATAATACTTATACATCGCCATTCACGTTCACTCCCTTGCTTCTTGTTATATTCAGCTCACAAAGTATCTAATTAATTAATTCGAAAAATACATGTGCAGTCGAAAATGAATTATGTCTTTTATGACGTTAAATAGTTCCCGTCCTGATGTTTGATTTTCGATTGATAACACGTCACCATCAAATGTAAATGGCTTCCCCATCTTCGAAAACGGCATCTTCTTCAGTAACCGTTCTACCTTTACTGCATCAAAGGGTCCTTTTAACTCTGCCGTTTGCGCATCCTTCAATTCTCGATACTTCTCCGCATGCAAATACTCATAAAAGAATGTCGCTACTTCTTCAGCCGTGATCGGCTCCATCCAGCGCTCTTCTCCCCGCTCGAGCATCGCTAGCAAGACGACCATCTTATAACTCCGATTCATGATTGTCTTTTCGACCTGCTCGATCAATTCACGATTTGCGTCGTACGCTTTGACCCCTTCGTCTGATAGCTCCTGATGCTCCTTCAAGAACCCAACATAAGAACCCCATTCCTGTTTATAGCCTTGTGGAACTGCCGCATATTCTCCAATCTCAACATACGATGGTCGACGACCAAGTTCGTATTTGATTTGCTCGTATTGCTCGATTAATCGTAACTTCCGCTGACTCGGTTGCCTGAGTCGATGAATCAATTCCAGTGCCCTCGTATCGAATTCAATCACACAGCCTGGCGGTGGCGTAATCGGTTCTGTCTCCCCCCGCTTGAACGATTCTTTCATCGTCCCAAGCAATTTCAGTTTCGTCTCGACGTTACGGTAGTTCCCAATTAAATCAATGATGACACAGTGTGATTTATCTTGCGCCAAACGTAAGCCGCGTCCGATTTGCTGCGTGTAGATAGCGACGGATTCAGTCGGACGACAGAACAGCAGTGTATCCACTTTCGGAATATCGACACCTTCGTTGAACAAATCAACGGTAAAGAGAACGTCAATCTCGCCTTGCTCGAATGCTTGCATATATTGTGCGCGATTCGTCGTCTGCCCGGTCAGTGCAAATGCCGTCGTTCCTTTATCCCGGAATACTTGTACCAGATACTCCGCCTGCTTGATCGACGAACAAAAGCCGATTGTCTTCGTTTGCCGATGCTTCTCCCACGAATGATAGATATTATCTGCGACTTCACGATCAAGTTGTCGATGCTCGAGTTGCGATGCATCATAGGTCCGACCGATTCGTCGAATCTGGGAATAGTCAATCGTGTCATGAATACCGTAATAGTGAAACGGCGTCAAAAACCCTTCAGCAATCGCTGCTGTGAAGTGCATCTGGAAGGCAACGTTATGATGACAGATCGCATAGACATCGGCGCCATCCATCCGGTCTGGTGTCGCCGTCAGACCGAGCAAGAAACGCGGTGTGAAATGATCGATGATCTTCCGGTAACTCGTCGCTGCCGCGTGATGGAACTCGTCAACAATGATGAGATCAAACTGATCCGTTGCAAAACGCTCCAAATGACGCTTTTGTGCCAACGTCTGGACGGAAGCGAAGACGATTTCTGTCGTATCCGTGACGGTCCGATCACTGCCGATATAGAAGCCGGTCTGCCACGCCGGATTGACTTTTCGAAACGAACGCTCGGCCTGCAGTAACAGTTCCTTTTGATGTGCCAGGAACAGGACTCGTGTAAAGTCTCCCGCAAAGAACGCACTCAGATAGGTCTTCCCTAATCCAGTCGCAAGCACCGCCAATGCCCGTGTCCGTCCTTCTTCCATCGTTTCTCGTAACGCTTGGAGCGCTTCTTCTTGCACCCGGTGCGGCAGGATTTCTGGTGCAACGACGACCGTTCCTTCGTCATACTCGACTTCTGGTTCCGCGACATATTGACGTGCCGCGTACTCTTGACGGTAGGCGTCTAAAACAACCGGATTCAGTTCTTCTGCCGATTCACTGAGATAAAGATCCATGAAGGCATCAATCGCATCATCAAGAATCTGTGGAGCGACAGCTTGTGGTAGATGAACGTTCCATTCAATACCGGACCGAAGCGCACTGTTCGAAATATTCGACGAACCGACGATTGATAAACCAGTCTCTGCGTTTCGAAACAGATACGCTTTCGGATGGAACGAGCGTCCGCCTGACCGATAAAAGCGAACTGACAACCCATCCAGCGCAAGCAACTGCGCCAATGCTTCTGGATCGGTGATGTGTAGATAGTCGCCAATCAACAACCGAATCTCGGCTCCTCGTTGCAAGGCACGACGAAATGCTGGAACGAGCAATGCAACGCCTGACTTCTGAGCAAACGCTGCGACGATATAGACTTCCTCTGCCAAATCAATGGCCTCGACGAGTGAGTCATATAAGTGATGCGTCGTCAGCTTCGCTTCCGGGATCAATCCTCGACCTCAATCAGGTAAAGGCGTTCTTCGAATCCGCCGCGTTGTTGCTGTTTCTTCGCCCGGACAGCTTCCAGTTCCTTGACTGTCACGCCATGTGTCTTCGCTAACGCTTGAATCAGTTCCAGTAAATCAGCTAATTCCTCGACAGCATCTATGTCTGTCGTCGCTTCCTCATATTCAGCTAGTTCTTCATGTAATTTCTTTTTCGCTTCCACTAGGAATTCATTCTCATCCAGCGTTCGGAACGTCGCTTTTTTCCCGTTTTGGTCGATGATGTTTGGAATCGCGTCTCGAACTAATTTATGATAAAGTGGCATATCAATTCACTCCTTTGAAGGGTTGAGGGATATCCGAGTCGAATCACTCGGTGTCGTACATATGTATTTTATAAGAGGAGGTTCTTTTCATGTCTACATTCAAACAAATCGATACACCAAACGCCCCTGCTGCGATCGGTCCATATTCGCAAGGCTTTATCGCGAACGGTACACTCTATGCTTCCGGTCAAATCCCGATCGACCCGGCAACCGGTGAACTCGTACCAGGTAGTATCACGGAGCAGACGGAACAAGTCATGCGAAACGTCGATGCCATCCTGAAAGAGGCAGGACTGACACCTGACCGCGTCGTCAAGACGACATGCTACTTAACGAGCATGGAACACTTCGCTTCTTTTAATACGATCTACTCCGATTACTTCGCACCGCATAATCACTTCCCGGCACGGTCTTGTATCGCGGTGAAGGAACTACCAAAAGGTGCATTAGTTGAAGTCGAAATCTTAGGACTCGTTTGATTTGATCGCTACGCACTCGTTGCGTAGCTTTTTTCATCGCAATCCCCAGCGTCCTGTTCCTTTTCCGGTCTCACTGTAAAAAAGGTCCTGCTCCCCTTGGTACAATTCACACTCACTCGCATGCAGGTAGATCAATTTCCGAACGCGTGCCTCAAGTCCTGCTTCTGATGTAAAGCGTGATAAATCCAAATGTTCTGTTTGTCTGACGCGTTGGTAGATATCAATTAAGTCGAGTGGCGATTGTCGTTCTAGGATTCGCTGAATTACATCAAGTAACTGCTGGCTCTCATCCGTCATGTCCTTCTAACTCCTTTTTCATCACTTTGTTTTGAATCGCATTCATCACAATTGGTATTTGTACGACCAGATTCAAGACGCTGACTCCAAGAACTAGTTGACTGGCTGTCAATGGCTTGAAGTATCCTTCGCCGTATCCTTCTCCTACACTAAGTGCGATCCCGTACGAAATCGTAAACGACACCATGTTGCCGATGACGATGTATTTCGGTTTTCCACTACGCGCAAGTGAATATGATAGAACACCGAGTCCAAACAAAAATAAGGCATACCCTAATATCGAACCCTCTTTCCAATCGAGGTAAGGTCCAAGCCACGCAAACGGAATCAGATACAATAGGGCTCGTTTCATTGTTCACCCTCCCCTTCTGCGTCTTTTCGGTTACTCCCGGCATCGTAGTAACCGTATAAGAGTTCCCGAATCATCTCCCACCCTGGCGGATAGATATTTGATCCTGAAAGTTTCTCTGTACCATTTTCTGTCGTCACATGAATTTCCCAATCCGTGCCGTCCATTATCGTAAGACTTTCAGGATCTTCGTACTCCCACCATTTCTCGGCATTAAACCGATCCGACCACATGTCAATTAGATAAATGTCCTCTTCCGTCAGCTTTCTGAATAATGGATGGTCTTCTTCCTCTAGATATCGGAGACCCTTCGGATACCATGGACCTAATAATTCTTCCTCATCTTCCGCACGAACCCTTCGACCTGCACGGTCCCACCAAAACGTCTGTCCTCTTCCCCTACCGGACTCCCGAAAATAAATTCGCTCGACTGTTTGCATCGTGATCATCCTCCAAAATTGATATTTCCATTATAGCCCATTTGTTATTTTTAACCTGTTACATTTTTTACTATGGTTCTGCTGATCTCTGTTGCTGTGAAACATTTTTCTCCTTCTATCAGTAAATGTAGTGAAAGGAGATGTTTCACATGCATGTATCCATTCAACAAGCCGGTTATGACGTCGGTCAGCTCGTCTTACAAGAGATTGCGTTTGCTTTACAGCCTGGATCCATCACCGGTTTGATCGGTACAAACGGTGCAGGAAAAAGTACGACGATTCAAGCGATGTTCGGTACGTTGCCTTGGGTCGAAGGAGAGATCGATTTACCGGTCTCACTCGCCTATATTCCGGAACAGCCAACCTATTACGAATATTTGACACTCGCCGAGCACCTTGAGCTGGTCGCCTCGCTCCACGAGACAGATCATGCCTATACGGAACGACTCTTAAGGACGTTCGAACTGCATGCTGTCACAGGTGATTATGTCTCTTCTTTCTCTAAAGGAATGAAACAGAAGGTGATGCTCGTCTGTGCCTTAATGCAACGCGCGGAATGCTTGATCATCGATGAACCGTTCGTTGGTCTTGACGCGGTCGCAACGATTCGGTTGTTACATTTACTCGAAGCAGAACGAACGCGTGGCGTGGCGATTCTGCTCGTCACTCATGTCCTTGATTCCGCGGAACGTCTGTGTGACGACTTCGTCTGGATTGATCAGGGACGCATCAAACATCAAGGAACACTCGCTCAAATCGGTGAAGCCTCTGGTCAGCCAGGTGCCCGCTTATTTGACATCATGGAAGCGATGGTGCTCGAACATGATTGAAACCTTTTTGAAGCAACGGATCCGTCGGCGACACGCTGAACAACGTCGCTTCTATCGAGAAATCTTCGACTGGACGATCTTGCTGTATCTCGTCGTTCCGGTCGGTCTGTTCATCATCTATGAAACGATTCAAATCTTAAATGGTCAAGCGGACTGGGTTCAAACAGTTTCGGTCGCTTGGATTTTACTCGGATGGATTCTGTATGGATTCCTGCCCGCCTTTTACGCCTGGTTCGAACCGGCAGATCGCCTCTTCTTCAAACCGGTTCCTGGAGCGATCGTTCGAATGAAGTGGTATTCCGTTCGGTATCACTTCGTGAGGATTTTTCTAATGACTGCCGGATTACATCTACTCTGTTTTCCGTTACATAGCATCCGGTTTGACCAATCTAGTATCACAGTACTGCTGATTAGTCTCGTGCTCTCTTTGCTACAACCGTTCTTTAGCTTTTGGACATATCGGTTATCTGGACAACGGTTCTTGCGGAAATGGAGCGGTCATCTCGTCCTGGCAACAGGACGCATCACTCTGTTGCTCCTGCTTTGGCTTCAACCGCATCCTGTCCTCTTCGTAGTCGCACTGTGTGTGGTGCTGCTCGGATCCCTTCATGTCCGGCATTGGTCACGGCGTGAGGACGGATTAACGGAGGATATCCTGTTGTCGACGAAACGACAGTCGAGTTTATCGGCGACCGTCCTTGAATTGAACGGTGCCTTACCGAAGCCGTCTCACCGAAAGCGTCCGTTCCTTCATCTGCGATTATTCAAGCAGACGCACCATCAACTTCCACTGATCACGTATCTGCGGGATCCGAGTAAGCGTCGCTTCTTGCTCCAGCTATTTGCTGCGATGAACTACGGTCTTCTCGTTTTACCATGGATCGGACGCGGACTCGTTTTCGCTTTCGTCCTGTTTGTTCTCTTTCAAGAACGGAAACAACATCATACATGGTTCCGCAGACAATCATTCTACCAGCACATTTCCAATTGATTGATTTCTGCTATACTTTTTCTATTACATTGGTTGGAGGGATGACTTCATGCGTACTCATTTATTCTTATTCGGAGGCGGTCCTCCTTTTACACCGAACTTACGAACACGATTTGCTACATTAACGAATGGTGGACCGGTCGCGATTCTATACGTTCCGCGGACCGGTAAGGACTGGACGAGCTACTCCTCAATCTATACGAAGCCGTTAGAGGAAGATGGCATCTCGTCGTTCGTCCATCTGCCACTGTCTGACGCACCAACAGACGAACAACTTGCGCAACTGAAGCAATGTCAAGGCATCATCATTTCTGGTGGCGAAACCGAGCTGTATCAACGCTATCTTGTCGATACGGAAATCGGTGACATCATCCAGTCGCGTTTCGCAGATGGTGTTCCGGTCGCCGGCTTTTCAGCCGGTGCCCTCGTTTCGCCTGAACGGTGTGTGATTCCGGAGATCGACCAACGCGACAATCAACGTCTTCGTTTGCCTGGTCTTGCCTTACTGAAAGACGCGGTCATCTGTGTCCATTACGAGACGTGGGGCGAAGCTGCTCATCTCACGCAATCCTTTACGGAAGAAAGCACAGACCGTGCCTTTGGTCTTGCTGACGAGAGCGGAATCTATCTACGCGATCAGTACCTCGTCGAAACAGAAGGAACCGATCCGGTCGTATTGTCGCGGAGTCCCGTCAGATGACAGCAATCGTTCCTGCCGTCAAAGGCATCATCATTCACGAGCAACGTCTCCTGATCGTCCGCCGGGCTGCTGCCGACTTCGGTGGCGGGACATGGGAATGTCCGGGTGGCAAGATCGACTTCGGTGAACTCCCGGTCGACAGTCTTGTTCGCGAGATTAAAGAAGAAACACAGTTGACTGTGGCGCCGGAGCGTCTATTCTATGCCTCGAGCTTCCTGACGCACCCCAATCGGCAAATCGTTCTCTTGATGTACATCTGCTCGACGAATCAAACAGACGTTCAATTATCGGCAGAACACGACGCTTATCTTTGGGCGGACGAAACAACGATCCGTCAGTTGATCGCGCCGAATATTCTCGCTGATTTTGAACGCCATGATGTATTTTCGTTACTGCATCACTAAACACAACTGCCCCGCCTGACCAATCGGTCGAGCGGGGCAGGCTTTTATTTACAGCAAAGGGTCTCGGTAACAGACGACGCGATTTCGTCCGGTTTGTTTGGCTTCATACAATGCTAAGTCCGCTTTCTGGACGGTCTCAAATACGGTTGATGCCTGATCAGATGAAGCAGCACCTAGCGATAACGTGACATGAAAGACGGGATGCTCCTTATAAACGAAGTGTTGATCGGCGCAGGCAGAACGAATCCGCTCCCCCAGTCGTTCCGCTTGTCGGAGTGGTACGTCCGGCAACAGTAAGACAAACTCCTCACCACCGTACCGACCGACGACGCCCTGTTCTGGACAATACGATTGCAACAGGTGACTGAGTTGCCGTAAGACGACGTCGCCCCCTTCATGACCGTATGTATCGTTGATTGATTTAAAATGATCGAGATCAAGAATGAGGACGGAAAAGACCGTTCCGTTCTGAGCGTACTCGGCTAACGTCTCATCCAGTTTTCGGCGGTTTCCCAGTTGTGTCAGTCCATCCGTTAAAGCCAGTTCTTGTTGCGTATGCACGAACAAAAAATGCTTCCTTAGTTCTTGTAGGAAACGATAGGTGACGTAACCACCAATCATGATGACGATGATATAGACGAGCGCAATCTCTAAAAACCGCTCGAACGTGTTCGTTAATAAATAGAGCGCCGGTAAGCTGTATGCGATCCCTGTTCCAAGCAACACGAGATAATCTTTCATCCGTTGAGCAGCGAACCGGCGATAAACCGTCGCTGTCACGAGTAACGCAACACAAATCAAGGTCGTCAGAATCAGTCCTTGGTATTCGCCAGCTGGTGTCACCGCGAATCGGGCACCGATAATGAACAGCATCGTGATGCTCCCGCTAACTAATCCCCCATAAAAGTACGCTGTGACGAGTGCAACAAGACGCAAATCAATCTTTGCAACGTCATAGGAGATACTGTTGAAAATCAACAGTGCACCAATCACACCGGCGATACAACCGATCGCGAGTCGGACTTGTAAGGAAGAGTTAGGCGAGATGCGCTCGATCCGTCTTAGCGGTAAAAACGCAAACAGCAATGTCGCAATCAACAGTGAGAAGTTCAACAACAATGAATTGAGCAACGTAAGCACGACGACATCCTCCTCATTCCATTTCAGATAGTTACTCTATTCCCGTCAGATTACACATTCCCCTCTTTTTCCAAGGTTTTCAAACAAGAGGAGAGGGAATCAAACAAATATGTCTATCGTCTACATCATTAAGGGGGAATCTTTCATGGACCGTCAAGCCGAAAAACGAAAAAGTAAGATGCCATTCTTCATCATTCTTGTCATCGCTATCTTCGTCATCGTTGCTGCTGCGTTGATCATTTACGTCACATCTGAACCAAAAGAAGAGACACAAGCACTTATGACCCATCTTGCAACTGTCCTTCCGATTTACGTGAATTAGATTCACAAGACCTTTACACAAGCCGTACAACACCTTCATACATGTTGTTTCTTCTCCTTCCGATAGGTACACGGGAGGAGATGTTTTTTTATGCTTACGAAAAAACGATTATTAGCACAGCAACTAAATGGATGGTTGATTCCGATCGTCGCTATCGGATTGATCATGATCAGTGGTCTAAGCGTTTACGCATCGTATCAACAATCCGTCACAGCAACTGAGGAACGGCTGATGCGTGAGTTAACGATGTTCGACGCGAACGTCCGGGCAACGTTTCTCGCGTATCCGGAGGACGCAACTGACCGCTCGCGTGCCATCAAACGATTGCAACAGCAACAGCGAACCGACTTATCACGTGACGACTACACGGTTCGCTTCCAAAGCCTGAACACGAGTGAGGCGTTCCGACCGTTGACACTCGAACCGGCAAAACGAAAACAATTACTACAGCACTTAAAAACAGACCGTACATATGCTTTTTCGAATCAAGACCAGTTTCTAGTCGCAATGACGATTCCAGAACTCGATGACGTCATCTTACTGACGACCGATCGCGATAAATTAATCGCTCCTGCTCGAGATTTAGCTTGGACACTCGTCTGGGTGAGCGTAGTCACACTTGTCAGCATCAGCCTGTTGATCCGCTGGCGGATTCAACGCCAACTGGCACCGTTATCGAAACTCGCCTTACAAATTGAAGAAGCGCATGCGAAGCGCTCGTATCGTCCGTTAACGCTCAAGACGACGACCTTTGAGTTACAACAGCTGACGTTTCAATACAATCAGTTGATGCAACAGATTAATGACTTAACGACGGAGATGCAACAAGCCAGTCAGGAACTTGAGTCCGTCCAGCCTCACTTTTCCTCGCGCTTATCGGCGATGGATCAATCGGTCCAAGCCGTCGATGAAGTCGCTGGTTCCTTACTTGCACAATCGTCGCAGATGGATCAGACGATTGTCGCCTCGACACGTTTGACTGCCCAAGGACACGATGCGTTAAGCGAAATGCAAACGACACTTCTGAACAGTCAACATGCCGTAACCCGTTTTCAACAGACTGTTCAGACGAATCACACGACACTTGAGACCTTACAAGAGGAAAGCCAGTTACTGAAGGAACAATCCGCGACGACAGAGCAGATTTTGCAACAGACCTCACACCTACAGCAGCAGATGGATACCTCAATCTCGCACATTCAGCGTGTTGCTGAAGAGACACGCCGTTTGTCGCTGAACGCGCTGATTGAGGCAACCCGTGCCGGAGAAGCTGGTCGGGGCTTCACGGTCGTCGCTAAGGAGGTCGAAAAACTAGCGATCGATATTAGGACGAGTACGGACCATATTCGGCAGGTCAATCAGATGTGGACGGCGGGGCTCGATCAAGTCGAACAAGCACTCTCGCAAATGACGGAACGTTTTCTTTCGACGTCGCAACAACTCGAGACGGCAACGGAGCATTTAAAACAGATGCTGACCGAAGCGACGACGATCGAGACGACACTGGGTACCGTGGAACACCAACGCCAGATCGTCGCAGATGTTCAGTCGAACATGCAGGAACATCTACAGTCGGTTCAGCAGTTGATGTCAGAACTCTCGTCTTACAGCCAGGTGCTCGGAGAACAGATGCAACACCACGTCAACCAGCAGACGGAACTGAAGACACATAGTGCTGTACTCGAGTCGCGGATCAGTTCGTTGCAACAGACCGTTCGTTCGAGTGAATCGCCATCCTAACCAAAAGAGCGCCTGCCATTCTTGGCAAGCGCTCTTTTCCTCTGTTCTCAGCCGATATAACGTGCTTCCTTTTTATCGATGATGTTGCGAATCCGGTTCTCCGTCACCTGATACTGCTCTGCCAATTGACGGGTTGTTTTCCCTTTTTCGTACTGCGCGCGAATCGTTCGAATCTGAAACGGTGACAGCGTCACATGTTGACCTAACAAGAGATCAAACTCACCAAGTAGTTCAGTATACTGCTGATCGATCGAAGGCAGAACCTCTAAGTTCGACAACTGATCGTCAGCCCGTTTGCCGTTGCGCCGGACGAGTCGCGCTTCTGTGACATCTGCCGTCAGAAAGGCTTGTGCGACGAGTAGAGCGACCTGCACCCGCTCTCCTCGACCACGTTGATAGAGCGTGACTTTCCGGTATCCTTCCCGATTGAGCCGTGGACGGAGCAAGACACCTTTTCGTCGTTGCTGGACACCGCGACACGTCACGATCGTCCGGTCGAGCGACCTTACGCGACCAAGTGATGAGACTTCATATATACCTACATAGCCGATGACGGCTTTCCATTGTTCTTGCATGGTTGTCCTCCTTCAGACAAGGACACGACGGGACTTCATACTTGAATTATATCAAATAACGAACAAACGTTCTAGTTATGTCACTCGTCGGACTATGCTATTATTAGCAGAAAAAGGAAATGAGGTTCGTCCATGAAATTTGTCTTGTTACTTGGTCCGCAAGCGGTCGGAAAGATGACGATCGGTCAGGAAATCGAACGGTTGACGGAGATGAAAGTTTTCCATAACCACCAGACAATCGATCTGTTATTGCCTTATTTTGATTTCTCTGAACCTGCACACCATCGCCTAAAAGATACGATCCGCCGCGAGATGTTCAAGGAAATGGCGAACAGCTCGCTCGAAGGTGTCCTGTTTACATTTCTCTGTCTATTCGGCGTCGAAGGTGGCGGTCTCGAGTTCATCGAAGAGACCGTCGAATTATTCGAACAAGCGGGTGCTGACGTCTATATCGTTGAACTGGATGCACCGGTCGCAACCCGTCTGCACCGGAACACGACTGAAAACCGATTGACGCACAAAGTGACGAAGCGTGACCTTGCCGCTTCTGAACAAGACTTACGTGAGACGGCAGACGGATACCGGACACGTTCGCTGCCAGGCGAACTACCGGACGTCAACTATCTCTTCCTCGATACGGAACAGTTAAGCGCACGTGAAAGTGCTGAAGCGATTTGCGACCATTTCAACTGGTCCAAAACAACGGTCTAATCACAAACAAGCACAAACAAGCCCCGTCCTGCTCAGCAGACGGGGCTTTAATGGTGGAGTTCACGTTCATATCGATTCGCCTGCAACTGGAATCCGTTCCGATGCCAGACCGCCGCACTGCCCGCTTCGCCGTAAATACGCGTCAGTAATAACGTCCGCGCGAGATAAGACAAAATCGACGTCAATGCTTCTGTGATGTATCCGTGCTGATCATCCTCATCAGTCGTCGTATAACGCAAGTTTCCGGTCGATGCATTCCATGTGAAGGTAATCGTCCCGACAATCGTTTTCTCACGTAACGCATGCAGCGTCCATTTACAACCCGATTCTTCATCCGTTGCTTCGACAAACAGTCGTGACGTCGTAAAATCCGGATGTCGTCCTTGCATTCAGCTCTCCTCCTCGACCTCAAACGTTGCTGTCGCGTAAGCCTCTCCGTTAATCAAAATCGTCAAGTTATGTGTTCCGGGATAATGGACACGCGTCGTCATGTTCCGAAACGATTGGCGTCGTTCGACTTGTAAGACACCTTTAACTTCCCGCTCTCGCAGTTGAAACACCTTCCGACTCGTTCCACGTTGTTTGACGTAATCGATCGCGTATTCAAGACGCAGACGTTGCTCGACGGAACTGTTTACTTGAAACGAAAACTGTAACTCTTGACCAATCGTCACCGGTGAGACGACCAAGTCCGTCACCGCGACCTCACCTTGCGTGACGTGTCCGAATAACTGCAACACGTCTGGGTTTCCGCGCTTCAGTAACGTCCGGGAGGCGTGACGCAAAATCCAGTCCGTGTTCGGATCTGTTCCTAAGTGACGTCCAATTCGTTCGATCAAGTATTCCGGATGCGTTTTTGAAATATCATTCAAGTGATTGGCGACACTTTTTCGGACGTAAAGTGACGGATCCTGTAATAAGGCGTCAAGGATCGGTAACGCTGGACGCGGATCAGCAATCAGACGCGGGATCGCTTGCCCCCATGGTAAACGCGGTCGTGTCCCTTCAGACGCTAAGCGCCGGACATGTTCATCGTCTGATGTGGTCCATTTGAATGCCTGCTCAAGATAGAGTTCCTGATCAGCAAGTAGAAAACGGCGAACGGCGAACTCTGACGTCGAATGCGGCGTCAACTTGGCGAGTGTCGCTAACGCAAGCGTCCAGTCGGCGAGTGTTGCTGTCCGTTCGACATACTCTGGAAAAACAATTCCCGGTAGACCGGTAAACTGCGGTGCAAGCCGCTCTAGCTCCGGCACCGAGTCCGGAAACGGTGACAAAATCGTCTCCAGTGTCTCCGCCACACGGCGGACGCGCTGTTTGAACGCGAGTTCATTCCAGTCTCCCTGTTCGACTCGTATTCGAAAATCCGGTACGTCGACCGCTGCTCCTAAGCGGTCGAGCCAACTCGGTGAAAATACATCTTTAATCAAACTCATCCTTCATCCAGTCCTCTCTGTGTGCGCTCCAGTTTGAGCAATGTTTCCTTGCGTGCGAGTCCACCCGCGTATCCACCTAAATCTCCATTCGTCCGAATGACCCGATGGCACGGAATGACGATTGCCAGTTGGTTCGCTCCATTCGCTCGTGCGACGGCACGAACAGCAGTCGGTTGACCGATCCGGATCGCCAGCTCTTGGTACGAGATCGTCTCCCCACTCGGAATCCGCTCGAGTTCTTCCCAGACGCGGCGTTGAAAGGGTGTCCCGTACCGCATCAAGGGTGTCTGAAACGATACCGGCTCTCCTTTGAAGTAACGACGGAGCTCCGCATCAATCTGTTTAAAGACCGGTGACTCCCCGGGAACGATGACAGCACGCGCTTTTAAACGCAATTGTTCGATTTCCCGCTCCAGTCCGCGTCGGTCGACGAACTCGAGCAGATGTAAGAGTTGATCGTCAGCAATCGCCAACATCGAACCGAGTGGTGTATCAAGCCATTTCGCGCGTAAGACCTGTCCGTCGAAGCGTGATGGGGCCTGCCCGAGAATCCGTGCCGACGCCTCCCGAAAACCACTACTGGATTCATAACCTCCTGCTAACTGTCCTTCGATGATCGGCTTACCGGTCCGGATCTCCTTCATCGCTAGCCCCATCCGCCGTGCCCGAGCATATGCGACGAACGTCATCCCGAAGCGTTTCTTGAACTGGCGGCGTGCCGTTGATTCATCGAGACCAAGTGCTCGAAAATCGGCTTCCTTGAATCGTTTGTCTGGTTCTGCCTCGACCGCTTCGATCAAGCGTTGAATCGTACCATGATCTCCGGGATAAGCAAGCGGATGACAACGACGGCACGGTCGATACGAGGCAAGTAATGCCTCTTGCGCCGTCTCAAAAAACTCACAGTTCTCCGCTTTCGGTTTTCGTGCCGGACACGTCGGACGGCAAAAGATGCCAGTCGTCTTGACGCCGACGAAAAACGCCCCTTCGTACGTCGCGTCCCGGCGAACGAGCGCTTCATAATACGTGTGATGTTCCATCGCCTTCCCCTCCTTTATCTTTAGTATACCGGCTTGTCCGGTCACGATGTCGCCGAAAATCAGGCATTGATATGTTTAAGATTCACTTAAGAAACATCGTCCTGTTTTCGAAAGGGACGACGTGCATACTACATGATATACTCAACGGAAAGTAGGGTTTTCATGTTTGATTTCTTAAAAGAAGCACTTCACGCGCCACTCCGTGTTGGAGCCGTCGCACCGAGCAGTCCACGCCTGGCTGAAATGATGGCACGACGCGCCGTCGCCGATCGTCCGCGTCAGATTCTTGAAGTCGGAGCGGGTGACGGAGCGATCACCAAAGCTTTACTGGCCGCTCGTTCACCGGAAACACATCTCTTGATTTGTGAACGGAGCGAAACGTTCCGCCCGGCACTCGAACAATTACTGGCTCAGGAAACGAATGTCACTCTCTTCATTGGTGACGTTCAAGGATTATCCGATTCATGGAGCGGACAGATCGACGTCATCGTCAGTGGTCTCCCGTTCGCCTCGTTCCCGGCAGCGTTGCGGCATGACTTATTAGCACAATTCCAAACGTTACTACGATCAGGCGGTCACTTCATCGCCTTTCAATACACCCGGTTCCAGTTCAAGATGTTCCGGGACTATTTTCAAGAACACAGTTATTCGCACACGCTCTACAATCTTCCCCCCGCTTATGTTTTCGAGGGGGTGCAACAGGAGGAATCTACACATGCCCACGCTCTTGATCGTTGATGATGAAGCAGACATCCGTCAATTGCTTCGACTCTATTTAACCAATGAAGGGTACGAGATCATTGAAGCCGAAAACGGCGAGGAAGCGTTAGCGACTCTTGCAACGCGTCCAGTCGATGCGATGTTGCTCGACGTGATGATGCCCGTTCGCGATGGCTTCTCGACCGTTCAAGCAGCACGTGCTGCCGGTCACACGTTACCCGTCCTGATGCTGACGGCGAAACGCGAAGACATGGATAAAATTCAAGGTTTGACCTTCGGAGCGGACGATTACATTGGTAAACCGTTCAATCCACTCGAAGTCGTTGCTCGCGTCAAGGCGCTACTGCGCCGCGTCAGCCAGTATCATGTCCCGACTACCGCTTCAGCGGTCCAGGTCGGTCCGTTCACACTCAAAGAAGACGAACGCGTCATCTTTAAATACGATGTACCGCTCGCCCTGACCCGCCGTGAATTTGATTGCCTGGCGCTATTCTTGAATCATCCGCGCCGTGTCTTCTCGGCTGACGACCTCTATGAGCGGGTCTGGCAGGAGGAAGCGCTTGGTTCCGCGTCGAACGCTGTCATGGTCCTGATCCATAAACTCCGCGACAAGATTGAGGATGTCCCGAAAGAACCGCGCCACCTCCAGACGGTCTGGGGCGTTGGTTATAAGGTTGAGCCATGAGACGGATCAAACTAACGGTCTGGATGCTTGTTTTACTACTGCTTGCTGCATTTTTGAGTACGGCACTCGCCTGGTTGCTTGCTAGTCAGTTGCCGCTCGGTACGAAGACGGTTCCTCGGTACTATTACACGACAGAACAAGAAGTCGTCCAAGACGTGAAGCGTGATATCGCCCGTTACGAAAACGGGCAATCACCGAACGGTCCTTACGAGTGGGCCGTTTACAGTGCCGATAGTCGTCGCCTTGATGCATCTGACAAGTTTCCAGAAGACTTGACGCCCAGCCGGTTACTCGCTGCTCAAACACCGACGGAGCGAGAGCCGTCCGACACAGGAACGATTCGGACATTGCACCACATCGAAGCGATTTCCCTACCAAATGGGGCGTCCGGTTTTTTCCTGACGGTACAGACAGATAAACCGAGACTCAATGAATATCAAGTCGGTAATCCGAATGCTTTCTTCATCTTGCAGGTTGTCTTGTTCATCGTCTTTTTACTACTCTTGACGCGTTGGATTGCCGGATTGTTCCGGGAACTCGAGCGACGACTCGAACGGTTGACGGTCGAACCGCCACCAACTGAATCACTCCCACCGGTCAAAGGACCGAAGGAGTTTAAGCTGTTTGCCCAATCGATCGAACGAATCGAACAGGAACTCCGGACTTTACGAATGCGTGATCAGGAGCGGTTCGTAGAACAGTTGCGCTTGATCACCAGTCTATCGCATGACTTACGGACACCCTTGACCTCAATCCAAGGTTTCATCCAGTGGCTGACGGAAAAACATGAGACGTTATCCGCGACAGAACGCGCGGAACTTCTAGCGATCGTCACCCGCCAGTCGGAAACGCTCGCTGCCCGGATTGATGAACTGTTCACGCTCGCTAAATTATCGAACACCGATTATCCAGTCGAACGGATCTCACTCGATCTCGTGACCTTAACGGAACAAGTCCTGGAACTGTTTCCTGGCACTTCTTCTACTGTCAATGGTCCTGCACACGCGACTCTCTTCGCCGATCCGATGCTCTTACGGCGCTTGCTTGAGAATTTGATTCGCAATGCAACACTTCACGGGACGGGAGATCTTCAAATTACAATCAAAGAAGAAACAGAAGGCGTCCAGCTGATCTGTTCGAATGCGATTGAATCGACTTATACGCTAGAGGAACTAAACGAATGGCTGACGCCGTTCGGGACGTCCGATGCTTCCCGCTCGTCTGGTGGCTCTGGCATCGGTCTGTCGATTGTTCAACAAATCATGGCACGTCATGCGGGGAGCGTCGCATTGACTTCACAAGACAACCGCTTCATCGTGACCTGTCGTTTTCCACATGTTTCATAAGCCTGCATCCGATGTGCGCATCGGGTGCTTTTTTGGTCAGGTTGTTACTTCTTAGACACTTCTTTGAAAATGGAATTCGATACACTAAAGACTGTTAGAAATTAGTTGTCGTTTTAAAGGAGTTGTTCGTGTCTTATGAAATCCTCGTCTCGTTCGATTACATATATGCCAGGGCTTGATGGCTTACGTGCCTTCGCCGTCCTATCTGTCATTCTCTACCATCTGTCTATTTCATTCTTCTCCGGTGGTTTCCTCGGTGTTGATCTCTTTTTCGTCCTATCCGGTTATCTGATTACCGGTCTCTTGTTACGCGAGTGGCAGACGACCGGACGCCTCGATTTGAAACGGTTTTGGATTCATCGCTTCCGTCGCCTGTTCCCAGCCTTATTCGTCATGCTGTTACTCGTTCTCGGGTACGTAACGATCTTTGAACGCGAACTGTTGCATACGGTTCGCCAAGATAGTGCCTTTGCGCTCATTTACGGGACGAACTGGTGGTATATCTTCCATGACGTCTCCTATTTCGAGTCGTTCGGTAAGCCATCACCGATTCAAAACCTTTGGTCGCTCGCAATCGAGGAGCAGTTCTACCTGCTATTCCCGATTTTACTTTGGTTCGGAATGAAAAATCGCCGCTTATTTTTGCAATTGATCGGCGTTGCGATCGGTGCATCCGTGCTCGCGATGGCGATTCAGTTCACACCTGGTGAAGATCCAAGTCGTGTCTACTATGGCACGGATACTCGGTTATTCGCCCTATTGATTGGGAGTCTGCTCGCTTTCGCGTGGCAACCGACCCGCTTTAAGCTCGATATCCCAAAACGTGGTGTCCGGTTACTGAATCAAACAGGTGCCGTTACTTTGCCACTCTTGCTTATATTAATGATCGTCACAAGTGAGTTCGGAAGCTTCTTATACCGAGGTGGTTTTTTCCTTGTCGCCGTCCTTGCTGCACTATTGATTGCTACAATTGCTCATCCGGCGTCGATTTGGAGTCGCTGGTTTGCGCATCCAGCACTTGTTGCCATCGGTAAACGATCATACGGTTTATATCTCTGGCATTTTCCCGTCATCACGCTGATGACACCAGTCGAGCAAATCGGCACGTTCTCGTTGCTCCGGACCGTGCTGATCGTCGTCGTGCTTGTTGCCTTGACCGAAGGATCGTATCGCTTCATCGAACGTCCGATTCGTCAACACGGACTGTCCGGTTACTTAAAACGTCTATCGTTACATCCGCGGCAGTTACGTCAGTTTTCAACGATGCAGTGGACGAGTGTTGCCGTGTTGACGATTCTTATCGTCAGCTTCATCGGTAACTTATCGATTCTTGCTGTCTCCGATACGCCGAAGCCAGAACCTGCTTTCGAGAAGATAGCGGCGCCAAAAGAAAAACCGAAACCGGTCCTCAAACCGACGACACCGAAAGCAACACACGATCAGCGAAAAATCTGCCGACCGACGCTTGCAATCGGAGATTCGGTCCTGCTCGGTGTTGAAGATTACCTCGGCAGTACACTCAAGCAACTAACAATTGATGCAAAACTCGGTCGTCAGCTGCGAGAAGCGATTCCGCTGAGTGAGCAGTATGCGGCGTACAATCAGCACGGACGCCAAGTCATTCTCCACCTCGGAACGAACGGGAGCTTCCGTAAGGATCAATTGAATAGTTTGCTCGATCAATTCGCAAATGCCGATCACGTCTATCTGGTCACTGCACGCGTCCCGCGTCCGTGGGAAACAGAAGTCAATCAGATGTTACGGGAGGCATCGAAGCGGAAGCGTGTCGAACTGATCGACTGGCATGCCGTTGCCGTCAAACATCCATCTTACTTCGAAGCAGATGGTGTCCATTTGAATATCAAGGGCGCACGTGCCTATTCGAAGATTCTTGCGAAAGCGACGAATTGTGCTGTTTCAACGAAATAAGACCACGTCAAACAAGGTAGCGGAACGATCCGCTACCTTGTTTTTTTGTACTCACCCTGTCGCTAGCAGCCCAAGATAGATCAAACTGACGCTGAATAAACTCAGCAAGACACCCACTGCATGCCGACGATATCCGAGTAAAAGCAATGGTAGCGTGGCGATGCCAATCATCAAGACCCACCCGTTCCCTGCTGGACCACTGACCGGCAGTTGCCCTAGCGTCGGTTGTTCCAGACGACTGAGTGAAGCGCTCGCCATGAACAGCAATACTAAAATGATACTCTCCATCCGGAGTAGTGGACGCGGATCGTACGTTGAGTCAAAACGCAACCGACGCCTTACGAGCGTTCCATTACAGAATGCGTAGAACAAAAGTGGTAGCAGCAGGAGGTGCTTCAGCAACAACGCTTGACCGTATGGTACACCCCAGAGATTCGTATAGCGTTCAAGTGGAATCGCCAGTTGCATCAGTAACAGACCCGACAGGATGACACCCGTAAAGGCGATCCGGGCAAACGGACTGAACCAACTTAAAAAGGCAGACCAATGAGCGGTCGAGCGGGCACCGATGGCTATCCAAAACACGACACCGATCCAAGCTGTCACACATAAAAAGTGACTAAATTGAAGCGTCCACCCGAGCGCACCGTATTTGGCCGCCGCATGACTCGTTCCTGCGATACCAATCCATAACGGGATCGTCAAGAGTGCGAGCAGGATGGACCGTCGCTTTTGCCATGCGAATATAATCAACAGGAGTAAAGCAGAGAAGTAAACGACAAGAAACATCCGACCGATATGCAACTCCAGTAACCCCGTTCGAAGAGCTTCTGTCATCGTTTGCGTCGAAAGTAGAAAACGAACGGCACCAAAGACCGGGATGCTCGTTCCAAGAACGAGCATCCCGAGTCCCGCTACCGCCCACGACGTACCGTCCATTAATGGCGGTTTCCGTTTCCTTGGGATGAAGCATAATACCAAATAGCCCATCCAAAGCGCTCCACCCATGTAGACGAGTAGTTCTCCTAGAAACGCACTCATGTCGTGCGACGACGTAACAAGAGAAGGATGACGATACTGATTAACAGTCCCCCGACGATCCATGGGAGCAGTGTCGGAACGAGTCCTTTTGAAACTGGCTCCGCTTCAGGAACGACTGCTGCTTTTGTTTCCATCGGCTCAGCCTTTTCTACGGTGCTTGTTTCAGCTTTTTCCTCACCTAGTACCGTAAAACGAATCGTTCCTTTAACGGGATGACCATCATCTGAAATCGATGCCCACTTGATCGTATATTTTCCTTCCGTTAAAGGCTCTGAGACGACAGCACTCAGTTCATTTCCGATGATGAGCGGTTTTGCGAGAGACTGTTCGACGCCATTCGCGTCTACTACACGTAAGGTGCTTGTTTTTTCAACAGCCTCACTGAACGTCAAGCGGATTCGATCGACGGGTTCAGATAATGCCGATCCCTCTGCCGGATTCGAGCTTTTTAAACTCGTATGTGCTTCGACCGATATGGGCAACAGACAAACGAGGAATAGGAGTACAAATCGGATGATGCGCATGTCGTTTACCTCCTTTCTGCTTGATGTGTAAAAGAAAACCCGCTGTTGCCAGCGGGTCGTCCTTTATTGTTGCGGGCGACGACGGAGTGCGAAGAATCCAAGGATCGATGCTGCTGCGATACCAAGCAATGACCAGACGATACCTGTCGTCGATGCTTCTTCTTGCATACCACCGAGACCTGTGTTTGGCATTCCAGGCGCACCTTTGAATTTATCTGGGAACTGATCGACGATTGCTGTCGCAGTTCCTTCCCCTACGCCGTACATATGCGCGTACGCTTCGCGAATTGCTGGGTACGTTTTGTCGTAATCTTTTTCATTGTAGCTATTGAAGGCAAGTAAGAGTTGGTCAATGTGAACCTTCAATCCTTCTTCCAAATCTTTCGCTTTCAAGCGTCCTTCTGTTGCTGCATCAAGGAATGCTGCCTGTTCGACACGGTACTCATCGAGTTCCTTCACGGCCATGTCGCGTGCTTGATCATCTTTCGCACCTGTTGCTTTGACATAGTCGACGAAGTAGCCGATGTGGCTCGACCAAATCTTCTTGAATTGTTGCGCTGCTTCGCTACCATAAACAGAGCCAATCGAAGCTGTCAGGTCATCCGTATTTTGATTCAAGGCACCAGCCGCAGCGTCAAAGTCTTTTGCTCCGTCAATTCCTTTTTGCATCGCGAGCACTGCAAGCGCCGCGTGTTCAGAGAAGTTTCGGTTCAGTCCGGCACGAAGATCAGCTGCTGGTGTATCAACTTTCGTATTTTTGAATTTATCTGGGTACTGATCGACGATCGCACCAGATAACCCTTCTCCCACCATATACATATGCTCGATTGCTTTACGTAGATTACTGTAGGCAGCATCATAATCACCAGCAACGTAGCTATCAAACGATGTTAACAGTTGCGTGATATGGACTTTTAGTCCTGCTTCGAGATCCGCTGCCTTCAGACGTCCTTCCGTTGCTTTATCGAGGAACGCAGCCTGTTCGACACGATACTCATCAAGCTCTTTCAATGCTTTTTGTTTCGCGTCTTCGTCCTTGGCACCAGTTGCTTTGACGTAATCGACGAAGTAACCGATATGGCTCGCCCAGATTTCTTTGAAGGCAGCGCCTGCTTCTTCCCCGTAGACGGAACCAACAGCTGCCGATAAATCATCCGTGTTTTGATTCAAGGCACCGGCTGCCTGCTCAAAATCTTCTTTACCATCAATTCCTTTTTGCATCGCAACGACTGCGAGATACGCGTGTTCAGATAGAATTTGATCGAGTGTCGCTCGTAAATCCGATGCTGGAGATGAGACATCGAGGGAGACTTTTCCTGAACTGTGAGACATCTTACTATGGTCCTCATGACCATGTGCACTAACACCTGCTGCTGGAATCAACAATGCGGCACTAAGCGGAACAGCGAGATACGACTTTTTCATCTTCATCTTATGAACACCCCTTTGATTTTTTGGACTTCACATAGATAACGTAAGGAGTTCACGAATGGTTTTATCTTTTTACATTTTTTATTTAAAATATTTTTTTCTAACGAAATAAACTTATGCAGCACTTTCATTATTTTTTAGTTTTTATTTACTCATTTCGCGAAACAGCCAACTTATTTTCTAATCATTTCATTAGAATCTTCTTATAACCTCATCTTTTATCTTTTATAGAACAGGAGTGGACTTATGAAACGGATTGTCATTGGCGCAGTACTTGCTTCGCTCGTCGTCTCGCAAGCAGTTGGACCTGTCGAAGCAAAAAGTAAAGCGAAGAAGAAACCTGTCGTGCAAGTCGATCGAGACAAAAATGGGATTCCAGATGCTTGGCAAAAACAATATCATTTGGGATATGGAAAACAAGTCGCAACAAAAGATCACGATCGCGACGGTTTGATGAATGTACAAGAGTATCAACTTCGTCTCAACCCCACTAAATCGGATTCGGACCGCGACGGAATCAAGGATGGGAAAGAGGATTCGGACCGCGACTTACTTACGAATCAACAAGAATACACAGCGCATCTAAATCCATTGAAGAAGGATTCCGATCAAGATGGTATTTCTGATGATAAAGAAGACCAAGATCAGGATCGATTGACGACACGAGAAGAATTCATCGTGGGTACGCAGCCACTGAAAAATGATTCAGATCGTGACGGCATCAAAGATAACGAAGAGGACCGCGATCAAGATACGCTTCTGAATGAAGACGAATTCGAACTTGGTTCTGATCCAACCAAAGCAGACAGCGATCATGACGGGACTCGAGATGATCAGGAAGATACGGATCACGACGGGGTTCAGAATAATCAAGAACTCAAACGGATCATGATCAAAGTGACGGATACGAATAAGAAAAAGTTCGAGTGGCGTTACAGTAATGAACATCAACGGAAAGAATTGCGCTTTAAAGACGAGATCGGTATTACTGACGTTGCGACGTTAAAAGATCGTCTTCTCGTCACACCATCGATGACGGAAGAAGAATTATTAACGTTAGTCGCACAGGCACTTCAATTGCCAAACATCAAAACGTTACACGTCCAGATCAAGTTCTATAATGGACAGGAACTCGAATCAGAAGATGAGCACTCGGATGACGATGATTCTTCGGATGACTCAGAAAATGATGATCAAGATGATGATTCAGACGATCATGGAGACGATGACGGGGATGATCACGGAGATCATGGTGATGACGATTAATCGTCTATACGAAAAATGAGAGGACGGAATAGTATTCCACCCTCTCATTTTGTATTTCCTTATTCTTCAATGATGGTGACCGCTACTTCCGCCAGCTGGTTTTGCTCCACCTTGTAAGATTTTTAAATCTTCTTTCGATAACTCACCGACGATGAACTGCCGTGTTGGCATGATCATCGCACCTTCACTGCTTGCATGCGCTTTGACATAATACAAGCCGGATTTTGGTAGTGCCTTCGCAATCGTATAGACACCTGGCTTTGTCTCCTCTGCCGGTTCCATACTATAGCGTACTGTTCCATCCGCTTTCCAGATTTCAAAGTGGACATAATCGACTTTTTGAACCGGTTTGTCTTCACGCCAGACTGTTGCTTCAAACGTCTGCTTTTTCTTGGCATCCGGTTGTAAGTCCTTTGGGATATTCATTTTGATCGATAACGGCTTAGCTACGGCATACTGTTCTGCTGCATCGGAATCGACCGCACAGCCAGCAAGACTCGTCGTCGTGACGAGCAGTCCGCCGAGCATGAGTGTTTGTATCGATTTACGCATTGAAGAACCTCCTTACACTCGGAATACGACGGATGACGAGGAAATCGACCAGCCAGACGACGAGCAACGAGAGTCCAACAAGCGGGAAGACGATTCCCAGCACGACAAGCACAGCGAGGAATCCTTTCAACATGAATGCTTTCGGTCCTTTCGGCGCCCCCATCCCTTTACTTGGTTTTCGCTTCAGCCAGAGATAGAAACCACTGACTGCCACGAGAATGATTCCGAGACAAATCAACAGACTAATCAACTGATTGAACCAGCCGAATTCCGTTCCCTTGTGGAGTGTGATCCCGGTCGCGACGATCTTTCCGACGATACCATAGTTGTCATAACGATAGTCGGCGAGCACGGCACCGGAATATTGATCGAGATGGATCGTCGCTTCATTCTGTGCTTTCGCTGGATACGCAGACAGCGTATAGACACCGCTCGGATCACTTGGAATACTGATCTTAAAGCTTGGATCCATCCCTTGTTGTTTGCCGATTGCAACGATGTCATCGATCGAAGCCGGAACAGCACCTTCGACTTTCGATTGCGGGACATCAAGTGTTTCGGCAGCCCACGGGACTTCCGCGATATCCTTCGTTTGAAGTGTTGACGTCGGTGCCTCCCCACCCCAGATGGACGGTGGATAACCAAGCCCTTGGTTCGTGACAAGGGACTGGAAGTTCGTTCCCCAGAAACCGGACCACGGTAAGCCAGTCAAGATCAGGAACAGCATCCCTGCTGTGATCCAGAATGCTGGAACAGCGTGGAGATCACGACGGAATAACTTCTTGCCTTGACGAAGACGTGGAAACAAGACACCTGACAGTCCCTTTTGCTTACGCGGGAACCATAGGAACAGTCCCGTCACGATCAAGACGATTGCCCAACAGGCGACGAGTTCAACGATCCGATCGCCAGTCGTTCCCGCCATCAGTTCCCCGTGGATCTCTTCGATTTTATTCATGATCCGGTCATCGTCAGATAATGTTCCGATGATCTTACCAGAATACGGATTGACGAAGACCGTCGCCGACATGTCTGGTGACGAGACCTTCACTTCACTGGATCGATCGTCGGATTCACCCGGTCGGTACGACGTGACAAGTGCATCGGGATACTTCGCTTTGACGCGATCAATCTGTTCCGTCGCAGTGATGCGATCTGCTTGTGGTGTAACTTCATAATACGATTGATACAGGACGTTTTCGATTTGTGGCTTAAAAAGATAAATGGATCCTGTCACAGCAAGCATGACTAGGAACGGTGCAAAAATGATACCAGCATAAAAGTGCCACCGCCAAATCGTCCGGTAAGCAGAAGAAGTCGGTGCTTTTTTGACCGTCTCTTCCGTCTGCATGAGATTCATATGTATCCTCCTCTGGCAATAAATATGTCCACTCTGTGAACACCTCCTAGTATAAGCGTTTACAATCCAATTTCAGCCACTTGCTTGTGACGATAAATTGCCAATACGGTGTGTAAATCACGTAGCTTTTAAGAAGTGAAAAACGTCTTTTTTTGACAATGATTTCACTTTTCTTGTAGATTACTTCTTATTTCAAAAAACTATCCTTATTCATAAAACCAAACTTCATCTAAAAAAGCGAATCCTGATCTGGATTCGCTTGCTCGTGTGATGTTTTTATATTGAAGAACTTTCCTCGACTGATTCCTTTTGACGCCGATGATATACGATACCTGTTACTACTAGACCGATTAAGATGACTACGATCGCACTGATGATTCCGGGATTCACCTGAAGCCAGTTCCACAGCTCCGACCACGTCACAGCTTCTCCGATCCGGACGATCAAAAAAGTCCAGAGTCCTGTATAAACGCCTGCTGCTAAGAATGTCATCACTAAATAACGCGGTAACGGATAACCGAGGAGTCCAGCGACATAATGAATCGGATGTCTGACGCCGGGTAAGAAGAACGATAGTCCGATTGCCCATAACCCGCGTCGTTCGATGATTGTTTCTGCTCGTTCTAAGAAACGTGACTTCATCCACCGTTTGACGAGCGGAATCTCACGGAAGAACCGAGCAAGTAGATAAAACCACGTAAAGGCGATGAAGAAGACCGGCCATGCGGTCAACCAGATGACGACCGGGTACATCCCCTCTCGTAATCGAAGTGCTGCAAAACTCATCATCAAGACATCGTCCGACAATGGGGTGAACATGATTCCGCCAGCCAGGCGGACGAGTGCCATGATATCCATCACGTATCCCTTCTTTCTGTTTCTCTCTACTTTCAGTATCCCCGATTTTTCTGAAGTTGAGCCCTATCCATTTCTTAAGTTCTTCTTTAGTTATACTTTTCCGATCAAAAGAGATCATTATCGATGATTTAAAGTCACGTAGACCGTAAGACATGTATACGCAACCGTTCAATAAAAAATCCTTTTCCCACATCGAGAAAAAGGGTTTCATCCGTCCGTTCGAGAAGGGGTACAACGTACATCTGAACGCTCATCTGATAGGAGGAATTTCCATGTTACATCGCCGGAAGACCTATACGATTCGTCCCGAACGCCTAGAAGAATTCACTGAGTTTTTCCATACCTATTTGTACCCGCTCCAAGTCAGCCATGGTGCCCGTCTTGTTGGTCGCTGGGTGACCGAGGCAGAAGATGAAGTCATCGCCATTTGGGAATATCGCGACCGTGAACATTACGAACAAGTCGATCGTGATGTCCGCAACAGTGCTTTACGTCGCGAAGCGATGAAGAAGCGCGCGCGTCTCGGCAAAAACCTCTATATCAAATCCTATGAAGATTTCATGACAGCGACCGGTACGTATGCTCCCCCTCGCGCGATCGTCAGCGTGACCGCGTACATCACGAACGATGCCGGTGAAGTCCTGCTCGTCCGCAACCTCCACCGGGGTGATACGTATGAGATGCCGGGTGGACAAGTCGAAAATCACGAGTCGATTCTTGACGCCATCAAACGGGAAGTCAAAGAAGAAACTGGTGTTGATGTCACAATCGATGGCATCACCGGTATCTATCAAAATGTCTCAAGTCATGTCCTGTGCGTCTGCTTCCGTGGGAAAGCGGTCGGTGGTGAACTCGCAACACAAGAAGGCGAGACGACGGACGTCGGCTTCTTCCCGATGACACGTGACTCGCTGAGTGAGTATATCAAACGGGAACACTTCCAGTTGCGGACGCTTGATGCGATGGATCCCCATTACTTCCCGCATGCCTTATATAAAGTCAGACCGTATGAACTGATCAGCCGGTACGACGGTAACGCGACGTCGTCTTCACGGTAAACCAAAAATCCCCTTACAGTGTTTTCACTGTAAGGGGATTTTTTTCGGTTACGTTGTCAATCGAGCGGTAATCCCGGCATCATCGGTGACATAGAAATCGCCTGCTTGATCGGTAACGGTATAAGCGGAAGACTTCAACGCCTCGATCGCTACTTGAAGCGTCTCTTGATTCGGATAACGCAGCGTCCAGTAGACAAGTCCGACCGCATCTTCTGGATTCGTTGGTGCATTGACACCCGACCAGACGTTCAGACCGATGTGATGGTGGTAACCGCCCGCAGCAACGAACAACGCACGCATTCGCGAAGCGTCAGCGGCAACGTCAAAGCCGAGCGTCTCGACATAAAATGACCGCGCTGCTTCGAGTGTCTTGACGTGGAAATGGACATGTCCCATGACCGTATCGTTCGGCATGCCATACCAATCTTCTTCTCCCGCTTCGACGAGCATGCTTTGCCAATCGACGGGATCCGTCGTCATCTTGACGTCTCCGTTTGCTTCGTACGTCCAGGTCTCACGTGGACGATCGGCATAAATTTCGATCCCGTTCCCGTCTGGATCCGACAGATAAAACGCTTCACTGACGAGATGGTCACCTTGACCAATCTCGATCCCTTGTTCGATCAAATTCCGGATGACGAAACCGAGTTCTTTTCGGTTTGGTAGCAAAATCGCAAAATGATATAACCCGGCGACCGAGTTCGGTGGGAAACGACGGGCATTCGGATGGACTTCAAGCTCAACGAGTGGTGTATCTTGCGCGCCAAGAACTGTGAGCTGATCCGTTTGCGTCAGCACACGTAATCCGAGTGACGTTGTATAAAATGAAATCGAACGATCGAGATCCGTGACGCGTAAACGAACAGGACCGAGTGTAATCTGTGGGTGAATCGACATGTTGTTTCCTCCTTCAATGAAATAGCTCGTACCCCTATTATTACGCGGAAGCGATCGAAGCGGAAGTAGGCACGAATAAGTGGTATAGTATCCTAAACGATACCATGAAGGAGGAAGACCGATGGAAGAGACACCAAGCTGTCGCGTCGAGACAGCACTCGAAATCTTGACCGGAAAATGGAAGCCGTCGATTTTACTCGTCTTGATCACACATGGAACGCTCCGCTTCAGTGAATTGAAACGCCAATTGCCGAACATTACGCAAAAAATGCTGACGGCTCAACTGCGTGAGCTCGAACTGAACGATATCGTTCATCGCGAGATTTATCAAGAAGTCCCACCCCGTGTCGAGTACTCTCTGACGGATTATGGTCGGACGCTCATTCCAGTCCTTGACGCGATCAATGCATGGGGGGAACAACATGTCCTCCATCTTGAACATAAAGAAAAACTCGCTTCTGCTTCTCAATGAGGAATCCATTCCGATGTGATTTCTCATTTTTTATGGAAAAACCTGTCTATTATCCCGTATACTGACGTAATAGACTTCTGTTTTTGGAAAGGAATGAGTCCTCATGCATCAACTTCATGCGATCGAGCAACTGGTTGCTCGACTCAAACAAGATCCTGCAGTCGAAGCCATCTTTTTGAAAGGATCTTTTGGACGGGGAGAAGAAGATGTTCATTCAGACATCGATCTGTACTGTCTCGTCTCAGAAGAACGTCAAACAAAATTCTTATCACGTCGTTTGTCCCATCTTTCTGCTTATCGTTCGATCATCTGGAAAGATGAGATTAATATCATCGCCCCACAAATGATCGTCGTCTATGATGATCTGCTACATATCGATTTGTTTACGGTGACGCTTGACTCGCTGAACCATAAGGATCAATTGCGTGTCTTGTATGATCCACAAGAACAGTTGACGGACTTTACCGATACTTGCGACTTAACGCTTTCTGCTCAAGAAGCGACCGATGAAGCGATCGATGCAGTCTGGTTCTTGTTCCAATATAAAAAAGCAGCAGCACGGGGAAATGACTTATGGGCAGTCGAGATGCTCCGTAGCGCCTTGATCAAGTTCGCAAAAGTATTACTCCATCATCATGCTCCTGAACGAGCACAACTCGGATTAAAGACGATTCCGACGACATTGCCAGACCATCCACGCCTTGCTCTTGAAGCAATCTACGACGTCCTGACACCCGCAACGCACGCTGAAGCGGTTCAACGTTATTTGGCTTGTTTAGAGACCGAACGAAACGCGCTCGACCAGACGCTTGCCTCTCATCCGGAGACGCTCGCTTTACTCGATCGATTAACGCCTGAACTCTCGATCCAACAATCAGGACGGTAACAAGAAGGGGCTGACTCAAAAGTCAGTTTCCACAAAGATAAGGGTGGCAGAATGATGATCTGCCACCCTTATCTCGTAACAAAAAGAGTGACGCGTTTCACGCCACTCCTACAGGAAAAAGCGCATTTATGCGCTGTCAGAGACAAACAAGACCCGCTTTCCTGCTTGAATGAAGCAGGAAAACTGGCTTGTGTCTCGCCTGAGGAAAGGGCGTGAAAAGACGCGTCATTCTTTTATTGAGTCTCTTCTATGGTCGCTCATTACCGTGTCAATTGAATCTCTTTTGATTGTCCACCTGCCCAGCCAAAGCCAGATGAGACTTCAAGCTTCGGATTTTTCACCTGTTTCGGTAATTCGAAGACGATGTTGCCGGTTTTCTCGATATTCGGGTTGATCGTCTCTAAGAAGAAGCCCATTCCATCTTCATTCGCATAGAGATCGAGCTCCGTATCGGCTGAGTATTCCGTATCGCCGACATTGACTTTAAACATGTTGCTGTCGACGAATCGCTCTTCCTTATCTCCGTTTAAAATCGTCAGACCGATGACTAAGAATTGTCCTGATGTTTTCTTTTCGCCGAGAACGTTCGACAACGTATCGACCATCTTGACGTCGTTGACGACGTACGTCAGTTTCCCGACCTTTACCTGATCATTCACCCCGTACGTTTTCTTGACCGGCTTCGCAACTGCTTTTGCTTTTACTAGTTTTGCTTCTGATTTGACTGCTTCTTGTTCGACTTCTACTTTTTTCTCCGGTGCTGCTTGTTCTTCGTCATCTCCTAGATTTCCGAGAATGACTGCTCCGATCACGATGATTCCTGCCCACTTCAATCCTTTTTTCATGTTACTTCCTCCTTTTAATTTGGCTGACTCACGTCTGATAGCCCTAGTATAGAAAGAAGCAACCCCTTATCCTTTACACTTTTTTAACCAGGTTATTTTTTGTTTAAGGTCCGATAAAAAGATTGACAAAAATAAAAGAGAACGCTAATTTCAGCGTCCTCCTCTCCTTATTCTCCTTTGACCCGGATGACGATTTTTCCTTTTGCGTGCCCTTCTTCGCCATAATCATGTGCTTCCTTGATTTGATCCAGATCAAAAATCCGATCAACGACAGGTTGTAGCTCACCACGTTCGACGGCTTTAGCGATATGTCGCAAACGTTCACCGGTTGGTTGCATGAAGACATACGCAGATCGTGCATTATGTTGCTTCGCTTGCTCTTCATCCGGTGGTGTGGAAATCGAGACGAGCATTCCGTTCGGCTTCAGCATCTGATACAGCTCCCCTTGCTTGTCGCCACCCATCGTATCGAATACAAAATCGATATCCCGAACACGATCGGCTGGGTTTTCTTGTTTGTAGTCGATGACTTCGTCGGCTCCAAGCGCTTTTACCCAGTCGACGTTTTTCGTACTTGTTGACGTGATAACGTACAAACCGTTTGCTTTTGCGAGTTGAATCGCAACCGTTCCGACGCCCCCTGATCCGGCACCAATAAAGATCCGGTCACCCGGCTTCGCATCCATCACTTCGAACATGACTTGCCATGCTGTATGCGAAACGAGTGGAAGAGACGCTGCTTCAGCAAAACTAAGCGATTCTGGTTTTTTGACGACGAGGTGCGCATCGACTGCGACATACTCTGCATATGTTCCTTGACGAGCAATTTCCGGGCGACTGAAAACGGCGTCCCCGACTTGAAGATCCGAGACGTTTTCTCCGACTTCCTGAATCACACCGGCAACGTCCCAACCGATGACGAGCGGCATCTCATAGCTCAACATCTGACGCAAATAGCCTTCGCGTAGTTTCCAATCGACCGGGTTCACACTCGCGGCATAGACTTCGATTAAAACATCATCTGGTCCAATGACTGGCTTGTCCAGTTCTCCGACCTTAAATTGTTCCGATCCACCATACTGTTCGATGTAAGCTGCCTTCATCCGTTGACTCCTCCTTCGATAATCGTTCCCTATCTTCTTCCCCGTCCGTAACAACGACAAACAGTCTGAAGATACACGACAGCTCTCCATCAATCGATGAAGAGCTGTTTCGTTAAGCATTCGTTTGTTGAAGGGTTGATGCCGTCTCATTCAAGGCATGAATCGCCTGCTGCAGTTCCATGACCTGGCCAACTTGATGACGCGTCAGACCGGACAATGACTCACTTTGTGCAAGCAAGGCGTTCATGAACGTGTCGAGTTGACCAGTTGCTGTCGTGATAGCAGTAAGACTACTCGTCATCGTCGCGAACTGGGTCTGCGCCGACTGGATCGAACCGACGACTTCCGTTGCATCCATCTCAATCGTCTGTAGCGCTAACTGACTCTCGGCCATTCGTTCTTCCTGCTCACGTAGCAATGTCGTACTGGCATGAATGGAGTTCCCCGTTTGCGTAACGTCCTGATCAACACGTTCGATGATCGCATTGATTTCCTTCGACGCTTCTGCCGTCTGTGCTGATAGATTACGAATTTCTTGCGCAACGACCGTAAAGCCTTTTCCGAACTCACCCGCACGAGCTGCTTCGATCGACGCGTTAAGACTAAGCAGGTTCGTTTGTGCCGCAATCGCATTGATGCTCGACGTGATGGCGACGATTTCCTGAAAACGTCCGGCGAGTTGTCCGAACGACGTGACCGACTCATCCATGCTCGTCGTCAATTGTTGTAAGGATTGTCCGGCAAGACCAATTGTCTGCCTGCTCTTTTCGGCTGTCGTTCGCGATGACGAACTTCGCTCGAGTGCGTGGTCGACAGAAACGGTCACATCCTCCATCCGGTTGACTTGCTGGTCGTTCAATTGGCGAATTTCACGAATCGCTTGAACGCTTCCTGCTGCATCATGTGCCAGCTGTTGCATCGCCAGATCAACCTGACTGAAGGAATCCTTCGCCGCGTCGACCGTTTCACTCATCTCTTCCGTGAACGTCGTTACTTCCGTTGCGGTTGCTGCCGTTTGTTCGAGAGCAATTTGCGACGTTGCCGCGTAGGCTTCCGACCGTTCTTGTTCTTGGCGGACGGCTAACATGACGTTTCGTCCGAAGACGGCAACAAAAACAGCCGCCGAGAAAATCATCAAATAGATGACATACGCGACGATTAAATCGAATGTATTCGTAAAGACAATCGTTCCAAGCATTGTGAATACAGCCATCTCAACGAGTCCAAGGATTCCGGCGAGAATGACCAACCTCGGAATCAAATAGACGATTGAAATCGTCAAGTAGAGATAGACGATCGTCCAAATGCTCGGCGATGGTAATGTTATTAAAACGAGAGCGAGGACGAAATACGTTAACGTCACTTGGACGTACTTCCCGCTCGGACGATGTCCAAGTAGACGGTTGCCCACAAGCAACGCGACCGTCAAGATCAAACCACCGACTAAAAACTGATAAAACACACTGATCGGGACGTAATTCATTTGCGCAAATAAGAAAATCAATGGATGCGCGATCGTAATTAACGTTGCAATCAGGCGGGACAAAATCTTTGTACTTTGTTGCTCGAGGGCAGATACCATCTTGTTCAAACTCCTTCACCTTATTAAAGTCATACAGTTGTTCATCGGCAGAAAGAATTCAATCGTTAAGTCCCTCGAGTGACTTTTTTTCTTGACGCTTTCTTGAGAGCGGGAGTACGGTTAACGTAGACTTTTTTCAGAAAAGAGGATTCATATGCTGTATGTACTCGTTGGTTTCGCGGGGGTACTGGGTGCCTCTGCGCGTTATGGGCTCGGACTGCTGATTAGTGACTTGACGACTGGTCCTTTCCCGTGGCCAACGCTTGTCATCAACTTGATCGGGAGTTTTCTTCTCGGCTATGCGACACACTTTTTATTTCGAACGAAACTCTTACATCAATATGCGATCACAGCCATCGGCACGGGTTTCATCGGCTCATTTACGACGTTTTCGACATTCAGCGTCGAGACCGTGACCTTACTCAACGAACGTCATTTAACGGACGCGTTCCTCTATGTACTCGTCAGCCTATTCGGCGGTCTATTCCTGTCTTATGTCGGTTACGCGCTCGGAACACGACGACTGCGTCACGTGACGAAAGGACGTGAGTGAATGACGCTACTCGCTCTTGCCATCGGTGCTTTTTGTGGTGCCATCAGTCGTTTTGCCGTCAGTCAATGGATGAAGACGTTTTGGAAACGCGAATTTCCACTGGCGACGTTCCTGATTAACGTACTCGGTTCATTTTTACTTGGACTCGTCATCGGGGCGCATCTCGATACGACATGGACGTTACTCTTAGGTACCGGCTTCCTCGGATCATTTACGACATTCTCAACGTTTAAAATCGAGACATTGCAGCTATTTCAGGACGGAAATCGTAAAGTGCTCACCCTCTATCTCATCTTGAGCTACGGTTTCGGAATTCTTGCAGCTTTCCTTGGAATCACACTTACAGCTTGAACGAAACAAGAGGCGACGGAAAAATCCGTCGCCTCTTGTCGTATCCGTTTTAGTTTAATCATTCATCCAGAATAGACCAACCGTCTCTGCTCCGGCATGCGTCCCGATCGCTGGTCCGAACGTGCCTTCGAGAATCGTCAAATCCGGGAACTTCGCTGCGACTTGTTGCCGCAGTTCCGCTGCCATTTCCGGTGCCATCGTCGTCGCAACATAAATCCGGTTCTTGTAGAACGTGTGCTGACGCATCGACTCATCGATTTGTTTAACCATTTCGATGTAAGCTTTCTTTAAAGAACGTGCTTTTTTGAACGGCACGATTTTTCCTGCTTCATCCGTCGTAATGATCGGTTTAATGCTGAGTAGGTTCGCCAGGAACAGATCTCCTGATGAGACACGTCCACCCCGACGCATCGTCTCCATATTACCGACGATCATATAGAAGTGGGTCTTTTTCGTCAACGCTTGTAAGGCAGCGACGATTTCCTCGACGGATTTCCCCTGTGCCTCGAGCTCCATCCCGTAACGAATGAATTCTTGTTGGTTCTCAAACGCCGTATGAGAGTCGATGATGTGAACCGGGAAGCTGGCTGCTTCTGCTGCTGATGCTGAACTTTGGACGGTACTCGATAATCCATTCGTACAGTGCACTGCAATCGCACAGTCATAGCCTTCTTCTTTCAAGCGTTCGTATGTTCCGACGAACTCTCCAAAAATTGGTTGTGATGTTTTGGCAATCAGCTTTTTGTCCGCATCTAGGGCACGGAACAGTCGTTCGACCGTGATCGCATTCTCTTGATACGCCGTATCACCGAGTAAGATTTGAATCGGTACGACATTGACGCCGATCGCTTCTGCCTCTTCCTTCGTGAAATAGGCCATACTATCGGTCACCCATGCTATTTTAGTCATTTTCCTTAGCCTCCGTTAGATTCTTCTCGCTTTATCCTACCATATACAGAAGTGGAAATCGCAAGAAACGTCATGACATCATCTGAAAATGAAACGATGTGCGCTTATGATAGTGTTTGCCGGCATGTAAGACGACGGAAGGAAAATTCGGTTGGTTGATCGCATCCGGCAACCCTTGTGTCTCAAAACAGATGCCAAGGTATGGCGTTGCTCGTCTTCCACAAATCGTAAACTCGCCTGACAAGTGATTAGCGGTGTAAACGACAACTCCCGGTTGATCCGTCACGACGCGCAAACGTCTACCACTGATTGGTTCGTCGAGAACGATTTCCCCACCCTCTCTGAGTAAAAAGGGGTGATCGACACCACTACCTGCTTGACGTAGTTGTTCGTCTGATGCGTGTGTCACTTCATGTAGCGGACGAGCTTCCGAAAAATCAAAGACGGTGTCTGTTACCGGGAGAATGTCACCGGTCGGTACCGCATCTTTGGTCAACGGAACATAAAAAGGTGCATCCATTCGTAACAGATGCTGTTCGATCGTCGTTTTTGCTTCACCCGTCAAGTTAAAGTACGTATGATTCGTCGGACTGAATGGTGTCGAAGCTGTCGTCTCCGCTTCATAATGAATATGCAGGACGTTCTCATCCGTCCATTCGAAAGTCAGCGTGAACGACAAGTGACCCGGATAGCCGTTCTCACCACTCGGACTATCTAAACGTAGAACAAGTTTGTCGCCGTTGATTTCGTGTGTGAACATCCGGTTCGCCCAATTTTCGCTTCCTCCATGGAGGTGATGTTCACCCTCATTTTGCTCAAGAACGTACGTCATCCCTTCCAACGCGAACGCGCCATTCGCAATTCTTCCGCCGACGCGTCCGATCGTGGCGCCTAAGTGATGCGGATCATCCTGATATTCTGATAGGTCATCAAACGCGAGTACGACATTTTCGATCATTCCATGCTGATCCGGAACCCGGATGGCAAGAATTTTTGCGCCTCGGTTCAAGATATCGATACTATGCCCATGCACATTTTGTAACGTGAATCGTAACAAGGACTGATCACCTAGTTGTCCCACTTCTGTTGTCGTAATCATCATCTGCTTCCTCCTGTACGATACATTTTCCTGTTTTCGTATTTACCCTCGGAACGAGACAAAAAAACAACAATGGCAAAATGCCACTGTTGTTAAAGAGACGGGAGAGGTAATCGCACTTCGATCCGAGTTCCTTGATGGATGATCGAGTGGACGTGTAATGTTGCAGTCAGACCGTATGTCACGTCTAATGCGCGTCGAATCAGGAACAGGTTCGAATCTCCCGCTTCCTGTTGATTCAGTTGTTGCATCACGGCAAGCGGCATCCCTTGTCCATTATCCGTGACTTCGATGACCCAGTCCGTCGTCGCCCTAAAGGCACGGACATCAATCCGGTGATGTCGTCCTGCCTTTACGAACGCATGACGCAGTGCATTATCGACAAGCTGCGTCACAAGGAATGGAAAGACGAAGTATTCTTCAACAGCGGTCTCGATATCAAGATCGACCGTGATATCGGCGGAGGTCAGTTGATTCGGGCGACGCCGTGTTCCTTCTAGTGATAAATAGGCCTTCAGGGTCGCCAGTTCCTCGCGTAGTGGATGTTCATCATGACGCGTCGCTGCCGTCAAAAGTTGAAGCAGGGCATTCAATTGATGTTTCACAGGAGTTCCCGGATCAGCTGTCCGCTGGATTTCTTCGATGATACCTTTTAGATAGCTGACCTGTAACATCGGTTTCATCTTTCTCCCACTTAATCGGAGCAACTGATCTTCTCGGTGCATGTGTAGCTCTCGTGCTAATAAACGGACGAGTTGTTCCGTCATCCGCTCGACAGTGTCGTCAAATAAGTCTTTCGAAAAGTAACAGATGACACCTGCCTTTTGACCGTTAATGCGCATCGGATGAAAACTGAGAATTTGTCCCGTCTGCTCGTCTTCCTGTCGGACGGGTTCTTCTGCTTCGATCCATCGTTGCTCCTCACGTCTCGGTTGCTCGCCACAGACTGCTGGTTGCTGGTCCGTCATATCGATGACGACCTCTGTCGCCCCGAGCACGACGATCCGTTGCATCTTCGTTTCCTTCAATAACGTCGCTCCAATCTGCCGCGCGACTTCCGAAGTCAATCCCTGCTTTCGTAAAGGTTGTAATGCTTGTAGTAGACGATCGGAACGCTCGGTCTGCCGGACGAAGAGATCGCCTTCGAGTCGTAGTTGTGTCCGTAAGATCATGATGAACAGTACGACCCCACATATGTTTGCGAACAGTAACGGAAAAGCAGCACGGCTCATCAAATCAAGTGCTTCTGCCGTATCGGGGGCAAGTAAAAACGTAATCCCACTTTCGAACAATAATGCCGTCAATACGATACCGATTGGTGGAACGAGCGCATAACCATCATGCAAACGCCAGCGTTTTCGATACCATCCGCTCGCAAGTCCAGCGAGCATTGCGATGATCCAACCGGCTTCTGCCCCTAACGAGCCGAGTACGTAGCGGTGTAGACCAACCAAACATCCCGTGATGCCGCCGATCACTGGTCCCCCAATCAATCCGCTCGTCACGATGACAGCGAGTCGGGTATCGAGCAACAGGGCATCCTTCTCGACAGCTAATCCGAGTAACGGATCAATCGTCGTATCTTGCGAAAGTTCAATTCCTGCGTAGTTCATCAAAATACCGGATGACACGAATGCAAACAGCAGTGGAAGATTCATTCCGCGGTCCATCTTGAATATGTATCGGGAAATGCGCCACTGGGACAATAAAAAGGCTAACAGTGCTAACATACCTAAACGACTCAGTAAAAATGGAATCTGCTCGAGCACGGAATACCTCCTCGTTTCATAGGACGCGATTTAACAATAAAGTAGCTGTAGATTACATTCCCGCTCCTCTCTGCATTCTCCTATCATGTCTGCCGAAAGTTCGCACAATCCGTCCATTCTTGATTTTTTGACTGATGCGATGAAAAAAAAGCCGGTTCCTCCATGAGGAACCGACCATCTTATGCTTCTGCTTCTGCTTGTTCAGCTGGATGCAACCAAATCTTGACGCGGTTGATTTGATAGTTTTCCATTTCCATCACTTCGACGGAGAAGTCTGGTGTGTCGATATGCTCACCTGGCTGAAGATCGATGTTATGCATCTGAATCCAGCCACCGATCGTATCGACATCTTCGACATTCGTAAAGCGAATGTTGAAACGTTCTTCCAAGTCAGCGAGCAAGACTGTACCGTCGAGCAAGAACTCGTCCGATTTGACCTGTTCGATTTCTTCGACTTCATCTGCGTCGAATTCATCACGGATTTCACCGACGATTTCTTCGAGTAAGTCTTCCATCGAGACGAGACCTGCCGTTCCACCGTATTCGTCGACGACGAGAACGAGATGGGTCCGGGTCCGTTTCATCTTGCGAAGTGTCTCTTGAAGCGACGTCACTTCCGAAACAACCGGTAAATCCTTCAGATAATGTGTCACCGGATGCTCATTTCCGTTCGCATAATCCGTCAAGACTTCCTTGACGTTGACGTATCCGAGAATCCGGTCTTTATCATTTTCTTCTGTAACCGGGTAACGTGTGTACGGATTATCCATGAAGATTTCCATCAGTTCATCCTTCGTCAAACGTTCCGAGATCGTCTCCATCCGCATTCGCGGTACCATCAAGTCTTTGACGATGTGCTCATCAAACGCAAAGACATTTTGCATGAGGGCAAGTTCCGTTTGGTTGATTTCACCACTTTGGAAACTTTGCGCCATGATGATTTTCAATTCATCTTCCGAGTGGGCTTGTTCGTGCCCTGCTGGTTTGACACCGAACAGACCGAGGAATAAGCGCGCTGAACCGTTGAGTAACCAAATGAATGGGTACATGATTTTACCGAACACATAAAGTGGACGGGCGAACAACAATGTCATGCGTTCTGCATACTGAATCGCAAGCGTCTTCGGAGCGAGTTCACCGATGACGACGTGTAAGAACGTTACTGATACGAATGCGATACCAAACGACAAGAGTGTCGAAACAGCAGCAGAGATCCCGAAGTCGTCGAAGACAGGGTGCAAGATCTTTTCGACGGTTGGTTCACCAAGTGCCCCAAGACCAAGTGCCGTGACCGTGATACCAAGCTGACAGGCAGACAAGTAGTAATCAAGATCGCCCGCGATTTTTTTCGCAAGGATGGCACTTTTGTTCCCTTCTTGAATCATTTGATCCAAACGCGACATCCGAACCTTAACGACAGCAAATTCCGATCCGACGAAAAACGCCGTCAACGCAATCAACAAGACCACTAAAAATAAATTGATGAATAATATAGTATCCAAAATCCCCTAAACAGGGGTCACCTCCATTGTTTTGTATTAAAGCTGTGCAATCAAGGAAGCAATCAATGTTAGACGCCGGGACAGTTCTAAGCGGATCGCTTGTTTTTCGAAGTCCGTCGAATACAACAAACGCTGCTCGAGTCCTTCAACCGTCGCCTGAAGTTGTTTCACTTCCTGATAAATCGTCTCCCCTGTTTTTTGTTCCCGTTCCGTAAAAGAAGCAAGAATCTCTTGCAGGGAAAGCCGTTGAGACTTCAAATATTCAATCTTTTCGATTTGATGAATGACCGATTCGTCATACAGACGGTAGCCAGACGCGGTACGCTCTGGTGTTAACAGACCAAGTGATGTGTAGTAATCGATCGTTCGTTTTGATAAGCCGGTGGTCTCCGCGACCTGACCGATTCGAAGTAACGCCTTCCCAAAAGATTCTCACCTCCTTTCCATAGCTAGTTCTTTTATCTTATCACGTCAAAACCATACAGTAAAACGTCGCGCTTTTTCAGAGAAAAAAACGACTACTCCCGTTCGCACGAGAATAATCGTTTCATCTCACTTTTTCATACGGTTACGACAGGTTCTTCGACTGGTATACCGACGATTGAGCGTTCTAGTAATTCAACGACATCGTACGTAGCAACCGCCTCGTCGACTTCCTTCGCCTTCGTGCCGTCACTGAGCATCGTCAGACAGTACGGACATGCTGACCCAATGACAGACGGTTGGACCGTCAACAATTGTTCCGTCCGTGCGACGTTGACGCGTGCGCCGACTTTTTCTTCTTGCCACATCATGCCGCCACCAGCACCGCAACACATCCCTTTTTCCCGGTTGCGTTCCGTCTCGACGAGCGTGATGCCTGGAATCTTCTCGAGAATATAACGTGGTGCGTCGTAAATATCATTGTAACGACCAAGATAACACGAATCGTGATAGACGACACGCTCCTTGACTTCATGGAGCGGTGTGATCCGTTTTTCGTCAATCAGTCGTGCGAGCAATTCCGTATGGTGATAGACTTCAACGTCCGGACTCAGTCCGAAGTCGGGATACTCGTTTTTAAATGTATTGTAGGCGTGCGGATCAATCGTGACGATCTTTTTGACACCATATTTCTCAAATGATTTGATGTTGGCTTCCGCGAGTTCCTGGAACAAGACTTCGTTCCCGATCCGGCGCGGTGTATCACCTGAGTTTTTCTCATCGTTTCCGAGAATCGCAAACGAGATGTCTGCCTCATTTAGAATACGTGCAAACGCCATCGCGATTTTTTGACTTCGGTTATCGTACGATCCCATCGCACCAACCCAGAACAGATACTCGAAGTCTTCGCCCGCTTTTTTCTTCTCCTTTGCTGTCGGAACGACGAGTTCATCACGGTTTTTCCGCCAGTTTTCGCGTTCTTTCCGGTTCATCCCCCATGGATTACCTTGACGTTCGATGTTCGCCATCGTCCGTTGCATCTCCGGATCCATCTTGCCTTCCATCATGACGAGATGACGACGGAGGTCGATGATCTTATCGACATGTTCGTTCATGACCGGACACTGATCTTCACAGTTCCGGCATGTCGTACACGCCCAGATCTCTTCTTCCGTAATGACGTTCCCAATCAATGAATCCGGAACGATATCCATCTGTCCGGCTGCTGCCAGTGAAGCGATTTGGTTGCCCTGCGATCCTTCGAACGCAAAGGCAGGTGCCCATGGCGAACGTTGAGTGATTGCTGCCGTTTTCATGTTGAGATGATCCCGTAATTTAACGATCAAATCCATCGGCGACAGCATCTTCCCCGTTCCGCTCGCTGGGCACATATTCGTACAGCGTCCACACTCGACGCAAGCATACAGATCAACGAGCTGTTTCTGATTGAAATCTTCGATTCGGTTGACCCCGAAGCTAAATTCCGCTTCGTCGTCTTCTGCCTCTTCCATGACCGATAGATCAATCGGCGCCAAACGCCCGACTTTCGATGTTCGACCGAGCCAAACATTGGCTGTGCCGGCAATCAAGTGCGCATGTTTACCTTGCGGGATGTAAACCATGAAGCTAAGTAAGAACAGTAAGTGCGCCCACCAGAAGAAAACGAATAATCCAAACGCAATTGACTCAGGCACCCAACTGAATAAGAACGCGATGCTTGAAGCAACCGGTTCACCGAGCGTCGAATGATTCTCATAGACAAGGAAGAAGCCGTTTCCGAACAGGACGGCGACCATCAAACCACCGATGAAGATCAACGCAAGACCTGCCATGAAATTCCGCTTCAAGCGGACGAGTTTCTCGACGTACCGGCGATAAAATCCCCAAACGACGGCAATCAAGATGACAAGCATGACGATTTCTTGGAAGAATGTAAAAATCGGATAAAGCGGACCGAGTGGGACGTGCGGGAAACGCTGACCGACAGCGAGTCCTTTCCAGATAAAATCGATCGCTCCGAATTGAACGAGTAAGAAGCCGTAGAACATCATGACGTGGATGGCGCCACTTTTCTTATCCTTTAATAATTTCTTTTGACCGAAGACGTTGACTAAGACCGCGTCCAATCGTTCTTTGTTCGTCAGTGTCCATTCCGCCTTTTTCCCCCGTTTAATGGCGGCATAACGACTTTTGACGAGTGACGTGAACAGATAGCCCGCATAGCCGATGACGAGTAGGAAGGCAATCCAGTTGATGAGTAAAAACGTATTCATGTTCGAACAAACCCCTTTCCCCCTAAAGCAGTTGTGTTGAAATGAGTATAGCATATAATGAATGGCTATTCATTCATTTTTTTCATTTAGTTTTTACTGTGTCACAGAAGCAGATAAGTACTTAAAAAAAATCAAGCAGTGGATCATCCACCGCTTGATTTAATCACGTCCAATACATCATTTTTTTAATTTCATCGCATTGGCCATCAGACCAGGGATGTCCGTATTTTCATGCAATCCACTGAACTGTTCGCTTTGTGGACCGTACGCGTAGAGCGGAACGTCAACACCTGTATGCACGGCAGTCGTCCAGCCGACATACGCTCGTTTACTGATCATCTCATTCAATGTCATGACGCGTTTCTTCGCATCCACTTTTTGCAACGTCTGAATTTCTTCAGCCGTCAAATCAAACGTCGTTTCTCGTTTGACGACAGTTGCGATGTTCGATAAGTCGTCGTTGAACTGACGAACCATCTCATCTCCCGTCGCCTTGACGTTTTTCAAGACTTCCGGTTTCGCTACGTACTCATCGTATCCACCGACGGACATACCACCTGTATCATGGTCACCGGCAACGACGACTAAAGTATGTTTATCTTTTGCAGCAAAACGAAGCACTTTTTCGACAGCCTGGTGGAACGCTTCTGCATCCTTCATCGCCCAAGCAGCATCATGCGCGTGACCCGCCCAGTCAATCTGACTTCCTTCTACCATCAAGAAGAAGCCATCGCGATCTTTCTTCAATGTTTGCAGGGCTTTCGATGTCATCGTCGCAAGACTCGGTTGATTCGTGTTTTCCCGGTCCAGTTCTGGTGCCATTCCTTCTTCTGCGAACAATCCAAGAACTTTACGACCGTCCGTCTCATTTAGACTTTCGAGTGAATCCGCATACTGGTATCCTGCTCGTTCTGCTTTCTTCACTAGATTACCAGCCTCTTGAACGCCACCATTCTTTTGATCAAAAAAGAACTTCTGACCGCCACCAAGTAAGACGTCGACTTTCATTTCATCCATGTATTGCTTCGCGATGTCCGCTTCGTTCGCGCGCGTTGCGACGTGTGATGCAAAAACAGCTGGTGTCGCATGGGTGATAGCTGATGTCGAGACAAGTCCTGTTGCTTTGCCTGCTTGATCCGCCCGATCAAGAATAGACGCCACTTCTTTTCCACTTGGATCCATACCGATTGTTCCGTTGTTTGTTTTTGTTCCTGTTGCCATCGCCGTTCCGGCAGCAGCTGAATCGGTCACTTTCGTGTTTGCCGAATACGTCCGCATCATTCCTTTTAAGTGACCGTCGAGTTCCGTCTCCTCGCCTCCTTGATACCAGCGATAATTCGTTGCATAGGCAGCCGAATAACCATCTGGAATCATGAAGATGACATTTTTAACCTTCGCTTGTTTCGTGTTTTGTTTTGCCTCGACCGGCTGAGCCGATTCATATGTATAGCCCGCAACTCCTGTCATAAGCACTGTACCGAGAATACCTGTCGCCATCCATTTCTTGTTCATTTGTGTTTCCTCCCTGTTCACGATGATGGTTTCATCATACCGAGCGAATGTAAATGAACGATGGAGACGGCTTTAAGGAATGTAAAGAAACGATGACAGCCGAGTTACCACTTCATCTCTTCAAACATGTAATAGCCTTTGTGCTGTTCTTCTAAATATGCCGATAACGGAAGACGGACGTCTTCACTCATGATGTACTCCGCTAACTCCGTTTGATCGATCCACTTCGTCTCAATGATTTCTTCATCGGGATCATTTGGATCAAGTACACCACTCACTTCGCAATCAAAATAAGTCACGAGGCTGTGCGCTTGATAGGTCGGCATGAAGTTCTCCGTTAAGAAAGCAAACGACGACGATGTGACCGTCAAGCCGGTTTCTTCTTCCACCTCGCGACACAATGCTTGCTCGAGGGTCTCTCCAGATTCAATCTGTCCACCAGGTAAGCTCCAGCGCTTCTCCTGACCTGATTGATTATTGACGACGAGCAGTTGATCGCCCTTGCGGATGATCGCGACAATGATTCGATAGAGTGGATACATGGCGCTTCCTCCTAAAAAGACCACCTTGTCTAAAACAAGATGGTCCACTGATTGTTTATTCTAAACCGAGCGACTGTGGCAAACGGACTGCACGTGCGAAGGCATTTTTATAGTCCTTTTTCGCGACTAACTTTTCGACTTCACGGATTGCTGGATGCTGTTCGTCCGCGAACGCACCAAGAATCGTCAAGTAACGATCGTATACTTGATCGTCTTCCTGACGTGCTTTCAAGAGTGCTGTATACAGCATGACGGTATCTTCACCGTATAAGACAGGTAGTTCTTCGTTAATTAAAAGCAGTGTATCAATCGCTTCTGGATCGACCTTCGGATTGTATTCCGTGATGACCTGCTCTGCGAGTCCTTCGAGTTGATCGCGCCATTCGTTGTAACGCGGCTCATCGTTCTCGAGCCATTCAAACCATTCCTCTTCCAACATCTGCTCCATTTGACGTACTGTTTGTTCAAATGCCATTCGTCTCACTCCGTTCCCAAGTTAAATCAATCGTATAAGTACCGACTGCTTGTCCATTCATCTTTAATGTATAGCGAAACTGCATCTGCTGCCGTTTCATCTCAATCGTCTCCGTGTCCGTTTCCATCAACATCTGACCGAATTGACTGCCATATTGGCTTTTGGTCGTCTCTCCTAAAATGAAGACGTGATGCATCGCAACAGGACCTTTGCGATTCAAAGTGATCTGGTCTTTTGACCATTTGATCGTCGTATCGATCGGTTGTTCATCCGGCTGAACAAACTTCACGGCAAAACCGTCTTTTGTTTCGAACAACGTGCCGTCCGCCTCAAGTTCGACCGATTCACGCATCGGACCATCTTCGATCGTCGTCACCTGTCGTAATGACACCGGGTACTTTACTGGTTTCACTTCTATCACCTCATCGTTTAGCGTACACGATTTTTTCGTCTGATGCACCTTCTGCTTACATGCAGGAAAAAAACGGATCCGATGTACTCCGAATCCGTTCCAGATTGTAGACAAATGGACTGACTCAAAAAATGACGCACCTTTTCACGCCCTTTCCTCAGGCGAGACACAAGCCAGTTTTCCCGCTCCATTCGAGCAGGAAAACGGGTCTTGTTTGTCTCTGACAGCGCAAAATTGCGCTTTTTCCTGTAGGAGTGGCGTGTAACGTGTCATTTTCTTTATACCCGGAAGGAGAATCAGAAAAGCGTTTTGTTCACTCGACATCGCTTCCTAGGGAAAAACAAGCAAGAGCGACCCTGCAGCGAAGCGAAGCGGCGCGATGCTTGTCCCAGGAAAACGATGCGAGACGAACAAAAAAAGCGCAATCCTTCTCGTTAGAGAACAATTGCACTTATCTTCAGTCTCAAACGGATTCGATGTACTTCGAATCCGTTCAAAACATATTAGCGCACACGGTACAGACGAGCTTCGAATGGACGAAGGACGAGTTCTGTTCCTTCGTGGTGCATCGTCGGATAGTTGCCAAGCAACATATTGTCCGAGTGCAAGATGATGTCCGTATCGATTTCTGCTGTTTCGCCTTTTAAGTTCGTAACGATCAAGAATTGTTCGTCACCAAGCGTCCGTGTATACGCGTAGACTTTCGTGTCTTCCGGTAAGATGAGATCGTACGCGCCGTAAATCAACGTCTCTTCCATCTTACGGATTTGGATCATTCGTTTATAGAAGTTCAAGATTGAATCTTCATCTTGTTCTTGCGACGCGACGTTGATGTCCGCGTAGTTTGGGTTGACACCAAACCATGGAGATTGATTCGAGAAACCACCGTTTTGCTCATTTGTCCACTGCATTGGTGTGCGTGAGTTATCACGGGACGAGTTCCAGATGACTTCCATGATTTCCTCATGTGTTTTCCCAGAAGCAAGTTGCATGTCGTACATGTTTTTCGTCGCGACATCATCATAATCCGAGATGTCCGGGAATTGAACGTTCGTCATCCCGATCTCTTGTCCTTGATAGATGAACGGTGTGCCTTGCATGAAGAAATACATCATCGCAAGCGACTTCGCGCTCTCTTTCCAGTACTGTTCCTCGTCACCCCAAAGAGAGACCGAACGAACCTTATCATGGTTTTCGAGGTACAAGGCATTCCAACCTGTTGCTTCAAGTCCTTTTTGCCATTTCGTCAGCACTTGTTTCAGTTTGACGACGTCGACGCCTTTTTCCGCATCGGCACGCCAGAGATCCATGTGCTCGAACTGGAAGACCATGTTCATCTTACCGTTCTCTTCTCCGACCCAGAGATCCGCTTCTTCCGGTGTGACGCCGTTTGCTTCTCCGACTGTCATGATATCGTATTTCGAGAATGTCTCATCCTTCAACTCTTCGAGATACGCATGGATGCCTTCGACGTTCATATGCATATCGAATGAAGGAACATACGGCATACCGAGCGGGTTCGGGAGATCGGCGAATGATTGATCCTTATTGATGTGACTGATTGCATCGATTCGGAAACCGTCGATGCCTTTATCGAGCCACCAGTTGATCATCGTATAGACGGCTTGACGCATATCGCGGTTTTGCCAGTTCAAGTCTGGTTGACGACGAGAGAAGACGTGCAGGAAGTACTGCTCCGTCTTTTCATCATATTCCCATGCTGATCCACCGAAAATACTTTCCCAGTTATTCGGTTCTCCACCATTGACGGCATCTTTCCAAATGTACCAATCGCGTTTCTCATTGTCTTTTGACGAACGTGATTCAAGGAACCACGGGTGTTCATCCGATGTGTGGTTGACGACAAGATCAAGCAAGACCTTGATGTCACGCTTATGCGCTTCTTCCATTAAGAGATCGAAGTCCGCCATCGTACCGAACTCATCCATGATGTCTTCATAATCACTAATGTCATATCCGTTATCGTCGTTCGGTGACTTGAACATCGGGCAAATCCAAAGAACGTCGACGCCAAGATCCTTCAAATAATCCAGTTTTGCGATGATACCTGGAATATCGCCGATTCCATCGTTGTTTGCATCGTAAAAGCTGCGTGGATAGATTTGGTAAGCAACTGCTTCTTTCCACCAAGCTCGTGTAATTGTTTGTTGGGCCGTTTCAGGGCGCGGTATCATTTGTGTCATGTGTCATGAATCCTCTCGTAGGTCAGTCTTTGGGGTGTTGTTTTCATTAGTCAGTTAACTTCTATACACATAGCGCAACCGATTGCGCAATTCCTCTACCTTCATCTTATCAAATCCACTTTTAAAGTCAATGTTTCGGGGGTGATTCCACCATTTCACATCAACGGTTGTCACTCTTCGTTCACACTGAATATTTCAGGTCATTTTACATTACATTTACTGAATTATCCTACACTGTTTATCGGTCGATTTCTACCCTTTTGCATAACCTTTCCTTCCGAAAGTGAATCTTTTTTTCTTCGTTCGGGTATACCCTTATCAATGCATGTAAAAAAGGGGGATTTTCAGGATGAAGGGACAATTCTTTATTGGCGGACAATGGCTAGATCATGGACGAGAACGGACGAATGTTACGAATCCAGCTACTGGGGAAGTCGTCGGTAGTGTACCAAACGGAACAAAATCAGACGTCAACGACGCAGTAGAAGCAGCACGGAAGGCATTTCCTGATTGGTCGAAGCGGACAGTCTACGAACGTGCCGAACTGCTCGAGAAGTTATATGCGAAGATGATTGAGAAAAAAGATGAACTGGCTCGCCTGATGACGCTTGAAATGGGGAAACCGCTCGCTGAATCAGAAGGTGAAGTGCAGTATGCCGCAAACTTCGTCAAATGGTTTGCAGAGGAAGGAAAACGCGCTTATGGACGTGTCATTCCAACGCATGATGCTTCTAAACGACTTCAAGTCATCAAACAGCCGGTTGGTGTCGTTGCTGCGATCACACCATGGAATTTCCCGGCTGCCATGATTACCCGAAAGCTTGCTCCAGCACTCGTCGCCGGATGTACGTTCGTCATCAAACCACCAACAGCGACTCCGCTTACCGCGCTTCGTCTTCTTGAACTCTGTCAGGAAGTTGGGATTCCAGAAGGCGTCGTCAATGCCGTTACAGGGAGCGGGAAAGCGCTCGGTGAATCACTCGCGACACATCCACATGTCGATAAGATCACCTTCACTGGTTCAACCGAAGTCGGACGGACGCTGATGGCTCAGGGAGCAGAGACGATCAAGGCGATGTCGCTCGAACTCGGCGGACATGCCCCGATTCTCGTCTTTGATGACTGTGACCTTGATTTAGCTGTTGCTGAGACGATTAAGTCGAAATTCCGTAATGGCGGACAGACCTGTGTCTGCGGAAACCGGATTTACGTATCCGACTCGATCTATGACGCGTTCGTTGAAAAACTCGGGCAAGAGACAGCGAAGCTGAAGACCGGAAATGGTCTTGATGCTGAGACGAAGATTGGACCGATGATCAATAAGGCGGGTTACGATAAAGTCAAAAAACATGTCGATGATGCGACATCCGCTGGTGCACGAGTCGTCACGGGCGGAACAGGAACGACGGATGAGGAGAACGATGTCTATTATTATGAAGCAACCGTTCTCGCGGACGTAAAACCCGGCATGCTGATCATGAACGAGGAGACGTTCGGACCTGTCGCTCCCGTCCAGCGTGTCAGTTCTGATGAGGAAGCGGTTCGTTACGCCAACCAGACACCATTCGGTCTCGCTTCGTATGTCTTTACTAAGGATTACGCCCGTGCGATTCGCGCGATCGAAGGGCTTGATTACGGAATCGTCGGCTGGAATGATGGTGTTCCTTCTGCTGCGCAAGCACCATTTGGTGGAATGAAACAATCCGGTCTCGGACGCGAAGGTGGTAGTGAAGGACTCGAAGCCTATCTCGAGACGAAGTACATTTCAATCGGTGGACTAGCGTGAACGCGGCGGATTGGTTCGTCCAATGTTTAGAGGCAGAGGGCGTCACGCATATCTTTGGTGTTCCCGGTGAGGAAAACATCACATTACTCGAATCACTCAGTCGTTCGTCGATCACGTTCATCACGACGCGTCACGAAACGAATGCTGCGTTCATGGCAGCGATGTTCGGTCGCCTGAGTGGGCGACCGGGTGTCTGCCTATCAACACTTGGTCCCGGTGCGACCAATATGATGACCGGTATTGCAAGTGCGACGATGGATCATTCCCCTGTCGTCGCGATCACTGGTCAAGGAGCGACAGCACGGCAACACAAAGCATCGCATCAAATGTTTGATCTCGTAGACCTCTATCGTCCTGTCACGAAGTCCAGTACGTCCGTTCTGTCGGCGGAGGTCATTCCGGAAATCGTTCGACGTGCCTTTGCGACAGCAAAAAGCGAAAAACCAGGGGCAACCCATATCTCTTTTCCAGAAGACATCGCAAAACAAGAACGTGATCAATCAGCGACACCCTTGCAACAAGATAGCACGCCAACACATCTCCATTCCCTGACGATTGATGATCCCGATGCCTTACGTCTGATCGAACGAGCAAAACGTCCGGTCATCATTGCTGGATTTGGCATCCATCGGCAGCAAGCACTCGATGCGTTTCGAGCATTCGTCGAAAAGCTCCAAGCTCCCGTCGTCGAGACGATGATGGGAAAAGGAGCGATTTCTTCACACCATCCGCTCGCTGCACACACGATCGGTTTACCAGACGTCGATTACAACCAGCGGATTCTCGATGCGAGTGACCTCATCATTACGGTGGGCTACGATATTACGGAGTTACCTCCGCAAAAATGGAACCCGAAAAAGACACCGATCGTCCATTTGGATACAAATCCTCACGAAATCGATGCCTATTATCCGGTCGTCGCGAACGTAGTCGGACCACTCGTCGATATGCTGACTGTATTGACTCCTTTACTGCCCGAGCGTGCGTGGAACGACTGGCAACAAGATCGCGATAAATTACGCAACGAGATTCAAGAAACGTACTCGCTTGCCTTGCCTTTACATCCTCAAAGTATCGTTCGTGAACTCGAACGAACCGTCGGGGAGGATGGCATGGTCTTCTCGGACGTCGGTGCACACAAAGTCTGGCTCGCACGCCATTATCAAACGACACGTCCGGATCAGTTATTCATTTCCAACGGATTTGCTTCGATGGGCTATGGTTTATCGAGTGCGCTCGCAGCCAAACTATTGTATCCGGACCGGCGAATCGTCTGTGCCGCTGGAGATGGTGCCTTTTTGATGAATGGTCAGGATCTCGAGACCGCCGTTCGTTTGAAGCTTCCACTTGTCGTGTTGATTTGGCGTGACGGTACCTATGGACTGATTGAATGGAAACAACAACAAGCGTATGGGCGGTCGTCCTACATCACGTTTGACAATCCAGACCTCGTTCAACTGGCTCATGCTTTCGGCGCACTCGGTCTCCGTGTCGGTGAACACGGTTCCCTCGCACATTGTCTTGACCAAGCATTTGCAAGTGATGGACCCGTTTTAATTGACTGTCCGGTCGATTACCGGGAAAATCTAAAGTTAAGTGAACGTCTCCGGACGTATGGAGGGTGATATACATGACACAACCACGTAAACTGCAATCTATTTCTGATTTTGATCAATTTGCGTCCGAACATACCGCGTTCGTGATTTGCAAACACAGCACGACATGCCCGATCAGTGCCGCAGGATTCTCGGAGTATACGAAGTTCGCGGATGAAACGTCTGTTCCAACGGCGTATCTTTTCGTCCAAGAAGCTCGGACGTTATCGAATCACATCGCCGAACATTACAGCGTTCGACACGAGTCACCACAAGTGTTGTTCATTCAAGACGGTAAATCGGTCTGGACAGCCTCTCATTACGACATCACGAAAGATGCACTCGAAACGAACGTCCAGTAATGCTAGCTATGAAACAAGCCTCCGGCTGTTTCAAACTGAAGACAAAGCGCAATTTTTCTTTAACGAGAAGGATTGTGCTTTTTTTGTTTACCACGAATCGTTATCCTAGGAAGCGATTTCGAGTGTACAAAATGCTTCTCTCCTCGTTTAGCCTACTAGAAAAACGCTTTCAATCTTACATAAAAAATAAAATTATCTTTCTTAGCTATTATTATTTGTAATTCGAACTAAATCGGATTAAGATAAACTACAGATAGAACGACCGTATAGAAATATGTACCGTTAGTTTAGTTAGGAGGATATTCATGCAACAAAGTGTAACTCACACAGCTCGAGCTCCTTACGGCATTCTCGCCGTTTTGATGATTGGGGCATTCATTGCTTTCTTAAATAATACTTTGCTCAACATCGCCCTGCCTTCCATCATGAAGGATCTAGCGATCGAACCATCAACTGCTCAATGGCTTTCGACTGGTTTCATGCTCGTCAACGGTGTCTTGATTCCGACATCTGCGTTCTTGATTCAAAAATATTCGGTTCGTCGCCTCTTCTTACTCGCGATGACCCTCTTCTCGGCCGGAACGATTCTTGCCGGCTTCGCAGAAGTCTTCCCTGTGTTACTCGCAGGACGGATGATTCAAGCATCCGGTTCTGCAATCATGATGCCGTTACTGATGAACGTCATGCTCGTTAGTTTCCCGATTGAAAAACGCGGAACCGCAATGGGATTCTTCGGATTAATCATGATGGGTGCCCCAGCGATCGGACCGACGTTGTCTGGTTGGATCATCGAGCACTACGATTGGCGGATGTTATTCCACTTCATCACACCAATCGCCTTGATCGTTCTCGTCGCTGGTTTCTTCTTACTTCGTGACGTCAAGGAACGGTCTGCCGCTCGGATTGATCTCGCTTCCGTGGCACTTTCGTCACTTGGTTTCGGTGGCTTATTGTACGGTTTCAGTTCTGCCGGCTCTAAAGGTTGGGACAGCTTCCACGTCTATGGAGCGCTGATTGTCGGGGTCATCGCACTCGTGACATTCATTTATCGTCAGCTCCATATGGAACGTCCGATGCTCAACTTCAAGATTTACCGTTACCCGATGTTCGCCTTATCTTCTGCCATCTCGATGGTCGTCACGATGGCGATGTTCTCGGGCATGTTATTGCTTCCGATCTATGTCCAGACGATTCGCGGTATTTCACCACTCGATGCGGGTCTCATGCTATTACCGGGTGCCATCTTGATGGCCGTCATGTCACCAATCAACGGGAAACTGTTTGATAAGATCGGTGGACGTCCTCTTGCGTTGACTGGTTTGTTCATCACAGTCGTTACCAGTTACTACTTCAGTCAGCTTGAGATGGATACGACGTATACACATCTGATCGTCCTGTATTCGTTACGGATGTTCGGGATGTCAATGGTCATGATGCCAGTATCGACGAATGGTTTAAACCAGTTACCAACGCGCTACTATCCACACGGAACAGCGATGAACAATACGTTGCAACAAGTATCCGGTGCGATCGGAACCGCCTTGCTCGTAACGATCATGTCGACGCATGCCAAGACGCGTGGGACAGAACTCGCGGCTGAAGCGGCGAAGAACATGACGAGTCAACCGACAGCTGAAGCGGCTGCTGCTCTGAAACAGCAGATCACGATGCAAGCGACGCTTGACGGAATCAACTATGCGTTCTTCATCTCGACGTTCATCGCTGGTCTAGCATTCGTCCTTGCCTTCTTCATTAAACGGGCGACACAAGCCGAAGATATCATCAGCGATCAACGCTCATTGAACGAAACGATCGTCAAACCACAAGTTTCCAATCAGTAAGTGCAAAAGCAGTCGCCTCTCGCGACTGCTTTTTTTATTTCTTAAGCTATATACTGGTACCCCCCATACCTATATGTTAGAGTAAAGATAACAACAAGATCATCAAAGGAGGCACGACTATGACACACGATCACCCTGTCGTTCCACGAACGAATGAAGAACAAGATGCGTTGATGAAGCGATTGAAGCGCATCGAAGGACAAGTCCGCGGGATTGCTAATATGGTCGCTGAAGATCGGTATTGTATCGACATTTTGACGCAAACGGCATCAATCCAAGCAGCACTAAGACAAGTCGAACTACAAATCATCGAACGCCATGTCAAGATGTGCATGCATGAAGTCGCCACCCGTCAAGATAGTACGGACGCTTACGTCGATGAATTGATGTCGGTCATCGCTCGATTGAAAAAGTAAGGAGGGTTTTCTGATGTCAAAAACGATTGAATTTGATATTGAAGGCATGACGTGTGCCGCCTGCTCCGCCCGGATTGAAAAAGTCCTCAACCGGATGGACGGGGTTGAAGCAACGGTCAACTTGCCGCTTGAAACCGCTCGTGTTTCGATTTCTGATGCCTATGACGATCAAGCGATCATCGAAAAAATCCGAAAAATCGGCTACGGGGCAACGGTCAAACAAGCACCACACGCAACAAAATCGAATCGCCGGATGCTGTATCGCTTTATGATCGCGGCCATTCTATCGTTACCGTTGCTCGCGAGCATGCTGACGCATATTCCAAACAGTCCGTTCCACCTTCCATTCTTGATGAATCCGTGGCTACAGTTTGCTTTAGCGACACCGGTTCAATTCATCATCGGAGCGCCCTTCTATAGTGGGGCCTATAAAAGTTTACGGAGCGGTAGCGCAAATATGGACGTTCTCGTTGCACTCGGAACATCGGCAGCCTACTTCTATTCCGTTGCTGAAATGCTACTCGTCTCTGATATGCCGCATCTCTACTTTGAGACGAGTGCGATTCTGATTACACTCGTCTTGCTCGGCAAGGTCCTTGAAGACCGTGCGAAACAACAGACGACGGGAGCAATTAAAAGCCTGCTCTCCCTACAAGCAAAGGAAGCCGTCATCTTAGAGGACGGACAGGAACGAACTGTCTCCATCGATGCAATTCAAACCGGGATGATCTTACTCGTAAAACCTGGGAACAAAATTCCGACAGATGGTGTCATTCGTTCAGGCGACGCGTATCTCGATGAATCGATGTTAACCGGTGAATCTGCGCCTGTTCATAAAACGGTTGGGGCATCCGTCATTGGTGGTACGCTGAATACGAACGGATCTTTACAAGTCGAAGCGACAAAGATCGGACAAGCGACGGTTCTTTCACAAATCATTCGCGTCGTCGAACAAGCTCAGACTGAAAAAGCACCGATTCAAAGACAAGCCGATCGGATTTCTGGTGTGTTCGTGCCGATTGTCGTCGCCATCGCGCTTCTGACATTAGCCGCTTGGTGGATGATCAGTGGATCCTTTGCGGAAGCGATTCGTCCTGCCATCGCGGTGCTCGTCATCGCTTGTCCATGTGCACTCGGACTTGCGACACCGACTTCGATCATGGTCGGAACCGGAAAAGGGGCAGAACGAGGGATTCTCTTTAAAGGAGGCGCTCAACTCGAAAATCTCCAACATGTCGATGCTGTCGTCTTTGATAAGACCGGAACACTGACAGTCGGTCGCCCTGTCGTCGTCGAAACGTTCGGTACGGAGACAGCGCTCGATTTCGCTGCTGCGCTTGAACGACAATCGGAACACCCTCTTGCTCGCGCCATCACAGCAGAACGGGATGTCGTCTTTGATATCGAACGGTTCCACGTCGAATCAGGACGTGGGATCACGGGACAAATCATGGGACATGATTTCATCGTCGGATCGGCGCGAATGATGCAGGAACGAAACATCGTTCTTCCTGATTGGACATCACCTGGAGCGACTCTCGTATACGTCGCTGTCGATGGAGAAGTCGCGGCCGGATACGCCATCCGTGACGCGCTAAAAGATTCAGCGAAAGAAACGATCCAGCGTTTGCGCCAGACAAAAGAAGTATATCTCTTGACCGGTGACCGCCGGGAAGTCGCCGATCATTTAGCAACAGAACTGGGACTGGATCCAGCGTTCGTCTTTGCTGACGTTTTGCCGATTGAAAAGGCAGATGTCATTCAGTCACTTCAACAAACGAAACGTGTCGCGATGGTCGGAGACGGTATCAATGATGCCCCTGCTCTCGTAACAGCAGATGTCGGCATCGCGCTCGGTAGCGGAACGGATGTCGCTCTTGAAGCAGCCGACGTGACGTTGCTTGGACACGATTTGAAACAAGTTTTACTTGCGATCGAGCTGAGTGAGCAGACGATGAAAAACATTCGTCAAAATCTCGTCTTCGCACTTGGCTACAATACGATTGGCATTCCGGTCGCTTTTCTCGGTCTGCTTGCCCCATGGCTTGCGGGTGCCGCGATGGCATTCAGCTCTGTCTCTGTCGTGACGAATGCGTTACGATTAAAACGTACCCCACTATCTGAAGGAGGAACTTCATCATGAAAGAAACAACGTTATCTGTCATCGGTATGACATGCAATCACTGTAAAGCGAGTGTCGAATCCGCTCTATCTGAAGTCGAAGGTGTGCAACAGGTAACTGTCTCACTCGAACAAAACCAGGTTACAGTCCAGCACGAGGATGTACCTCGTGAACGTCTCGTCGATGCGATCGAAGAGATTGGCTACGATGTACCGACTGCTTAAATTTTCATGCCAAACTGCTTCTAACACGCAGTTTGGCTTTTTTATTTTTTGAAAAGCGGGAATGTACGGAGTAAGGAGGGGTTCGTATGGTACCGAAAATCGAATTCGTAGAACACTTCGACGACAACAAAGGAAAACGATTTAAAATCGAACTTTGGAATCTCGGAACCTTCACATTCAGTGCCGAGTCAGCTCGTGGACCTGTCACCCGTTTCACCTCCATTGACATTCAATTCGTTCAAGCTTGCGTTCAACGAATGCGCTCGATCGTGGACGCCAAAAAAGCATTTCAGGAAGACCAACCAGTCTAATCCTGTTCTTTTTCTATTCTCCTCATGGCGCTTGCCATGAGTTTTTTTGTTTCCGGTCAATGTTTTTCAATATTCTCGTCTTTTTTTCGAAAATCAGTATCGCTTCGTCAAGATGAACCGATAAAAGACAGACATCATTTTATTCACATCTTGAGTATTGGAGGCAACTACGTGCGTAACCCTTTTAAAAGTAAGACTACTGCGGCTTATCAAGCTACCATCGGCTTTCCTGATTCCCGTCTCATCACAAAGACGGCAGATCCTGATCTCACATCCCGTCTCGTATACATGGGATATACAGAAGAACAGCTACAGACGCTCAAATCGATGGCACCTGTCGTTCAAGGGATTTTAGATGAGGTCCTTGAACAAGTTCTCGATCACCTTCTCTTAAATCCAGAGATGGCAACGATTGCGAAACAATCATCGACACGCGAACGACTGAAGAAAGTCTTCGCCGACTATTTCACGAGTCTACTGACAGGAAACATGGACGAGTCGTTCCTCGCGATGCGGACACGGATGGGACAGACGCATAAACATAACTTCGTTCCTGTCACTTGGTTCATCGCCTCGTATGCTGCGTTTCAGACGTTGTTGATTCCAAAAATCGTCGAACATTATCAGCATGACCCAGCGCAACTGACGACAGCCGTACTCGCTTTGACACATGCGATGAACTTAGATGCTCAAATCGTGACGAGCCAGTATGTCGATTCTCGTCTTCATGAAGTGACAGCAGCGAACGAGTCGCGTCGACAACTTTTGACAGACGTCGTTCGTGTCAGTCAAGAAGTTGCCAGTTCGGTCGAGCACACGGATCATGCCATCATTGAGACGAGCCGTCGCGCCTCACAAGTATTAGCAGAAACAGCTCAGACAGAGCAGACGAGTCAGCAGCTCGTCCAAATGACGATTGCCAACGAACGACAGATGCAACAGATGGAGCAACAATTCGCTCAATCGACACAACAAGTCGGTACTTCGCTTGAAAGCATCCATGAATTGAAGACGACGTCGGATGACATCGTCCAGATGACGCAAAGCATCGAAGCAATCGCCAATCAGACGAACTTACTCGCGTTGAATGCTTCGATTGAAGCAGCACGTGCCGGTGAACACGGTAAAGGTTTTGCTGTCGTCGCGACCGAAGTTCGGAACCTTGCTGAAAATGCCAAGTCATTAAGTAGCAGTATCAATGGTCTTATTCAAAAGAACAATGGTAATATCACACAACTCGTTTCTCAGATGGAAGACATCACACGCGCCAACACCGCATCTCAGCAAGAACTGCAACAAGTCAAACAAGGAATCCAAACCGTCAAGAGTGAGATGGAAAACTCTCTCACCTTATTTGGACGAAACAAGGAAAACCTCGGACAAATCGTCGAGACGATCCAAGGTCTCAGTAAGACGACACAAGGATTGACGACACTGACGACGGATCTTGTCGCTGCTTCCGAAACACATTAAAAAATAGGCAATTCTTATTCTCGGTTTTAACCGAAATAAGAATTGCCTATTTTACTTTACTCGTCTTGTTCTGCTGTGACGACAAGACGCTGATCGTATCCTTTTGACTCTGAAAACGTACCTATACATGAAATGAGTGTCAGTTTATTCATGACGGTCGCACCGAAGATTGATCCGACAGGTGCTTCATCGACAGGATAGGACATGACGTTCGTCACCACGTACGATACCTGTTGTCCTGCTTTTCCCGTCACTTCAATCCGTTGCCCTTTTTTCATCTTGGCTAAATCATAAAACACAGCGGGACCTTCTTGATCATCCAAGTGCCCGGCTAGTACGACATTTCCGGTTTGCCCGGCTTTTGCTCCGTACTTGTACCAAGCAACCTGATCAGTCTGTTTCGGAACATCCATCCGTCCTTGTTTATCCTTCCCGACGACTTCGATGTTCGCTTTCACATCGAGCGTCGGAATTGTAATACGCGTTGGTATGAACGCCTCTTCATCCACCTTTTCAGATGGAGTGGACGAAGAAGACGTCGTTGTTTCGGTTTGTTTTGGTTTTTCCGGCTTTGTAGCATCTGGAGGTAATCCCGATTGACATCCGGCTAATACGAGTAAGAGAAGAAGACTACTCTTAAGCGTTTTGTTTACGACGGACGACATACGCTGTTCCTACTAACAAGGCAGCTGCTGCTGCGACTGCCCATGGTGTAGCAGAAGCCGTATCAGATGAACCACCAAGTCCTGTTTCTGGCATTGATGCCATTTCACCACCGTCTGGGATCAAGAGGACTTCAAATGCCGGTTCGCCTTCAAGTAAGCCGATTGCGAGTGCTGTATAGTTTTTGCCACTGTCGAGTTTGACGCCATCCAGTGCTTTGACGACATCCGTTGCGCCTGCAGGACGGACTTCAAGGTCATACGTACCTGCATCGAGTGTACCGTAGTCAGAGACTTTCGAGAATTCAAGGTTACTGAAGAGTGGGTCTCCACCTTTTGGTGCGACATCAACAGCTGGTGCATCTGGTGCAAAGTGTGCGACACGAACCATTGATTTTCCATCTTCGCCTTTACCGTTGTCTTCCATGACCGCAAGTTTGATATCAGCTAGTTTGCCGATTGCTGCGACCGAATAGAATTTACCAGCTTCTACGTTGAGTGTTTGAGAGAGCACAGGATCTTTCGTAGTTCCTGCAGCGAATACTTCTACTTTATGTTCGCCAGCTGGTAGTGTGAGATAATCTGTGACATCTTTGAATTTTGCTCCTGATACCGCTTTTTTGCCATCGACCGCGATATCGACTGCCGGAGCATCTGGTGAAGCATGAATGACACGAACCATTGCGTCATCTGCTGCGCCTACTGGTAGCACGAATAGTGCAAACAGTAACGTAGCGGTCACAAACGATAAGAGTTTCTTCATCTTTTTTCCACCTTTCTGATTGTCAAATGTACATCGCTCTCAAACCAATGTTCTTACACTTCTGAACATTTCCTTCGTGGTGACATCTTAAACTTAAGATACTTCCGTATATGTGTAAAGATTTCAGTGTGCTATGAACTTGTTTTGAAAACACATTGACTTTATCTTTATTTTCAAAATAAAATATGTAGTAAATCCGTTGAAAAGAAGGTTGATTATGATAGATTCTTACGATTTAAATATTATCTATTTATTAAGACAAGATGCCCGGATGAAATGGTCAACACTTGCACAGCACATCGGCTTATCGGCACCGGCTGTTGCAGAACGTGTCGCCCGCTTACAAGAGCAAGGTATCATCTGTCAGTTGACGACGGTGCTAGACCCTTCCTCCTTTGACTATCGCCTTGCTGCATTCGTCGCTGTTTCACTCGAGCGACCGGAACATCGGGCACCGTTTCTAAAACGAGTTCAAGAACTTGAGTATGTACTGGAATGCCATCACGTCGCCGGGGACGATGACTATTTACTCAAAATACGCTGTCGGGACACGGAACAGCTTGATGAAATCATCACCTACCACATCAAAGAATTAGCAGGTATCCTACGGACGAAAACGACAATCATCATGCGGACGGAAAAGGAATCGCTCCATTTTCCGTTACCCGAGGTCGACTGATGTTTACGACTGGTTTTGGTATCGGTTTTGCCTTAGCCGCCCCCGTCGGTCCGATCGGTCTCTTATGCATGCAACGAACTCTTCGACATGGAAGAGTTTCTGGCATCGTTTCCGGACTCGGAGCCGCTACGGCAGACTTCACTTACGGGATACTCGCGTTATCTGGTTTTTCACTCGTGCAATCTTTACTCACCCAAGCATCTTGGATGCAATTGATTGGCAGTCTATTTTTGTGTTACATCGGCTGGTCGATGTTTCAAGCTTCTTCGAACGCCTCGATTTCTGATACGGCCACGTCACGGTTAAGTGCCTATCTTTCCGTCTTACTCCTGACGTTTTTAAATCCGATGACGATCACACTGTTCCTGGCGTTGTTTGCACGTTTTGAGTTAACGATGACGAACGGACAGGATGCGTTTTTGTTTCTAATCGGTATTTTTCTCGGTTCTGCCGCCTGGTGGGTCATTCTAGCGAACATCACGCACCTGCTCAAGCACCAGCTTGCGATACCCACTTTACGTATCATTCAGTGGACGTCTGCCAGTCTAATCATCGGATTCGGTGCATTCGGGGTCATTCAGTTCTTCTTCTGAGCAAAACAAAAGAGACCGACATCACGTCTGGTCTCTTTTGCTTTTTCATTTAATGAATCCAATCATCATTTCGCGTAATACTTTTGCTGCCGCGATCGCTGTCATATCGGATTGATCGTACGCTGGGCATACTTCTACCAAATCCGCGCCGATGACGTCAACGTCTGCTCGTGCGATCATGTGAACGACTTCAAGTAATTCCTTCGTCGTCACTCCACCGATTTCTTGCGTCCCTGTTCCTGGTGCTGCTGACGGATCGAGAACATCGATATCGATCGTGACGTAGACTTTTTTACCGGCAAGTGTTGGAAGAACTTGACGAAGCGGCTCGACGATCTCGTACTTGAAGAGGTTGTAGCCTGACGTCTTCGCCCATTCGAACTCTTCTTTCATACCTGAACGAATTCCGAATGAATAGCAGTTCTCTGGTCCGATCAAGTTTGCGATTTTCTTAAGTGGCGTCGAGTGCGACAATGGCTCTCCTTCATACTCATCGCGTAAGTCTGTATGCGCATCAAAGTGAAGCACGACGAAATCATCGTAGTGTTTATCGAACGCTTTGACGACCGGCCATGTGACTAAATGTTCGCCACCCATACCGAGCGGGAACTTGCCTGCTGTCAGTAACGAATCGACGTATTCTTCAATCATATCAAGTGATTTTTGAGCATTCCCGAATGGTAACGGGATATCTCCCGCGTCAAACAATTTCGCGTCAGCGATGTCACCATCTAAGTACGGGCTATATTCTTCTAAACCAAGTGAGACTTCACGGATACGTGCCGGACCGAATCGTGAACCCGGACGGAAACTGACCGTCCAGTCCATCGGCATGCCGTATAAAATTCCTTTTGCATCTTCGTGAGTCGGTTGACTCGCGATAAAGACTTTTCCTGAATATGCTTCATCAAAACGCATGATCCATTCCTCCTGTTCATTTGCCGTTTGCTGATGCAAACGCCTCTTTACCTGACAACAGAGCGATTTCGAAGATCGAAACCGCTCTGTTCATGTGTGCTATAGTGACTGAACTCAGCCGTTCGTCAAATCTTTAACGAACTTCGGAAGCGCGAAAGCTGCCGTGTGAAGCTCAGGCGTGTAATACTTCGTGTCGATCTCGTGGAAACGCTCTGGTGCAACAGCAAGCGGATCGTGTTTCTTTGATCCGATCGTGAACGTCCAAAGACCACTTGGGTATGTCGGAACGTTTGCGATATAGAGCTTCGTGATCGGGAAGATTTCTTTGACGTCGCGTTGAACATCACGGATCAAGTCTGGTGTGAACCATGGGTTATCCGATTGTGCGACGAAAATGCCGTCTTCTTTCAATGCTTTTGAAATACCAGAGTAGAAGCCTTTCGTGAACAAGTTGACCGCTGGACCAACTGGTTCTGTCGAGTCGACCATGATGACATCATACTCGTTTTCTGCTTCTGCGATATGCATGAATCCATCCCCAACGATGACTTCGACGCGTGCATCGTCCAATCCACCTGCAATGTTCGGGAGGTATTTTTTCGAATACTCGATGACTTTTCCGTCGATTTCAACCAAAACAGCTTTTTCGACGGACGGGTGTTTCAAGACTTCACGGATGACTCCGCCGTCTCCTCCACCAACGACCAGAACCGATTTTGGATTCGGGTGTGTGAACAATGGGACGTGCGCGACCATCTCGTGGTAAACGAACTCGTCCTTATCTGTCGTCATGACCATTCCGTCAAGTAACAACATCGTACCGAACTCGTCCGTTTCAACCATCTCTAGGCGTTGAAACTCCGTTTGTTCGCTCTCATAAACGTGGTTGACACGGAATGTGATACCGTAATCTTCCGTTTGGTGTTCCGTGAACCATAACTTTAATTTTTGTTCCATTTGCGATAGAACCCCTTTCTTTCATCAAGACAAAAGTTGTTCGTATGCGAGTGGCGTTTACGGCGCTTCTTAATCATACAAATGCGAGTATACCGAATTTCGAAAGAAACTTCTATATAATTCGAAAATTTTTGTCTTCCGTCTTTACTCGACGAACGTCACGATTTCCTCAAGCGGACGACGTTGCTTCTCACGTTTTGGTTCTTCTGCCCGGTAACCGAATGCGACCATGACCGGCACCGTGAAAACAGAACGATCGAGCAGTCCACGATCGACGAGTAATTGCTCGACAGCTTGCTGGTCGAATCCTTCGATTGGGCATGAATCGACACCGATTTGTGCTGCCGTCGACATCATGTTCCCAAGTGCGATATAGGCTTGTTTAGCTGCCCAGTCTTCCATCGCTTTTGGGTTATCACCAATCGCAAAATCCTCCTCTAAAAACAGACCGTAACGCTTCGTCCGTCCGGCTTTCGCTTCTTCGGATAGACCAAGGAAATCCATCATCTGCGTGACATGCGGACCATCTGCCTGCATTTGTTCTCCGGTACGGGCAAGGAACAAGACGAAGTGACTCGCTGTCGGTAATTGTCCTTGTGCGCCCCAAGAAATTTCTTTTAAGGCTTCTCGGATTTCTGGATTTTGAATAACGAGCATGTTCCATGGCTCATATCCGAACGAGCTCGGTGACAGACGCGCCGTTTCTAAAATGAACCGGAAATCGTCTTCTGGGATCATTTGACCATTAAATGCCTTTGTCGCATGACGAGATTGAAATGCTTCAAGAATTGTTTGTTTTTGTTGTTGTTTTTCCATGAGAAATGCCTCCTTCAAAATGATGACTGCTTTTGTTATATCAAATCTGATTTTAGACCGCCTCTGATTTGCTCATATCAAGCTTTACGTTAGTTTTAAGACGAAACGGGAAATAATAGTATTAACGTTTTCTTTTTCTTTATTTCCACATTATTTTAAAAACGCTTGATTGCAATCTTTTTTGCTTAACCTTCCTTGAAAAACATTGATTTCTTTATTCTCATTTCCCGGTCGATTTGCTTTTCCACACAAATGTTTGTTACGGTAATACCCTGCGTGATTAGGTTTTGTTATCGGAACGATGGGGTAATGATAATGTCGTTGCCATCATTTGATACAGAACAACTATGTAAAATTCGAAAGAAGGTGTTGAACACGATGGAAAATAATCGAAAAAGTAAGATCACAAAAGTCTTTATGGTATCCGTCATTTTCTGTGTGCTCTTTACCATATGGGGAATCTTACCGGAATCCCTAATCGGTGCAGCTAGTCTCGGAAATGTCACAGCTCAAGCACAATCCTTTGTCTCTAACGGATTTGGCTGGCTTTATCTTCTCGGCATGAGTGCTTTTTTAATCATTGCTATCTTTTTAATCTTTTCCCGCTTTGGTTCCATCCGACTCGGTAAGGATTCGGACCGTCCTGAATATGGTCTCATTTCTTGGTTTGCTATGCTCTTCAGTGCTGGTATGGGAATCGGTCTTGTCTTCTGGGGTGTCTCAGAGCCATTGACGCACTTCCATACACCGCCAGTCGCAACAGATGATCCAACGGAAGCAGCACGCCTCGCGATGCGCTATTCATTCTTCCACTGGGGATTACATCCTTGGGCACTATACGCGATCGTCGCGCTTGCGATCGCTTACTCGACATTCAGAAAAGGACGTCCTGCTACGATTGGTGACACTGTCGCTTCATTGATGAAGCCTAGGTATGCTTCTGCCGGTAAAGGTACCGTCGAAGTACTCGCTATCGTCGCAACGGCATTTGGTGTCGCGACGTCGCTCGGTCTCGGTGCACAACAAATCTCAGGTGGACTGAACTTCCTAACGAGTAGTATTCCTAACTCCTTCCTGACACAAATGATCATCATTGTCGTTGTGTCAGTCCTTTACATGATAAGTGCAGCATCAGGACTCGATAAAGGAATCGTTCGTCTCAGTAATGCCAACATCGTTCTCGCTGTTCTATTGATGATCGGCGTCCTGTTCCTCGGACCGTTCAGTTTCATCATGGATCTTTTTGTCCAAACAACAGGTGCTTATTTGCAAAACTTACCGGTCATGAGTTTCCGGGCATCTGCCTTTAATCCAGACGAACGCGGCTGGATCAACGATTGGACGATTTTCTACTGGGCATGGTGGATTTCCTGGTCACCATTCGTCGGTACGTTCATCGCCCGTGTCTCGAAAGGACGGACGATTCGTGAGTTCGTCATCGGGATTATGCTCGTCCCAACGATCTTTGGTCTCCTTTGGTTCTCTGTCTTCGGTGGATCAGCGATTTGGAACGAATTGTTCCAAAATGTCGATCTGATCTCGACGGTCAACGATAAAGGAGTCGAAACCGGTATGTTTGCTCTGTTTGAAACATTCGGTGGCTTAGGCACGTTCCTTAGCATCGTCGCTGTCTTCTTGATTACGACGTTCTTCATTACTTCGGCTGACTCCGCGACATATGTTCTCGGTATGCTATCGTCTGGTGGTAGTCTCATGCCAAGCTTACGCATCAAGCTTGCTTGGGGTATCATCCAGTCTTCAATCGCCGCCGTCTTACTTTATGCCGGAGGATTGAGTGCCCTACAGGCAGCAGCTGTTTTAGCCGCCTTCCCGTTCATCTTCGTCGTCGGAATGATGGTCATCGCTCTGTTCAAAGATTTATCGGAAGAACCCGATGCGCAAAAAGAAGTCACAGACTTAAAACAAGATGCCTAACTCGTTTTGAATTCCTCCTTCCGTCGCATACGGAAGGAGGTCTTTTTTGTTATCCTGAATTATGCGAAGTAGAAAGAAATGAGGTGGCTCATGCGAAAACGTACACGCTGGTTAGTATCCCTCAGCGTCCTCGCATTAGGAAGCTGGTTTTTATATCGTGAAAATAACATCATTGATGTCTCACAGGTGACGGTTACGTCAAATCGCTTACCGGAAGCATTTGATGGTTATCGTGTCGTCCAAGTAGCAGATTTACATGGCAAGGCGTTCGGGAATGAACAAGAACGACTACTGAAGAAAATTGATCGCGAAAAGCCGGATCTCGTCGTCATGACTGGCGATTTGATTGACTCGAGGCGAAACGGTGAAGAAGCTGCCCTTACACTCATGAAAGCGCTCGTTGATCGATACCCGGTCTACTTCGTCACCGGGAATCATGAGGTTCGGCTCAATCTAACGATTTTGCCAAAGCTTGAGCAACTGGGTGTCACCGTTCTCCGAAATCAATCACGTGTCATCGAATACCAAGGTCAATCAATTTCGCTGATTGGTATCGATGACCCGACGACGACACGGTGGCGCGAAGGGCTATCAGAACCGGATGGCATTCGTCAAAGTCTCGATCAAGCATTGCAAGACGTATCACCTGATGCGTTTCGACTTTTGCTTGCACATCGTCCGGAATATAAATCCTTGTATGCCGAGCGTTCCGTTGATCTTGTCTTATCCGGTCACGCCCACGGCGGACAGATCCGCCTGCCGTTTACGGAAGGTCTGTATGCGCCTGGTCAAGGATTCTTTCCAACCGTGACGGCAGGTCGCTATCAGGAACAGCAGACCGAACTGATCGTCAGTCGTGGTCTCGGAAACAGCCTGTTTCCGTTTCGTCTGTTCAATCATCCAGAACTCGTCGTCTTGACGCTGAAACGACCATGAAAAAAGAACGTGTGCCGCGGCACACGTTCTTTTGTTTAGACCAACGCTTCATGTAAAGCAGCGTCAGCATTTTCCCACATCTCCGGTTTGTGTGTCTGCAAGAAATCACGTAACAATTCTTTTGAACGCTCATCCATATGATCGACGACAATCCGTCCTTTAAGAGATTTATCCATCTTATTGACGTGATCAGCAAGAATCTTGAATCCGCGACGCGCTTCCGCATCGACTAGCAGATCGCACGCAGCCACACCGCCGTAATAGAATCCTTCTGGCTTACGACCGACCGTCACCCAGACGATCCAGTACAGTTTACCGTTTGGCGTATCTGCTTTGTCCGTCGTGAACTTGACGCGTTTCTCGATTGCTGCTTTCGCGTGCATCGCGCCCATATCGATGTAAGCTTCGCCGTCTTCCGGAGAAATGATGACGGGTGACATACTATTTAAGCTAAGTGTCCCGACACCAAATCCACCATGACCGTCTGTTGAGTTATCTGAAATGATATTGAAGTTAATCTTTTTTTCCATCGTGTTTTGTCCCCTTTTAATCCTGTTGCTTCTATCATACCGTATTCCGAGGTGTCTGCAACCAGTCACTCATAACGAAGTAACTGTAATTGTTCCTCTGATGCTCGGCGAATCGTCGGGAGACGATAACACGTCATGGACGCAATTTCCTCATGTGCCGGAGGATTGACCTCTTCAAGATGAAGCAAAGCGCGGTCAAACAGGGTTTGCGCCGCACGACCGAACAAGAAGAGACGTTCCAGCGAAGAACACCGCGACCGAATCGCACGTAACTGATGCGCGAGTTCTCGTACCTTCGCCTCGACCTCTTCTTCCATGTCAGCTGTCGGTTTTCGATTTTGAAACAACGGTTTGAAACGTACATCGTCTTCAAGCAACGTCAACATCCCGTATCGCTTTGCTTCTTTTTGATTCAGCAGTTGAGCGAGTTCTTTATCCGTTACGAGTCGTCCGAATGGAATGTTCTGTTCAAAAACGATATCTGAGACTTCGAGTCCTTTTGCACCAGACAACGGATAATTCGTATCTTCCGGTAACGCCCGATCAAAAATCAGTAACGTATGAATCTTCTTCCGTATGATTGCGTCCATATGTCTCTCCTTTTCTGCCGTATGTGTATGACTACCTTCGCTTCCGACAATAATAGCTCCTACCTTATACCCTTCTTTTTCGAAAACGATGTTCGAATTGACGAATCCCCTATCGAATGCGCTATACTGATGGCGTATCGTCATCATGTTAGAGGGGGAAATGAAGTCATGCCATATGTTACGGTTAAAATGTTATCGGGTCGTACAGTCGAACAAAAACGCGCTTTGATTGAAAAAGTCACGGAAGCGGTGTCGGAAACGACGAATGCTCCTAAAGAAAACATCACGGTCTTCATCGAAGAGATGGAAAAAACAGATTACGGTCAAGCTGGCGTCATGTTCGCGGATAAATAAACAACAAGAGACGTCCGGTCGTTACCGTACGTCTCTTTTTCCCATCTACTTGATCTCTAAGGAGGAAAACTTATGACTACTGTTACTGTACTTGGTGCGACCGGTCGAACGGGTCGACCTTTGATTGATCGGTTATTAGAATACGGCTACGACGTTCGTGCACTCGTCCGTTCCACGTCACCGGGCTTACCCGTCCATGATCGCCTTCATATCCTGACGGGAGATGCGACAAATCCAGATGATCTCGAACAAGCACTCGCAGGAAGTACTGCTGTCTTCAGTTGTCTCGGTACCGATCAACAGCAGGTACTCTCGACAGCGATTCCACATCTCGTCACGAAGATGAAGGAAGTAGGTATCGAACGGATCGTCTTCATCGGTACAGCAGGCATTCTCGATGCATCAGAAGAACCAGGAAAGTATCGTTTCCAATCGAGTGAGTCCCGTCGACGCTCGACGATTGCAGCAGAGGATCACTTGAAAGCTTATTTGACCTTAAAGGATGCAGACGTCGACTTCACCGTCATCTGCCCAACACAATTGACGGAAGACAAAGCACTTGCTGCTGACGACCTGTTAATCGAGACGACTCGCTTCACGGCACCGACAGGTCCGATTCCCCGGGAAAACGTCGCCCAGTTCGCCTTTGAAGTTTATCGTGACGGAACCCATCATCGCGTCCGTGTCGGGATTGCTTCGCATGGATCAACTGAATGAAAAACAAAAAGAGCAATGGATCTGCTGATCCATTGCTCTTTCATATGTGTAACGATTATAGCAAGACGCTGACGACGATTGCCGTCAAGACACTAACGAGTGTTGCGCCGTAGAGTAACTTCAGACCAAAACTAGCCGCAACGCTTCCTTGGCGGTCGTTCAATCCTTTAACCGCACCAGCGATGATTCCGATCGACGAGAAGTTCGCAAACGAGATCAAGAAGACAGACACGATTCCGAGTGTGCGTTCCGAGAATTCTTTTGAGTACTCTGGAAGGCTCAACATCGCAACGAATTCGTTCGTGATCAATTTCGTTGCCATGACACTACCGGCACTGACAGCTTCCGCCCATGGAATACCCATGATGAAAGCGAACGGTGCAAAGATGTATCCGAGGATTTCTTGGAACGAGATGTTTAGAACCATCAAGAAGATATCGTTGACCATTCCGATCAAGGCGTTGTAACCAATCAACATCGCACCGACGATGATTGCGACTTTGAATCCATCCATGATGTATTCGCCGAGCATCTCGAAGAACGTTTGTTTTTCTTCGACGATTTCAAGAATATCTTCTTCCGGATCAACCGTGTATGGGTTGATGATCGAGACGATCATGAAACCACCGAACAAGTTCAAGACGATTGCTGTAACGACATATTTCGGTTCGACCATCGTCATGTATGCACCGACGATCGACATCGAAACCGTCGACATCGCTGACGCACACAATGTGTAGAGGCGGTTTGCTGGTAATTGACCGATTTGTTTTTTGACTGTGATGAATACTTCTGATTGTCCGATCGCAGCTGAAGCAACCGCGTTGTAAGACTCAAGACGTCCCATACCGTTGACTTTTGATAGGACGAAACCGATACCGCGCATTAAGAGTGGTAAAATCTTCGTGAATTGTAGAATCCCGATCAAAGCAGAGATGAAGACGATCGGGAGCAAAACATTGATGAAGAATGGTTGTGCGCCTTCGTTCGCTAAACCACCGAAGACGAAATCAATTCCGATTGCCGCATAACTAAGCAGTTTTTCAAAGACTTTCGCGACGCCACGAATGACGATATATCCGAACGATGTATTGAGTAAAATGAACCCAAGTACGAGCTGAAGAACTAGCATGACCGCAAGCGGTTTCAATTTGATGCCTTTACGGTTACTGCTGACAAGGAGTGCCAAGCCGAAAACGATAGCTAGTCCGAGTAGTGCGATAAGATATTTCATGAAGTACCCCTCTATCTATTAGTTGTTTATCAGTTGTACATTCGTACGATGTCTGACGTTTAATCTCTTTCCAAGTAATAGAATAATCAATATTTCGAAGAACTACAAGAGGAAAAGTTCATTTAGTAACCGCTTTCGTTATTTTCATAGACTTTCAAGACAAACTTTTCCAAGCGTTCCCGAACATTGTCCTGACTAAGGTTTTGCCTTCCATATGCTTTCCACCCCGGATAGACGTCGATCGTTTCCGATCCAAAATCAAAAATAGCCCGAATATCCCAAGCGTGATCGTAAGAACGTTTCGTCTGTTTAAGGTAACTTTTTAAAAAATGATCCGCCATCTCGACGGATTCGAGCAAGGCAAGATTCAAACGACAATGCGCAAGGTCGACTTCAATAGGTCCTACACACGCATTAATCCAATCAATCGTATGACACGTTCCATTCATTTCGTATAACACATTGACCGGGTGAAAATCCCGATGAATGAACCGGATCGTTTGACTTTCGTCCGGTTCGACCGCCAGTAGCTGACGCCATCTCTCCGGATGCTGCGTCCACGTCGGAACGTGACGCTCTGTCGCATACGGCTGATAGACATACCGAGATTCTGGTACCGGTAGCGCATGGATCGCAGCAAGCATTTGTGCCAGTCGATCGACATATTGCTCATCCACCTGATCAAGCCGGATCTCTCCCGGCGAGCGGGTCATATATAACCACGGCGGGACTTCGTCTCTAACATCGGTTTGATAGTCCAACACATCTGGTGCTAAGTCACCTGCTGCTTGTAACGCAAACACTTCATGCAAGACAAGATCCGGCTCCTCATGTAGCCAGTCTTGATTCGTATGGACGCGAAGAATTCCCTCATCGACTCGAAAAACAAGGGAGGATGTCGCGCCTTTTAAGACTTCGACCTCTCCTCCCTCCTGTCCAAGCTGTTGCAAGATTTTCGTAAGGACAGCGGACGATATCATGATGTCACGCTGCCAATCAATAACTGGTCGATTTGCATCTTCTCATTCGCATGTTCGCGCAAGTCATGCAAAATTTCTTGCGGGAAGAACAGCTTCTCATCCGTCTGGCGTGACGTCGCAATGGCTTGAACGAGCGGTGAAACTTGCGAAATTTCTTTCATCTGTCCATCCTTCATCTGTAACATGATCGGTTGCTTACTGATTTCACCGTTGTCTCCATATAAATCGTAAGGAAGACGACTGAGTTTATCTTCAAGCAGATAATAGGTCGGATTCAAGCCGATTGCTTCAAACAACTCACACAGTTTATCGTGGACGAGTTCACGTTTTTCAGCCGGATAATCGACATACTTGAACAACTTCCGGTCAACGAATCGCCCCGATAGATCTGCAAGGATTGGATCCTGTTCATTCGCCCACTGCTGAAAATAGAAGTAGACGATTGTCTCATCCAGCCCAAGGAAATCACGCAACTCCATCTTCTGATCAAATAGCGGCATCAAATGGATTGGTGCAATCGCAAACGGATATGCGGACAGGTACAACTCCTGCGCCCGTTCGAGAATGGCTTTTAATAGGTAATCACTCGATCGTGTCACCGGATGCAGGTAGACTTGCCAATACATCTGATACCGCCGCATGATGTAGTCTTCGATCGAATGCATTCCGGATTGTTTGACGACCATCTGATTATGGGCTGGACGCAATACTCGAAGCATCCGCTCGAGATCGAATTTTCCGTAGCTGACACCGGCAAAGTGCGCATCGCGCAATAAATAATCCATCCGGTCGACGTCGAGTTGTGAGCTGATCATCGTAACGAGCAGTTGATTCGGGTGCGTCTTGTTGATGATCGATGCTACTTCTTCCGCAAATCCGTCTCCGACTTGGTCGAGGACTTTCTTGATTTCCGTATCCCCGAGAATGATCCGCTCCGTCCACGTTTCGTGATTAACACCGAAGACGTTCTCGAATGCGTGCGAAAACGGACCGTGTCCGACATCGTGTAAGAGTGCCGCAGCCAGCGTCAACTCCCGGTACTGATCGTCCCAATCGGCGCGACCATTGAAGACATCGATCAGTTGACGCGTGATTTCATAGACACCGAGCGAATGATGGAACCGTGTGTGCTCTGCTCCATGAAACGTCAAAAAGGATGTTCCGAGTTGTTTGATTCGGCGTAGTCGCTGAAATTCACGTGTACCGATCAGTTGCCAAATCAACTGATCACTGACATAGATATAGCGATGAACCGGATCCTTGAAGACCTTCGTTTCCTTTAATTGTCCTAATGATTGATACATATGTTTCTCTCCTTTAAATCGTGTCTATGTCGTTGTTGTTCGGTTTTGTTTCCAAGGATTCCTGTCTCCCGCGGCGCTTCGCACAGAAACTTTACACACCCTGTGCTATAATGATGTCGCAAATCTACAATAAAGGAACGAGCCTATGGGAATCGAACTCTTAAAACAAGAACATTATCGTATTTTTGATCAAACGTCACTCGGAACTGCTTTCCATGCGACACAATCGTTTGCGATGGACGACACATTATGTGCCTCTGTTGCAACAGAAGGAGCCGCACTTCGCTCTTGGATTCACCACGAAACCGTCGTCCTCGGCATCCAGGATGCCCGTCTTCCTCATCTTACTGACGGTGTAGCCGTTCTGCATGAACATGGTTTCTCGCCCGTCGTCCGTAACTCAGGTGGTCTTGCCGTCGTCCTCGACGCCGGTGTCTTGAATATTTCACTTGTCCTACCGGAACGCGGCGGCATCGATATCGACAGTGGTTACGAAGCGATGCTTGCGCTCGTCCGCCGTATGTTCGCACAAGAAACGGACGCGATCGTCGCTGGTGAAGTCGTCGGATCGTATTGTCCCGGTTCTTATGACTTATCGATTGCGGGTAAAAAATTCGCTGGTATCTCCCAGCGTCGTGTCCGTGGCGGAGTTGCCGTTCAAATCTATCTTTGTGTCAACGGAAGTGGAAGTCAACGCGCCGCTTTAGTCCGTGACTTTTACGCGGCAGCGCTTCAAGGTGAAACGACGAAATTCGTTTATCCGACCGTCGTGCCGGAAACGATGGCGTCACTCGAGGAACTGCTTGGTACTGCATTGACAGTCGAGGAGTGCTTACGTCGTGCATATGAAGCGTTACTTGCGCTCGGCGCTGATTTGACGCCCGCAACTTTGACGGAACTCGAGAATGAGCGTTTCGGCGTCAACTTGAGTCGGATGCTTGATCGAAACGAAAAAGCCCTAGGTTAAGAAAGGAGAGAACGTGATGATCCGATTGATCACAGATAGTGGTGCTGATGCACCAAAAGCCATGTTAGATGCTTATGATTTTACGGTCATGCCATTCGGCGTATTGATCGACGAAGACACGTTCTTCGATGGAGAATCGATATCTCCAAAACAACTGTATGATAAGATGCGTGACGGTGCAGCACCAAAGACATTCCAAGCAGAAGTCAGCCGGATGGTCGAGGTGTTCACGCGTCACTTCGAACAAGGGGATCCCTTCCTCTACCTCGCCTTCTCGAGCGAATTATCGGGAACATATCAAACCGCGAAGATGCTAGCAGAGGAACTCGCCGAAAAGTATCCGAACGTTCCTTATCTCGTACTCGATACGAAAACCGCTTCGACAGGACAAGGATTGTTCGTTCTCGACGTCGCAGAATACGCACAAACGCATTCGTTTGAAGAAACAGTGGCTTATGCTGAAGCCAAGGTAAATACGATTCGTCATCTGTTTACAGTCGAATCACTCGAATATTTGATGCGCGGTGGACGCGTTTCGCGAGCTAGCGCCTTCATTGGTGGCCTCTTATCGATCTTGCCACTATTGACAGTCGAAGACGGGAAGTTGATTCCAAAAGAGAAGATCCGTGGTCAGAAAAAAGTCATGAACCGGATCGTCGAGTGGATGGAAGAAGCACGTCCCGCAATTGACGGACATCGAATCATGATTGGTCATGGGGATTCGATCGAACGCGCAGAACAATTAAAACAATTGATTGAAGCACAGTTTTCACCAAGCGAAGTCATCTTGACGATCGCCGGCGCAGCGATCGGTTCACATACAGGACCGGGACTCGTCGTCATTGGGTATGACCTTCCACGTTAACGGCACTCATTTTTATCTTATAGTACGACAAAATGGGACAGACTCTGTTTAGAGCCTGCCCCGTTTTTTTATGAATTGTATCCAAAGAACAGCAGTGCCATGCTTAATCCAAGCGAAGAGACGATGAACACGATCGCCATCCCACCCATTCCGAAGACTAACAGCTTCGGTAAATCACGTCGCTTCTTCAGAAGGGCAGTCAATAACCCGACGTTGATCAAGAGGACGACGAGGAACGGAAGCAACAGCATCCAACGTTCTTGCAGTAAAAATAAACTATCCATTTCTTTGCTCCCTTCTTTCAGACTCCAAGAATGGTCGGAATAGATCCAGACATAAGAAACGGAATAAGACATAAGCGAACAGAAGTGTCGATACTACTTCGAAACCAACATATCCGACATCACGCCACGTGATTCCTGTCGTCACCCCAGCGAACCAGTACGGGAAGTCGACCGTCAACAAACTGCACATCAAAGCGAGAACGGCTTCCTGACGTGTTTGTCGATCGTAAAATGAGTAAGATACCTTCTTCATGTTAAATATATTCGCGATTCCGTCATCCGATGTGTACCCTTTGATGATTCCAATGACGCCGCCTAGTACCGCTAGTGCATACCATGGAAGCGGCCAAGCGACATGAAAAAGCAGGAGTGCGAACACAATCAATAAGACGCGGATTGCCATCAGTCTTCTCTTTTCGACGCTGCCACCGCATCATGGGAATTCAAGTTGACCGTCAACGGTTTTGCTGTTCCTTTACCGGAGAAGTTCTCAATCAACTCTTTGACATCTAATCCTGACGACGCTTTTAACGTTTCTTGCAGTGACGCCATCAAATCCGTTGCGTAACCGGTGACACGGTTCGCACCGCCACCTTCACCACTACCTGTATCAACGACTGTAATTTTATCGATGTTGCCGAGTGGTGCTGCAATCTCTTTCGCGTACTCTGGCATCATCCGAATGACCATGTCGAGGATCGCTGCTTGTCCGAATTGTTCGAACGCCTGCGCGATTTTTTCTTTTGCTTCTGCTTCCGCAAGACCTTTCAAACGAATGATCTCCGCTTCTGTTTCCCCTTGCGCCCGCTCCGCGTCCGCTTTCGCAAGACCATCCAGACGAATTCGTTCTGCATCTGCTTTTGCCGATGCCTCGATCCGGTATTTCGTTGCATCTGCTTCCGCATATTGCTTCGCACGGTCCGCTTGGGCAGCTTGCTCAATCGAGTAACGATCGGCATCGGCGCGTTTTTTGACTTCCGCATCATATTGTTTCTCACGACGGAGGATTTCGCGTTCTTCGAGCTCGATTTGTTTTTGACGCTCGATGATTTTGATTTGCATCTGTTGCTCCGTGACTTCTTGTTGCGCGCGTGCATTCTCAAGATCATACGCTTGGTCGGCTTTCGCCTTCGCAATATCTTGTTCGCGGCGGTAGTCTGCCATCTTCAACTGATTTTCTTTTTCCGCTTCAGCGATCTCGGTCGCACGTTCAAGTTCTGCTTTTTTCGCATCTTTTGAAGCTTCCGCCCGCTTGATGCGTGTCTCTTTTTCCGCGTCTGCCGTTGCGATATCCGCATCCCGGCGAACCTGTGCAATCCGCGGTTTCCCGAGGGATTCTAAGTATCCGTTCTTGTCACGGACGTCTTTGATCGTAAACGAAACGATGACGAGTCCCATCTTCGCTAGGTCTTGAGACGCGACACGCTGGACTTCTTGTGAGAACTTATCACGGTTCTTATAAATTTCTTCGACGGTCATCGAACCGAGAATCGAACGCAAGTGTCCTTCAAGAACTTCACGCGCTTCGCCTTCTCGCTCCTCCTTTGATTTTCCGAGGAACTGCTCCGCTGCCGTCGCAATCTCAGAAATCGAGCTACCAATCTTGATGATCGCTGTACCGTCAGCCATGACCGGTACACCTTGCTCCGTATAGACTTCAGGTGTCGTGACTTCGAGTTTACTCGATAACAAACTTAGTGGTGTCGCCTGTTGGAAGACAGGTAACACGAATGTCCCGCCACCTCGAATAATTTTTACTCGGTTGCCGGACTCATCGGTATTGACGTTGCGTCCTCCGAGATAACTACCGGATACGATCAACGCTTCTTCTGGACCGACCGTTCGGTACTTCGTAATGAATAAGACGATCAATGCAACGATCAACGCGACCGCGACGATCGATACGATTAATACTGGATTCATAAAAACATCTCCTTTTTCCATTGATGGGGATACGTCACGACAGACGCGACGCCTTGTTTGATTTCGATGATGAGCACCTTCGTGCCTTGTGGTAAGGCAGGTCCTTCAAACAGAACGGCTGACTTTGATACGCGTCCTGAGACGTCATCAAGTAAAATTTCACCATATCCTTCAGTCGGAATCGGCACGATGACGGTTGCGCTGCGACCTTCTAGCATCTGTTCCGAAAATCCAAGCGACTGTTCGGCTTGTGCCATCGGAACGAATAAAAAGATATGCATCAGCGTCGTCACTAATAACGCAATCACACTGCTGATGATTAAAATCAACATCGAACGAAGCGGACTGAGCTGTTCGAGTCCGAATCCGATCGCTGACGTGATGATGACAAAAGATAAGATCAACGTGGGATGAAAGATTTGGTCGACGCCTGGAATGACGTCTGAGAATAGGATGGACACAAACACACCACAAGCAGCGGCCGCTAACGCATATAAATAAAGTGTACTAACGTCCATCTTCGTTCACCTCGATGTAAGGATGTGAGCCATACAGTTCGTGGTAAGCCCTTTGATAAGCAGTCCGGTTTTCCTCAAACAATAAACGAGCCAATTCTTTGTCTCGTTGATCGATTGCCTCTTCTTGACGGCGTAAGTATTTTTTCTGTGCGGCAAAATGACGTGCTAATCTTGCCTCAATCGACGGTTCTCGTTCACGCTGCAACTCCTGTTTCATCGCTCCACTCCTTTCTGAAGTACTGGCTTTCTTTCTCTTCTACGCTTATTTTTTAGAAAATGTTTCAAAATGAATTCCATTTATTTTCCTTTCATTAAAAGAAAAAACGCTCGTCCCATATAGAGGACAAACGTTTTTGAATAACCAACGCTTATGAACGATTCGGTCGACGAACAATCAGACCGTAATAGAGGATGAGCGCCAGGCAATCTAAGGTCATGATGATTATACCCATCGGAACAGCCGATTGCTCTCCCATGATCCCGACGAGTGGTGACACGAGCGAACCGACGAGCATGGGCAAGAGCCCTAGAAGAGCCGAGGCACTGCCTGCCGTTGCTCCGTAATTTTGCATCGCTAAGGTAAAACCGAGCGTCGAGATCAAACCGACGCTTGAAACGACGAAAAACAGTGGAATCATGACGAAGATCAGCTGATCCGTTAACGTCAAGGCGAGGAACAATAAGATACTCGCACTCGCAACAATCGTCAAACTGATTCGCATCAGCCGCTCTGAATCGACACGACCCGCAAGGCGACCAGCAATCTGTGCTGCTAAGATGATTCCGATTCCGTTTAAACCGAACAAAAAACTGAACTGTTGCGGCGAAGCGCCATAAATATTTTGTAAGACGAACGGTGAACCGGAGATGTAGGCGAACATCGCGCCCATGACGAATGCTTGCGCGAACGCATAGCCAATGAAGACGCGATCCGTCAACAAACGTCCGAACGTCTTCAACGTCGTCGTCAGGTTTCCTTCAACACGTCTATCAAGCGGAAGTGTTTCCGGTAAACGGAGTGCGACAGCAAGTAACATCATCGTGCTTAAAATCGCAAGCAAGTAGAAGACGAAATGCCAGTCACCGAACCGAAGAATTTGTCCACCGATGACGGGTGCGAGAATTGGTGCTGTTCCGTTGACGAGTGACAAGGCAGCAAAAAACCGCGTCAATTCAGGTCCGTCAAACAAGTCACGAACGATTGCCCGGGAAATGACGATTCCTGACGCTCCAGCTGCCCCTTGGATGAATCGAAGCGCGATCAACACTTCGATCGTCGGTGCCATCGCACAGGCGAGAGAAGCGAGCAGATATGCGAGCAGAGCAACCATCAGCGGTCGTTTACGTCCGCGAACGTCACTCAGCGGACCAACAATCAATTGTCCGAGCGCCATTCCGAGCATACAAGCCGTCAAACTCAATTGAATCAGTGATGCACTCGCATCAAACGAGCGTGACATATCTGGAAAAGCAGGTAGATACATGTCGATCGAGAGCGGTCCGAGTGCAGCAAGCGAACCGAGGATCAAGATCAACGTTAAGCGGCGTGGGGTCATGGTTTCTTTCGTCATGACGTCACGTAATCCAAATCATGCAAGACATAAGCGAGGAAAAAGACGACCGATGGATTTTCATATGTCATCTGAACCTTTTTAAGTTGTGCGCGGTAACCGGTCTCATACTCGACCCCGTTCAACTTCCGTTCCATGTTCATTTTAATCAATGCGTCGAGTTTATCGATCACATCGACCATCTGTCCTTCGTATGTCTCGTCTTTTGCTTCAACGACGAACCGACGGAACGGTGCTCGGATTTCTTTCGGTAGATTATTGATCAACGTCTCTCCTTCTGCCCGTTCGTAAGCTTCGAAGGCTGCTGCTGTGACCGGTGTCGCATGTTTGACAGGTCCAAGAACATCTCCTGTCGTTCCTTCAACAAGATCATGACACAAGAGACGCGAGACGACTTCTTCGATGTCGATCGTGACGCCGTACTTCTCTGATTCAATCAGACCATTGAAGATACCAAGCGAGGCTGCTCGAAACGCATGTGTCGCGTCGTTATCATCAATCGTGTTGAAACGTCCTTTCCAGCGCCGAATCGTATCCATCATCAAGACGTTTTCAATGAAATGAGACATCTCGTCCTCTTCCATGACCGACTGTGTCAAGCGACGGATCGAAACGAGTGGATGTCGTTCCAGAACAGCCTGTAATTCCGCTGCCTTTTGTTCGAAAAAGACGGACTCTGTCATCCGTGCTTCCCTTCGTGCGTACAACATCGCATCGAACGTATCGATGGCTTCGACGATCCGTCCTTCCGGTGATTCATCTTCTGCATGTACGAGGTATGTCGTGAACGCTGGTTGAAGCGACTTTGAGAGTAAGGCAACGAGCTGTTCACTTGCTTGTTGTTCCATTGCCTGAATGTGTGCATGTAACGTTGGCTCTTTTTTTGTCCGGTGTTTGATTGGTCCGGTGATGACTTCGTTCATGTCATGGAATAGAGCTTTTCCGAGCAATGTCAGGCGATCGACTGGTGTTTGCCCGTCTGCTTCTTCTAAATAGCTTGCCATCAAACTGAATAAGGCAACACGAAAGCTGTGACTGGCTGCGTTATCCGGAAAACGTGGTGCATATTCATCCCACCGTGGAACGTTTTGCATCCGCGTCAGCATTCGAATGAAATTACCGTTTTGCATGAAATCTCTCCTAACGAAAGACGGACAGAGAGTACCCTGCCCGCCATTGTATTATTTTGCTGATTTGGTTGAACTGCTTCCGCTACGGAACCAACCAATGATTAAAATCAGAGCAAGTACGACCCAGAAGATCGTTTGCCATAGTGTACTCTCTGGAAACTCATGCGGCAAGACGTCGATTGACGGATGCGCGAGTGTCATGACGACCAGTTTTACACCAACCCATGCGACAAGCCAAAAGGCAGCTTCTTCGATGCCTGGTCGCTTTTGGAGCAAGACGACGAACCAGCTCGCGAAGTAACGCATGATAACGAGCCCGATGATCCCACTGAAGAAGACGACCCAGAATTGTCCTGTATTCAAACCACCGATCGTTCCACCAATCATCGGTAGTGTCGTCGCCATGGCGACAGCAGCAAGCGTTGAATCGACCGCAAACGCTAAATCAGAGAACTCAACTTTCACGACCGTCCACCAAAAGTTCGGTGAGGCTTTTTGTGAGGCAATCGTGTCCGGTACTTGGTGTTTATTCGATCGTGCCTCGACGATTCCTTTAAACGCGACATAAAAGAGATAAATCGCCCCGAGTGCTTGAAGTTCCCAAATCGTCGCTAAGTACGAAGCAAAGAAGATTGCCACGAAACGTAAGACGAGTGCTCCGACGAGACCATAGAAAAGCGCCTTTTTACGTTGATCGTCTGGTAACGGTCGGACGAGGACCGCCATGACCATCGCATTGTCGGCGGATAGTAATCCTTGCAAAATGATCAGTACGAGCCCGACGGTCGCATACTGTGTAATTAATCCAATATCCATACTAACGAATCCCCTTTATTGTTCAGTCTATTTATTATATGCCGGTCGATCGGAAAGAAAAAGATGAAAGCTCGACTCAAGTACTTAACCTTGTGTTTTATTCCCATTGTTTAAGAAAACCTAACACAAAAAAACGACCCGTCATCGACGGATCGTTTCCATTTCTTATAAGTTTTGATCAACTTTCTTTTCAGCATCTGGATTTGGTTTCGTTTTTGGTGAAGAGAACCAACCCCAAAGAGCAAGACCGACCATGACTGTCCAGAAGAAAGCCTGCCACGGTGTACTGTGGGCAAATCCTTCCGGAAGTTTTAAGGCTTCAAAGATTGTTCCTTCGATTGATGCGTGGTATTTCGGGTGTTCGAGCGCCAGAACAGCTAGCTTCACACCAACCCAGGCAACAATCGCAAACGCTGCTGTCTCAAGACCTGGGCGATCTGCAAGTAATTTAACAAAGACACGTGCTGCGAAACGCATCAAGACGACACCCATCAAACCACCTGTTAAGATGACGATGAAGTGACCTGTGTTCAAACCACCGATTTCGCCTGATCCCCAGTTTGGAAGGGCAACGGCAAGTGCTACTGCTGCAAGAATCGAATCGACAGCAAACGCTAAGTCTGCAAATTCAATCTTCGCAACTGTCCGCCAGAATTCACCTTTTGAAACTGGCTCTTCCGACTTCGGTTCTTCATCCAGCTCATTTTCAGCCCCATGGTTCTCACCGAGCTTTCTGGCTTTAACGGTCTTATAAATATGCCGTAGTCCCATGATGAGCAAGTACGCCGCTCCAAGTGCTTGGATTTGCCAAATATCGACGAGGAACGAAATCGCGAACAATGCCGCGAATCGTAAGACGAACGCTCCAGCTAGTCCATAAAAAAGTGCTTTCTTTTGTTGTTCTCCTGGTAAGTGCTTGACCATGACCGCGAGTACGAGTGCATTATCCGCTGAAAGTAATCCTTCAAGCGCGATCAAGACGAGTACGACCCAGGCATACTGTAATAGTAACTGCCAATCCATCTCTGTCATCCCTTTCTCTTACTACCTGTAAAATAAAAAAACTTCAATTATTGACCATGACGAAAAAACAATGATTACACGTTCACCTGAACATATACTATAGGATAGTATACCCGATTGCAAGTAAGTTATTCCTATAGATATAGAATGTGTCGATTTTGAGTCGTGCGAGTTTCGTTTATCGAACGTTCGTGATAAAATTCAAGACAATACTTCTAGCGATGAAAAGATGAAACACATTTGCGGAATCATCAGACTTGCTCGTCTCTAGCATTCCTGTCATGTTATTACTATTGAAACACTACAAAAGGACAAAGGGGCCAATGAATATGTCTACCTACCCGATTACGTTACCAACAAAAGAAGAGCGCCATAAGCTGTTCGGTTCGGTACCACCAATCAAAGGAACAAAACCGACTGAAAAAGATAAGATGGTCGACTTGCAAAATACACCGAAGAACTTCCTGTTCGCACTAGATGCTGTCGGAATCTCAAACGTCAAACATCCTGTCGTCATCCAAGACGGAGACAACACACAAGCGACAGTCGCGACGTTTGAACTGTCGACATCACTCGTACAAGACCGTAAAGGGATCAACATGAGCCGTTTAACGGAGCAACTTGATCAATACCATAACGAAGGTTGGACGGTCACGAACGAGTCACTCATTCAATTTGCGCGTGATTTAGCAGACCGCATGGAACAAGCGGAAGGTCAATTGACGATCCGTTACCCATGGTTCTTCACACGTAAAGCACCTGCAACAGGTCTTAGCGGCTTGATGAATGCCGAAGTATGGCAAACGGTCAGCGTCAACACGGAAACAGACGAAGCGACATTGTCTGTCGGCTTGACGATCAACGTCACGACACTTTGTCCATGTTCAAAAGAAATTAGCGAATACAGTGCTCACAACCAACGTGGTTACGTCACGATGGAAGCATCGTTACGTGATGAAGCAGAAGACTTTGACTGGAAACAATCATTGCTTGATGCTGCAGAATCCAATGCCTCAGCGCCACTTCACCCAGTACTCAAACGTCCGGATGAAAAGCGCGTGACAGAGATGGCATACGAAAACCCACGTTTCGTAGAAGATATGGTTCGCTTGATTGCTGCTGACTTGTACGAAATGGACCCAATTGCTTCGTTCTATGTCGAATGCCGTAACGAAGAAACGATTCACCAACATGACGCGATCGCACGGATCACGTTCGATAAAGACGCACAATAAGTAAGTCTGCCGTACTCCCTCTTAAACCGAGCGAGTACGGCTTTTTTGTGTGCCGGCATTGCTCTCCCTTTTGCGAGCGTTTACACTTAACTCGAATGGAGGAATGCACATGTTGGAACTGATTCCTTTTTTACTCGAACGACTCGGTATCATGATCATCTTAGCGTTCATCCTCGCCCAGTGGGGACCGACACGGCGGTTGCTGCGTCAACCGGAAGCGGGCTGGCAATTTCGTGTCCTCGTCCTGTTTTTTGCGACGTACGGTATTTTAAGTAACTATACAGGGGTCAAAGTCGACTTAGCTGAATTCTTACCTCATGCTTGGCTCGAAGAAGTCGACGGGACATCAGCGATTGCAAACACACGAACGATGATCGTCGTCATCAGCGGATTGCTCGCTGGTCCGCTCGGTGGATTGATGACCGGATTGATTGTCGGGGTTCACCGGTATTCCCTCGGCGGATTCACAGCGTTCGCTTGCGCGCTTTCCACCGTCATCGCCGGTGGTGTCAGCGGTCTCTTACGATCCTATTGGCGCGACCGCCTCAGTAGCCAAGCGTTATTGCCCGTGTGTCTGACTGCTTTTTTAATGCTGTTTGAAATGTCATTGATTTTACTATTCGCCCGCCCCTTTGATGCGGCAGTCGAACTCGTCCAGTTCATCTTCGTACCGATGACACTGATCAACGTCCTCGGTGTCTGGTTGTTCTTATCGATCATCCGTCTTGCTGCACGAGAAGAGGAAACGGTTCGGGCACGAGAAGCAGAACGGTCGTTGCATATCGCCGATTTGACGCTTCCGCATCTGACGCGTGGTCTACATATCCATACGGCAGAAGCTGTCGCGGAAATTCTGTTGCAGCAAACGCGAGCCGAAGCCGTCTCACTGACGGATCGTTCCGTCATCCTGGCCCATATCGGTATCGGGAGCGACCACCATCAAGCTGGGAGTCACTGGACGACGAAACCGACCGAGCATGTCTTGCAGGACGGACAAGTCCGTCTTGTGACGGAACGACTCGATATCGGCTGTCCCGTAACGGATTGTCCGCTTCAAGCCGGCATCATCGCTCCGCTCATCGTCGGGGAAACGACGATCGGGACGTTGAAAGTCTATTATCCTCATGCCGAATTGCTCGACGCCGTCGAAGTCGAACTCATTGAAGGGTTAGCGAAATTGTTCTCGACACAACTAGCACTCGGGAATGCCCAGCGGCAAGCCGGTTTACTGAAAGATGCCGAGATCCGGGCACTCGAAGCACAAATTCACCCCCACTTCCTGTTTAATGCGATCAATACGATTTATGCACTGTGCCGGACGGATGTCGAACAAGCACGCACGTTGTTGCTCGAATTGTCGACGTTCTTCCGCAGTAACCTCCAAGGCGCACGATCGACGAAAATTCCGCTCCAAAAGGAACTCGAGCACATCGAAGCATACACATCTCTTGAAGCCGCTCGTTTTCCGAATCGTCCGTTTCTCGACATTGATTTAGCAGACGAGACGACGTCTTTACTCGTTCCACCGTTCATCTTACAACCGTTGATCGAAAATGCGTTCCTTCATGCGTTTTCTTCTGAACAGACAGGATATGTCGGTGTGACGGCATGGTGTGAGGCAGACCAGCTGTGTCTCGAAGTCGTCGACAACGGACGCGGCATTGACGCTTCGCGCCTTGCTCGTCTCGGTCGAGAAGTCGTTCCGTCCTCGGGCACCGGTACCGCATTATTCAATACGGCAGAACGGATTCGAAGTTTATATGGTGAAAAGGGACAGTTTACGATCACGAGTGACGGTCAAAACGGCACAACGATCGCGATTCGTCTCCCGATTGAACTCAGAAAGGAGATCCAGCATGCGCACCTTGTTGATTGAAGATGAACCGCTCGCACGCGACGAGCTCCGTTATCACGTGACCGCAGCCGGTCTTGAAGTCGTCGGGGAAACCGGCAGTGTCGAGGAAGCCGAACGACTCGTTCGCTCCCTTCAACCTGACTTAGTCTTTCTCGATATCGAGCTAACGGACGGAAGTGGTCTTGAAGTCGCCAAACGCTTGAAATCGATGCCACGTCCACCAGCTTTGCTGTTTGTGACGGCATATGATGCTCATGCGCTTGAAGCGTTTGAGCTCAATGCCTATGATTACATCTTGAAACCGTATGATCCGGCACGGATTGTCCGTGCGATTGAAAAAGTTGCGCGACCGCTTCCGAAAAAAGCACCTCGACTTGAACGTTTAGCCGTTGAGACGGGCGAACAACTGAAATTATTGTCTCCTCAAGATATCGATTACATCGTCGCTGAGAACGGGAAGACGAAGATCGTCACGGAACATGAGGCGTATCCATCGAACGAGACCTTACTCGAACTCGAACGAAAGCTTCAAGATCATCGCTTTTTACGGGTTCACCGCTCGTACCTCGTCAACTTATCAGCAATCGATGCAATCGAACCTTGGTTCAACGGAGCCTATAATTTAAAAATTCATCAGATTGATGTGCCAGTCAGTCGGACGTATGTCAAACTACTGAAAGAAGCGCTCGGTATTTGAGCGCTTCTTTTTTGTGATTCAAGGTCCATTTTCAACCTTTCATCGAACGAAACCGACAACTCATCTAAAAATCAAAGAAAGCGCTTCCATAACTTGTATACTAAATCCATCATAGTTCATTCAAGAGGAGGAATTTTAGATGAGCGCTACTCCAATCGTTATTGCTGTCATCTGTATCTTATTAATCGCGTATCGTCTCTACGGCACGTTCATGGCTGCGAAAGTCTTAAAAATCAAAGATGATCGCGAAACGCCCGCTCATAAATTAGCGGATGGAAAAGATTACGTCCCAACGAACAAATGGGTCTCGTTCGGACACCATTTTGCGGCAATCGCTGCTGCCGGTCCACTCGTCGGACCTGTCCTTGCTGCTCAGTTCGGATATCTCCCCGGCTTACTGTGGCTCTTAATCGGTGCCGTCATCGGTGGAGCGGTCCATGATATGGTTGTTCTTTTTGCCTCGATGCGCCAAGACGGTCAGTCGCTGTCTGAAGTCGCTAAAAAAGAGCTGGGACCAGTCGCTGGTTTTTGTGCCGGTCTGGCGATGCTCTTCATCATCACGATCACGATGGCCGGTCTATCGATGGTCGTCTTGCACGCACTTGAACATAACCCATGGGGTACATTCGCTGTCTTCTCGACGATTCCAATCGCGATGTTCGTTGGGATTTACTTACGTAAAGGTGGCAATCTAGCACTTGCTTCAACGGTTGGTTTCTTACTGATTTTAGCGGCAATTGGTTTTGGTCCTCAGTTAACGGAAACATTCATCGGTGACTGGTTCGACCTTTCATCCCGTCAACTCGCGATTGCTTTACCGATTTATGCGTTCTTTGCCGCTGCACTGCCAGTGTGGCTCTTACTCGCACCTCGCGACTATTTATCGAGTTTCATGAAAATCGGTGTCTTTCTTGCTTTGATCGTTGGTGTCTTCATCATCAACCCGGACATTCGATTCCCAGCATTCACGAAGTTCGTTGATGGTGGTGGTCCAATCATCGCTGGTCCAGTCTGGCCATTCATCTCGATCACGATTGCCTGTGGTGCGATATCTGGTTTCCACGCCTTCGTTGGTTCTGGTACGACACCGAAGATGATCAATCGATGGAGCGACATCAAACCCGTTGCCTTCGGTGCTATGCTTGTCGAATGTCTTGTTGCCGTCATGGCATTGATTGCTGCGACATCGCTTGAAGTCGGTGATTACTTCGCCATCAACTCAACACCAGAAGTATTCGCGACGCTCGGTATGAGCACGGTCTATCTTGATGATTTATCCCGTGAAATCGGTCTCGATCTGGCAGGTCGAACAGGTGGTGCCGTCTCACTCGCCGTCGGTATGACATTCATCTTCCGCGCCATCCCGTGGTTCAAAGAGATTGCCGGATTCTTCTTCCAATTCGTCATTCTATTCGAAGCGGTCTTCATCTTAACCGCAATCGATGCAGGAACACGCGTCGCCCGTTACTTGATTCAAGATTTCTTCGGGGAGTTCTACAAACCACTCAAACGTGTCGACTGGATTCCAGGTGCGATCTTCGCTTCGGCACTCGGGACGTTCTTCTGGGGCTATCTCCTGTTTTCGGGTGACATCGGTTCGATTTGGGCATTATTCGGGGTATCGAATCAGCTGATGGCTTCAATCGGCTTGATCATCGGAACGACGATCATCTTGAAAATCGCCGATAAAAAAGTCTATGCGCTGACGACGTTCATCCCGCTCGTCTACCTTCTGATCACGGTAACGTTCGCGGATATCTGGATGGTCGCAAACGTCTATGCGAATCCCGATTCTCCAGGTTTCAGCATCTTGAATACGGTCTTGTCCGTAACGATGGGACTGCTCGCGATCGTCATCACGATCTCAGCCGTCAAGAAATGGATTGAACTGTTGAATTCACCACGTTGGGAAAATCAAAAACGATCTGCGTAAGCGGATTGGTCATATGACAAAAGGCAGTGGACGCATCCACTGCCTTTTTCGTATCTCATTTTTAAAACGGATTATAAAAGCGATTACCATCATAGAAAGTGACGACGAATGACAAAACCGTCAAAAGTAGCACACAGCCGATCGCGACATAATCGATTCGTGTCATCGTCTGTTGGTTGTACCACGTTCGCTTTCGTCCGGCACCGAATCCACGGAGATCCATCGCATTGCTGACGGTCTCAATCCGCTCCAAACTCGTAAATAGCAACGGAAGTAAAATCTGGATGCTATTGCGTGCCCGCTGCCAAAGGGAGCCGTGTGAGACAGCAATCCCTCGTGCTTCTTGAGCGTTCGCGATCGTCCGGAAATCAGATTGAACGTCCGGAATATAACGGAGCGCTAAGGAGACCGCAAATGCGATCTTATACGGAACACCAATCCGATTCAAAGAAGAAGCGAACTCCGTCGGATGGGTCGTGACGAGAAACAACACAGCAATCGGAACGATCACACTGTATTTTAAGATTAAATTGAACAGATAAAATAATTGTTCTGCGGTCATCGTAAATCGTCCGATTCCTTCAAGTAAGACGTGACGCGATCCGTAGATTGCCACGCCCTGCTCTGGTTCGAACAGATAAACAGCGAGCGCATTAATCAGGACGAAAATCGCTGTAAAGATCAAGACGAAGCGGACTTCCCGAAACTGGATACGCGACAATCGGAATAACACGATACTGACTAACCCCATTACAAGTAAGACACGTGTATCATAGGTGAACATCGTTGCTGTCGTAAATAATAAGAATCCGATCAGTTTCGTCGTTCCCGTCAATCGATGAATCGGTGACGTTTTTTCAATATAGCCAAGCATTTCTACAGCCATTGTTCCCGCTCCTTTCGCTCCGCCGTAATCACGGACTCGACGAATCGTTCCGGATCGACTTCGAGGTGTTGCGCTAGCGTAAAGAGCGATGTTTGTTTTAAATGGGCATGATGCAGCAATTGTTCTTGATTCAGCAGTCCAAATGATGTTCCAGCATAACGGATACGCCCAGCTTGCACGAGGCAGACTTGATCGCTGTATTCTAAGACGAGATGCATGTCGTGCGTGATGATGAGTAACGTCATTCCGTCCTGCTTCAATCCTTCTAAAAAGTCCATCATATCCGAATAATGCCGATAATCTTGACCGGCTGTTGGTTCATCGAGAATCAAGATATCCGGTCGTCGAACGAGAATCGAAGCAATCGTCACTCGTTTCTTCTGACCAAAACTCAGTGCTTGAATCGGCCAATTACGAAACGGATATAATCCGCAACGACGTAATGTCTGCTCGAGACGCTCGTTTTCTTCCGCCTCACTCAGTCCGAGCGCCTGCATCCCGTAGCGGATTTCCTCCTGCACGAGGTGTTTTGAAATCATATGATTCGGATTTTGCAGAACGAATCCGATCGTTCCTGCTCGCTCTGCGATCGATTGGTTCGTGATGTCGATTCCGTCAAGCAGGATCCGACCAGCTGTCGTCCGTTGGTAACCACTCAACACTTTCGCAAGCGTGGATTTTCCGGCACCATTCTGACCGACGATCGTCGTCAGTGTTCCTTTTTGAAAAGTCGCCGTCACATTCTCAAGCACCGGCGTTCCTTGACGATAATGAAACGCCAACTGATTGAGTTCAAGCAATGAAGTAGAGGTTGCAACCTCTTTTTGGGGTGCTTTCTCTAAACGCTCTAACACGTTCGTCTGGTTGAATCGCTTTAAAAAGGGATCGATGCGGCTAGGCTGATCTGAAGGTTGAACGGCAAGCCCAGCCCAGCGTGCGGCACTGACATAGAGAGGTTCACGCAAGAACGCTTCTTGCAGTTTTCCGTTACTTAAGATGACATCCGGATGATCATCAGCGATGATTTCGCCGTCGACCATGACGATGATGCGGTCAAACGGAATGACGAGTACATCCTCGATTCGATGTTCGACGACGATCAATGTGCGATTCGTATCACGTTGCAGTCGATCCATAAGCGCCATCGCCTCTTGTCCCGCTACCGGATCGAGATTCGCGAGCGGCTCATCAAACAGTAAGATGTCCGCATCTTCGACGAGGACTCCGGCTAATGCCGCCCGTTGTCGTTGTCCTCCTGATAGATCATTCAATCGTGCTTGCAAGAGCATCTCGACATCCGTCATCCGTGCGACGCGTTCGACGATCTCCTGCATTTCCGGTCGCCCAGTCTGTTTATTTTCGAGCGCAAAGGCGATGTCTTCGCCAACCGATAAACCAACGAACTGCGCATCTGGATCCTGTAACACCGTTCCAATATGCAGCGAACGATCAAATAACGATAACTCCCGGGCATCCTGCCCTTTGATCAGGACCTGTCCTTCCCACGTTCCAGGGTACGAGAACGGAATCAACCCATTGATGCACTGGGCGAGCGTACTTTTTCCTGAACCCGACGGTCCAACGATTAAGATGCGTTCGCCTGCTTGAATCGCTAATTGAATCTGCCGGAGTGTCGGTTCCGACTGACTCCGATATGTAAATGAAAAATCCTGAAATTCGATTACGTTTGTCATATCCTTCTCCCCCCAAGCTAAATGAGCTATGATCCTGCCGTCTCTTCGCACAGGATCATAGCTCATTCGGTCAAGCTTCGCGTTTCAAGCTGCCTGCTTTACTTCTTGTTTTCGCATAGGTGACGAGCAACAACGTTCCAATGACACCGACTGTCAAGATGTTCGATGTCGCAGCGACAGCCCCTTGGACGAAGACTTTGTTCGCTGGCTCCGTGTAAATTAAGATATCGAGTACCGGTGCAATGATGATCCAACCGATCGCTTGCACGATGGCTTGTGTGACATTGAATAAGACGATTTTACGTGTCGTCAATCCGCCTTCTTCTAGACGAATCCGGTTAGCGATCAATCCGATGCCAAAACCGACGAACCCGGATACGATGACCCAGCTCCACCACGGAGACCCATATAAAATCGCATCTTTTAATCCATGACCGATCAGACCGATCAAACCGGCTGTGACTGGTCCGAACAAAACTGCCATGAATGCGAGAAATGCATAGGATGTCTCAATTGACGTGTTCGGTACGCCTGTCGGAATCACAGCGAATCGACTTAAAATGATGAATACTGCTGCTCCGATCCCGGTTGCGACGATCTGTTTTGTCGTAAATCCTTTCATGTTCGATCTCCTCCTTTAATATGTTGTACGTTAACACTCCAATCATTTCCGATTCCAACCTCAAATGCATGCGCAAACGAACCTTGATTCAAGGCAAGAGCAATCTGATCCAGCGAGTTGATGTAGACGACGCCTGAACCAACCGGCACATCGGCGAACGAATGACCAAAGAGCAGTGTTTGTTCGTAAACAATCCGTTCTCGGTACGAAATCGTTACCTTGACGTGGCTACCGATGTCGAGACCCGCCTGACGGACGAGAGCGACCGGAATATTCGTCCAGACATTTCCGAAGCGAACATCGAGAATCTCGACGATACCGGTAACACCGGTATCCGACGACGAGGCAAGTGTCCGGTCGAGCAAGACGATGTCCGAAGCAGGTAAAACGGGTCCTACTTCCTCGAAGGTGATGACATGGCTCGATAACCGAGCACCCGTGAAGGCAAAGATATCTCGTCCGTGAAACGTATACGATTCACCCATTCGAGGTAAGCGATGCCGTCGATCATCGAGTTGCCTCACTTCAGCAATGTATCCGGCTTGCCAAAGATGCGTCAACGTTCCGTTATCTGGTGTGATGATGTATTGATTCGCATGCGTCCGCGCGACGACACTCTTTCGACTCGATCCGACACCTGGATCAACGACAGAAACGAACACCGTTTGCTCCGTCCAGTACGGTACCGTCTGCAGTAACCGATAGGACGCTTCCCAAATGTGGAAGGGCGGAATGTCGTGCGTCAAATCAAAAATCCGAATCTCTGGATTGATGCTATGCGCAACCCCATACATCGCACTCACTGCCCCGTCACTCACGCCAAAGTCTGATTGCAATACCAATGCTTCTGCCATCTCGTCATCCTCCTCCTGCGCGGACGTCCCCACAAAAAAGACACCACGCCCTTATCTCTCAGGACGTGATGTCTGTTCACGTGGTACCACCTTCGTTCATAGCTCAACTCACGTTCAGCCACCTCTAGGAGTACGAGACTCCCTGGAATGCTAACGGTATCCGTCCTACCGGTCGGTTCTACTAATGAACACGGTTCACGTTCTTCCGACTGCTCCGGGACCATCTTCAAATGACGAAATCGTCTCATTTCCAGCAACAGAGACTCTCTATCGATTTCTGATCACTTTACTCTTCCCGTCTACGCATGCAGATTTAGTTGTCTGAAAATTTAAATTAATAGTACAACCGTTTCATTCCTGACGCAAGGTTTTTTACTCAGAAATTTTTAAATTCGTCGTCCGGATCGTTCCCCATGGTGACACATCCGCACGGACTTCTAGTGCTTTAGCTTTCTCGTATTGTTTTCCGCTTCCCTGTTCGACATAATACTGCGTCAACTGTGGAATCGACACGTATTGGTCATAATAGTCGCCGGCGACACTTCCAAAGAATCGTTCATTCGAAATCCGGTCGATTTGAGCATAACCAGAAGCATCTGTCTTGAAGCTGACATAAACACGCCCATTTTGAATCGTCGGACCTGGTTTTAAATCCGGATACTGAAGCATCACGTATTCACCGTAAACGGGATCAAACGGATCAAACGGCTCTGCCCGAAAACGGTACGATGTTCCGAACCAGGAGGTCGCAAAAAAGCTGACGATCAACAGACCAACGGCGCACGTCTGCAATACAGGCATTAGATAGCGCTTCATGACGTCACACCTCCTCTACGGCGTAACCACCATAAGACACCGGACAATAGGAAGATGAGGAGCGCACCGATGAGGAAAAACAAAGACATGTTTAAACGATCCCACGCATAGATGACGTATATCGCGATTTGAACGAGAATGAAATAGAGGAAGGCTGGCCAGATGACGGCATGACGACGTTCTTGATACAACAGATACAGTAGCGCGGATAGTTCAACGAGAATGGCGAGTAGAATGGCCTGTTCATCAAGCCACAGGACTCCAACGAATCCAAGCGGAACGATAAACAATAAGGAGAGACGTTTTTGATAGAGGAAAATTCCTAACCCGATGGATACGATAGCTAGCAGAATCGCTTCTGTCATGGATGGTAATGCGGCATTTGATTCCGCACGTACAGACAGATAGACGATCGAACTGATGGCAGCAACGACCAGATAGACCATTTCGACGATCCGGCGATTGGACTCCTCACGAACAAGCCAGAGAACTGGAACGAGTAAAAATAGCGTCCAGACCGGCCACAGGAATCCGTCATATGATACAAGGAGAAACAAGGAGAGACCACTGAAGAAGAGAAACAGCCAGCTAAACAAAAGCGATGGCAGACGTTGACTGAAGTAAAACCAACTGAACGACAACACGACCATCAGACCGAACGACGTCCAGTCGAGATAACTCGCCTGTTCTTGACCAAAACCACCGAGACTCGTGAAGATCGTCCATCCGGAAAGGAAGGCTACGACACCGTATGCTTCATGACGCCAAAGCATATAATGCACTAATGCGGCGACAAACATACACCAACTGAGCAGTGATCCTTCCATCGGCAAGTGAAAACTTTGAACAACTACGAGAATCGAGGCGCCAAACGCTAGGATTCCACCGATTCGAAAGACGACCGGATGAAGAATACGACGACGTTCCGAAAGATCCGCCATGATGTAACAAATCCACATGAGTGCTACGACAAGTCCGATTTTCCAGCCGATCGGCATCGCTTGCCAGTTGGCAGCTAAAAAGCTGAATACAGCCAAGACGACGAAGGTCCCTCCAACAATCAACAAGAGCGGTAGACGTTGCTTTTCCTTACGATTGTTCTCATAATCGACGATTCGTTTGACGGTTGCTTCGTCCAAAAGCCCCGCTTCACTCCACTCTCTCATCTTGCGTAACTGCTTCATCGCACCCACCTCCTTCGAAGTGTTTAGATATTTATTAAATTCCCGATTTAGTACCATCTCAAGCCCGGATTCACAAGGATTCCAAGCTATTTGTTCAGTTTGTCACAAAATGGTGACAGACAAAAAAAGCAAGGAAGAATAGCTTCCTTGCTTTGTATAATCGATGGCTTAAACACGGAAACGGGCAACGAGCACCTGTAATTCTTCCGCCATATCGGATAATGCTTTGGCTGAGTGCGAAATCTCTTCCATCGCACTCAACTGTTCTTCTGTCGTCGCTGCGACTTGTTTCGACGCCGATGAATTCTCTTGCGCGATATGTGCGATTTCGGTTGCAGAGGCAGAAACCTCTTGAACGTTCGCTGCGATTTCCTCGACAGTTGCTGTCACATCTTCGATTCGCGGTGTCATCTCTTGCGTCCGTTCGAGAATCTTCTGGAATCGTTCTGCTGATGCTTCTGTCGTCGATAAACCGGCTTTCGTCTGTCCTGATACTTCTTTCATCATCGTGACTGACTGATCTGTCTCCTGCTTGATGTTTTGAATCAGCTGTGCAATCTGCTTCGTTGAATCCTGTGACTGCTCTGCTAGTTTCCGTACTTCACTTGCGACGACGGCGAACCCTTTTCCGTTTTCGCCTGCCCGTGCTGCTTCAATCGCCGCGTTCAGTGCCAATAAATTCGTTTGTTCGGCAATGCCGTTGATGACATCGACGATTTTCCCGATTTCATTCGAACGATGTGCGAGTGAGCTGATGACACCACCGAAGTTTTGAACGGAGGCATCGATTTCTTTCATCTGCTGGACGTTCTGTAGTACAGCAACCGTTCCGTTCTCGGCTTCTGTTGCCGTTGAACGTGATAGCTCTGACACATCGGTTGAGCTCTCAGCAATTCGCATGATGCCCGCTGTAATCGACTGGAGCGAAACGGCATTCGCATCGAGTTGACGTTTCGATTGATCCGCCCCTGCTGCGACCTGTTGAATCGATCCCGCAATCTGTTCCGATGCGGACGTCGTCTGGGCAGAGTTCGCCATTAATTCCTGCGACGAGCCGGCCACTTGTGTGATCGACTGGTCGAGATTGATGATGATCGAGCGGAGTGAATCGACCATGACGTTAAAGCTTTGCGCAACTTGCCCGACCTCATCGTTTGATTCAACGATGACGGGTTCCGTCAAATCACCAGATTGAATCCGTTCTGCCCCACGTGTCAAATGACCGAGTGGGCGTAAGATCGAGCGAAGGATGAAGTAAATGAAGACGGCTGCGACGAGTAACATTCCGCCGATGACAGCAAGCGTCGTCAAAAGAATGCTCGACGTCGCATCGGTGATTTCATGATCGTACAGGGTTCCGGCAACCTTCCACTTCGTCAAATCATTCGTCATGAAGTCCATCTGTTTGCCTTCATTTTCGAATTCATACGAAAATTGTCCAGCTGGATCCGCATAGAGTGGTGCAACCCAGTTCCCTGTCGCTTTTTCACCTGGTTTTAACGTTGGGTGCGTGACGAACTTTTTATTCGAATCGAGAATCGTCACATAACCTTCCTTACCGATTTTAATCTTTTTCGCGATTTCCGCGATGCGGTCGACATCGACATCAATCGCGACGACACCTCTTCCGTTGCCCGTCGTCTGCGAGAGCGTGACCATCATCTTGTTTGAGGCCGCATCAACGTAAGGATCGGTGATGACGACTTTTCCACCTGCTGCTTCCGCTGATTGATACCAGGGACGCTCACGTGGATCATAATCCTCAGGCATGACCTGTTCCGGGAAAATGTTCATATCCCCTTCCGTCGTCGCGAAATAGATGTTCGCTGCCTGCGGATGCATATCGAGATATTCCGTCATTTTTTCCTTCAACGCTGCATTTTGTTTTCCTTTTTGATAAAGCGTTCCGTCAATCCGGTCCGCAAAAAAGGCGACATCGCGTCGCATCGGATCAATGATATTCTGAATCTCATCATTCATCCGATCGACTCCACCATGTGCCGATTGTAGAATTTGCTCCGTCATCGTTTGTTTCGCCTGATTGTAGGCAACAAATCCGATCACAAGTGCTGGAATTACTAATAGGAGAATTGATGTCAGAATTAATTTTTGTTTGATGCTCATCGTGCGTTTGATCTTTTGTTCCATGTGTCACTCCATTCCCGAGTGCAAGGACTCGCTATTCTACCTTCTTTATCGGAAGAACAGCGAAGAATATTCATAGTAAAAATAATAATCGTTCATTGATTCACATGAAAAAAAGACGACCCGTATGGAGTCGTCTTCCTTGGTAACGCTTACCCTTATGCTTCTTGATCGCCCTTCCAGTTCATCATGCCGCCTTCGACGTTGACGATATCATATCCATACTGCTCGAGGAAACGACCGACGTTTTCGCTTCGCGCGCCCGCTTTACAGATTAAGTAGTAGGTTTCACCTTCTTGCAGCTCCGTATAGCGTTCACCGATTTCAGACATCGGAAGGAAGCGGACGTTCGGAATATGTCCTGCATCGTATTCATCCTGCTCCCGGACGTCAACGACGTGTAACGCCTCGCCTGCCTCTAATCGCTCTTGTAACTCATCTACATGAATCGTTTTCATTTCGTATGACCTCCTGTATGGTTCTGCCGTAAGTGTAGCAAATTCATCATCAAAACAAAACGAAACCGTTTGATACGAAGTGATGAAAAAGCGGACCCGTTTGCGGATCCGCCCATCTCATTATTCTCCTGATGCTCGACGCGTCGACTGACGTGTCTCCTTATGCATTCCCCGTGCATAATAGACAGCAATCAGAATCGCGTACCATAGTGGTCCAACGACCAAAGCGATGCGTGTACTTGCGTCAAATGCCATCAAGACGATGACACCAGCAAGTGCCGCGAGGGCAATGTAGTTCGCGACCGGGAAGAATGGAACAGCGAATTCTGCTGAACCATGTACCTTCCGCGCCCGCATCTGGGCGATCAGAATCATTGCCCACGTCCAAACGGCTCCGAACGTCGCAATACTCGTAACGATCGCAAAGACATCTTCCGGTAAGAAGTAGTTCAAAGCGACACCAACGAGCAACGCGACACCTGAAAGAATCGTCGCCAGTGCCGGGACACCGTTTTTCGAGATTTTCGAGAAACGACGTGGTGCTTCACTGTTCTCGGATAAGTTCATCATCATCCGGGCTGTCGAGAAGATACCGGAGTTACATGACGAGAGTGCTGCCGTTAAGACAACGAAGTTGATGATGCCGGCTGCTGCTGGAATACCAAGTGAATCAAATAATAATACGAACGGACTACTATTGTTCGCTCCGACTTGATTCCACGGATAAATCGATAAAATGACGAAGAGCGCACCGATGTAGAATACTAAAATCCGAAGGAAGACGTTATTGACGGCTTTTCGAATCGTTTTCTTCGGGTTCTTCGCTTCCCCTGCTGTGACCCCAATCACTTCAATTCCTAAGAACGCAAACATGACCATCTGCATGGCAAGGAGTACTCCACCGAATCCGTTCGGCAGGAATCCACCATGTGACCACAGGTTTGAAATTCCAACCGGTGTGCCGCCGTTTCCAAGACCAATGACAATCGTCAAGGTCCCTAAGATGATCATGGCGACGATCGCGACGATTTTAATCAACGCAAACCAAAATTCGAATTCACCATAAAATTTAACAGCAATGAAGTTGATGCTCGTCATCAAGACAAGTGCTGCTAGTGCCCATACCCACCCCTGAGAATCCGGGAACCATACTTTCATGTAAATACCGACTGCTGTGATTTCCGCCATACACGTAAAAATCCAGAGTAACCAATAATTCCAACCTGTTAAAAAGCCAGCTAATGGACTGACATACTTCCGGGCATACTCCGCAAAACTACCAGCCACCGGCTCCCGCACTGCAAGCTCCCCAAGTGCTCGCATGATAATGAAAATGATGACACCACCAATCAGATAACCAAGTAAGATCCCTGGTCCTGCTAATTGGATCGCTTTTGCTGACCCTAGGAAGAGTCCGACACCGATTGCCGCCCCCAGCGACATCAGTGTAATATGACGTTCTTCCAGTCCCCGATTCAACTCTGTCTGTTGTTTCATTTTTACGACGTCCTTCCCGTCTCTGTTTGTTTCTTAGCAGTTCCCCGTACCGCTACGTTGTCAGTATAAAGAAGATGTGTCGATTTTGTAAACGTTTTCAATGTATATTTCTTACCAAATCCACATACTCGGAATATTCTGATTACGTTAGCAGTATAAAAAAAGGAACCTCCTGCTACTAAGTAGTATACAGGACAGTTCCTTTCGGAAAGTTACAATTGTTAATCAACTTTAGCAAGTGGTGCGTCTACTGACTCCGACTTACTCGTCAATCGGAAGATTCCATTTAGCAATAATGCCGTTAGTGACCCTGCGACGATCGGGCTATCCGTCAAGACACGGATTTGTGACGGGAGACCGGCTACGATCTCAGGATTCGTACTGATTCCTAAACCAATTCCGAGCGCGAGTGCTACCGTGATGACGTGTTCGTTCTTCGAAAAATCGACCCGCGAAAGAATACGAATCCCGCTCGCTGCGACCGTTCCGAACATGATCAACATTGCCCCACCTAGGACAGGTTTTGGAATCAACGTCGTGAATGTCGCCACTTTTGGTAAGAAGCCGAGCAAGATTAAAAATCCACCCGCAAATAAAATGACTTTACGTGTCTTCACGCCAGTCAACTGAACGAGACCGACGTTTTGGCTGTATGTCGTATACGGGAAACTATTGAAAATACCGCCAACGATCGTCGCGACACCTTCTGCCCGGTAGCCACGTGCTAGATCCTTATCCGTTAAGCGACGATCCGTGATCTCACCAAGTGTCAAGAACACACCTGTCGATTCAACCATCGAGACGAGACCAACGAGTGTCATCGTCAAGATCGCCGTCGCATTGAATGTCGGAACACCGAAGTAGAACGGCGTCACCATTTGGAACCATGACGCTTCCGCCACCGGACTGAAGTCGATCATCCCCATGCCAAACGCAACCAGTGTACTGATCATCACAGCAATCAAGACGGCTGCTGCTTTTGAAAAGACCGTGCCGTAGCGATTCAAGATTAAAATCAAGACGATCGTTAGTCCGGCGAGTCCAAGATAACGTGCGTCACCAAAGTCCTTCACCCCTTGTCCGCCCCCGATATCGTTGATTGCAGCCGGAATCAAGGAAATCCCAATGATCGTCACGACAGAACCAAGGACGACTGGCGGGAACAAGACGGCAATCTTACTAAACCAGCCTGAGATGACGAGAATGATCAAACCACTCGCAATTAAAGCACCATAAATCGCCGTAATCCCTTGAAGACTACCGATCGCGATCATCGGACCGACTGCGGTGAAGGTACAACCAAGGACGACAGGAAGACCGACGCCTGTATATTTCGTGACGAGCACTTGTAGTAAGGTCGCTACGCCACACATGAAGAGATCAATCGCAACTAAATAAGCAAGTTCTTCTCCCGACAATCCGATCGCACTACCAACGATCAGCGGAACGACGGCTGCTCCTGTGTACATCGCGAGCACATGCTGAAGTCCGAGACTAGCGGCTTTGAAGTTCGATAGTCTCATACGGTCACCGAGTCAACGAACGTCGCTTTTCCATCCTTCAACGACTTCACGCGAGCGAGTGACTCGACGCGGAACCCGGCTTCGATTAACTTTTGACGTCCCGGTTGGAACGACTTTTCAATGACGATTCCAAAGCCGGCAACTTCCGCACCTGCCTGCTCAACGAGGCGAGCGAGACCAAATGCCGCTTCTCCGTTCGCGAGGAAATCGTCGATGATCAGAACTCGCTCACCCGGTTGTAGGTATTTTTCTGCAACCGTAATCGTACTCGTCTGTTGTTTCGTAAACGAGAAGACTTCAGCTGAAATCGTTCCTTCATTCAAGGTGACGGATTTCGTCTTACGGGCATAGACCATTGGTACCCCTAAACGGAGCGCCGTCATCATTGCCGGGGCAATACCACCTGCTTCGATCGTCAAAATCCGCGTGATACCGGCATCTTGGAAGCGATCCATGAACTCATAGGCGATTTCCCACATCAAGGTCGGATCGACCTGATGGTTTAAAAAGGCATCCACTTTCAATACTTGATCCGATAATACGATTCCCTCTTGATTAATCATGTCGTGTAGACGTTTCATACATGCATTCTCCTCTTTAAAAACGAAAAAACGTACAGCCGCTACCCGGGGGCAGCCACTGTACGCCAAAAAAGAGAGCAGTAACTCACCACCCGTAGTCGGACCGTTACGGCGATCCGGTAGAGACTCGTGGGCCAATTCCCACTATTATACGAGCGTTGCTATACGTTTACGTTTCGTGATTTTCGTGATGTGTACCATTGTACGGGGTTTAGCGAAAAAGTAAAGACTTTTTCACACCGTGCTTAGGCTTGGCGTTCTTCGACTGCTTGCGCTGCCGTGATGATCGCGAGTTTGTAGACATCCTCTTCGTTACAACCGCGTGAAAGATCGTTGACCGGTTTGTTCAACCCTTGAAGGATCGGACCGATTGCTTCGAATCCACCAAGACGTTGTGCGATTTTGTAGCCAATGTTTCCAGCTTCAAGACTTGGGAAGATGAAGACGTTCGCTTGACCTGCGACATCTGATTCTGGTGCTTTTGATTTCGCGACGCTTGGAACGAATGCAGCATCGAATTGAAGTTCCCCATCGATCGCAAGCTCTGGTGCACGTTCTTTAGCAATGCGTGTTGCTTCAACGACACGCTCTGTCTCTGGTGATTTTGCTGAACCTTTTGTCGAGAAGCTGAGCAATGCCACTTTCGGATCGATACCGAATGTTTTCGCTGTTTTCGCAGATGCAATTGCGTTCTCTGCTAGATCGTTCGCATCTGGTGCGATGTTGATTGCGCAGTCTGCGAAGACGTATTGCTCATCGTCACGTACCATGATGAAGACGCCTGATGTTTTTTTATAGCCTTCTTGCATCTTGATGATTTGAAGTGCTGGACGAACTGTATCGCCTGTTGCGTGCATTGCCCCCGATACAAGACCTTCTGCTTGCCCTGTGTGAACGAGCATCGTACCGAACGTGTTCACGTCTTTTAAGATGACAGCACGTGCTTGCTCTTCTGTTGCTTTCCCTTTACGACGCTCAACGAACGATGCGACGAGCTCATCGATTCCAACGTAAGAAGCAGGATCAATCGTATCAAGTCCCGTGACATCGATTCCGTTTGCTGCTGCTGTTTCTTCAATTTGTACACGTGGTCCGATGACGACCGGTGTGACGAGACCGTCTTTCTTCAAACGGACAGCTGCGCCAAGAACACGCGCGTCAATTCCTTCTGGGAAGACGATTTTCGGTTGGTGCGCTTTAATCTTTTGTTCTAACATATCGAATAATTGCATGAGTTTCTCTCCTTTTTAGGTAAACACGACGTCGTCGATTTGATCCATTTTCTTTTCCATCGTTTATTATACACAGTTCTCAATCGTTGTTAAAACAATTTGCAAAAAAGTTATCTAACAAAAGCACTGAAGCCATATTCACCGACTATTACAGTCATTTTCAAGAATGGTACAGAGACTATTTCCAAGCAACGTAATCTCCACTCCCCCTTTTACCCACTCTCTGCTTTTTTCATGTGTTACGATCTCATGGACAAAGACCTTTTCGGGCGAAGCGTTTCAATAGAATGTGATAAGATAGGATATGGAAAAAGACAATTTATTTCAGACTCAGGAGGTCATCCCATGCAACACCAAACATCTGAACCGACTGCTACGCAACAAGCCGCTGAAACACTCGACGGCTGGTATACATTACATGATTTCCGCCGGATCGATTGGTCACGCTTGAAACAAGTCGACGCGACAGACCGCGCGCGCATGATTGAGGAGTTCCAAGCCTTCCTCTCAGAGCTTTCTGGTGTCGAAGCGACAAAAGACGGAAGCCATGCACTTTACACGATCATCGGTCAAAAAGCCGATCTCGTCTTGATGGTTCTTCGTCCAACGATGGAACAAATCCAAGACGTCGAAGTCAAAATGCAGAAACTTGATCTCTATGATTACTTGATCCCGACGTATTCTTACGTCTCTGTCGTCGAACTCGGTACGTACCGTGGTTCAGGCGAAGGAAACCCATACGAGAACCCTTACGTGCGTGATCGTCTCTATCCAATCTTGCCACAAGCGAAGCACATCTGCTTCTACCCGATGAGCAAGTCACGTCGCGATGGCGACAACTGGTACACGCTTTCAATGGAGAAACGAAAAGAGCTCATGTATCGTCACGGTATGATTGGTCGGAGTTATGCTGGGAAAATTCAGCAAATCATCGGTGGATCAACTGGATTTGACGATTGGGAATGGGGCGTTACGCTCTTCTCAGACGACATTCTTCAGTTCAAGAAAATCGTCTATGAAATGCGTTTTGACGAAGTCAGCGCGAAGTACGGTGAGTTTGGTGAGTTCTTCATCGGGAACCGTCTCGAAAGTGAACAATTAAATACTCATTTTGCACTTTAATGTGTTGAATGACGTTTGATTGAAATATCTCATGGGAATATACTCCTTGCGGCTATAAAACAGGCTATAAAATAGTAGGTTGATTACGTAAGGAGGAATTACCATGGGGAATGCTATGAACCGATCGACACGATCGCGTGAATTGCAATTCGCTGTGCTTTCAAAAGAGCTGAAACCGGTTGCAGATCGTGTACTGGATCGCTATGAGCAAGCATTATCGAAGCTAAACAAAACACAAACGACAAAACGATGAACTCGTTTTGATACTTACGCCTACTCCATCGCGAGTAGGCGTTTTTCATACAAAAAAAGACCGTTCTTCTCCATGACGGAAGAAAAACGGTCAATCATCATAGTCCTTTGTAGGCACCAATCGCGACAAAGATCCATGCTGCGATGAACAAGACGCCACCAATCGGTGTGATGGCACCCAGTTTTGTTACATTCGTCAATGCCATGACGTACAGACTACCGGAGAAGAAGACGATTCCGGCAAGCATCAGCCATGCAGCCAACGACCATTGCGGGATCGATGCTTTTAATAAGAGTCCCCCGAGTGCTAGGATACCAAGCGAGTGTACCATCTGGTAAAGTACGCCTGTCTGCCAGTTCGCGAGCATCCGTTCCGTCAACATATCTTTTAAGGCGTGTGCACCGAATGCACCTAGTGCGACCGATAACATCATCGAGATCGCGCCAATCATAATGAAAACTTTCATGCTTATTCTCCCCCTAACCGTCGTGCTGGTAAATTCCATTCATAATAATACGATAGCATACGTAAAACGGTGATGAGTCCAAGCAATGTGAACAAATGTAGAGGATTCGTCAATTGGAAACGATCAATCACAAGTGCTGCCATGACGGCCCACATCGCATAGATCTCTTTATGCAAGACGAGTGGTTTCCGACCAGCGAGTAAATCGCGAATCACTCCACCACCAACACCAGTCAGCACAGCAGCTGAAATCGTCGCGGACAACGGCAGTCCTTTTGCTGTCGCCATCAAAGCACCTTGAATCGCAAACGCAGACAATCCGAGCGCATCCGCGAGGACGCCCCAACGTGTCCAGTGCGGCAAGAACAACTGGGGTAACATGAAGATCAACAACGCAACGAGAATCGCGACTAAAAAGAGACCACCTTGCGACCAGAGAGCGGATACCGGTACACCAATCAGTAAATTACGAATGGCACCCCCGCCGAATGCTGTGATCAAAGCAAGTAACCAGACACCGAATAAATCATATTTTTCTTCCATCGCAACAATCGCACCACTCATCGCAAAAGCGACCGTGCCGATGATATTCAATAAGTCCCAGGACATGCGCACATTTCACCTTTCTACAAAGAAATTCCAATACTTACTATACTCTCTTTTTAGTTTCCGTAAAGCATTAATTTTCTGTCACCGTTTCGACCGTTTGCGAGTGACGTTTTTAGGTAAAGTAACCTATACTGAAACAAACTGTACAGGAAGCTAGGTGACCGTATGAAACGTTGGGCGCTTTATCGCATCGTCGTCATCGTGACGATGTTCGCACGTTACATCTTTACGATCTATCGATTCACCCGGAAAAACCGGCCAGGTACGAACAACGAAGAGTTTGAGCGCATCATGATCCGGATTGCGCGTGACTATAAGAAAAAAGCATTACGGTTAGAAGGGTTACTGATCAAGCTCGGTCAGTTCTTATCGATTCGAGCCGATCTGTTTCCTCCGTCCGTCTTGATGGAACTGACCGAACTCGTCGATAAAGTTCCTTCAAGTAAACTTGGAGAGTCACGTAAGATCATCGAAGAGGATTGGGGTATGCCGATTGAAGAGATCATCTCGGACATCAGTCCCCGTCCTGTCGCTTCTGCCTCGATTGGTGAGGTGTACAGCGGAACCTTAAAATCAAATGGTAAAAAAGTTGCGATCAAAGTTCAGCGACCGAACATCGAACAAATCATCAAAACCGATTTCCGTGCCATGCGCATCGTCATTGCCATGTTACGCCGGACTTCATTAAACAAATCGACTGATTTACAAAGTCTGTATCGCCAAATGGTCTTCGTCATCGGTGATGAATTGAATTACCGAACTGAATTAAAAAACGGTCTCTACTTTAAAAAAATGTATGAGACGAATCCTGTCATCTATATTCCGAGTTATTATGAAGAACATTGTACGAATCGTGTGCTCGTCATGGAATGGATTGACGGGACACGTATCACCGATCTCGATTATTTAGCGGAACATCAGATTGATCGTGACGAACTAGCGCGTAATCTCTTCTTGAACGCTGGTGAGCAATTACTGTTCGGCGGGAAATTTCACGCCGACCCACACCCGGGCAACGTCCTCGTCCAGTCCGACGGCAAAATCGTCTTGCTTGATTTTGGGATGATTGGAGCGACGACGCCTGATGACATGCGAGCGATTCAACGAATCCTCCAATCCTTCGTCACATTAGATTATGATGCAATCGTCGATGGTCTCGAAGATTTACGATTCCTGTTGCCGAATGCGAATAAGCAAAATATCCGACAAGCAATTGAAAAAGCGGTCACGTTCTATCTCGAGAGTGATATGGAAAACGTCGACACGAAACTGATTGAGAAGGTCTTATCCGATATCGAATTGCTAGTCCGAAACGAACCGATCCAGCTCCCTGCCGAGTTTGCGTTCTTCGGTCGTGCTGCCTCGACGATTCTTGGGATTCTTCAGATTCTTTCACCGCAAATCAACCTGCTCGAGTTAGCCAAACCAATGGTTCGGCGTTGGCTCGATGACGAAGGAAAAAACCAAAATCGTTATCTCCAGATTGCCGGCTCTTACGGTGCGCGATTGCTCGCCTTCCCGCGTCTTGTTAACGATGCCTTAAGCGAACCGACACGTTGGCGCATCATGGAGCAACAAAAGTTCTCTCGTGTCGCGAACATCGAGTCACTCAAAATCCGGCAGTGGACGAGTTCGCTCGTCGGAATCATTAGTCTGCCTTTTAGTTATCTCGGCTATTATTTTACGCAGTATGACGTCATGGGCATTTCCTTGACGATCGCCGTCATCGCTTTATGGAATGGTAGACGGATCGGACGACAAATCGTCCGGATCGCCGATGAACCGTTCCGTTAAATAGAACGACAATATGCGTCCACTTCGGTGGACGTTTTTTTATTTCAGAATAATTCCTCTTTGGGCTTCGAGGTTTTTCCTCGCGTCTCGCGGGGTACAGCTTCAAGTAGAGAGATAACAATAAGGAGAGGTGAAACACTTGATTGATATTTTAATTGCCATCGTTCCTGCATTAATGTGGGGATCGTTGCCGCTCGTCGTCTCAAAAATCGGAGGTTCAACGGCGCAACAAATTATCGGTACGACTCTGGGTGCGTTGCTTTTCGCGATCGTCACCTTCTTTTTTGTCAGCCCAGAGCTGTCGACGACTGCTTGGGTCGCCGGATTCTTTTCTGGTGCCTTCTGGGCGCTCGGTCAAAAAAATCAGTTTGCCGCATTCCGTCAAATGGGTGTCTCAAAGACGATGCCCATCTCAACAGGGATGCAACTCGTCGGAACATCGTTGTTTGGTGTTCTCGCTTTTGGAGAGTGGTCAACGACAACTGCGTTGATTCTCGGAATCAGTGCCCTTGTATTGATCATTGCCGGAGCAGCTTTCACGTCTTACAAGGAAGATAAGAGTAAAGAAGATGAGAATATCGGAAAAGGACTGACGCTTCTTCTCATCTCGACTGTCGGGTATGTCGGCTACGTCGTCATTGCCCGTTGGTTCGATATCAATGGATGGGAAGCAGTCTTACCACAAGCTGTCGGGATGGTCGTGAGTGCGATTCTCCTTTCTTTACGAGAAGGAGATCTCTTCACGAAGAAAACAGCCGGCAATACAGTCGGTGGACTCATGTGGGCTGTCGGGAACGTCGCTTTACTGTTTGCCACAGCAAAAGTCGGAGTCGCAACGAGCTTCTCCTTATCTCAAACAGGAGTCGTCATCTCAACGATTGGCGGTGTCCTCTTACTAAAAGAAACGAAGACAAAGAAAGAAATGACCTTCGTCATCATCGGTTGTATTTTAGTCGTTGCTGGTGGGATCATGATTGGATTTACGAAACAATAATGAAGGAGTGAAGCATCATGTATGAAAGTTTAAAGGGAAAAGTAGCCATCGTGACAGGTGGATCAATGGGAATCGGTGAAGCCATCGTCCGCCGTTATGCAGAGGAAGGTATGCGTGTCGTCATCAACTATCGCAGTCATCCGGAAGAAGCGAAGAAAATCGCAGAATCGATTCAAAAACAGGGTGGCGAAGCCATCACGATTCAAGGAGATGTCTCAAAAGAAGACGATATGATCAATCTCGTCAAAGAGACTGTCGCTCACTTTGGTCAGTTGGATGTTTTCGTCAATAACGCAGGAATCGAGATGCCGTCAGCATCTCATGAAATGTCACTCGAAGACTGGCAAAAAGTCATCGACGTCAACTTAACAGGGGCATTCCTCGGTGCGCGTGAAGCACTGAAGTACTTCGTCGAACATGATGTCAAAGGTAGCATCATAAACATGTCGAGTGTTCATGAAATCATTCCATGGCCAACGTTCGTCCACTACGCTGCAAGTAAAGGTGGCGTTAAATTAATGACACAAACCCTTGCGATGGAATATGCACCAAAAGGAATTCGGGTCAATGCGATTGGACCTGGTGCGATTAATACACCGATCAACGCTGAAAAATTCGAAGATCCGGAACAACGAAAAGAAGTCGAGAGTATGATTCCAATGGGCAATATCGGAAAACCTGAGGAAATTTCAGCCGTTGCCGCATGGCTTGCGTCGGACGAAGCGAGTTATGTCACTGGTATCACACTCTTTGCGGACGGCGGAATGACACTTTATCCATCGTTCCAAGCAGGACGCGGTTAACCTATTTTGAATAGACAAGGAGAGAACCGCTCATGGCCACTTTTTTCTCATTGATCCGTCGCGGCAATAAGTCAGCACTTGCTGCTGCTGTCGTCAACACGATCATTGCTATCATCAAGTTCGTCGCTTATATCTTGACTGGGAACGTTGCAATGTTCGCTGAAATGATGCATACGATCGGTGACGCGGCGAATCAGTTTTTCGTCTATATCGGTTCTGCTCTCAGTAAAAAAGCACCAACGAAACGATTCCCGAACGGATTCGGTCGGCTTGTTAACCTCGTGTTACTTGCTGCAATCATCGTCGTCGCACTCCTTGCGTATGAGACGATTCGTGAAGGCATCTTGCATATCGCACACGGTCCTGGCGAAGAGACGACTGGGCTTTGGATCATTTTGACGGCACTTGGAATTGGTGTTGTCCTCGAAGTCGGCGTCTTTTATAAAGCAATGATCGAGATTGCTCATGAAACCGGGCTCAAATCCCGAGGATTGACGCTTGTCGGACAAAGCTTCACCCATCTTGGGCAGGCAAAACCAGCTACACGTCTTGTCTTCATGGAAGATCTTGTTGCGACTCTCGGTGGTATCATCGCGATCATTGCCGTTCTGATTTCGCATTACACATCGTTTTATCAAGCAGAGGGCATTGCATCGATTTTGATTGGTCTGATGATGTTCTACGTCGTCTATAATGTCTTTATTCAAAATGCTGCCGGTGCGCTCGGTGAGATTGATGAAGTACTGACTGCTAAAATCGGTGAAATCCTATTACGTGATGAAGCGGTTCGTGATATTGAAAAGCTTGAAGTCATTAAGGAAGGGGATCACTTCCATGTCGAGACAGAGATTGAAGTGGATCCTAACTTAACGATTGCCCAAGCGGACGACATCAAGGACCGGCTTGAACTTCAAATCCGAATTCTTAAAGGGATCACCGATGTCACGATTTCCTTTGATGAAGATGATAAAGTACAGCAGTATCAATCCCCCTCACCACCTGTAGAATAAACAAAAAGCCATCGATTTCGATGGCTTTTTGTTTGCATTCATTAGCGTGCAGCGCGGACGAATCCGGCTTCTTCTGCTTCTTTTTCCGTACAGAACTGTTGCTCTGGCTTCACTTCATCGTAGGACTGACCTCCCGGTACATGGTAGATTTTTTTACCCGACCGATTGATGTTGCCTTTGATGTCGCAGGATTTCATTTCTGTAATCGCTTGAGCGTCGAAGCCACGATTTGTGACGTAGCCATCGTGCTCCCAAATCTTTTTCTTCGCCTGCTTGGCTTCCTGTTCGATCTGTTTGAACATATCGACATAACGTGTGTCTGGCTCATAGACGAACGCTACACGTGCGAGTCCTTTTCGAAGTAACTCCTGATTCAACATCTTATCGCCGTACCAGACGTATGCGAGTAATCTTCCGTATCGATCAGTCCGGGAATGATCACGCTCCAACCGAATCGCTGTCCCACTCGGTAAGGTCTCTTTCGTAAATGCTGAAGCTTCCGTTCCATATGGTTGAATCGGTGTATTCGGTTTGACGGTTTCCGGTGTATCAACGAGCAGTAAACGAACGTCCTCCGTTTTCCCATCCGCCAACTTTACTTTTAACGTATCCCCATCGATGACGCGTTCGACCGTCGCCTTCGTGATTTTTTCGCCATCCGGTTGCTTAATGCCAAGCAAATCGGTTTCTTCTGATGCACAACCGATGAGAACGAATAAAAAAAGTAGACTCATCATTGCATATCGTCTCACTTCTGTTTCGCTCCTTTCCATGAAAATACGGATTCGGTCAAAGCCCGAACCCGCATACGCTATCTTGTTTATTCGTTAGTCTGCTGAAAGAACCGTTTCAACTTCATTTCGGTTCGTATAAAGTTGATAGAACGCTTCCGCTACATTTTTCGGATCAAGTGCCGTTCCACGCTTCACTTCCCCGGCAATCGTGACAGTTCCGACGTAGACACCATCTTCCTTCAACGTATCATGTAACATATGCGTCACTTGGCGAACGCCTGCCTTCCCGATTGAAAGCCCTGGTAACGATTTGATCGCTTGCATCGCAGCGCCGCCTCCAGTAATCAGGATAGCGCCGTCTTTCCGTTCCTGCATCGATGGAGCAACGAGTTGTGCGGCATGCAGTGCACCGAGTACGTCGATTTCGAACTCTTTCGTAATCTGTTCTGCCGAAACTTCGAGGACAGACGCTTGATGTAAAATCGAAGCATTGTAGACTAAGACATCGACTTGTCCGTATTGCTCCTCTGTCCATTCGATGAGTGATGCGATATCGGCTTTTCGAGAAGCATCACATTCCACTCCGACCGCTTCCACGCCCGCTTCTTTTAGTTCCGTGATGACGGCTGCGAGTGTTTCTTGTGTCCGCGCCGCACAAACGACTTGAAAGCCTTCTTTTCCGAATCGTTTACTGATTTCATATCCGTTTCCTGGCCCTGCTCCGATGACGATTACTGTTTTCATGACGTATCTCCCCTTCTCATTTCAACTGTGATGGTTATTCCCTGAATCGCGTCATTTCATTCAAAAATCGAGCAATGAAGTGCCTTTTTCTTCTTTCTCCTGCGAAACACCCATGAAACGCGCTAACATCGGATCGACTGTTGGTGTTGCCTGAGGTGTTGACGTAGGTAGCGATATCGTTGAACTTGATGTCGCCTCAGATTCAAGTAATAGTTCACAGTACGTTTTCATTGCTGCAATCTGCTCTTTCTGCGCGGCTCCTGTCGTTTGCTCAATGCGTTGCATCGCTTGACGCATCTTTTCGATGATGTGTTGTTCCGTAATCATCTTGTATTCCTCCTTATGGTAAATTGAGGGTATGAACTTGAAAAGGATGTGTTTTCCATGATTCGTACCGCTTTAGTTGGTTTTGGTATTGCCGGTGAACATTTACATGCTCCTTATTTACACGCACCTGATTATCAGTTAGTCGCTGTTCAGTCGAGTCGTCCGGAAGCAGTCGCTGCTTACGACGCGACGCTACCTGTTTATTCGACACTTGAAGCCCTGCTCGCTAAAGAACAGATTGATTTAGTCGTCATCGCGACAGCAAATGAGCTACATTATCCACTTGCGCGTCTCGCTTTGCTATCGGGCTGTGATGTACTCGTCGAGAAACCGTTCACTGTCACGCTCGAAGAAGCCGAAACGTTGACAGAACTAGCACGTGTACACGATCGGTTACTGACAGTTTATCATAATCGTCGGTATACGAAGGACTTTCGAACGCTGATGACCTTACTCGAATCCGGACGTCTCGGCACGATACAAACGTTCGAAGCGCATTATGATCGCTATCGTCCAGACGTTGAAAATCGTTGGCGCGAACAGGACGTACCCGGTGCTGGTCTCTTGTACGATCTTGGATCACACTTGATCGATCAAGCACTCGTCGCCTTCGATGAAATTCCGGATCGCGTCTTTTGTGACCAAACGATTCAACGGCAAGGTGGGATCGTTGATGACTATACACATCTGATTTTAGCATTCGGTACACGACGCGCTATCTTACACATCGGTTCCATCGTTCCGGCTGTTGGTCCTTCGCTAATGGTACATGGGACAAATGCTAGCTATTTCGTCGATGAAGTCGATACGAAACGCGCGACGTATCAATTGGCTGAAGCAAACGGCCCCCTTGAAGACTTTCCTTTTGTCTCCGGGCAATTTGGGGATTATTATACAGACCTTGCGCCAACCATTCGACAGCGAACAACCCCACCTGTCTCTCCGAAACAGGCTGAACTCGTCATGAAAATCATTGATCGTGCTCAAAAGAGTGCAAAATCGGGTACATGGATAGAAGTAGACTAACTATCCATTCAGACGAACAGGGGGAAGACAAGATGTTTTCAAGTACGGAACGGACAGCTTGGTTAGAAGAGATGGGACAAGAACTTTTAGACGTGCTCGTCATCGGGGGCGGTATCACAGGAGCCGGTATTTTGCTTGACGCACAAAGTCGAGGCATGCGGACAGGATTGATTGAGATGCAGGACTTCGCCGAAGGGACATCGAGCCGATCGACGAAACTCGTCCATGGTGGATTGCGTTATCTGAAGCAGTTCGAAATCAAACTGGTTGCCGAAGTCGGAAAAGAACGTGCCATCGTGTATGAGAACGCCCCACACGTGACGACGCCGGAGTGGATGATGCTTCCACTCGTCGAAGGCGGAACGTTCGGCAGCTTCTCGACATCAATCGGCCTACGCGTCTATGACCAGCTCGCAGGCGTCAAACGCAATGAACGCCGGACGATGCTCAGTAAAGAAGAAACATTACGTTACGAGCCACTATTACGTTCGGAACACTTAGTCGGTGGTGGTCGTTATGTCGAATATAAAACGGATGATGCCCGATTGACAGTCGAAGTCTTAAAGGCAGCCGTTGGTTACGGTGGACGTGCCGTCAACTATACGAAGGCTGAATCGCTCGTCTACCACAATGGAAAAGTTGTCGGTGTCGAAGTCCGTGACATCTTAAGTGACAAAACGTATACGATTCGGGCGAAGAAAATCATCAATGCAACCGGTCCGTGGGTCGACGAACTACGTGAAAAAGATGGTTCGAAAGCTGGGAAATCGCTCCACCTGACGAAAGGGATTCATCTCGTCATCGATCAAGCGCATTTCCCACTCCAACAGGCTGTTTATTTCGACGTTCCAGATGGTCGGATGATCTTTGCGATTCCACGCGAAGGGAAAACCTATGTCGGAACGACTGACACGAACTATAAAGGAGATATTCTTGAGCCGGGTGTCACTGTCGAGGATCAGGATTATATCCTAGAGGCGACGAATCAAATGTTCAACGTCGAGTTACGACCTGAACACGTCGAATCGACATGGTCTGGACTACGCCCACTCATTCATGAAGATGGAAAGGACCCGAGTGAACTGTCTCGAAAAGATGAAATCTTCGTCTCGAAATCCGGTCTGATGTCAATCGCTGGTGGGAAGTTGACCGGGTACCGGAAGATGGCAGAACGAATTATCGATATGGTCGCAGACCAATTCAAGACAGAAGAAAATCGGATTTACCTCGCTTCCCGTACGCACGATATCTTGCTTGGTGGTGGTCATCCACAAGGAAGTAAAGGATTTGCCCGCTACTTGAAGGAACAACAACCAAAAGGAGAAGCACTCGGATTGTCACCGAATGAGGCGACATGGCTCATCCAACGTTACGGTACGAATGTCGAACGTGTCTACGAATTGATTCGGACACGTGGTGACGAGGCGGCTCGTTATCAATTACCGTTACACTGGTTCGGCGCCCTTCTATATGGATTAGAAGCTGAGCTCGTCATGCAACCCGGCGACTTCTTGAACCGTCGTGCCTCGGCCGTCTTCTTTGATTTCCCTCACGCTGAACAGTACGCAGATGGTGTTCTCGCCTTGATGCGTAGCGAACTCGGCTGGTCGGCAGAAGATGAAGCGAGAGCCAATGAAAGCATTCGTCGTGAATTTGATGCGGTCCGCGTCAAAGGACCTGTTCCACTTTCATAACATCAGAAGACCCGATCGCCTTCAGGCGACCGGGTCTTCTTGTATGTTACTGTTCTTCTTTCGAAGCAGCGAGTTCCGCTGCCGGCATGTTGCCTGGGTGTAAATTCGAACTCTTACGTGCAAACGTAAAGTAAAGGACTAAACCAATAGCAAGCCAGATTCCAAAAGCAATCCATGTCTCGAGTTTCAAGTTGAACATCAAGAAAAGACATGCAGCGATTGCTGCGATCGGCACATATGGCATACCTGGACATTTGAACGCACGCGGGAGATCGGGCTGTGTCTTACGAAGAATCAAGACAGCGACAGAGATCAAGACGAATGCTGCGAGTGTACCCATGTTGACGAGGTTTGCGATGACATCGAGCGGAACGAATCCAGCAACGAGTGAGCTACCCAGTCCGATCATCCAAGTCGCCTTGAATGGTGTTTGGTACTTCGGATGCACTTCAGAGAACACTTTCGGGAACATTCCGTCACGCGAGATGGCGAATGCAAGACGCACCATTCCGTAAGTCATGACGAGAATGACTGTTGTGATCCCGAGGATCGCACCGAGATCGATGAATCCAGCTACCCAGCTTTGACCGGCCATTTGAATCGCAAGTGAGACTGGATGATCGACACCAGCGAACTGTTGGTACGGTACGATACCCGTCATGATGGCTGCGACGATGACGTAAAGGACTGTACAAACAGCAAGTGAACCGATGATCCCGCGTGGCAAGTTTTTTTGCGGATCGCGGACTTCTTCAGCTGCTGATGTGACGGCATCAAAGCCGATGTACGCGAAGAAGACGATTGCGGCACCTGAGAAGACGCCTCCCCAACCAAATGGTGTGAACGGTGTCCAGTTCGATGGCTCAACGTAGCCGACACCAACAACGATGAAGAGAATGACGACTGCGACCTTGATGACGACCATGATGTTGTTGACACGTTTCGTTTCCTTGATTCCCATCGACAACAATGCCGTAATGGCAAAGAGGATTAAGAATGCTGGAAGGTTGAAGTATGTCTTGGCTCCTTCGACTGCTCCAGGAGCTGCTGATAAGGCTGTTGGCACATGGATGTTGAATCCTGCAAGTAAGGACTGGAAGTACCCAGACCAACCGGCTGCAACGGCACTGGAGGCGAGTCCATATTCGAGGATCAAGTTCCAACCGATGATCCAAGCGAAGATCTCTCCCATCGTTGCGTACGTGTACGTATAGACGGATCCACTGACCGGAATCGTTGATGCGAATTCAGCGTAAGCAAGAGCAGCTAGACCACAGGCGATGGCAGATAGAATGAATGATACGATAAGTCCTGGTCCTGCAGTCAATGCTCCTGTTCCTGTCAAAACGAAGATTCCGGTTCCGATGATGGCGCCAATTCCTAAAAACGTTAAATCCATCGCGCCAAGATTTCGAGCAAGTCCACTGTTTCGTTTACTTGCAGCAATCATAGCGGAAACATCTTTTTTCCGCGTCAAACTCATGATGTCTTTCCCCCTGTACCTGTTATGATTCATCCTACGGAGCGAGTTGTCCGTAAGAACTTAATCAAAAATTTACGAAGTTTTCTGATAAATTGATATAGGTCATTATACCTATTTCTATTTTGTTGAACGCTTTCATTCGTTAAACAAAAAAATCCGTACAAAAAAGATGGATGTGTAACACATGTTACACACCCATCTGACAAGTCTCAGTTTGTTAGGTTTTTAATTTGTTTTTCGGGTCTTCACCCACTCCAAAAACACTTGGTAATCCAGCTTTGTTCGTGTCACATAGGCTTCTGACCAACGCTCGATTTGTTCTAAGAAAGCAGTGTCTGAAATACCGATGGCTTGGATGATTTCAACGTCGGCATGATGCGTTAAAATTTTTTCTTTAATCCCGGCATCCTGATCCGCCCGTGCATGCACTTTGGCGGTAATTTGACCTTGAATGCATAAGACATTCTCGAGATCATCCTGACTTTTGATATGCTTTGCTTTTAGCTTTTTCTTATACGGTGAACGCTCACGTACATAATATTCCTTTTGACCAATCGTCAAATAACCAAGATATGGATCTTCGTGTGCCTGCATCGCTTTTTGAGACGTAATGATCCGGCGTCCTTGATGAACCGTTTCTGCTTCAGGACGATAGACGGGAAGGAACAATGAAGGAACAGAAGTTTGAGCTTGTTTCATCTCTAGAATCAAATCCTCTTCCTCTCCCTCCCCCTCAATTAGGATGTAATAGCGCTCAAGACCAATCGATGCCGTTCCACTGTCTAGTTTCCGGACGATATCCTTGATTGTATAGAACGCTTCGTCACGACGATCCTCTGCGTCAATCGTCTCGATATAGGAGGACCAAGCAGACTCAATCGCCATTCGCGTCGGATCATCTATCGCTGCCATATCTGGTAATGTACAAAAACGTCTCACGCCATCCACCAGTTCCGTCCGCTCTCCCATTAATTCCTCACGTTTCTTTTCTGCTTTTTTGATCAACTTTTTGATTGGTCCTTTTGTATTTTCTCGCGTAAAACAAACATCACTCGGATCTTTTCCAAGAGCGTACTTTTTTAAATCGTGTAAGTATTCCAGGACATAATTACGAATCGCAGGAGTCGGGTCGTACCCTGCCTCTTCAGCGAATAACCGGACGGAGACCGCCATGCGAATCAAATCATATAAATAAGATCCTAAGTATCCTTCATCAAAGTCATTGACGTCGTAGATGATCTCTCCCTTCGCATTGCCATGGACACCGAAATTCTCAAAATGAAGATCTCCCTGAATCCAGGTCGGTTTATCGCGAGGCGTATCAAAACCAAGGGGGATTCGCGTCACGTCATAATAAAACAGATGCGAACTCCCACGGAAAAAGCGAAACGGACTCAAGCTCATCTTGTCGTACTTTTCCTGACGTGCTTGCTCATCGAGCTGACGGATTTCGTGATCGTAGAAATCAAGTACCTTCGCAATCGTCATTTGTCGAATCTCTTCATACACGGGTCGAAACATTCAATTCTCTCCCTTCCATTTGAAAAAAGAGCAGTCAAAACGAAATCGTTTGACTGCTCCTTACGTGTTACTCGAAATGTTTTTTATATTCCCCATATCCTGCCGAATCAAGCTCTTCAAGCGGAATAAATCGTAACGCTGCTGAGTTGATACAATAGCGAAGACCACCAAGTTCTGTCGGACCATCATCGAAGATATGACCGAGGTGACTATCCGCATTCGCAGAACGCACTTCCGTCCGCGTCATCCCGTGACTCGTGTCGAGTTCGACTTCCATCTTGTCTTCTGAGATCGGTTTAGCAAAGCTCGGCCAACCACAGTTCGACTGGAACTTATCTTTTGATGTGAAGAGTGGTGTGCCATCGACGATGTCGACATACAGACCTGGACGTTCTTCATCCCAGTATTCGTTACGGAAAGCGGGTTCTGTCCCATTCTCTTGTGTGACTTTATACTGAATTGGTGTCAGACGCTCTTTCAGTTCTTTTTCCTTACCGTGATCCTTCCACGCTTCCTTGATGAATTTCGCCCGACCTGAGCCGACACTATACATCTGATAACGGAACGGATTCTTTTTATAATAATCTTGGTGATATTCTTCGGCTGGCCAAAACGGCTTTTCTGGACGAATCTCTACCGCGACTGGACGCGAGAAGCGTCCTGATGCGTCAAGCGCTGCTTTCGAACGTTCAGCTGCTTCACGTTGTGCTTCATCGACATAAAAGATAGCCGGTTGGTACGATTCACCACGGTCATTGAATTGACCTCCGCCATCTGTCGGATCGATTTGACGCCAGAAGATATCGAGTAATTCTTCGTACGTAATAACGGACGGATCGTACGTGACTTCAACCGCCTCCAAGTGACCTGTCGTTTCCGAACAGACCTCTTTATAAGTCGGGTTCTCTGTATGACCACCGGTATATCCTGAAATGACCTGCTCTACCCCATCATATTTATGGAATGGCTTGACCATGCACCAGAAACAACCACCTGCAAATATTGCTTTTGCCATCTATCTTCCCCTCCTCTGTATGTGTCTATTTTACCTCGTTCAGAGAATGGACTCGACTTTCCTGCTCATTCAATCCTCTGGGTTCGCTTTTAGACGACGCATGACGAAGTAAATCGCCGCAAAGACAAGAAGAAGTCCTCCGAGCGAATACCAGATGTTATTCAAACGATAAATCATTTGGTACAAGGCAAGCGTCACAAGCAATAATGCGATCGGTAAGAAGGCACGCTTGAAGTGGTACCAGTAATTCACGAAGATCGCCTCCTGTTTTTCTTTCATCTTACCCGATATGTCATGTCTTCTGCGAGAGGATTATTCGGCTTGACGGTACTCTTCTTCGAGATAGGTCCGGTACTTCGCTTCCCAAGCGTTTAGCGACACACGCCATAATACGATCGTTGCAATGACAAGTCCTAACGTAACCGGCCAGAACCAAATCGATACGATTCCTGCTGTAGAAGCCAGTCCGATTTTTGAAAACAGAACGTACGTCCAAATGATGGATGTGCATAATAAGATTGAGACCGGAATCGCGAACTTCCATGGAGTGAGCTCGACAGACTGTCGTCGATTGACCTTTCTTGACTGGACGACCGGATAACGATATCCCATGAATACCATGAACAGCACTTCAATCACGAGTAGAATACCGTACCCATGAATATAGCTAATGCCATGATCCCAGCCGAGCAGTTGTTTGAAACCGAAGACGAATAAGTAATACGCGAACACGTGAAAGACGATGACGATTTTCGCCGCAATTGCCGGAATTCGTTTCATGAAAATCCCCATTAATACGATGACGAGAATCGGAATGTTGAAAAATCCTGTGAATTGCCGGATCAAACTCCATAAGCCGTCCGGCGCGTACATCAAGAATGGTGCGATGATGAAAGAGATTAAGGCAACAATCGTTCCGAACCATTTACTGACACGAATCAAATGTTCATCACTCGCCTCTTTCGCAAACACCGGCTGATAGATATCGAGGACGAAAAGTGTCGCAATACTATTTAGCAACGAGTTAAACGAACTAAAGACGGCTCCGAGTAAGACAGCCAAGAAAAATCCCATCAGCGAGACCGGCAGTAACTCCGTAATGAGTCGAGGATATGATAAATCACCGCTTGTTAGTGTGTTCCCATACAAGTGATAGGCAATGATCCCAGGAATCAGCATGAAGATTGGAACTAATAACTTCAAGAACCCTGTCATGAGGACGCCCTTCTGTCCTTCCTTCAAATCTTTTGCCCCGAGCACACGTTGAATGACATATTGATTGAGTGACCAATAAAATAAGTTCGCAAATAGGATACCCGTGAAAATCGAGAAGAACGGAACGGCATCGGTTGAGCTTCCGATTGCGTTCAGCTTTTCCGGTTGCACAGTCGCAATCGTCTTCATCCCTTGAAGTAAATTCCCGTCACCTAGTGCAATAAAGCCAAGCACCGGAACTAGGAATCCGACGAAGACAAGCCCGATCCCGTTCAAAGTATCCGAGACAGCCACCGCACGTAGACCACCAAAAATCGCATAAATCGCTCCGATGATCCCGACGACCCAGACGACTAACCAAAGGGACTGCGTATAACTGAGACCAAATAGCTCTGGAACATCGAACAGTTGCAAGACAGCAATCCCACCTGAATAAAGCATTGAAGGAATCGTGACGCACATATATCCGAGCAAAAAGAGTAAGACTGTCATCCGGCGAACCGTCTCGTCATACCGGTGACTTAAGTATTCCGGTAACGTCGAGATACCGAGCCCGAGAAACTTTGGGAGCAGATAGATGGCCATGATGATAGCAGCAAATCCTGCCGTGACTTCCCACGCCATACTCGACATGTTTCCCATGAAGGATTGTCCGTTTAGTCCAATCAACTGTTCTGCCGACAAATTCGTCAGCAGTAGCGATCCGGCAATGAAAACGCCACTTAGCCCACGCCCCGCTAAGAAGTATTCATCGACGCCTTGTGTTTTCCCACGCGTCAATCGGTAGGATATGTAGGCAACGAGCAACATGAAAAACGCTGCAGAACCTAATGTGAAAAATAATTCAGATGTAGTCATGCGTCTCCCCCTATTCTTTATTCATATTTGCTATTTTTGAATATGTATTCATTGATTCCTTTTTTATACTTTTTCAAAACTATATTTTAGAAAACGTTTTCATTTAATTGAATAAAAAACCACCTTCATTCTAGAAGGTGGTTCCGATTGCAGAAAAATGGGCTGACTCAAAAAAAGAATGACGCGTCTTTTCACGCCCTTTCCTCATGCGAGACACAAGCCAGTTTTCCCGCTCCAGTCGAGCAGGAAAACGGGTCTTGTTTGTCTCTGAAAGCACAAAATTGCGCTTTTTCCTGTAGGAGTGGCGTGTAACGTGTCATTCTTTTTTATACCGGCAGGAGAATCAGAGAAGCGTTTTGTTCACTCGACATCGCTTCCTAGGGAAAAACAAGCAAGAGCGACCCTGCAGCGAAGCGATGCTTGTCCCTGGAAAAACGATTCGAAACGAACAAAAAAGCGCAATCTTTCTCATCAGACTCATCAGAGAAAAATTGCACTTTGTCTTCAATCTCAATCACCTTCATTTATAGAAGGTGGTTCACACATTATGATTGACGTGGATGTTCCGGGAAGTCCATCTCGTCATAACGAACGATCGACGTTCGATTTTTGAATTTATGTCCTAACCAGAAGGCAAGGAATAATGGAATACCAACATACGTTGCGGCAATTCCGACCCAATCGATTTGATCCGCAAGGAATGCTGCGTAGTTTTGACCAACGATGACGAGGAAACAAAGACCGAATGCGAACAGCGGACCGAACGGGAACGCTGGTGCAACATATGGTAAGTCTTTCAACGAGTGACCTTGTGCAAGGAATCCTTTACGGAAACGATAGTGACTGATTGCAATCCCGAGCCATGCGATGAAGCCTGTCATCCCCGAAGCATTGAGTAACCACAAGTAGACTTGTCCACCAAACATCGACGTCAAGAAACAGAGTGCACCGATTGCTCCTGTTGCGAGCAAAGCGTTACGCGGTACACCGTTTTTCGATACTTTCGCGAACAACTTCGGTGCATCCCCTTGGCGAGCAAGCGTATAAAGCATCCGAGTCGAAGCATACATACCTGAGTTTCCGGCAGATAGAACAGACGTCAAGATGACGGCGTTCATGAGTGCTGCTGAGAAGGCAAGACCCGCTTTTTCAAAGACAAGCGTAAACGGACTAACCGCTACGTCCGTAATGTCATTGGAAACCAAGTTCGGACTCGTATACGGAATGAGCATTCCGATGACGAAAATCGCGAAGACGTAGAAAAGCAAGATGCGCCAGAAGACTTGTTTGACTGCTTTTGGAACATTCTTTTTCGGATCTTCCGACTCACCCGCGGCAATCCCGACCAGTTCTGTACCTTGAAAACTGAATCCGGCAACGAGAATGATACCGATGACGGCAGGAATCCCACCGACGAACGGTGCATCGCCAAGTGCAAAGTTTTTAAAGCCAACCGGTGGCTCTGATGTAAAGACACCAAGAATCATCGCAACACCGACGACTAAGAAGACGATGACGGTAACGACTTTAATCATCGCAAACCAATACTCCGCTTCCCCGAATCCCTTAACGGAGAAGTAGTTCAAGCCAATCATGAGTAAGAGGAACAAGGCACTGAAATAAAATCCAGGAACATCCGGGAACCAATATGTCATGACGATTTGTGCTGCGACGAGCTCGACTGCGATCGTGACTGCCCAGTTGTACCAGTAGTTCCAGCCGAGCGCAAAGCCGAATGATGGATCGACGAATTTCGTTCCATAGGTCGAGAAGGATCCAGCGACCGGCATATACGCTGCCATTTCACCAAGACTTGTCATGAGGAAGTAGACCATCAGACCAACGATTGCATACGATAGGAGCGCCCCACCTGGTCCTGCTGCTGCGACGGAAGCACCGGACGCAATGAAGAGTCCTGTTCCGATCGCTCCACCGATGGCGATCATTGACATATGACGGGCTTGTAATCCACGTTTTAATCCTTCTGCTGTCGAATCTGTTGTTTGTTTCACATCTAGATTGTTCATTTCGTTCGCTTCTCTCTTTAATAAATTTTTGAGAGGACACTTTTTGAATGAAAAAACAAAAAGCGCCCTCATCTTCCAGATGGAAGATGAGAACGCAACATAATAAAATGGATGCGCCTCATTCTACCGTCGTGAAAGATAGCTCTCCACAAGTAGGTGATACCCGACTTGTGACAGTATTAGACCTATTTGATCTAATCCCAATCGATCATCTTCAAAGCGATGATTGATTTCGGCAATTCTTCCTTTCAGGTCACCTCATCTGTCGCTTGACGACATCCGTAACCGTACTCTTAAGAACTGCAACCTCCATCCCACTGGTTGAGTGAGAACTGAATTAAGTTAGTTATTACTACGCCATATTACACAAAACGCCACGAAATTGTCAATTGCCTTTTTCGAATCTGGGGTAGTCGATGGTAAAAATCCGATATGTTTAGTACACTAAATGGTAGAAGTCCACTGAGAGAAAGGATGCTGCTTGCATGCCACAGGAACGTGATTTGCTAACTTATCGACTCGAGGAACAAATGCGTGTCATTCTTCGTACCCTGCGACGTGAACTTAACCGGCTATTTGAAGGAACGGCGACCCGGAGTGAGTTTTTCATCTTACGAAGCCTTTCAGAAAATGGTCCTCAGCGCCCGACGCTTCTTGCGGAACAATTTGAGCTCGCGACGAGTCAAGTCACTGCTTTGACGGATAAGCTGTATAAACAAGGATATGTCACACGGACACGTTCGACGGAAGATCGTCGTTCAATCGTACTCGCTTTGACGGAGGACGGGGAACGTGCATTTCGGGATCTCGAAATCGTCCGGAAAAACTATTTACAAGACCGCTTCGGTACATTGACGGAAGAAGAGCTCGAAACGATGATTCATGTCTTTGATAAAATTTTACAGACGATGGATGAGGATACCCTTACTTCATCTTCTTAAAAACGGTAGATTTTCTACCGTTTTTTCTATTTTGGTCTAAAGATTTCCCTCTGTCTAACCGTTATCTACTTGAGTATACTGGAAGTATATATATGGAAATCTGTTAGCTGGGGGAGTTGGGAGGATTTGTTGTCCATCATGAATCAATTCATCATTAACTTTTGTCTACTGTTCACAACGATTACTCTCTTGTTCTTACCGTTTCGGAATCAACCGCGTATTTCATTGAACTCCAAATGGAGCATTCGACTTATACTCGGAGCAGTCTCTGGTCTGATTGCGGTTTTATTGATGTTCAATGGGATCCAAATCGATGTCGCCCGTGTTGATTTACGTATCGTTCCCGTCGCGATCGCCATGCTGTTCGGTGGTTTCCCAAGCGCCATCGTTGCAGGAGCAATGATCATCGGGACACGTTACTTTTTAACACCAGTTGATCAAATGGAAGGATTTTATTTATCTACGCTGATCATCGTCTTATTCATCACGACGATTGGGATCATTCGTCGATTCGTCCATGTCTCGATGCGTCATTTTCAACTTATGGTGTTGGTCGGTATTCTCTATTCGTTACCCGCCATCTACATCTTGACGCACAGCTGGTCGACATTCTTTAAAATCTCGATTGCGTACGTCTTCTTTAATTTATTAGCTGGCTTTGTTGCCTTTCGATTACTGACGGAATTACGCCGTCACTTCGAAAACATCCAGTATCAGCAGAAACTCGCCATGACGGATGCTTTGACAGGGCTCGCCAATCGCCGTCGTCTGGATGACTCGCTATCGCTTGTCGGTTCGACCGATCAAGGCTATTCACTTGTGCTCATCGATATCGATTTCTTCAAGCATGTCAATGATACATATGGTCATGATGCGGGCGATGATGTGTTACGCCAACTCGGCATGACTCTCGCTTCCTTGACGCGTCCAGACGACCTCGTCGGACGGTACGGTGGTGAAGAATTTTTAATCATCTTACCAAGTACTTCGGCGAAAGAAGCGCAAAAAATAGCAGAACTAGCTCGGCTGACGGTCGCACGTAACCTGTTCCCGACAGCAGATGTACCTGATCTACAAATTACGATCTCACTTGGGATTTCACATTCCAGTGGTTCGCATACGTCACTTGAAGCATTACAACAGGCAGATAAAGCGTTGTATTATTCAAAAGAAAGCGGACGGAATCGGAGTACGATCTATACGAAAGAACTCGCATTCCGACAGGCTTAAACTGATTGGACACTTCCGCAGGGAAGTGTCTTTTTTACGTCCTCATTCCGTCTCTTTAGGAAAACCGATACTCTCAACCGTTCCAAAGACGATCATCCGACTTAATTGTTCTGCCATATACTCTGATGAATACGGTCGACCGTTTCGTAACCAAGAAATCAACAATCCCAACTGTCCACCAATGACATAGTTCAATAATAAGTCCCGATCGACGAACGTAGCTTCTTCTGTGATTTGCGGTCGAAACACAAGACGATAGTTATCTTTCAATGTATCGAGAAAACGGGAGATGAACGTTTTGATCGGTCCTTGAACGAGCATCGTTTGATAGAATAATTCATTTTCTTCGATATGAATGAACAAACGAGCAAAATAGCGACTCACCTGCTCGACTGTCGGAAAGACAGTTCCTGTACCCGTGATCCGAATTGCTTGTTCAAGTGCCTTCATTTGCTCCTCAACGATTTGGTCGAGCAAATCATACTTATCCGTATAGTGTGCGTAGAAGGTCGAACGGTTCACACCGGCTCCATCCGTCAGCATTTTGACAGTAATACTCGAGAAGCTGTGCGTCTTCAATAAACGAAATAATTCCATTGTAATACGGTCACGTGACCGTTTTGGTCGGGGATCACGGCTCTCATTCATCCATATTTCACTCCTTTTTCATCCTCTTTTCATTAATGAATCCGTTATCATCTATTTTTCCAACATTTTGTCGGAAATTGTCGGTTGTTTGTTAGCTAATGATCCATATAATTAACTATATTAATTACTCCTCCCCCCAGAGGAGTACTTTTTTTGAATCGATTGTACACAAGAAAGGATGCTAACACACCCATGAGTATGAAAAAATTATTGATCATCAATATCGTGACACTCATCGTTTTAATCGGTGGTGGTGTTGTCGGATACTACTATTACGATCAAGCAACGAGCTATGTCAAAACAGACAATGCGAAAATCGACGGTAAGATGATAACGGTTGCGAGCCCAAGCGCTGGTAAATTAACAGACTGGTCTGCGAAAACAGGCGAATCACTCGCCAGTGGAGCAACAGTCGGACACGTCATGACGGCACAAGCCGGACAAAAACCGACGGACCTCTCTGTTTCAATGCCCTCAAAAGCAACGATCGTTCAGTCGATGGCGACAAAGAACGGCTTCGTCGCAGCAGGTACACCTCTCGCCTATGGTTTTGACTTAAACGACCTTTGGGTCACAGCGAACATCGAAGAAACAGAAATCGATGAAATCAAAGTCGGACAAACAGTGGATGTCTATGTCGACAGCTATCCGGACACGACACTTTCTGGTGAAGTCGAGCAAATCGGTATGACGACGGCTTCCACGTTCTCAATGATGCCTTCTTCAAACGGAAACGCGAACTACACGAAAGTCGCACAAGTCATTCCAGTTAAAGTATCACTCTCGCAAGAAAAATCACTCGACATTCGACCTGGTATGAATGTGACCGTCCGCATTCATAAGGATTAAGGAGGGACGTTCATGTCTACTACCTTCTTGTTCGGATACAGTGCGTTCACGATTCTGATCATCATCGGCGTCAACTGGATCGCCCGTCGAAGTCGCTCATCCGACACGGCGCTGGCGACGGACGGACCGACTCTTGAGGAATCCCTCGAGGCGGAACCGACGATGACCGTGACACCACCAGTCGCAGCACCTTCAAAACAGGTATCGACTGAAAACGTCAGTATTCCGAAAGTACTGACGGTCTTACTCATCGGTATGTTCATTGCTATTTTGAACCAAACGTTGATTAATGTCGCGTTACCAGTTCTGATCAATGACTTCAACGTGTCGACGTCCACTGCCCAGTGGTTGACGACGGGCTTCATGCTCGTTAACGGGATTTTGATTCCGATCAGTGCCTTTTTGATGCGAAGCTATACGTTCCGCCAGCTGTTCCTCGCTTCGATGACACTGTTTTTCTTCGGATCGGTCATCTGTTCGATGGCAATGAACTTCCCGGTCATGATGATCGGTCGTGTCGTTCAGGCAGCGGGGGCTGGTATCTTGATGCCACTCGGATCAAACGTCTTCATGACATTGTTCCCACCGCATAAGCGCGGTGCTGCCATGGGAATGCTCGGAATCGCGATGATTCTGGCTCCTGCTGTCGGACCTACGATCACGGGATATGTCATCCAAAACTATGACTGGCACGTCATGTTTTATGCGATGTCGTTCTTTGGATTAGTGACGTTGTTACTCGGTACTGCCTGGTTCCGCCTGACGCAGCCACTCTCGAAACCTTCTTTTGACGCACTGGGCGTCTTATTCAGTACGATCGGATTCGGGAGCCTCCTTTACGGATTCAGTGAAGCCGGGAATGACGGCTGGGATAGCCCGATCGTCATCAGCACGATCGTCATCGGCTTAATTGGAATTGCAGCTTTTGCGATGCGTGAGCTGTCGATGGAAGATCCGATGTTGAACATTCGCGTGTTGAAGGTACCGGAATTTTCGTTCACCCTCTTTATCAATGTCATCGTTACGATGGCGTTGTTCGGTGGGATGTTACTTTTACCGATTTACCTTCAAAGCATTCGCGGTTTTTCACCGGTCGATTCAGGTCTTCTCCTTTTACCCGGATCACTGATCATGGGTATCACCGGACCGATTGCCGGTCGTTTATTTGACCGCTTCGGTATTCGTCCGCTCGCTATCTTCGGTTTGACGTTGATGACGTACGGGACATGGGAATTGACGCAATTGAACATGGATACGTCGTATTATTCCATCATGGGCATCTACATGCTTCGGTCATTCGGTATGGCATTCATCATGATGCCGATCATGACTGCCGGTATGAACGCTTTACCGATGAAGATGATCCCGCATGGAAACGCGACCCAAAACACACTTCGTCAAGTCGCCGGCTCCATCGGAACGGCAATTCTCGTCACCGTCATGACCCGTCAAACGACGGCTCACTTGGCAGACGACGCGAATCAGTTTACGACGCTCGACCCGACGCTTTCACAACATTTAAACGATCTTGGACAACAGCTGGGTAGCTCACAAGCCGCTTCAACGAGTTGGTTTACGATGCTGACGAAACAAGCAACGATCCAAGGGATCACCGATGCGTTCTGGATTGCAACCGTCTTATCTGCGCTTGCACTGATTCTGTCCTTCTTCTTGCACGGAAAAAAAGAACCGAATCTGGATTGATTGACGAAAGGGACTGACTCAAAAGTCAGTTTCCACAAAGGTAAGGGTGGCAGAATGATGATCTGCCACCCTTATCTCATAACAAAAAGAATGACGCGTTTCACGCAACTCCTACAGGAAAAAGCGCATCTTTGCGCTGTCAGAGACAAACAAGACCCGCTTTCCTGCTTGAATAAAGCAGGAAAACTGGCTTGTGTCTCGCCTGAGGAAAGGGCGTGAAAAGACGCGTCATTCTTTTTTGAGTCAGCCTCTTTTCTTATACTTTACGAAAAGTTCTTCTTTGCACTTCAGCCTTAAAATCGATACACTAGGAACAATGAGTTTCATATCTAAAGGAGATGCTTTATGGTTGCCTTTCTGCAATTTTATGCGTTCATCTTTGCTTGTTGTTTTGCTTGGCAAGTTGGTCGACCATCCCCTTGGTCACAAAAGATCGTTCGTGCCTTTTTAACAAGTGTCAACGGGCTCTTCGTATTCGCACGTGCCTCGATTTCAATTTTTTTATTGGTTGGACCACTATTACTCGTCACCTATCTTGTCTTCCCACGGTTAATCGCTTTTGAAAATGGTTTAGCGATGGTGATCAGCGTGCTTGTCATCGGACTGGTTGATCGTCTCGTCAGTCTCGTCGTTCTGCCACTCATGCGTTCCTTTTTCTTAAAACGTCAACGCGTCATGCCACAATCGGTGGAAATGGTGCTTTATACGATGGCAATGGCTGTCTTGCTCTTTATACAGCTTCATGCTGTTCCTGGCGTTCAACTTCATGTAGCGTTAACGATTTTCCTTGGTTTTACGATCTATTTCGCCCATTATCTATTTGCCCTATACCGGATTCGTCTTATGAAAAAAAAGCTAACGACTGTTGCTCAAGATCAAGACGAGGAACGAAAAGCCTCTTAATCCGAATGCAACGAAAGATGATTTCCTATCGGGAATCGTCTTTTTTTGTTTTCTGACAAATAACGTTGACAATGATAATCGTTATCATTTATAGTGAAAAAGTACTCAGTGAGGAGATGAAACGGATGCATGCCCAACAAGTGATTGAAACACGCCGGTCGATCCGGTCTTATACGGAACAACCCGTTCCGGTCGAATTGGTAGAAGCATTACTCGACACGGCGATTTATGCCCCGAATCATAAATTACGAGAGCCTTGGCGCTTTGTTCTCGCAATCGAAGACGGACAAACACGGTATGTCGATGCCTTGATGGAATTGCTGACAGCGCGTGGTCAATTCGAGACGAAAACGTCTGAACAACGTCAACAGGCTGAACAAAAATTACGGGAAGTCCCGGTTTATTTAACGGTACTTTGTCAGGTACAAGGGACGCCGGATCAACAGCTAGAGGATACACTTGCAACAGCTGCGATGATTCAAAATCTGCAGTTGGTAGCAACAGAACGAGGTCTTGGGTGTTGCTGGAAGAGCGGAAAATACTGGTTCACACCAGAGTATGCCTCACTCGTTGACGCTTCTGAAAACGAACGCGTTCTCGGCGTCATTCAAATCGGCTGGCCTGCCATCGTTCCACCTGTCAAACCTAGAACGTCCGCAAAGGACAAGTTGACGCACTTTTAAGAGGTGCGCATTCTGCGAGCTACCCCTGCTCGCGCCAATCAAGCCCCAATTCAAAAATAAAAACGTTCCGATGACGTCTCTCTCCCCAAACGGAGACGCAATCGGAACGTTTTTCTGTATTCACACTGGTGTTTTCGTATAGACAGGCGCCTCTGGAATCGTGTCATATAACATATGGTCGACGATTCGTTTGGTCGCTTCTCCGTCCTGATACGTAAAGAACTGATTCGCAAATGTCTCGATTTTCTGTGTATCGAATTGCCCACGTTTAATCCAAGCAATGACGTCTTCGAACGTCGACACGATGGGTCCCGGTACGAACGTTTCATATGGGAAGTAGAAATCGCGTTCTGCTTTATACGACTGAAGATCGTTAACGAGAAAAATCATCGGCTTCTGCAACAAGGCAAACTCGAAGATGACAGACGAATAATCCGTAATCAGAATATCCGCAATCTGCATCAGATCATTGATGTCCGGGTAGTCTGTCATGTTAATGATTTGATCCGCATACGCGTCCGGTACGACTGGTGGATTGAGAACGAACGGGTGCATGCGAAGCAAGAGGACTGTATCCGGTCCAAGCTCACGACGGAACTTCTCAAAATCGAGCTCTTGATCGTAATGTGCCGTTGTTTGTCCATTTCCTCGGAACGTCGGCGCGAGTAAGATGATTCGTTTCTTGCGCCATTCTGGATATCGGTCATAGAGCTTTTCTCGAACACGGGCTTGGCGTGCTGTGTTCAGTAGCTGATCCGTCCGTGGAACCCCTAATGGATAGATCCGTTTCTGCTCCATTCCGAAAGCATCCGCATATGGTGCGATACATGCTTCACCGGAAACATAGACCTTGCTATAGTTCCGGTGAATCTGGACCATCTTCAAATAATCATCATCCGGCGAATAGGATTTATCAAGCACACTATAGCCGAACTTTTTAAAGGCTCCACAGGCATGCCATAGCTGAATGACTTCTGTCCCTTCCCGTAAGGACGACACATATACAGGGTAATAATAATCATCGATGATGAAGTAACGAGCAGTCGCTAATTCGTACGTCGCTCGCATCATATGAAAGACATATTGAATTTGCCCCGCCAACGATTGAGGGAATCGCTTTAACAAAAAAACGTATTCATACCCTAAGTCGCGACGTTCGAGTTCATCGTAGACGGCACGAAAGTTATCGACAAGACGATCGGAACGATACGTCGCAAAGACGACTTTTTTCGGTTGAATTGGTAACCGTTTCGTCAACCAGTACGTCATAGCAAGCAGATAGTGGACCGTCCGTCGTTGCAATAACCGAATTTTTTGTTTCATAGACGATTCTCCTCTTTTTCAGCGCACATCGTTACATGCACCATTCCATGACCGTCTTTCCGAACCGGTTCGTCAAATCGTTTTCAAACGCTTTATGAATGTCTTCGATTTGTCGGATTTGGAATACGCCTGAAACGAGGTTCGATAAATAAGCTGGAATATCAGGATGTGCTTGATACAATTCCATCGTCCGTGCGAAATCAGCCGGTGTACTCCGACTTGAACCGTAGACACGAAGTCCTTTTTCAAGAATCATCCGCGTGTTGATCGCGACGGCATCTTCTGATACGCCAAGTAACGCCATCGTGCCTTCCGGAATAATATAGTCGATCATCTGATTGATCGCATATTGGCTGCCAATTCCCCCAACACATTCGAAACCGTGGTTGAAGGAGACATCGGCTGGAATCTGATCGATGTGGTACGTCTCGTCTGCAAACGAGAAATAGTCAAGCTTCGACTGCGTTTTGCCAAAGACGAGTAATTTCGCTTCCGGATACAACTTACGTAGCAAGAGTGCTGTGATGAAGCCAAGATTCCCGTCACCCCACACTCCGAACGTCTCCCGACGCGGATGGGCAATCTTTTCGAAACGAGTCAAGGCATGGACCGATACACTGACGAGTTCAGTGAATGCCGCGACTTCAGGGTCAAGATCAGCCGGTACTTCGACAAGACGATCTGCTTTTAAGAACACATAGTCTTGCATATAGCCATCGTATCCACTCGAACGGAAACGACTCGTTCGCAAATAGTTTTCACCGATGATGTCATCTTCTTCCGTCGGTGTATTCGGAACCATCGCGACGAGTGTTCCCTTCTTGAATGTTCCACTCGGATCATGTACGACTTTTCCGATGCCTTCATGAATCATGGCCATCGGTAATTTTTTCGCCAATACTTCCGCACTACGGCTACCCGTGAAGTAGCGTTGATCCGCGTGACAAATCGATAAATACGTTGGACGCACGACAACGCGATCGGTATTCAATGACCGTTCATCATACGTCACTTCGATTTGACGCGGGGCGACGAGTTGATAGACTTGGTTAATCATTGATGAATCCGCTCCTTCAAGATAGCATTCGCAATCCGTAGGTCGTATGGTGTCGTCACTTTAATATTGAACAGTTCACCCGTGACGAGCGCCACATCTTCTCCTTTAAGTAAAAGAATCTTACAAGCATCCGTCAAAATCGCTCGTTCTTCCGTCGAAAGCGACTCATAATGCGATTTCAACTTCGTGATCTGGAAACTTTGTGGTGTCTGTCCTTGATACATTTGATCACGAACCGGAATATCCGTGATCGTTTTACCGTTCGTTGAAGCGACGATCGTATCGATTGCTGAAATGACCGTATCGCATGAGCCGAATTCTTGTGCTGCTTCAATGTTTTCTTTAATAATGCGGTGCGTCAAGAACGGACGGACGGCGTCGTGTGTGACGATGATATCTTCCTCAGACAGACCGTTTTTCTCTTCGATCCAATTCACGGCTGCCATGATCGATTCATTTCGATCCTGTCCACCCGGTGTAATGACGAGGCGTTCATCTTTTCCGATGTATTTCTCCAAAATATCGCGCGTATAGTTAATCCAAGCAGTCGGTGTGACGATGATGATGCGGTCAAAATCCTCATGTAATAGGAATTTCTCTACTGTATGGACGATGATTGGACGTTCTCCGATCGATAAGAATTGTTTCGGTCGATCGACATTCCCCATCCGTGTTCCTTTTCCTCCAGCTAAAATGGCTGCATAAATCATCTTCTGGCGCAGTGTCTCGTTGACTCTTTCAAACGAGACGACCTGCTTCCCTCCCTTATGAAATAATCGAATTTCGGTTTTCTTTCCCTAGCGTTCAGGGTATGTGTAATCGTGCAGTCTGTGTTGAAGTGTTATTTTACAAAAACACAAAAAAATAAAGAAATCCCTATTAATTTTAATGTCTCACGATATAATGAGTGGTGATTTCTAGTTTCACTATACTATGTTCACGTAAAATTTAAAAATCTATCATGATTGTGTAAATGCATTGTAATTATTCAAGCGAGGAGAGATGGTTTTGATCGAAGAGACACTGACCCCTACCTTACATGCTGAGGTCACCTACTTGGAATTAGCTGGAACGACGTTTCGTTTCGAAGCACGTTTAAGTGGATTGGCTGATTTTTTGCGTGCCGAACAAACGTTATTTGAAAATCCTACATCGCAACAGCAACCTGAACTTGAGGAACATGACGATGAGTATATTCAGTCTGAACCTACTGAAGCATTGGTACCGCTTGAACGTGCCATTGTCTTCCGTAATAAACGAAACAAACGGACGTTCATTTGCCGCTTTCCGTTCGAAGGTGACTGGACGGAAGAGTCCTTTACAGGCGAATTGAATCTGAATCATATCACGCCGACCGGTCGTCCATTGCCGATGGGCTATTTTGATGCGTTCTTCGCCATCGTCCAAGGAAAGACGATCTTACATGAAGCGCCTTTTGGTGATACGCGTTCGTTAATCCCAGTCGCTTACCGCGTCGATACAAAACATAGTAACGCCTTGATCTTACTCGAATATGAACTTGTCGTGCAGTATTCGGAATACAGCAACTCTTTAGGTTTCCATTCCCTGAAGAAAGGCGAATCGAAACGTCTAATCCAAGTCATCGATCGCTATAAGAAGTGGAAGAAGAACATGAAGAAGCGCGCGTTCAAGTTCCGTCGTTTTACATTTAAGGCGATCTATAACGTTACGAAATGGACGCAACCAATTCAAGAGAACAAAGTCATCCTCGCTTCGGATTCGCGGAGTGATATCAGTGGGAACTTTGCTTATATCTTGGATGAAGTCAAACGCCGCGATTTAGATCTTGATGTGAAAACCTTCTTCAAACCGAATCTTCAGTCTCGTCGTGATTGGCGTGACAAATTTGCCTTGCCATACCACTTAGCGACAGCAAAGACGATTCTTGTCGATGACTTCTATCCGATGATCTACCCGTTGAACATTCGTAAAGGCAGTGATTTGGTTCAAGTCTGGCATGCCGTTGGCGCCTTCAAGACATTCGGGTATAGCCGTCTCGGAAAACCAGGTGGTCCAAGCGCGAACTCGCTCAGCCATCGAAATTATACGAAAGCGATCGTCAGCTCCCATAATGTCGCCCGTCATTATGCTGAAGGCTTCGGGTTACGGGAAGATCAAGTCATCGCGACCGGTATTCCACGGACGGATATGTTCTTTGATCAACCGTTCATCGAGGAAGCGAAAGCACGTATCTATGAGGAATATCCCATCTTCAAACAAAAGAAAGTCATCATGTTCGCGCCGACGTTCCGAGGAAATGGTGCGAAGAGTGCCTATTATGATTTTGATCAACTCGATCTCGATGCGCTGTACGAAGCACTTCATGAGGAGTACGTCTTCGTCCTTAAACTGCATCCATTCATTCGCCGCCGAATGGAGATTCCAGAAGTCTACGCTGACTTCTTCCTCGATTTGACGAATCATCGTGAAATCAATGAGTTGCTGTTCGTCTCAGACATCTTGATTACGGATTACTCATCGACGTGTTTCGAGTTCTCCCTATTGAATCGACCGATGTTGTTCTTCGCGTATGACCTTGAGGACTATATCTCAAAACGTGATTTCTATTACGACTTCGAGGAATTCGTTCCGGGTCCAATCGTCAAGACATCAGAAGAGTTGATTGAACGGATTAAAAACAAAGACTTCGAAATGCATAATGTCAAAGCATTCGCAGAATATTTCTTTGAACATCAAGACGGAAAATCGAGTGCCCGGTTTGTTGATCAAATCCTGCTGGGTGAGAAAAAATGAATCGCCCCATCAAACCAGTGACCACGCCAACGTACGATCATTGGCTTGGGAACTATAAGGTCTTACTCATCTTCATGGTCGTCTTTGGTCATTTGATCGAGACGTTTCGAGATTTACCGGGAAACGATAGTGTGAGGATGGCGTATAACGTCATTTACTTGTTGCACATGCCTGCCTTCATCTTCATGAGCGGCTATTTTTTCAAACAAGTTCGACCTCAACGCATCCTCGCATTCGTTGCCCTGTATTTCATCTGGCAATCGATTCACGAAATCTATTTGTCCTACACGCAGGATGATTCCTTACGTGAGATGCTCGATGGGTTACTCCATCCACTCGTTCCGAATTGGACGCTTTGGTATCTGCTCGGGATCATCATTTGGCAAACCGTCACCCCGGCATTCCAGGTGATGCGTTTTCCGCTGATCGTCAGTGTCTTATTTGCTTTGTTGATCAATGCCAATCCAGACTCGATCACGAACTTCCTGTCGTTACAAAAAGTCGTCAGTTTTTATCCGTTCTTCTTGATGGGTTACCTCGTCAAAGAGCGTGGTTGGTTAACTGACGCTGGCTGGCGAAAGCAGATGACGGCACCGATCGGTCGACTGACCGGACTAATCGTCTCGCTCTTGATTGCCGTCTTCATGATTCTCTGGACGAAAAACGGATTTGATACGGTCTGGCTCTTCTACCGCGACACCTACGGGGAATTTGAAGTCTCGCTTCTAAAGGGAGCAGCGATTCAATTGTTCCTCTATGCCGTCAGTACGATCATGATCTTCTCGGTCTTGTTGCTCGTGCCGCACCGGTCATTCGGAGATCGATTCGACCAAATCGGCATACAGACACTTGCGATTTACTTGATTCACTCGTTCATCGTCCGTTTGTTCCGTGATTCGGTTCCACCAGCCATTACGGAGTCGCCACTGTTACTGATCGGACTGTCCTTCTTGCTCGCTACCGGATTCGTCTGGTTGCTGTCCAGTCGACCCGTCGTGACAATCTTCCGACCGTTGCTGTCACCGAACATCAAATGGTTATTAAAAAAAGACCAATAAATCTGAACCGAGGCTGACTCAAAAGTTAGTCTCTACAAAGATAAGGGTGGCAGAATGATGATCTGCCACCCTTATCTCGTAACACAAAAAATGGCGCGTCACACGCCACTCCTACAGGAAAAGCGCATTTATGCGCTGTCAGAGACGAACAAGATCCGCTTTCCTGCTTAAATGAAGCAGGAAAACTGGCTTGTGTCTCGCCTGAGGAAAGGGCGTGAAAAGATGCGTCATTCTTTTTTTGAGTCAGCCCCTTTTTCGAATCCTCGACTCGTCTGCGTTGACAGGCGCTTTAGCTTGAATCTAAGATAATGAAGGTGAAACAAATAACCGCTTACAGAAAGCGGGTCGAAAGAAGGGGTCCCCTTGCACGCGGATCAACGAAAAAAATTAACGGTCCTCATGATCAATATGTTTATTGCGGTCGGGAGCTTCGGGATCATCATTCCGATTCTACCCGCTTACTTAGCTTCGATTGGACAAGGTGGGACGGCGGCTGGGTTAATGATCGCCATCTTTGCCGGAGCACAACTCGTCATGTCACCGATTGCCGGAAAATGGGCGGACCAATACGGTCGTCGCAAGATGATCATCTATGGATTGATTGGCTTGACGCTCTCGATGTTTGTCTTCTACTTCTCCAATTCCGTCACGGTCCTCTACATCTCGCGCGCAATCGGCGGTGCCGGTGCTGCACTTCTGATTCCAGCGATTTTTGCTTACGTCGCGGACATCACGACGATGGATCAACGCGCAAAAGGAAACAGTTACGTCTCAGCTGCGATGTCACTCGGAATCGTCATCGGTCCTGGAATTGGTGGATTTCTTGCCGAATACGATTTAAAATTGCCACTACTCGTCTCAGCCATCGTCTCGGGGGCAGCCGTCTTATTCAGCGTTCTGTTACTTCAAGAAAGTGAAAAACACGATGCGACAGCGATGGCACCAGATGAAGGGTCGATGCTTAAGAAACTGGGGACATCGTTTAAGAAACCGTACTTCGTACCGCTCGTCATTACACTCGTCATGAGCTTCGGTCTCATGGCATACGAATCAGTACTCGGTCTATTCGTTGACGACCAATTCGGCGCTTCACCAAAAGATATCGCCATCATGGTGACGTCGACCGGTATCATCAGCGTCATTGCTCAAATCTTCATCGTCGATAAGCTGTCACGTAGTCTCGGAGAAGGAAAGGTCTTGAATCTGTTCCTGTTCATCGCGGCACTTGGTTTCTTCTTATCGTTATTGACATCAAGTTACGGTGGATTCTTTGCAATCACCCTCGTCATCTTCCTCGCGACGTCAATTTTACGTCCTGTCTTGAATACGATGATTTCAAAGCTTGCTGGAAATGAACAAGGGTTTGCCATGGGGATGAATAATGCCTATATGAGTATCGGGAACGTACTCGGACCGACGCTTGCAGGTGTCCTGTATGACGTCAACATTCTCTATCCGTTTGCACTCGGTCTGATTTTCCTCGTCGTAACGTTCATCGGATCGTTCATCTGGCAGAAACGTCAATCGCGTTTAATTAAAAAAGTCGAACAAACTTCTTAACGTCAAAAAAGCAATGCGTTCCCGATTTTTTATTCGGAAGCGCATTGCTTTTTCATTCATTCATTCATTACTTTTAAATCACCTGTTCCAAAGTCAGCATCAAAGGCACGACACCAAATGACGACACGGCTATGTTTTGTCAAATCGACGTCTTTTGGAATCATATAGTTCTGATTTCCTTGATTCCCTTTTAAGGCACCGAGACGAATTCCATCTGCTGTATCTTCACCGGGTTCGACCAAATACACAAACAGATCCGGACCGTTCGTCGTTTGAAAATCTTCAAAACGTAGATACAATGCACCGTCTACAGTTAGCGTCTTAACGTCACCTGATGTTTTGTAATTTTTTTCACCGTTCATGAATGTACCTGAAAATACAGTTTCTGTTTCTTCAGGAGAAGATTGTGACGTTTCGGGAGTGCTTTCCTCCTCTTTTTGTTCCACTGTCGAAGAACCTGGCGGCAGTCCTTCATCAACTGATTCATTCAAAAAAAGGGGTGATGCGAGCCACCAAACTAAAGCCAGTACGAAAACAATGACGATTCCCACAATGACTTTTGATCCTGTTCGCACTACTTCCACTCCATTCCTCTATTAGAGAATCGCAATTTAACCGTATTGTTTTTGATGTTCCCGTTTTAACGCCAAATACTCTTCATCCGCCCGAATCAAATCCCATTTTTCTTGGAAGATGGCCGCAGATTTTGCTTTTTCTTCGTCGATCTCGCGCGTGTGCAATTCTTTAGTCTCTTTATCTTTATATTTGCGCCCACCCTTATAGTTCGCGTAACGTCGTGCGCGCGTATGTCCCATCTGAATGAACTTCCGCGCCATATCCATGCCGACGAAGTCCCCGTCTTCTTTATAAGCTAAATACATCTCATAAATTTTCTCAGACGATTCCTTTGCGATGTCCGGCGTCTTAAAACGCCAATGCGGCAAAATCTCACTTTTATAAGGTTCGACGAGTAAGACCCCTTGCTCCCCGCGTCCAACCCGATACTTTTCCGGCTCCTTACGAAAATCCGTCGTCTTGAAATCGAGATCGTAATCAAACGGCATCCCGGTCACGCTCCCTTCTACTTCGAAACGTTCCCTTCCCGTCCGTTCATCAATCCTCGATCCGGTAGAGTCCTTGCGTATAAATCGTCGCTAAGACGTGCGCAATCTCTTCGATCGTCGCTGTCGCCTCTTCGCGGACGACTTCGAATAAATACATCTCATTCGCAAAGAACCAACCACGGGCGACGAGTTTCGAGTCGACATCCTGCCGCGCAAGTCCTGTCTCCTGCGCATACTGGATATCCTGACTGATCCGATCAATGAACCGTTCCCGAATCGCTTTCCATTTAGCACGGACGATGTAAGACATGCCGATCGCTTGCTCGACAACCCGTAGTATCGCTCGTTCTTCTTCCGCGAGACGCAAGAAATCCGTCGCTTGCGTCACGATGCGTTCCTTTGCCTCTAGCGGCGTCGTCGGTTCGAATGTTCGTTCCGCGATCGCGTGGAAGCGGCTCATGACATCTTCCATCAAGACGACGAGCAGCTCATCTTTTCCTTCAAAATGGACATAAGCCGTTCCGTAGCCGACGCCAGCTTGTTTAATCACTTGTGAAATCGTTGCCGTTTGAAACCCTTGTTCTAAGAAGACGTCACGTGCCGCACTCAACAGTTTCTCGCGTGTCCGCACTGTGCGCAGATGACGTTTATCGATTTTTTCTGGTTGAGAAGATGACATGTCCTTCACTCCTTTTGTTTTCTCTATTCGATAATATTGACACAATGTCAATTTGTTTGCTACGCTTTTGTCAAAATTGATTGAACATTCATTTGAGGAGGATGACGTATGACACTGCAAGCAAAACGGACCGATGCTGTTACTCAGGATGAGCAAGATGCACTCGCTGCCTATCGTGATGAGTTTTATCTGCAACCGGGTAGTATCTATATGGACGGAAACTCGCTCGGCTTATTGTCGAAGCGTGCCGAGAAGACGTTGCTCGAGTCGCTATCAGACTGGAAAGAACTCGGAATCGATGGCTGGATGAAAGGACGTCATCCTTGGTTTGAATTATCGGAACGTCTCGCTGCTCTCAACGCTCCGCTCGTCGGCGCACAAGCTGAAGAAGTCATGGTCACTGGTTCGACGACCGTCAATCTCCATCAACTCGTCGCGACATTCTTCCAACCAACAGAAGGACGAGATAAGATTTTAGCGGATGCGCTGACGTTCCCGTCGGATATCTATGCCCTCCAAAGCCAACTTCGCTTACGTGGTCTGGATCCGGAGACACATCTCATCCAAGTACCGAGTCGGGACGGTCGCTTTTTAGAAGAAGACGATATCATCGCCACGATGACGGATGATATCGCGTTAATCGTCTTGCCGGCGGTACTTTACCGAAGTGGACAAATTCTCGATATGGAGCGTTTGACGAAGGCGGCACACGACCGTGGCATCCTGATTGGTTTTGATGGTTGTCATTCCGTCGGAGCCGTTCCCCACGCGTTCCATGACTGGGGCGTCGACTTTGCCTACTGGTGTAATTACAAACACTTGAACGGTGGTCCTGGAACGGTTGGTGGATTATTCGTCCACGAACGTCATTTCGGAACGTTGCCTGGTCTGACGGGCTGGTTTGGTTCGCGGAAGGATAAGCAGTTCGATATGGATCATACGATGACACCGGCGGCACATGCCGGTGCCTTCCAGATCGGGACACCACACGTCTTAAGTCTCGCTCCACAAATCGGTGCATTAGAGATGTTTGACGAAGTCGGTATCGAAGCCGTTCGGACGAAATCACTCGCGTTGACGCAGTACATGATGGAACTCGTCGAGCAGGAACTCACACCGTACGGTTTCGTCATCGGAAATCCGATCGACGATAAACGCCGCGGGGCGCATCTCAGCCTCGAGCACCCGGAAGCAGCACGGATCTGTAAAGCACTCAAGGAAAATCGGATCATTCCCGATTTTCGGGCGCCAAACATCGTCCGTCTAGCACCCGTCGCGCTCTATAATACGTTTACCGATGTCTATGACGTCGTCGCGACACTCAAACGAATCATGAAAGATAAAGAATACGAACGTTTCGCGAATGAACGCGAAGTCGTTGCTTAAGGAGTACACCATGGAACAACCTACTGAACTACGGCGTGAACTCAAGACACGCCAACTCACGATGATTGCAATGGGCTGTGCGATCGGAACCGGTCTTTTCCTCGGAAGTGGACTTGCGATCGGGCTTGCCGGACCGAGCGTTTTGATCAGTTACGCTGTCGGCGCCTTCATCGTCCTACTTTTAATGGGCTGTCTGGCTGAAATGACGGTCGCTCATCCAACATCTGGCTCGTTCGGTACGATTGCCGAACGATACATTAGCCCATATGCGGGTTTTCTCGTCCGCTATTCATACTGGATCGCAAATGTTCTCGCGATCGGCGTTGAAGTCAGTGCGATTGCCATCTATATGAAATACTGGTTCCCGGACGTTCCCGGAGTCGTCTGGATTCTCGTATTCGCTGCCGCGTTGATTTACATCAATGCCACGACAGTCAATACGTTCGCGACCTTCGAATACTGGTTCTCAGTCATTAAAATCAGTGCCATCTTGCTATTCATCCTGCTCGGTGCCTACTTGGTCATCGGTAGTCCAAGTCCTGAGATTGGTCCACAAAACTTCACAAATGACGGTGGCTTCATGCCGTTCGGTTTCTCAGGTCTCTGGATCGCGATCTTCATCTCCCTGTTCAGCTTCCTCGGAACGGAATTGATTGCCGTAACCGCTGGTGAAGCGAAGGATCCAGATGTCGCCGTACCGAAAGCATTAAAAGCGACAGTCTTCCGTCTCTCGACGTTTTATGTCATCACGATTGCTTTGATGTTGATGATCGTTCCATGGCAACAAGCAGGCGGTGTCGATCAAAGTCCGTTCGTTAAAGTAATGGAGATGCTATCGATTCCGTATGCAGGCGGCATCATGAACTTCATCATCCTGACGGCGGCGCTGTCTGCGATGAACAGTCAACTGTATGCTTCGACACGGATGATGTATTCGTTATCGAAGGCAACGTATGCGCCAAAAGTATTTGGGCGTTTGAATCGAAAAGGTGTACCGCTCTTCGCACTCGCCTTGTCGACACTTGGGATTTTTCTCGCGGGGATCATCAGCAGTCAATCGAGCGTTTCTTATCCATTCATGATGGGAATTTCGATGTTCGGGGCGATTTTCACATGGTTCATGATTTTCATCTCCCATCTGTACTTCCGTAAAGCCTGGGAACGTGAAGGTGGACGGACGTTACCGGTTCGGATGATGGGCTATCCGTATCTGACTGCCCTCGGTGCATTGTTGTTATTCGCACTCGTCCTAACGACATGGTTCACGGATTTCCAAATCGTCTTGAAGTTTGGTGTACCGTGGTTAGTGTTCTTATCGATCGCCTATTTCTTCTGGAAACGGGCGCATCCGGAACAACCACAGACCGCTGAAAAACGAAAACTGAATTAACATGATAAAGGGGCTGAATGGGAATGACAAAGACAGATCCTACGTCTATTGAAGCATCGATTCAAACGGATTTTAAAAAAGATATGTCCTACGGGGATTATTTGCAACTAGATCCATTGCTTACGAGTCAACATCGCTTATCGGGGCATCATGACGAGATGCTGTTCATCATCATTCATCAAACGAGCGAACTCTGGATGAAGCTGATCCTGCATGAAATGCGAGCAGCGACGCAAGCGGTCGCAAACGATGATCTCGAATCATCCTTTAAGATGCTCGCACGTATCTCAAAGATTCAGCACCAGTTGATTCAGTCGTGGAATGTCTTGTCGACCTTGACCCCTGCCGAATATCTAGAATTCCGTGACGCGCTTGGTCACTCATCCGGTTTTCAATCGTATCAAAACCGTCAAATCGAATTCGCGCTCGGCTTCAAGAATGAGCAGATGCTAAAAGTGTATGCGCATGACGAAACACTCTATCCGATGATGCTCGAAGACTTGAAGACACCAAGCATCTACGACGAAACGATCCGAGCGATGGCGCGCCATGGGCTACCGATCGACCAATCCGTCCTTGATCGTGATGTCACGCAAGACTGGACGCCGAATGCAAGTGTCGAAGCAGCTTGGGCGACCGTCTATCGGGATGTCGAACAATACTGGGATCTGTATGAGCTCGGTGAAAAACTACTTGATATCGGGAGCCAGCAGCAGATGTGGCGCTTTAACCATATGAGTACCGTCGAACGGATCATCGGACAAAAGCCAGGAACGGGCGGTTCTTCTGGCGTCAGTTATCTACGACGTGTGCTCGACCACCGATTCTTCCCGGAACTGTGGTCAGTCCGCACGACATTATGAGGAGGATGAAGCGATGACACGATGGATTGATGTTTCACAACCACTTGATCGCCACGTCACGACGTGGCCGGGAGATACACCTTTTGAAGCGACATTGACATGGAATAAGGCAGACACCGGTTCCGTTAACGTCGGAAAGGTAACGATGAGTCTGCATACTGGCACTCATGTCGACGCGCCGTTTCATTTTGACGATGCCGGACAAAAAATCATCGATCTTGATCCGGATCTCTACATCGGACATGCGCGCGTCATTTACTTACCAGGTCGTACAGAAATCACAGCCGCTGATTTAGATGGCTTTGAGCTAAATGATGTCCAGCGCTTGATCATCAAAACAGATGGTTGGATCGACAAATCAACTTTCCCAGAAACGATTCCCGTCTTGACGCCAAGTCTTGCTGAGCGTCTCGGAGAACTCGGGATTTCGCTGATTGGTCTCGACTTACCAAGCGTCGATGCGATCGATAGTAAGGAAATGGCGGCCCATCACGCACTGGCGCAGCATGGAGTCCATATCCTTGAAGGACTCGTCCTTGATGCGATCACGCCTGGTGATTACCACCTCAACGCTGTTCCACTTCCGCTCGTCGACGGCGACGGTAGTCCCGTTCGTGCCTTACTTCGTCCATACTAAAAAATCCGTTCAGCAGGCGCTCTGCTGGACGGATTTTTTGTTACTTAGGTAGTGGCTCGAACAAATTGGCTTCGATTTGACGAACGACATGTCCTAGGACCGCAAGTGATTGATCGACCTCGAATCCTTGATCCAAGGAGTGATTCGCTCCTTCCATGATATCAATCGTCAGTTGTGAGGTGCGACACGTTTCAAGTGCCGCTTCATCATAAAACTTATCGGCTGTCCCGATGACGAGGAGTCCAGCTTGCGACGAATTGGCGATTTGTTCGGCCACTTCAGTCAGGACGGGTGTTAAGAAGACAAAGCGTGCTGTCTGTAGATTCGGCTTAGCAAGTAATGCCGCTAAAGGAATCGTTCCTAGTGACTTCGCAATAAACTGGACGTTTTCGTATGTATGCGTCGCCAGCACTTCTGAGACGACAGCGTCGACCCGGCGCGTCATGCAGGCATTCGATTCAGCGTCTGTCATCGAAAAGAGCTCTTCCGTCACATAGTGAATACAGATGACATCGATGCCTCGAGCTAGTAGCGCCATCCGGCTGTAGTAAAAGTAAGGATGGTCGTATAGGTACGATGCTCCCGAGAGCAAGAAGCAGACCTGTTTGGACCCCATTTGAAAATGATCATATGAAACGGTCGTCTGATCGACGACGATGGATGATTGTTCGATATGCATGAAACCCCTCCACGTTTTTTCTAGACTTTACCATTTCAAAAAGTAGACTGTCATGTCTTTTTCGGCTCTCGCTTATAAACTAAAAAAGGCGATGCACCACATGGGGTCACCGCCAATCCTATATCTTTATCCAATCGGAGCAAAAACGGACTGTTCGACTTGTTTTAATTCATAGAACGCCCCTTGTCGCGCCATCAATTCGGCATACGTTCCGACTTCGATGACGTGACCTTGATCCATGACGATGATTTGATCCATCGCTTCAAGACCTGCTAACCGGTGGCTAACAAGGACAAGTGTCGCGTCCGCTGCCCGTGCGAACAGTCGATCGAGAATCATCTGTTCCGTCAAAGCATCGACGGAAGACGTTGGTTCGTCAAGCAAGTAAAGCGACGCTTCCCGCAAAAGCACACGGGCAATTGCTAAGCGTTGTTTTTCTCCTCCAGACAAGTTCTCGCCTTTTTCAAATACACGATCGTTTAATTCGAACGTCGTTAATCCGACATCATCGAGCGCTTGACGCATCGCCTCGTCCGTCGCTGCTTCGTTTGCGAGCAATAGATTATCGCGAAGCGTTCCATAAAAGTAATGATTCTGTTGCAAGACGACATTTGCGTGTTGCCAAAGCCCTTCCGGATCAACCGTCCGACTATCTTGACCAGAAATCGTTAATCCGTCTGTCGGATACATCCGTAACATCAATTGAAGTAACGTGGATTTCCCAGAACCACTCGCCCCGACGATTGCCGTCTTCTTGCCGGCAGGAATCGAGACGGTAACGTCACGTAAGACCGGGCGCGGTGCATCAGGGAACGTGAACGTCAATGCATTCGTTTCAAAGGATGGTGCCTGATCGAGAACGAACGTGTCATAGATTGGCTCCGCTTGTTCGGTCACGACTTCATCGAGTCGTTTCGCAGCATGGCGGCTATCTTCAAAGAAGCCTGGTAAAATCGCCATCGGTGCCGCATTCTCGAAGACCGTCAGTGATGTCATGACGAGTAAAGCAAGGAAGACACCTTCGAGTTGTCCACTCGCGACGAGATAGGCACCGACACCAAGAACGAGCCAAGAGATGATCAGCGTCACCATCGTATTCAAAGCAAGGTTCGAAACAGCATGTAAACCATTCCGTTTTTCTTCCTCGACATATCGTTTCGCGACGGCATTCAGGTCCTGTTCTTTTTGATCAAGCTGCTGGTAAATCTTTAAGTCACGATAGCCTTGGAACAACTCTGTCACTTCTGTCGACAAGTCACCACGGCGGACACGAACTGAGCGTGCGAAACGCTGTTCGCGGTACGCGAACCAACCCGGAATCAAGAAACCCGTCAGAATCAAACCAAGTAGTAGAATCCCGGCAATCGTCCACGAGAAGAAACTGACGAAAAAGATCGTACAGAAGAAGACCAGCAACAAGACGATCGGTGGATAGAGAACACGTAAGAACGTATTTTGCAGACTTTCGACGTCACCGACGATCCGAGCAAGTAAGTCCCCACTCCGGTATTTACCGAAAATTCCTGGCGCGAGCGGCTCGAGTCTCCGGTAGAACGACGTCCGGATATCACTAAGGATCGTAAACGTCGCCCGGTGCGAATAATAACGTTCCGCATACCGACTGACGGCGCGCGTCAGACTCGAGATTTTTTGCAGCGCAATCAAGACAGCAAGCGTCTGGATCGGTGGCAACAAGGCTGCCTTTGAAATCAGGTATCCACTTGCTGCGAATAAACCGACCGCTGTCACTCCGGCGAGGACACCGAAGAAGATCGACCAGGCGATATCGCGTTTTTGATGCACCATCAACCGAAAGACTCCTAGTAGTTCCTTCATCGTGTTTCCTCCCCTCTCTGGACGCTGCGCATCCGAGCATATTCCGAATCACGTCCAAGCAGTTCATCGTGAGTGCCACGATCGACGATTCGTCCGCCATCGAGGACGACGATTTGATCTGAGCGCTCGATCGTATGCAGGCGGTGTGCGACAGTAATGACTGTCGCTGCTTGTCCAAGCTGTTCGATCGCTTGTTGAAGCAATCGCTCCGTTTTGACGTCGAGTCCTGTCGTCGGTTCATCAAAGACGATGACGTTCGGTCGTTTCAAGAACGCTCGTGCCAGCGCAACGCGCTGTTTCTCGCCACCTGATAGACCACGTCCACCTTCTCCGATCACCGTGTCGATCCCTTCAGGTAACGTCGCAATCAGCTCCTCGAGCCCTGCTGCCTGCGCCGCCTCAAAAATCTCTTCCGGCGTCGCTTGACGGAGTTCACCGATCGCGATGTTTTCTGCCAGCGTTCCGGCATACAAATACGGATGCTGCGAGATGTAGCTCAACTGACGGAACCAGCTCGCTTCCTCCACCTGACTGCGATTAATCCCGTCGAGCAGAATCCGTCCTTCTTTTGGATCCGCGAGTCCGGCAATCAACTGTAAGACAGTCGACTTACCGGCACCACTGCGACCAATCAACGCCACCTTTTGATACGGTTCAATCGCAAGTGTCACGTCTTGTAAGGCAAAACGTCCTTCTTGATACGTAAAATCAACTTCATCCAAAACGATTCGTGGTGGACGGTTCATCGCAAGTTCTGATTGACCAAAGGCAACAGGACGATCGTCTGTCGTTAGTTCGGCTGCAATCTGTTTCGCTGCCGCGACACTACCGCGTCCTGTATGGAAGGCAGCACCCATCTCTTTTAAGGCAAGATAGTACTCTGGTGCCAACACGAGCATCAGGAACGCCGGGATGAAGGTGATGCTTTGGAACAGAATCAAGCGCAGACTGACTTCAAGTGCAATCATTCCCATGCTGAGCATCGAGATGAACTCAAGCATCAACGACGACAAGAAGGCGAGCTTCAAGACCGTTAACGTCGCATCCCGGAAATCAAGACTACTTTTTTCGATGACGTCACGTTGTCGTTTCGCACGACCAAATAACTTCAAGGTCGTCAGTCCTTGCAATGTATCAAGAAACGTTCCCGAGAATGCCGTCATCTTCTCGAGTTGAGCATCGGCCCGCTTTTGCGTCATGATGCCGATGATGATGTAGAACAATGGAATGAACGGTGCTGTGATCATCATGACGAGACCGGTGATCCAGTCATAGCTGAATGCTGCGATCAAGACCATCAAGGGAACAATCGTCGTCTGAACGACTTTCGGCAAGTATTGACTATAATAGCTGTCCATCTCGTCTACAGCGTCGAGCAAAACACTGACCTTCTGTCCCGCTTGCCCTTGTAGCATCATCTCGACCGAACGACCTGTGTATTTCGCGACGAGTGCTTCCCGAAGCGCCTGCTTCATGTGTGCCGATAACGTCGTACCGAGACGACCGTTCCAATACGTCACGGCGACCCGGAGCAACAGCATCCCGAGGACGACGAGTAGTAACGGAATGACGGCTTCAAACGGTTGTTCCTTCAGGAAAATCCGATCGACCGTCAACACGATACCATACGATTGACCAACGACCGCAACCCCCATCAGGAAAGCTGCCATGATGAATTGAATGAGAATACTACGTGGAATCTGAACGATTCCTTTTAATGGATTCATATACAAACGTCCTTTCACAAAGTGTGAACGACTTTTAGTGAATATTTTCACATATCGTACATTTAGTATACCGAATCCGGAACGGGGATGCCATGCAGATGCTGTCGAAAAGGTGTGACGGTTTTGTGAGAGCATATGACTCGACAATTCTTTCGAATAAAACTATTATGGATATACATTATCTACGTTTAACGAAAGGGGACTTCTCATGCAAATGAAAACCGGGGTCGAGCAATCTGTCTACGCGATGTTGCTCTTGACCTTCCTTCCGGATCGCGCTGTGTTGCCCGGTGAATTCATCAGCCAGCAACTTGGTGCCTCGCCGACTTATTTCCAAAAGCTCTTACGAAAACTCGTCCAAGCGGATCTGTTGTATTCCGTACCGGGTGTCAAAGGCGGCTTTCGTTTACGGCGTCCGGCAGACGAAATTCAAATCTTTGATGTCTATCAGGCAATCGAGGGCAAACAGACGTTGTATGCGTCAAGCGGTGTCTTCGAGGATTTGATGGGAATTCAGGAACAGGAAATCGGTCTACTCTCGAATCTAATGACAGAGGCGGAAGAGGCGTGGCAATCGACGTTAAAGCGCGAATCGATCGGCTCGATCCGTCAAGCAATCGATGCCTCCTGTCCACCGAAACATTTAGAACGGTTGCATGCGTTAATCACAGACCGGATGATGACACTTTAATGAACAGAAAGAGGTTTTTACTATGGTATTGAATCGTTATTTTGACTTATTCGACGCGTCACGCACGGACGCACAAGCTTTTGAGGATCTCGTTTCCTTATTCACGACAGACATCACGTTCGTTCTGAACGGACAACCAAAGCACGGCATCGACGCCTGGAAACAGTTCGTCCGTCATGTGTTCACGGCGAATCAGGATATTAAGCATATGTATGCGGGCTGGGAAGAAACAACACCAGGAACGTATGAAACACGCTGGGCAGTTTGCGGAAAACGAGCAGACGGTAGTGTCTTCACACAAGACGGAAAAGATATCGCACGTCTCGATGAAAACGGACGGATCGCTTACCTGGAGAACGTTCCAGATGATCCGACGATGTTCCGTTCATAAGAAGCTTTTAAATAACGAAAACCTGTGTTCCGCGCAAGCAGAACACAGGTTTTTTTGGTATTTAGCGCTTCAGTACGAGTCGTTTTAACAAATAGCCTGTGATGACAAGTAATGACGCAATGGCGAAATAGACCATGTAGATCAACAAGTCCGGCGCAAATCGTGACACGATGTACGTCAATCCGACGACAGCCGTATAGAGCAATAGAAATAGACTGATGTGCTTCAACTTCGACACTCCCCTTTGAATCCTTCCCTCTTCTTTACGGAAACGATTGGAAAATGTTTCAAATGGCCTGTCGTTGCTTCGTTTTATAGATTCTTCGCTTTGAATGTATCTCCGCCTTCAATCGTGCCGTTATCAAAGCCTTTTTGGAACCAACGCTCCCGTTGCGCTGATGTGCCGTGGGTGAAACTTTCCGGTACGACATATCCTTGTCCCTTCTCTTGTAACGTATCATCCCCGACAGCATTCGCTGCCGTCAACGCTTCTTCAAGATCACCTTCTTCGAGCAAATTTTCGCCTTGCGCATGATGCGCCCAGACGCCGGCATAATAATCGGCCTGTAGCTCGAATCGAACAAGGTACTTGTTGAACTTCTCCTCACTCATCTGCTCTCGAAGGGGCATGATCTCGTCCGACTTTCCGAGTAACGTCTGGACATGGTGTCCGACTTCATGCGCAATGACATAGGCCATCGCAAAATCGCCCGGGGCTCCGTACTTCGACTGCAGTTCATCATAAAAGCTTAAATCAATGTATAATTTCTGATCACCGGGACAATAAAAGGGACCGACGGACTTCCCTGCTTGTCCGCAAGCCGAACTGACTTGATCCGTATATAAGACGAGCTTCGGTTTTTTATAGGTCTTACCATCTTCTTTGAATTCCTTCGTCCAGACCCGTTCCGTATCCGCTAAGACGACGGAGACGAAGTCCGCTGCTTCTTTTTCCTGTGCTGTTTCTTCATACGTCGTATTTTGCTGATCCCCACCGGTTAAGTCTCCGAGTAATTCAGCTGGATTACCACCCATCAAGGTGATGACGATCAGCAGGATGATCCCGACACCACCACCGATACCAGCGATTCCTTTCCCTCCCATTCCCCGTCGATCCTCGACGTTCGAACTCCGCTGTCTTCCCTTCCATTTCATGCGTTTTCCTCCTACTCGTTTCGTTGTAAGTCTTTACCCGAAAGCATTCGTCTGTAACGCTCCGTCTGAGGATGGACGTTACTTCTCGCAATCATTGCTAAAATAAGTACATCCATTTCTAGGAATATCGCCCTCCTGTAGAGAAGAAGTTCAGCACGGATTTTCGCAGAAAGGAGTTGTCCGATGCACTCGTTCCGTCAACACCTCAAGAACTTCATGCATACGTATCGTAAGGACATCCTTGTCCTATCTGGTATGTTTGTATTCATCCTGATCTATAGCTTTCCGTTGTTTCGTTCCGGTATGGTGACGTTCAGCGATCTATCCTTCGGACTGTCCTCACATCGCTATTTAGAAGAAATCTACGGTGCTTGGAACAACCGATGGAGCACGACGACGCTTCTGAATGTCGCACGACTGCTCTACATCCTACCGTTTTATGTACTCAGTCTATTGTTTGGCTCATCCGGTCCCGTCTTGATCAAGTTATTCATAATCGGACTGTTAACGATCTCTGCTTTATCGATGTTTGCTTTTACGAAACGGCTCCATTCCGTTTATGTCTCGAAGCACTTTTCTTATCTCTCACTGATTGCCTTTGCGATTGCCGCGTTGTTTTATGCCTTGAACCCGTGGGTGATTACGCGGATTCAACATATCTATTTATTATGTGGCTATTCCGTCTTTCCTTACGCTTTGATGTTGTTCTTCAACATCTTTGATCCGAAGTTTCGCGAACAGCTCGATCCCGGTTTTCGTTTGTCTGATCGCTTGAGTCGACGAACATGGATTGATATTACAGGACTGTCGATCGTCTTCGCCTTCATGGCGGCGGGAATTCATTATTTCTTCTTTTCGCTGATCTATATGGGTATCATGGTCGGACTTATTTTTCTAAAGACGAGTTGGACGCGTCGCAAAGAACGGATTTGGTCGTCATTACTGTGGTTTTATGTTCGGGCAACCTGTGCGTTTGGTCTCGTTTTTCTACTATTCAACGGGTATTGGTTCTTGATGTACGTCGGCTCGATTCTGACCGGATCGCAAGCCTCACAGCACAACATCAATGTCTCCGATACGTTGATGTTGTTCAGTCGGCACTCGAGTTGGACGAATGTTTTATTTTTAACGAGCTATTGGTGGCCGATGTTTGATTTGACGACGTTACCGCTGACGTTTTGGATTGCTGGCGCCATCACGCTTTTACTCATTTTACTAGGAGCTATCGTCGCATACCGACAACCAATCCACCTGTTCTTCGGTCTACTCGCGATTCCGCTAATCGTCTTTGCGACCGGTACCCATGAGCAGGTTGCGGATGCGTTCGTCCTGTTCGTGACGAAGACACCATTGATCGGCGCGATGTTCCGCGATCCGAATAAGCTGGTTGGTCTCTTGATGGTCAGTTACAGCTTACTGCTTGCCGTCGGGTTGAACGCTGTCTTTACTCGTGCGTCCCGGACGATTCCCTTACAGCTATACCGGATTGTTTCGATCGTCGGGACACTGATCGTCGTCGCCTGCTTTTTCCTCCCTTATCGGACTGTCTATATGGAAGGCTTTTATCATCCGGTCAAGATGCCTAAGGAATACACCACTATCCAAGAAGAAGTCGATGGGAAGTGGTTGCAGTTCCCGATTGCGGACGAGATGACGCAACCGAGTACCGGCATCGCAACTCCACGCTGGAATCAAAATCCACGAAAAGGTGGTGAAATCAAAGCAACAGGTGACGTGCAAGTCTATACGTCGGCACACGATACCGTCTTTCATCATGAAGGGGCGTCGCCGACGATTGGTTACATGATGACGTTCATGCAGTATCTACTCAACACCGGTCGGTCCGAACAAGCCGGACAAATCGCGAAAGCGTTCGGACTGAAGCAGTTCGCCTACCGGGATGAGTACACGGGGATGAAGGAGCGACAAGATTTCAATCTAAAGGTTCTACAGGAACAACGTGATCTCGTACAGACGAAACAAGTCGGCTTGTTCACCTTGTTCGACTTGATCGCACCGCTCGATACACGGACCGTCCCACAATTGATTTTGACCCCTTATGGACTCGAACGGTCGATCAGTTATCCGACACTGGATGGCTACGATCTTGGTCGTCAATCGATTTTGTATGCGACACAAGGACATCAGGATAGCCTCTCCTGGATGAAAAAAGGCGATATCGTCGAGATGATCGAGGAGAATGATCTTGTTCTCAGTCAGGTACCGGAAGAATACTATTGGAAACCGTTCGAAGCGATTGATTCAGCGAATGCTTTCCTGAACTGGGGTAAGACGTTCCTCCGAAATAATGACTGGCGCTGGTATTTGCGGACGCAAGGTATGACGAACCCGTCGTTTGACCTCGACTTCGGAGACGGGATCGGTCTATCGTTTGCTTCTGCCCGGATTGACGCGCCCGTCTACAAATTAGACGGATTAAAAGCGAAACAGGTCGCCTCTTTTAATTCCATGCTTGAGGATGAGACATTCTTTAAAGCCGATAATCCAGACATCGTTGACTTGTCTCCGAATCCGATGTCAAAAGATAATAACCTGCCTGTCCTTCATGCTGAAGTCGCAGAAGGCGACCCGAAATATATCTGGCAAGTCGCGAAGTCCGGTAAGCTGCCGGCACGCCCGAATAACGCCTATCGCTTTGATATCACAGCGAGCGGTCGCGGGGTCGACCGGCTCCACGTCAAGGTCCGGTTCTTTGATGAGAAGGATCGCGAGCTGAATCAAACGTATGTCGTCGCCCCCCGTGATTCCGGTGATGTCGATGCGATTCACTTGCAAGGTGAATATGTCACGCCACGAAACGCAAAAACGATGCGGATCGATCTACTCAGCTTCCAGCGCCCCGAGCGGAAAACGTACTGGTGGGTCCATGATATTAAAATCTTCAGCTATGAGGATTATATGATCCCGAATATGTTTACGATGACAAAAGACTTGCCTGCTGGTCGTTACGCTGGTTTTGCTCGCGTGCTGTTGAACCAAAAAGGCGGACAACTCGATCTGACATTCAATAAACGAGGCGTCACGATTCCAACTCAACAACGATCAGGTGCCAAACTCGCCTGGGTCCCGCTCGGTTCGTTTACGACACCGAGCGGTCCTGCGACGCTCAGCGTGACGAACACGGAAGGCTTTAATGCCATTCAAAACATCGTCCTAATACCGGAAGAAAAGCTAACCACTCTACAAAAACGCGTCGAAGATACACTTGCCTTCACGAAGACCTTGATGGTACTCGAGGCAGAGACCGGATTCGATTACACAGGGCACTTGCAGTCGGAACGAAACTATCCTGGACTAAGCTTTGGGAAAGGAATCGCTGCGCAACGTGGACGTTTACAGCGTTCGATCGATATTCGGGAAGCGACCGATTATCAGCTCCAGTTGATGTTAACTCCACCGCCAGGCAACGATGGTCGAATCACTGTCAAAATCCGAGACGGAAAGCAGGTCGTCTTCGAACGCGCTTTGTCTCGTGCCGATATTCTAAATGGTCAAAAACATCAACAGCAGATCGGGAATCAGACGGTGACGTACGATCCGCTACACTTAGCGTTTCCGTACCGGATGACAGAGTTGAGTGATGTTTACCAAACGTTATACGGTGTCAAGTTGTCCGATATCCCACTCAAGAAGGGACGCTATCAGCTAGAGCTGTCCTATGCGAGCAAGGTACCGTCACTCGTCGATTGGAAGGATCTGCACAAGTTCGACCCGAACGAAATCGTCACTGATAAAGCCCTCGCTGCACCGGAAGCGGCAGCAAATTGTGCGACGTGTGTCTCGATCACGGACGATATGTTCGACGCGAGTGAGACCGAAGACGGCTATACGATTGATTACGAGCCGACCTGCTCTTGTGATTGGTATATTTATGCCTCGCAAAAAATGAAGGTGAAACCATATCACGAATATTTGATCCAGTTCGACGCCGTCAGCAAGAACGTCCGTCAACGACACCTCAAAGTGTATTACCTAGATAAAGATGATCGTGTCATCGGTACGGATTTCATCAATGAAGTCGAAGAAAAGAAAAAGAAGCAGTGGAACCATTACGAACAAATCGTCATTCCACCGAAGAAGACCGTCCGGATGCAACTGCATATCTGGACGCGTGGAAATGAGAAAAAGGCTGGGCAATTGCGTCTGAAGAATTTAGAAGTGTTACCGTACGATCAACTGATTCTAGTCGATCAACTCGTTCTCTCCGAGCAAAGCGGTACGCTGTTCGCAACAGAACCTGCCCGTGCGCTTGACGTCGATGCCTCACAGATGGGACGGGATATAAAAAGTGATGCGCCACTCGGTCGCTTTACGGTTAATGATTCTCCGACACCGTTATTTAAACTCCAGACGGACCAGGAAACGATGCGTGGTGACACGGCATTAAACGGCGTCAGTCAGTTGTATCGTTCGAACGAAAAGACGGCACATGTGACCGTCGTATTGCGTCCGATTTATTACGCTGGACTGACCATTCTCGTCTTAGCGCTCCCACTTAGTACCTTGTTGATTTATTTCATGACAAGCAATCGTGGTCTGGCTATCCGACAACGTCTATCGTCCGTGTTCAAGCAACGAATTCCTAGCCTGAAACGAAACAAGAGATAGTGTATTTAAAAAGGACAACGGGTCGATCCCGTTGTCCTTTTTCATTTAACTGGTGCTTCGTCTTTTCTATGCCGTTGATAGAGACTGAACATCGTCTGCAAGAACGCAATCGAATCCTTAACAAGGTTGACGTGCGATCCTTCGCGTTCGATACAGGTTACGGGCTGTTGATAGACCCGCAAGCGTTCTTTTTTTGCTGCATACATCAACTCTAAATCGATCGCGAGACCACTCTCGACATGCAGATAAGGCAACAAACGATGAACGACACGACGGTTAATGATCTTTAGACCGGTCTGCGAATCGGTCACACCTTTTGGTAAGAAGAACCGTGTCAGATTCCGTTTACCGAAACTCATGAAACGGCGGACAGTTCCCCGGTCTTCGATCGTCAAATCCTTCGTTCCGACGACGATGTCATAGTATCCCTCTTGCGCTATCGTCAACAACCGGGCGATATCTTCAATCCGAAACGAATTGTCCGCGTCGACGAACACATAATAATCACTCGAGATATTTTTCATCCCTTCGATGAATAGACCGGCTTTTCGTGTATTTTGCTCGACATGATGAACCTCCAGATAGCCGACCGTGAATAACGTATCCGTCGCGTCCATGACAATTGAACGGTATTCTTGGAGGAGTGCCTTGGATCGGTCAGACGAAGCATCATCAAAGAAATTGATCGAAGCGTGGATATAATCTTCACTGATGAAGGTTGCAAGAGACTCTAAAAAATCTTTTACATAATTAAAACGTTTCTCTTCGTTAAATATTGGCAATATAAAGGCTATAGTATCCTTTAAAATGGGATATTCAGGATGGATAATATGCTGGATTTCAGCAAACAATTCATTCGGATAGGCGGGACGATAGGAAAACAGACGGAGCATTCCATCTCCTTGAACGGTATGGTACGGAAAATCGCCCTTTAAACGAACTGCTTCTTTGACAATCAGAATTTTAGATCGCGGACGGACAGCTCGAATTTGATTGGCAATTGCTAGCTCCTCTCCACGCGTCTCATAATCAATGATGTATAGAAGAATATCGTGTTCCTCAGCTTCCTGTATTTCAGTGCTGGCAATCTGTTCGAAGGAGTTCGGGCATTTACCCGGCTGTGTGTAGAACAGGACGGGATAGTAAGAAATCAACGATTCGTATGGAATGTGCCGAGAATGATCGGTAAATACAGCGATATGCCCTTGACTCATAAGTCTCATCCTTTCCGTAAAACAGCTCTGACTGATGGGAGGTGGCTCCATGACAAGTTTCATCCAGCGACATGCCGTTTTATTGATTTTCCCGATTCTAGATGTAGCGCTGAACCTCGTGAACTATGCCTATCATTTGTTATTAGCCCGGGAGCTTTCTAGTACTGTATATGGATTATTGAACGCCTACTTGGCTTTTTTGGGTCTTCTGCTCATCATCGGTGGTGCCTTACAATGGACCGTGACTCGGGACTATAGTCAACAGAAAACGAACGATTACCAAAAGTTACGGTTCCGCATACTGGCGGTTACAGGATGCTTCTTACTTATTTTACTTTATGCATTACCTTATTTCCTGCCGTTTACCAAAATAAACCTGCTTATTGTTTATTTGATCATCGTGTTTCATATCCTTCTATCTTTTCGTCGTGGTGTCTTACAAGCGACTGAACGCTTCTATGCCCTGAACCTCTCTTATTACATCGAATCCGTCGTCAAAGTCTTAGCCACATGGCTCTTGATTCAACAAACGAACGTCAGTTATGCACTATTGTTCATCTTGGCTGGCATGATTGCGTCCTACCTATTAAGCCTGATGCAAGTCACGTTTCCCGTTAGTAGCGGGCGTATCCAGGCGAACGGACTCGTCCATATGGTTCATACACAAGTCGTCATGACGCTGTTTTTCACACTCGATAGTTTACTCGTCACCCGTTACTTCCCACAGTTAGCAGGAGATTATTCGGTTGCCTTACGATTTGGTCAACTGCTGTTGTTCGTCGCGTTATCACTCGCACAATTGTTGCTACCGCGCTTAAGCCAAAAAAGTCAGGACGAAGACTTTCTTCTTTGGGAGCGTCGCTTTTACCGCATTTTATTAGGTGGACTCGCTCTTGCCGTTTTAGTGTATTGGACGATCGTCCCTTATTTGATTCCGATTCTATTCGGGAGTGGTTATGACGCGGCAACTCATTACATCAAATATATGGTTTTCGTTTATGTCGGCATCACGTTGATTCAATATGAAGCACTCGTCCAGTTTTCACTACACAGAACTGGGTACTTGAAAGGCTATTGGTTGATTCTGATTCTGTTCATCATTGTCTTGACGACATTTCATTCGACCGTCGAGACTTGGTTGCTCGCGCAAGCAGGTGTCTTTTTACTCGGCGCCTTGATATTACGTTTCACCTTACCCCGACACCCCCATTCAGTGAAGGAGGCGTAACATGAAACCACATCTACTTTTTTTATCTTGGCGCGATATCAAACATCCGAAAGCAGGTGGTGCGGAAGTATTCACCCACGAGATGCTCCGACGTGTCAGTGATGAGTATGAGATCACTCACTTCTCTCCCGCATTTAAAGGCGGACACGATGTCGAGTTTTTGGACGGCATCACTTATATCCGAAGAGGTTCTGCACTTTCCGTCGTTCCGCTCGCCTTTTCTTATTACCAGTCGCATGCTGCGACGATTGATTTAGTCGTCGACCAGATGAACACGCATCACTTTTTCACACCCCTATATGTTCCATTAGCGAAACGTGCCCTCTTCATTCATCAACTGACACGTGAAATCTGGCAAATCAATGTTCGTCCTCCATTTTCATACATCGGCGAATGGACGGAGACGCCGCGTCTGCAGCTGTACCGGACCGGTCGCGCTTTGACGGTCAGTCAGTCAACTGCAGACGACCTGCTTGCTGTCGGCTTTTCCAAAGACGAGGTGACGATTCTACCGGAAGGTCTCTCCTTTACCCCATGGAACGAGGAGGACTGGAAGCCGAAAGAAGCATATCCGACTTTTTTATACGCTGGACGGATGTCTGCCTATAAAGGAATCAATGATGCACTCCAAGCTTTCGTCATCGTCAAACGGGAGTACCCAGACGCTCGTTTCTGGGTCATCGGAAAAAAAGACGAGGCATATATCGCCGAGCACCTTCATCCGATCGTCCCAGAAGAAATGCGTGACGCCATCACTTATTTTGGATTCGTCAGTGAGGAAGAAAAGCTCGAACGGATGAGTCGCGCGACTGCGCTCCTGTTTCCTTCCAAACGAGAAGGTTGGGGGCTGACGGTCAGCGAAGCGGCGGCCGTTGGCACACCGACGATTGTCTATGACGCACCTGGACTACGCGACGCCGTCCAGTACGGCATGACTGGTTACATGGCAAAGAGTCAGACGCCAGGTGCACTCGCTGCCGAGATGCGCGCCTGCTTACGTGACCCGGAAGAATACGAAATGATTCAAGCAGCCGGTCATCGTTTCGCTCAGACCCTGCACTGGGATCACACAGGTCAAGCGTTTCGAAACTGGTTGCAACGCGAATTGATACCCGTCGCACTGAAGGAGGATTTTTCATGATTGGAATCGCTATGTCCACATACGAAAATGAAGCAATCATCACTGAAACGATTCGTTCCCTTCAGGCACAACAGGCTTCTTTCCTTTGTGTCATCGCGGATGATGGTTCGACCGATTCTACCGTCGCGACGATGCGTCGGTTGACCGCAAATGATACGCGATTTGAAGTGCTCTCGCTTCCGCACGGTGAACGAGGTATCGCCCGCAAGACTGCGATTGATCGCTTGAAGCAATACAATGTCGATTATCTCTACATCATTGATTCCGATATGGTACTCGAAGAACAGCTATTAAAAAGCTGCCTCTTGTATCTTGAAGCGCACTTAGATGTCGGAGCTCTTGTGATTCCTGAACGTGCATATAGCGATTATGATAATTACTTTAGTCAAGTGAAGGTCTTTGAGCGTAACCTGTTCAATGTTCCGACGGATCAACTCGACACGCATACGATGGAAGCCGCGCGCTTCTGGCGGCTCGAAGCGTACGTCGCCTCGGGCGAGATTGATCCAACGCAAATCAGTTTCGAAGAGACGCAACCGACGATCCGTTATTTGGAACAAGGCGGGATCATTCGCCGTGCGACGTTCACCTACGTGCACCACAATGAAAAGCAGGTCGAATTAAACGACCTGCTTCGAAAGAAACGCTATTACTTTGATGTCATGCCCGCGACGCTCGACGCGGAACAGGGGGGCTTCATGAAAGCCTTACGACGTTGGTATTTCTTCCGTCCTGTTCTCTATCATCAGGCTAATTTAAGAAAATACAGCCGTCATCCGCTGTTGACCGTTGGCGTCATCTACATGTACTTGCGTCTTAGCTTCATTGGTGTAGAATCTCTCTTCTTCAAACGGGTTTCGTAATGCTTCCGACGACTGATTGATACAAGATGTAGGTACCGAACTGCGTGGGGAATTCTAAACGCTGTATCTGATCTTCTTCACGCACCTCTTGTTCGGAGTGACTAATGATTAGAGCGCGTTGACTGGCAATCGTTCCGTCTTCAAAAAATAAACAATACGGACGATCTGAACTCAAAAGCACGCTCTCAAAATGGTTGACCAAATTACGTTTCCGTTGCTTCGTCTCGACGACTTCATCACCAATTTTAGTCATGATAGAGAGTATTCGCTCATCAATTTTCAAAGGTTTCGTCATCATACGACTGACATTCCCTGCATTTACTGCTGCGAGCAGCGTATGCACCTGCATATAATCAGTCAACACGATTTGTTTCGTTAATGGCGCACGTTGTTTGGCAATACGTAACAGCTCGACACCATCCATTTCCGGAAGTCGAAGTTCCGTTAGTAAGACATCAACGTCGGAATTGCTGAGTTGTTCCAAGGCCTCTTCTCCTGATCCTGCTTCCTGTACGTCTTGTCCCGCTGCTAAAAGTTTACGACGTAAAATCCGTCGTGTCGGTTCATGTGAGTCAACTAATAGATAAAGTGCCATATGCTATCGCCTCCGTTTTAAAAAGAAAGGATGGTCGTCAATGTATATTCTTTTACTATCAGGTGGATCTGGAAAACGGCTTTGGCCGCTCTCGAACGATTTGAACTCGAAACAGTTCTTAAAGATCCTGGAAGATCGCGATGGCAATAAACAATCCATGATGGAACGTGTCTTTCAGCAGCTTCAGGAAGTCGGTCTGGACGACCGGACCGTCATTACGACGACGAGTTCACAAGTCGATGCAATCGAAAATCAGCTGGGCTTTCGTACTTCCATCATTCAGGAACCGTCACGTCGCGATACGTTCCCTGCCATCATGCTCGCGACGAGCTATTTGGCAGAACGGATCGATTTAGAAGAGACGGTCATCATCATGCCGGTCGATCCTTACGTTGACTTATCGTTCTTTGAACGCTTCGAGCAACTGGACCAAGCCGTCCAAGAACATCCAGATGCGCTTCATTTAATGGGTGTGGAACCTTTACATCCCACATCAAAATATGGCTATATCATTCCGCGAACCTCCGAAAACATGTCCATCGTCGAACGCTTTCAGGAAAAACCGACTGTTGAGGTCGCGAGTGACTTAATCGAACAAGGTGCATTATGGAACTGTGGTGTCTTTGCCTGTCGCCTTGATTTCTTGATACAGTGTCTAGAAGCGCAAGCTGTGCCGACTACATTCGAAGCGCTTCGTTCGAACTATGAGGCACTAGAAAAGACGTCATTTGATTATGCGGTCGTTGAAAAGACCGATTCTTTATTCGTTCATCGGTATGATGGCTACTGGAAAGATCTCGGAACGTGGAATACATTAACGGAAGAGATGCCGCATCCGCTTCATGGAAACGCCCGGATGCTCCACTCGAAAAATACGCATATCGTCAATGAATTACAAGTTCCTGTCCTTGGAATCGGACTCGATAACTTAATCGTGTCGGTGAGTCCAGATGGTGTCCTCGTTGCGTCAAAAGACGAGACACCTGCCTTAAAGGAATATTTGACGAACGACACTTTGCCACCACAATTTGAATGGAAACGCTGGGGATATGCAACGATTTTACATCAACAGCAACTAGAGGACGGACGTTATGCCGTGACCCGACGGCTGCATATCAAGGCGCATCAACAAATCAGTCATCATTATCATGCGCATACCGACTCGACATGGAGTATCTTACAAGGTCGCGCCGAGGCACTGATCGATGGTCAGTCACAGCAACTCGGACCGACTTCTGTCGTACACATTCCACAAGGTGTTCCGCATACTCTGACAACACTAGAAGATCTGATTATGATTGAAATCAAATATTCCATCGATTGGACAGAGCAGGATAACTATCCGCTCCCGACCTCCATCCGGTCCAAACCATGATGTTAGAAAGGGCACCTCCTAGTGGTGCCCTTTCGTCTGCTCTAGTCTAAAAACACTTCACTCGTCACGAATGTGACGGATCCAACTATCTCGTAATCTCCCGCTCGACGCGGTACAAAGAATTGTTTCCCTTTCTGTAAAGGAATCACGCGATTTCCTTGCCGCGCTTCTCCTTTACCATCGATGACAGTCAATAAACGAAAGACCGGATGATCATGCAATGCATACCGACCGGTCACTTCATGACGGATGACCGTAAAGGAAGGTACTTGAAGCAACTTCGTCATGATGCCCCCCTCCTTGATGATCGTCTCTGGTTGGTTCGTCCACGGCTCATCTGGAATCGTCGTGACAGCGATTGCCTTCTCAACGTGTAATTCTCTCGGTTTCCCGTCATCTCCTAATCTGTCGTAATCATATAGTCGGTACGTCCGGTCGCTCATCTGTTGAATCTCAAGAAGAACGATGCCTGGTCCTAGAGCGTGGATTGTACCACTCGGAATGTAATAGAATTCGCCAGGTTTAACTTTTTGATGCCGAAGTGACGTCTCCCAGTCCTTTTCTTGCGCGCACCGAAACAGGGCATCTCGTGATTGTAGATTGTGACCAAGAATGATTTCTGCCTCTGGTGCAGCTTCTAAGATATACCAGCACTCATTCTTGCCGTACGGTTCTCCTTCTAGCCGTCGTGCCTCCTCATCGTTCGGATGGACTTGAACGGATAAGTAGGCGGACGAGTCCAGAAATTTTACATGAAGCGGAAATGCATCAAGCAGATAATCACCGAATAGTTCTGTCCGTTTCGTTTGCCATAATTCATCTAGCGTCTTACCCTGATCAGGTCCATCTAAGAAGTACGTCCGCCCACTCGCATGAGCGGATGCTGTCCAACATTCTCCAATTTGTCCTTCTGGTAACTCAAACTGAAACAACGCTTCTAAACGTCGACCGCCCCAAATTCGTTCTTTGAAAATTGGTTGAATGGCATACATATCGACGCGGACTCCCGATAGACTAGGAGCGACGCTTCACCTCCATCTATACGTTTGGTTACCTCTTTATACCCATTTTTATGTCTATATTATCCAAATAAAACAGATTGAATCATAAAAAAACCAACTCTTAGTGCGTCCCTAGGAGTTGGTTTTCGTATATTTGACTGGCTCTTTTATTGTTCAAGGTAATCAATGATCATCTGCGGATCAACGCGTTTTGTATAATCCGATGGTACTTCTGCGAAACGAATCACACCGTCCGTATCAATAATGAACGTCGCCGGTTTCGGCAACTGCCAATCCTCATTTCCGTTGTGTTTTGCTACATCAAGTCCCGATGCCTTGTAAATCTCGATCAAGTAATCTGGCAGGTCGAAGACCAAATCAAATTGACGGGATACATGTAAATCAACGTCACTCAAGACAGGGAAGCTTAACGTATTCTTGTTTGCTGTCTGCTCAGCAAATTCAGGTTTCTCCGGACTGATTGCAACGACAGTCGCTCCCTGAGCGCGGATTCGGTCGATTTCTCGTTCGTACGCGCGAAGCTCGAGATTGCAGTATGGACACCAGCCACCCCGGTAGAACGTTAAGATGACAGGACCTTGCTCGAGTAATGTCTCGATCGCCACAGGCTTGCCAGATACATCGGGTAACGTAAAGTGTGGAATCGTATCACCGACACCTAGACCTTTTGCGATACCAGAAGCAGTTAGTTCTGCTGTCGCTTCCGCCATCAACCGTTGTTTCTCAGCAGGTGCCTTTTGTCGGAATTCCGATTGATACTGTTTGATTTCTTCGAGTAATCGTGTCATATGTTCTCCCCCTTTATTGCTGTATAGAATAACAGGGAGATTACTCGTTTGTCTCTTCTGACGACTCCTCCGCCTTCTTTCGGAATCGTTTCACAAACCCCATTAGTTGTTCGGGTGTTAATTCGAGCTTATTCTCATAGACATATTTCGTTCCGTATCCGAGTGCAAGGGTGGCGGTCGAAGCGACTCCCGCTGCAATGACGGCACCATACCCAGGAACCAACTTCGCCATTTGCCGAAAAGCAGTCTTTCCGGAGTTTCCGACGATCGTCACGACAAGCAACTCCTTCGCACTCTCTTTGGATAACTGCCGTTCGTACAGATTCGATAACTTGAGCATCAAGCCGATTTGAATTGAAGTCAGCGGAATGATATCAGCTCCTGGAAACGGCACGGCACCAATCGCACCAGCGGCTGTTCCAGCACCTACGATCCAATTGTTGGCGATCTTCCCGCGAACGGTTGGATCCATCTGGCGAACGAACACATTATCCTTGTCGAACTTTTTTAAGATATCGAGGACCTCCCGGCGGAGCCGATCAATGTTCGTTCCTTCTCGTGCTGATACGGGAATGATTTTGGGTCCTGGTAGTTTTTCTGCAATATGGTGGACGATCGTGTCGACATCATCCGTCGCATCCATCTTCGTCACGACGATCAAGACATTTTGGTTATGTTGATAGATTTTTCGAAAGTTTTTCGTCTCCGTCTCAGATAAAACAGTACCTGCCGCATTTAAAAAATAAAGGATGACATCGGCACTTTGATAGTACGTCCACGTCGCTTCCGAGTTCTGTGTATTGGCATCATTCAATCCTGGTGTATCGACGAAGATGACTTTATCCTCCGGATGCTGCCGGACTTGATCGATACGAATCGTTTCACCCGGGCGCGCCCCGACCGTTGCGACTTCGCGACCAAGAATCGCGTTCAAGGTTGAGGATTTCCCCGCATTGACGTCTCCGATCAAAGCAACCGTCACGTCCTGCTCCAGCGATTGATTGAAATCCCGTCGCTCCGATTCAAACGACTGATCAAAGATTTCCTCCAGTTTGCGTTTCCGTTTTTGTTGATTGGTCTCGAGTCCTTCACCAAAAAAATCATCCATCGTGATCCCTCCCCCTTCTTCTGCTGTCTGTCTTTTCCCGTTATCCCTCGCTTTCAACACAAAGAAGGCAAGGGAACATTGCGTCCACTTGCCTAATTTTAGAGATATGTGCTGCGTCGCTCGAGCAATACCGTATCGCGCCATCTGCCTCCGAGCCGACCAATTCGCTCCCGGCGACCGACTTCCCGAAAATCAAAACGTTCATGAAGGCGCAGACTCGCTTGATTTTCCGGAAAAACTTGCGATTGCAACGTCCAGATTCCGGCTACTTCACTTGCTTTAATGACGTCTTCCATCAAGCGTGTGCCGACACCTTTACTGCGTGCTTCTTCCGCGATATAGAGGCTGATTTCAGCGACACCAGCGTATGCCGGAATCGAAGAGAATGGACTTAACGCGACCCAGCCGAGCAATTGCTCGTCTTCAATCGCAACGAGACGACTGTGTTCATGGTGATGCCTCGTCCATTCTTCGTACGGTAATGCCTCCGTGCGAAACGTCGCGTTCTCCGTCTTTATCCCTTGTTCGTAGATCCGAACGACTTCCGGGTAATCGTCCGCTGTCATTTGACGTACTTCCATCTCATCAGGCTCCTTTGTTGCTCACTGTTGATTCTAGTTCGACAGCATGCCAGGAGTCTCCTGTTTAATCGACGGTGAACGGAATCGGCTTCAAGTCGATTGGTGTATTCGTCACAGTGTTGGAATAGCCGGTTTGTAGATAGAAGTCATCGATTGCATCTATTTGTGACGCCGATAACGTGAACGTCGCCCGTAGTAGCTTTTGTTTCGCATCGATGACTTCAACAGTCGGTTTGATTTCGCGACCATCCGGTGGTTCGTTTCCTTGAATCAGGAACATACTGTTTTTAACATCCAACTTGATATCTGAAATTTTTTGATCCGAGTTCGTCAAGAAATCGACTTGTACGTGAGAACCGGACGTCTCTACCTTTTGAATCGTCATCTTCAATGGATGATGCGCATCTTGTTGCGTATAAGGGAAGGATGTCTTCTTTAGTGACAGCCAATGTGTCTTCGGTGAAAGGCTCAAAGAAGGATGCAACGTATAGGACCCGGATGGAATGACATAATTTCCGAATCGAATCCGCGAGACATCCGTTCGTTGCGACCCGGTAACTGTACCACTTACTAACGATGTTCCGACTGACCAGTTTTTGATGATTTCTTTCCCTTTATCATCAAATAGAGCCAGTTCTAGCCAATACTGATCCGCCTTCGGATAAACTGCCGTATAATCAAACGTCGTACTTGCCTGTCCTTTTGTCATCTGTTTCAACGTGATATCGACCGCATAATCAGGATTCTTCACCGTCGTATTAAACGTCTGTTCAATGGCTTGCAATCGTTTGACCGGAACCTCGAATTGCCAGTTCCCGTCTAGACCAAACATTTCCGAAATCACGAGTGGCACCTGCATGGAATCACTTAATTTCTGTAAGCCGACATCATATTCGATTCGCGCTTTCCAAACCTTACCGTCCTGTTTGAAATATGTCAGTTCTTGATTTTCAGTACCTTCGAATCGTTTATCCCCTTTGAACACTTCATAAAAAGCAGTTCGTTTCGTTTCGTTGACGTCTGGTACACCAGTTGCCGTCAAGTTCATCCCGATCGTCGTACCATCATAGTAGGCGTCGACGATCTTGATCGTAATGCCTTGATCCGTTACCGTCTGATCAATTGCTGTTGCAAGTTGTTTCTTCTCGATTTCCGTACCGACTGTGCCCTGTTCTATAAAGGGACGATACAGTCCACCAATCAATGGAACATGCGACATCGCGGAAGCGAACGGTGGAACGATGAACGTCGTCACGAATAGCGAGGCGGCAAGACCCGCAATGGCTACGTACTGTTTCCGACGAGGACGTACGTGTTGTCGTTCCGCTACACCTTGCGTAATGCCTTGACGAATCCGGTCTTGTAAGGCGTTCGTTGGAACAGGAATTTTTTCATAGTCATTTCGTAGATCGTGCTGTGCCATAATCCATTCCTCCTAACTGTATCTTCAATTCTTCGCGTCCTCGCTTTAAGTACGTCTTGACAGTATTGAGGGTAATGCCGATGAAGCTTGCGATCTCTTTCATCGGAATATCATGAAAATAGAAAAGAACTAAGACATCCCGATATTCTTTTCGCAAATGCGATAAAGCATGCACGAGATCGAGATGTTCGTCTCGCGATTGGTCTTCCTGTACCGGAACATGAAGTAAGATGTCATCTATTGGTTGTTGTTTTTCCAACACACGATAACAATTACGAATGAGGATTTTCGTGAGCCATGTCACGAAATGTTTCGGTTCCTTCACTTGTTCGATGGAGATGAACGCTTTATAAACTGTCTCTTGTACGACGTCTAAGGCATCGTGTTCGTTCTTCACATAAAGATATGCTGTTCGGTAGAGTTGTTCGCTATGTAGGAGCACCAATTGCTCAAACGCCGCTTCATCGTGCTTCATCGCACGGCGGACGAGTGTCGTGTGCTCGTTTCGTAAGTCCATCGTGTTCCCTCCCTTTACTTATTAGAGCATGATGAGCCGAGAAAAGTTTCAAAAAATATCCAAAAGAAAAGGACTCTTGCGTTTCAAGAGTCCCTCCATACTTCAAATGTCTAATCGTACTGCCATTTCCCGACCGAATCGATCCCCGTGGTCGATGAAGCCGAGACTCGCATACAGACGGTGTGCCGCCTGATTATCCGGTCGATAGCCGACGACGATTCGTTTTGCAGCAGGTAACGCGCGCATCTCGTCAATCACGGCTTGCATCGCTAATCGTCCGATCCCGTTTCCTTGCTGCGCTTGATCGATCATGATGCGGTAAATCCAGTAGCCGTCGAGTTCTTCTAGCTCCGTGTTGTACATCACAAAACCAACGACGGCTTCACCTGCCATGATCGCCCGAAGGACAAGGCTAGGTTCGAACTTCGCTTGCGCGATCGAGTAGACATTCGCTTCCATGAAGTCTTGCTGTTCTGCTGTCAGTGTCAGCTCACAACACGCTTCCCAGTTTTCTGCTGTTACCGGTACAAGTTGAATCATGTTCATTTCCCCTTTTAGTTAGACGGGAGTTGCCTCCAGCGTCTGTTGATCACATCGTTGCACAGTGATCGCCCCCTTTCCTTCTCTCTCCTATCGGTTGGTTTGATTCATTGTTGAAGGACTGCTGCGTTTTCAAGCAAAGCAGGTAGTTCGACTAACGAAGTAATCATAAACGTCGGCGTGATATCCGTTGCTGATTTTCCTTCTGGATTAAACCAACACGTTGCGATACCGGCTTGATTGCCACCTGCGATATCAGCTGACAAGGAATCCCCGACGATGATCGTTCGCGCTGGGTCGAATTGCGGAATTCGCGCAAACACATGATTGAAGAATCCTGCCATCGGCTTTTGAAAACCCGTCTCCTCTGAAACGAAAATCCCTTCAAAGAAGTCCGTTAATTCGGCGCCCTCGAGCCGTGCGCGTTGCGTCTTCGAAATACCGTTCGTGACGACGTACATCGTGACGTTTCCGGCTAGCTGCTCAAGCAACTCAGTCGCACCCGGAATCAATTCCGTTCCTTGTGCGAGATATCCGCGATACGTTTCGTCAACTTCTCGTCCGTCGACCGTCCGTCCTTCTTCCGCGAAGAACGTCACGAACCGCGAGTGAATGACTTCCTCGCGTGTCACCTCGCCTCGTTCGAGTGCTTTCCAAAGCGCTTGATTGAGTGCTTTATAGCGCGCTTCTCGCTCCGGCGTCCACTGCAAGTCTTGTTGCTCGAGCAGGCGGCGAAAGGCAATCCGTTCCGTCGCTTCAAAATCGAGTAATGTATGGTCAATATCGAATAATACCGTCGTGTAAAACATATTCAAGCTCCTTTTCGTACGTGTTGTACAGTCGTTGTTTTGCCACCTAATTGAAATAACAGAACTCCGCCACCAATCAATAGGACACCGAGTGCTTTCGTCCACGTAAACGGAACGGTCTGTAAACCGAACCAGCCGAGCGTATCCCATAGTAAGGCAAACAGGATTTGCGATACCATGACGATCGAAATCGCACGGCTCGGCCCGAGTTGTTGAACGCCTTGCGTCACACAGAGGACGACACCGACACCAATGATTCCGCTGAACCAAAACCAGGTTTGTGCCTCTTTTAGTGCAAATAGTTGTGATCCTTCGACGATCAAACCAATCATCAGTGAAGCGAGGAACCCGAGTCCAAGGACTAGTGTTGTCGTCGCCCAAGCGCCGACGTGTTCTTTGACTTTTGCGTTAAACGTATTTTGAATACAGACGAGCATGCCCCCACAAAGGGCAAGGATGATTCCCGTAACCATGTCGCACCTCCTTCATTCGTAAATGCTTTCTCCGACTCGCTCCATCAATCCGTCTCGATCAATGATCTCAATCGTATGCTGCGTCCGGCGAATCAACCCATCGTCGACGAACTGGCGTAAGACACGATTTACGTGACGATAACTCGTCCCGATCAAATCTGCTGCATCAACGAGTTCCTTACTTGCAAAAGCATCCGTATTAGGTGTCATCGACAGCAAATAACTGGCTAGCCGGACTTCGACCGGGTATAGCAGATTGAAGCTGAGCGTATGCGATTTCAATTCAAACTTTTTCGTGATCGTCTCGAGTAAAAATAATAGAAAGGCAGAATGATGTACACGTGCCTCTTCCAAATCCGGATAGGCGATGCGTAAGACGGTCACTGGTGTCACTGCCTCGACCGTGTTCATCAAATCAATCTTTCGGACGAACTCAATATCGCCGACGAGATCAAACGGATGCTTGAAGGACAACACGAGACGTTTCCCCGTTGCCGACATATGTGTGATCTTCAATTTCCCCTCGACGAGCAGGTAAAGTTCATGCGCAACATCGCCTTGTCGGCATAAAGCCTCACCCGGTGCGAACGTCTGGATGTGCATCGCCTTGCGTAGCGATGCATCAAAGACATGCGTTAACTGATACCGTTCCAAATAGGTCACAATGTCCGTCACTTCTTCTCCTCCTTAACTCTTTAAGATGAAGATGCCTGCGACCATCATCAAGATGCCAATGATCTGCGGTCCCCGCAGTCGACGTTTCATGACGCCGAACCAGCCTCTTCCGTCAATCCAGAGTGCAAGCGCTAATTGCGCCAACAAAAAGAGCGAAATCGTCAAGGTCACGCCCATCCGGTGGACAGCCGTCATGTTGCTGAATAATATGATCGCTGCAAAGGCACCGCCTGCCAGATAAAGCGGTTTGACACGTCGCATCGCTGAAAAACTGCGATCCCGTAAGACGATCGCTAAGAGGATCGCAACGATGAACCCGGTCATCTGGGTAATCGTCGCCGCTTGCCACGTACCGATCGTTTGACTAATCCGAGCATTAGCGACACTTTGAAGCGTCAAGAAAAAGCCACCAGCAATCGCAAATAAGACACCACGCATGTGCATACTCCTCTCCTGTTCCATGATACTTTCATTTAACGAGAGTCCTTCTGATTTGAACAGGACATTTGTCCTAAGATATGAAGAAGTTCATACTTTATGATGGCTAAAAAAGATTTCATACAAAGCCAAGTGTATCAAAAAAGCGATTCTTCTCAGCAAGAGAACAATCGCTTTTTTCTGTATTTAAGTGATTTATGCTTCTTCTTCCAATCGTTTAATCGCTTCATCTAGTTGTTCCTGATCCTCTTCCGACAACTTCGGATATTGCGGATCAATTTCCTTCAGGACGTCATTCATGACTTCGGTGACGATATAGCGGGAATACCATTCATCATCTGCTGGCAAGATGTACCACGGTGCATACGATGTCGACGTCGCTGAGACGAGCTCAGCAAAAATTTCATGGTATTCGTCCCAGTGCTTGCGTTCCTCAATGTCACTGAACGAGAATTCGAAGTTTTTCGTTGGATCCTTTAGACGAGTCAACAACCGTTGCCGTTGCTCCTCTTTTGAGACATGGAACAAAAACTTGACGACCCGGAAGCCGTTCTCGACGAGATAGCGTTCAAAGTCATTGATTTGGCGATAGCGCATCTGCCACACATCTCCGTCATTCGGCTTTTCTTCTTCCTCGAGCAAATCATGGATTCGTGGCGCAATGACTTCCTCATAATAGGAACGGTTCAAGATGCCGACTTCCCCTTTTTCCGGTAGTCCTTCGTGGATCCGCCATAGATAATCATGTTTTTGCTCCGTATCCGACGGTTTTTTAACGGAAATCGTCCGGAGTCCTTGTGCGTTCAAGTTGGAAAAGATGTAGCTGATCGCCTCATCCTTCCCCGCTGCATCAATCGCTTGCAGGATGACGAGGACGCCGTTCTTTTCTTCAGCATGCAACCGCCAGTGTAACTCTTGTAACGTCTCGACACTTTTGGGAATCCGCTTCTCTCGCAATTCCGCTTCCGAAATCTCATGTTTTTCTGATGTCGGGTAATTCGAAAACGAGACTTGCTCGCCTTCCTTAACACGATAGGATGACAGTTTCATGATAGGGTTCCTCCTTCAATTGCTTCTAAAAGAGGTTTACCCTACTCGTTCATCCTAAAAACGTTCAGATGAACTCATCTTTTAAAAAGGAGGCGTACTCCCTCTTCCAGCGTCGTCACGGGACGACCGAGTAATTCTTCAAAATCAGTACTTTCCACTGCAAGAGTCCCTGCTGCGATATCTGTCTGGATACCAGTCAGCATTGGAATCAAGAAGTCAGGTAAGCCGGCTGCTTGCATCCGCTCGCCATAGGTCGCGCCATCTACTTCATCTAAAGCGACCGGTCGGTTAAGCACTGTTCCGACTGCAGTCGCGAGTTCTGCTTGTGTATGCAACGGACCTGATAGTTCATAGATCGCTTTTGGATGCTCAAGTGTCAGTCCCGTCGCAATCGCTAGCGCATACTCATCTTGTAACGCCCATCCGACTTTGCCTTCACCTGCTGCCGTTAACCAGTCTGCGCCTTGTGCGACAGCCTCAATCGTTCCGAGTTCATTTTCGAGATACCAGTTGTTGCGGAAAAAGACATACGGGATACCTGTCGCTTGAATCGCTTCTTCTGTGACCCTATGTGTTCGCGCAAGTCCGTTTGTGCTGTGTGCCGCATTGGCGATACTCGTATAGCCGATCAGCTTGACGCCTGCCGCTTTTGCTGCCGTTACGGCGGCTTGATGTTGCCGGATCCGTGTTGCTTCTTCACCGTCCGTCGAGATGATCAGCAGACGATCGATGCCTTGAAACGCGTGTCCGAGTGTTTCTGGCTGATCGAAATCACCATGCCGGACGTCGATTCCTTGCGCTGCAAGCGACGCTGCTTTTTCAACGTCACGGACACTAACCGCTACATGTTCGTTACCGACTTCTTCACTGAGATGTTGCACGATCCGTGCACCTAATTTTCCGGTTGCTCCTGTAATTAACCATTTCATGATGAAACCACTCCTTTTAAGTTTGATGTTGTTCTTCATGATACGCCAGGTGATACACTAAAAAAAGTAGGCACTTATCTGAAACTAGGTCCCTCAAAACGAACCAATGGGAGAGGATGAACGTGGCTGTATTCGATTCAACGACCAATCAACGGACGGCTTGTCCAGTCACTCGGGTGCAACAGATGGTCGCTGGCAAATGGAAGATCATCTTGCTGTGGCACCTGACACACGGGACACATCGTTTTCATGAACTGCAACAATTAACAGGTATCTCTAAAGGAACATTGACGCGTCAGCTTCGCGAGCTCGAGGCGGATGGTTTGATTCAACGGCACGTCTTTGGCGAAGTTCCTCCTCGCGTTGAATATTCCCTGACGGATGCCGGACATAGTTTTTTACCGATTCTTGATCAAATGGCAGCCTGGAGTGAACAACACTTCCAAGCGGAATGATCGTGAGTAACAAAAAACATGCGCTTCTTCTCGATTCAGAAAAGAAGTGCATGTTGTCGTTCATTCCGTCGCTGTCACCGTCTGACGTAAGTGGGTATCAATCGCCTCCGCGACGCGTAATCCGGAGATGACAGCACTCTCGACGCGCGTCCGTCCTGACGCATCATCGGCTTCAAGGAACGCATCACCAGCAAGCCAAAGCGGATGTGCCGCCAGTTTCAAATGCGGTGTCCGGTAAACCGCGCGTGCCTGGGCGTAACGCCAACGCTTGAGCTGACGCGAGATAATCGTCACCGGTCCGAGTTGCTGTTGTAACAGACGCTCGACTTCAGCGAGTGTCTCTTCTTCCGGACGCGCGTACCAGTCTTCACTGAAGCGAGCTGTCATATAGACGCTCAAGAGTGTCGTCTTCGAAATCTGCTTCTCGGCATTATTGACGAGTTTTAGCATCCCATCGACGAGTTGTTCGTCTTGTAGGCCGACTTCCCCGATCGTCAGTCGCTCTTTGATTTCAAACAGACCCACGAATGTCGGCTCGAACGTCACTTGGCGCAACTGCTCATGATCGTCATCTCCAAGCGCCAGATCAGAAGACTGCAACAGTTCATATGCTTGCGGCACAGGCGCCGTCACGAGTAACGCATCATACGTACCTTGATGATCCGTCGCTTGTGTGACGAGTTCGCCTTCCGTTGCCGTAATATGCGTGACCTGTTCATTCAACTGGACAGGAATCCCTCGACCAATGGCTTGTACGAGTTGATTCATGCCGTTCGTCGCGACATAGCGTGGAAAATCCGTTCCGAACCACTTACGAACCCATCCCTTCTCAAGCCATTCGTCGACTTCGCGTTCCAACTCTTCCGTCCGAACCGTGAAGAAGACGGCACCATGATCCGCTGTTCCTTGATCAATCCGACGAGTTGCCATTCGCCCCCCGACGCTCTGGCTTTTTTCGATGATTTCAACAGCATGTCCTGCTGCCTGCAATTGACGTGCCGCAAAGATTCCGGCGAGTCCACCACCGATGATTCCGATTCGTTTCCCTGTCATCTCGCTTCCCCCTCATATTCCTCATTTCCCTAAGTATAGAGGTTTCTTCCAAGACATGGGTGAATCAATACCCGTCCGATATGCTCGTCGTTTGTAATTCCTGCTCGATGAGCATGATGTTCTCCTCAAAGAACGCCCGGTGCTCTTCTAGTCCACGTTTGATGCACCAGCCAACGGCCGTGAGTGCTTCCCACAAGCGATAGTATGCTAGATACGTCTCAATCGGCACGTCTGGGTGTAACGTCGCGTATCCTTCTTGAAATGCCGTGACGTAAATGGAACCGAACGTATTGAGATTACGGACGATCTTCGTGAAGTCCATCTCGACGGCCCCGTAGCGGGTCGTCTCGAAATCGATCACCCCTGTGACTTGATCACCTACCGTCAGTAAATTTGCTAGGCGGAAGTCACAATGTGTGGCAACGGGACGTGAAGGCTCCGGTAACGACTGTTCTCGTCTGACTAACTCTGTTTGGATGTTCTCTAAAAAAACCGGATCGAGTTCGGTCGTGATGAACGGCATGAATCCATCGAGTTTTTCATTCCGGAAGCGTCGCCAGTCCTGAACCGGATAGGCATAAAATCCATCTTCCGTATACTCGCCGTAAGCTTCTCCTGTACACGTATGCAGCATTGCGAGCGTTCGACCAATTTCGTACGCCAATTTTTTAGTCATCGTGACCGGTGCCTGTCCCGGTAAGGCAGCAAGCACGAACGACCCGGTCGTCTGCCCAGGAGCTGCTTCAGCTAAGATGTGCGGCACGGGTACAAACCCTTTTAGTACACGAATCCAGCCACGCTCTCGGTACCACTTTTCAGCCGTATAGGGACGCTTCAAGAAGACGATCTGACCATCCGTTAGGACGAGACGATCGACTTCAGAACTATACGATTCGTCGACAGTCGCGCATGTTGCGACGTCGAGTTGAAAATGTTCAATCCATTCGTCTCGTGTCATTCCGTCGTCCCCACTATTTTCTGTAGCGTTTCACCTGGTAGACCGTCAATCGGTCCAACATAGGTCGATTCAAAACCTAATCCGATCAAAATACGGCGCGACGCTTCATGTGCTGGATCAATCGTCGCCGTGACGACCTGTAGCTCTTCTTCTGTCGCTAACTGTAAGAGACGCTCTGCAATCGCTGTGCCGTATCCGCGTCCCCACTGATCGGGTAGCAGCATGTAACCGAGCTCTGCTTCAAACGGTTGCGTTTGACTCCGGGTCATGTGCCCAATTCCAATCCATGTCTCTTCGGTATAAATCAGATACGATCCGAGTCGGTCGTGCTGCTGTTGTTCAAGGATTCGCTCAAAGCGTTGTTTCGTTTCCGTATCTGTTAATGCCTGTTCCGTGATGTAACGCATGACACGTTCATCTTGGACGAGCGTCGCGTAGCGATCGTAATCAGACGCTGTTATTTTTCGTAATTCAATCATCTTATTCTCCTCTTCATGTCCGGTAGTCATTGTGGATTGGGGTGAAGACATCTTCCGTCGACGGACGAACGATCGCAAAATGTTCGACGTTATAATGACCGTGCAAGACTTGATTGTGGTGGGCGATCATTTGCTCCGGCGTCAGGACATCGGACCCGTTCGTCGTATGCCCATCGGCGACGAGTGTGACATCAAAGCCATGCACCGTCGCACTGCGCACCGCGGTATCGATGCAGTGTTCCGTCTTACAGCCTAAGACGATCAGATGTTCAATCGATGCTTGGCGTAGATAATCGAGCAAGGGGGTGCCATGAAACGCATTCGTCGCCGCTTTATCGAACGTGACACTGGAAGCTGGAACGGGAATCGAGTCATGGACTGCAAACCCAGGTCCAATTCCACCAGCGACGTCCAGATCCCGAATGAAGACGATCGGGATGTTCCGTTCGTCTGCTTCAAGTACGACTGCTTCGATGACATGCGCGACTTGTTCTTTTAAGTATACCGGACGTTCTTCCGTGTTTCCGTCGACGAGTTCCTTTTGAAAATCAATCACTAGGACCGCTTGTTTCATCGTCATGTTCCTCCTTGTAAAATCGACTGCTTGTTTCCTTCCCGTTCATCTGAATGATTTCCTGCTCCTGACAGACGCGAAACTTTTTAGCTGTTGGATTCGTTAAGAAGAAGGAAAGGATGTGTCTGGATGATTTGGTTTGGCGTCATCTTCTTATGTGTGCTTCTCGTCAATCTGACACTGGAGAAACTGATCATGAACCGGACGATGACTGGTCGTTGGTTCGTACGCAACTTACTCATTTGTCTCGGGATCACTCTATTACTATTCGGAATCGAACGTTATGTCATATCCGGATTCTAAAAAAGCAGATAGCGATTTTCGCTACCTGCTTTTTTTAGTTAATAGACTTCGTAATTTTGCCCCGTCTGCGCCCCTTCGACACTCTTTTCGAACGCGGTCGCGACACGTGACGCCGGAACGGCTTCAAAACCACGGAAGAAGGGTCCGTACTTCTCGAGCGACTCAATCAGTACGTTCGGACTGACGCTGTTGATTCGAATACCTCGTGGCATCTCGATTGCTGCTGCATGAACGAACGCTTTAACCCCACCGTTTGCAAGCGCTGCGGATGCGCCTTGGCGAATCGGATCGTCCATCATGATGCCGGTCGTCAGCGTAAAGCTTCCTCCGTCTCGTACTGACGGTAAACCAAGTAGGACCAGATTGACCTGACCTTTTAGTTTACTGTCGATTCCAATTTGATTAAGCTCCGGTGTTAAGTCCGTCAATGGACCAAAATGAGCGCCACCTGTGGCACTGATAACAGCATCAACAGAACCGACTGTTTCATACATCGCTCGGATACTTGCTTCTGACGTAATATCGACTTGCACATCCGCTCCGCTTCGTCCGGCACGAATGATGTCATGCCGCTCACTCAGCCGTTCGACGACTGCCTGCCCAATCGTTCCGCTTGCTCCTACTACTAAAATTCGCATGATCCCTTCCCCTTTCACGTCTAGCTTACCTATCTAGCCTACTGCACAGCAGCTGATGGTTTCAAGGAATCTACCGGATGCGTCTTCAAGAAGACGAGGATTTCTTCGAATAAACGTTGTTTATCCCGATCGAGCGTTAGTAAATGTTTACTGTTCGGAAGAAGGACCTTCTTCTGATCTCGGCTCGGCACTGTCGTTTCGATTCGATTGAGACTCGCATGATAGACGGCATCATCTAAGGCACCAAGGAACAAGGCGATGGGTTGCGTGATTTTCGGCAAGACGACTCCTGTGTCGAGAATGAACTGTTGCAGTGCCCGTAAGTCTTTCTCCGGGCGTGGAAAATGACGGTCGACAAAGTCTACGATCCACTCCGGTGAACGATCGTCAAATTGAAAATACCGTTCTGTATACCGACGGACGCGGTGCTCGAGTCCCGCAATCGTCCGCTCAAGAATCGGCGTCGAGAGTAAGATGAGTCCGGCACATCCTGACTGTTCTGCCAGTCGAAGTGCCATCACTCCACCGAGTGATTGTCCGATCAAAAAGATGTCGGTGTATCCTCGATCTTGTAAAAAGGAAAGTCCGACTTGCGCGGACTGCCAGACGTCTTCGATCGTCGTCGCAAACAACCGCTCCGGCGATTCCCCGTGCCCGGCGTAATTGGGCGCGTAACAGGTGTACCCAGCTGCATGTAAAAAACGAGCGAGGCCCCGCATCTCATTCGCACTACCGGTAAAACTGTGCAACAACAAAATAGCAGGACCAGGTCCTTCTAAGTACAGATCCTTTGATTTCGTAATCAAGTGCGCACCTCCTTTTCATCTCTTCACACTTCCTCTACCGAAGCATCCTCCCGTAACGATTCTATAATCCGAAAGCCTGGGTAGTCCGCTTCGGATCGTCGTTCGCCACTTGACCGATAATAGGCATTCCAGTAACTGATCATCCGGTCTTCGATTCGCTTCATGTATGCCGGATCATCCTCGACGAATCGCTGCTTCACTTCCGGATCCCATTGCTCGATTGCGGGTACGATGATGTCGACGATGTCACGGACGTATTCACTAGCAAGTTCGATGATATAGGCGAGAACCCATCCGTCGTGCGGATGGTTTTTAAGTAACTGCTGGAGATAATACTCACGAACATGACCATCATGGTGACGGGTGTAAAGACAAAATAACATCGTCTGTTGCGTCGACGTCAGCTGCTTAATTCGCTCCGCGTCGACCTCTGATAAGTACAAACGCGTCGGAATCTGTATCCGTTCCTGCTCCAGTCTCATTTCAATCGATCCGGATGATAAACGTGTCCAGGCAAACGGTAGACACGCTTTAACGACCCGAACGTCCTGTTCATATCGTTTAGGAAATGCAGCAATCCAGCGATTCATCTCGTTCTCCTCCTAATATAAAAACTCCAAACGACAGACGCTTACACGCCTGTCATTTGGAGTCGATTTGTTTCCTTATTCAACCGTTACTGACTTCGCCAAGTTACGTGGCTTATCGACGTCACAGTCGCGACCGAGTGCCGCGTAGTATGAGATCAATTGAAGTGGTAAGACCGACAAGAGCGGTGACAAGAGTGGCTCGACTGCTGGGATGACAAATGCATCTGTTGGCAATTCAAGACCTTCTGCTGCGATGACACACGCGTTTGCCCCACGTGCGACGACTTCCTTGACGTTCCCACGGTTGTTGAGGTGAACGTGTGGTTGTGTCACGAGCGCGATGACTGGTGTGTTGTCTTCGATCAAAGCGATCGGACCGTGCTTGAGCTCTCCACCCGCGTATCCTTCTGCTTGGATATACGAGATCTCTTTGAGTTTCAATGCACCTTCCATCCCGACGTATGCATCTTGTCCACGACCGATGAAGAACGCGTTACGTGACTCAGACAAGTATTCTGTCGCGATTTCTTGGAAACGATCTTTTTGAGACATGACTGATTCCATCGCACTTGAGATTTTACCGAGTTCCTTCATGAGATCGAAGTTGACGGCAACCCCTTTTGCTTGAGCAAGGTCAAACGCAAGGACAGCAAGAACAGCGATTTGAGCTGTATACGCTTTTGTTGAAGCAACGGCGATTTCTGGACCTGCGTGGAGCAACAATGTTGCGTTCGCTTCACGTGACAATGTTGATCCTGGAACGTTCGTGATCGTCAGTGCCGGGTGACCGAGTTTCTTCGCTTCGACGAGAACGGCACGGCTATCCGCTGTTTCACCTGATTGTGAAAGGAAGAGGAAGAGCGGTTTCTCTGTCAATAATGGCATGTTGTATCCGAACTCAGAAGAGATGTGAACTTCTGTCGGGATGCCTGCGATTTGTTCGATCAACTGTTTTCCGATCAAACCAGCATGGTAGCTTGTTCCGCAACCGATGATATAGACACGGTCACGACCGAGTACGAGATCACGGACCGATTGGTCGAGTGTGATGTCGCCTGCTTCGTTTTGATATTTTTGAACGATGTTACGAATGACCGCTGGTTGCTCATCCATCTCTTTGAGCATGTAGTGCGCGTACGTTCCTTTTTCGATGTCTGATGCATCGATTTCAGCCGTGTACGCTTCACGCTCTTGGACGTTCCCATCGAGATCTTGGATCGTGACGCTATCACGCGTCAAGATGATCATCTCGCCATCATGCAACTCGATGAATTGATCCGTTACTTGTAACATTGCCATTGCGTCTGACGCGACAACGTTGAACGTACCATCACCGAGACCAACGAGAAGTGGTGATTTGTTTTTTGCGACGTATAAGACGTCTGGATTTTCAGCATCGATCAATGCGAGGGCATACGAACCGTGCAAGACACGGAGTGTTTGACGGAATGCTTCCGCGACGTCACCTGTCTCGTTGAAGTTCTTTTCGATCATCTGAACGATGACTTCTGTATCCGTGTCGCTGAGGAGATCGACATTCAATTCTGCTTTTAGCTGCTCATCGTTCTCGATGACGCCGTTGTGCACGAGTGTGAAACGTGCTGACGCACTTTGGTGCGGGTGCGCGTTTGGTACGCTTGGGACACCGTGTGTCGCCCAGCGTGTGTGTCCGATTCCGACTGTGCCGTCTGCATCAGCAGGAACGACTTCGCGTAGCGCAGCAATCCGGCCTACTTCTTTGTGGACTTGAACGCCGTCGTTGACGAACGCAAGACCTGCCGAGTCATAGCCGCGGTACTCGAGCTTCTCGAGACCTTTTAATAAAATTTCCTTCGTGTTGACCTGTCCGATCATACCTACGATTCCGCACATGTTACATCTCTCCATTTACAAGTATTTCCCTAAAGAGGAAACGGCTCTTGTTGAGAGGATCCCGATCGGTCTGTTTGTCCGTCCAATCACTTGAACGATTTCAGAACGATTTACGGTATGGATCTGGTACCGGGAGGCATCCGCCGAATGATTCGATAAACCTCCACCTCGTCAGCTTTCATCCTACGAAGAAAGCCCTGGCGCTTCTTGTTTCCGTCTGACCCCGTTTCTGTCCGACTTCACCATCATACGAACTTTAATGTGAAAAAGCAAGAAAGGTAACGTATTTGTAACTATTCCCGATATTTTTCTAATCAATACGTATAATCCCTATATTTTGTAAAAATCTCAATCTGTTTTTCTAAAATAATTGTAAAAAAAGAAGCAGAGCAATCGCTCTGCTTCGGGCTACTTAGTTTTCTTGTAACGCGTAGTTCTCACGAACGACGTTCGCGATCCGCTCGACGTATGCATCACATGCTTCTTGTGTCGGAGCTTCTGCCATGACACGAACGAGTGGTTCTGTTCCTGACGCACGAACGAGGATCCGTCCATTCCCCGCCATCTCTGCTTCGACTTCAGCAATGATTGCCTGCACGGCAGGACCGCTCATTGCGCCATTTTTGTCTGAAACACGGATGTTTACGAGACGTTGTGGGAAGATCGGCATCTCAGCTGCAAGTTCCGATAACTTCTTCCCTGTCGCTTTCATGATTTGCAACAACTGGACGCCTGACAACATGCCGTCCCCTGTCGTTGAGTAGTCCATGAAGATGATGTGCCCCGACTGTTCGCCACCGAGTGTGTAGTCGTTCTTACGCATCTCTTCGACGACATAACGGTCACCGACTGCTGTCTGAAGCGCCGTCATCCCATTTTCTTCGACGGTTTTATGGAAACCAAGGTTACTCATGACCGTCGCGACGATCGTGTTGTCTTTCAGACGACCGAGTTCGTTCAAGTATTTTCCGCAGATGAACATGATTTTATCGCCATCGACGATATCGCCGTTCTCATCGACTGCAATCAAGCGGTCGCCGTCTCCATCAAACGATAAACCAACGTCTGCGCCTTTTTCCTTAACGAAGGCAGCGAGATGTTCAGGGTGTGTCGAACCGACACCATCATTGATGTTGAGTCCGTTCGGAGTTGTACCGATCGTCGATACTTCTGCTTCCAAGTCACCGAATAGACGTGGTGCGAGGCTTGACGTCGCCCCGTGTGCGCCGTCGATCGCGACATGGATGCCTGAGAAATCTTCATCCGATGTCTGACGAAGCATGTGGAGATATTTCTGAGCCCCTTCATAGTAATCATGAACGAAGCCGAGTTCTTTTCCGGCTGGGCGTGGCAATGTATCTTCTGCTTCATCGAGTAATGCTTCGATTTCAAGTTCTGTTGCGTCATCGAGCTTAAAGCCGTCTGAACCGAAGAACTTAATCCCGTTATCTTCCACTGGATTGTGCGATGCAGAGATCATGACTCCGGCTGTCGCATCCATCGTTTTTGTCAGGTATGCGACACCTGGTGTCGAGATGACACCAAGACGCATGACTTCTGCACCGATTGATAACAGACCCGCGATAAGTGCATTCTCAAGCATTTGACCAGATACACGTGTATCGCGTCCAATCAAGACTTTTGGTCGTGTGCTTTCGTGTTTCGTCAACACGTAACCACCTGTTCGACCGAGGCGATACGCAAGTTCCGGTGTCAATTCTACGTTTGCGACGCCGCGTACGCCGTCAGTTCCAAAATACTTACCCATGTGTTATTTCCTCATTTCACTAATTTGTTTTAATTGGTCGGAATGGATGTCCGGGGAATCGCTTTTAATGTGACATCCATATTATCCGGACGCAGGACATCAAAGGCTTTTGATGTCTGATACGAGATCGGCAATCCATGCGTTCCTTCTTTTAATCCTGTCACGTCGATGACCGCTTTGATATCCGTCGCATCAATCGATGCTAAATCAGATTCTTTCCCACGGACGACGACATCAATCGTTTGATTATAATCAATCGTATACTTTGATTCATCGAATCCATTCAACGTGACCGTCACACCCGGAATCGTTTTCTCCGCTCGATCCTCGACGGTTTCTGTCGTCGAATTGGCATTTTCTTTTTCGACGACGATATTGACGGTGACCTGTGTCGGATCCATCGCTGTCGCGTTTTCCGGTTCGACGAGTTTGACGGTTTTTTCCGTCGTCTTCGTCAATCCTTTGAGCGAGACCGCTTCTGTATCAACAGAACCGATACGCTCTAGTTCTTCTTTTGTTCCATATAGACGAGCTTCCGTTGTGACGGGAACGATCTTGACGACAGTATACCCTTTTTTAACGTTGTCTTTTGTCTTCACATTAATCGGTACCGTCTTACTTTCCTTATAGATCGGTACTGTGATTTCTAATTGTTCCGGTTGATAAGATGCACTGATCGTATTCCCGTTCGTGTCAGTCGCTTTAGCATTGAACGTCTCTTTGAACGTCTCTGCCCGACCGGTCACATCGATCGGTACTTGGATTGCTGAAATCGCCTGTAACTTCTCCGCGCCTCCTGTGACTTCAACAGTTTGTTGGTTCGGTTGCGCTTCTCCAGCGACATATCCTTCAGCGATTTTGTTTTTATTGAGTAATGCGACTTGTACCGGTACTTCCTTTGTAATTTTCTTATCGAGGAAAACTTCAATCGTCTCCTGTTTCGGTGTCACCTCGACATCTTTTCCGAAGCCGGTTGCTGTGACACGGACACGATGATAGCCAGGGTCGAGTCCTTTCAAATCAATCGATAATCCAAAATCCTGAACGAGCCGGAGCATCGTCAAGCTACTCGACGGCCCTTTGACGGTCACTTCCATACTATCTGGAATATTATAGGCGACCCACTGCGATTCATCATACTGGACCGTGACCGGCACGTCAAATTTCGTCGAACCTTGTCCCGCGATCGGTAATAGACTAGCGGCATCACTTTTTCCCGTCGTATTCGAACCTGCGACCATCAAATACAACATGACGGCTAAGGCGACGGCAACGATGCGTAAAAACCAGCGTTCATTGAACCACTTTTCGAACATTATTTTTTCGCCCCCATCCAGTTCAAGAAGGAAGTATTCGTCGGTTCGGCCTTGACGATCGTCTCAAGTAACTTCGTCCGTAAGGATTCTTCGTCGAGTTCCCGGTACAGACGTCCATTGATGGCGAGTGAGACACCACCCGTTTCTTCCGAGACGACGAGCGTGACGCTATCCGTCACCTCACTGACACCGATGGCAGCGCGGTGACGTGTTCCAAGCTCTTTTGAGATATGTGCACTCTCAGACAGCGGTAAGTAACAAGCGGCTGCTGCTAACTTGCCTTGCTGGACGATGACGGCACCATCATGTAAGGGTGTATTCGGAATGAACAAGTTGATCAGCAACTGACTCGTGATTTGTGAACCGAGCGGAATGCCCGTCTCCACGTATTCACTCAGTCCTGTCTCGCGTTCAATCGTCACGAGTGCTCCGATACGCCGTTTTGACATGTACTGAGCAGACGATACGAGTGCATCGACGATTCGAACTTGTTCATCTTCATCACTGATGGCACTACGTGAGAAAAATTTACTCGTTCGTCCTAAGTGTTCCAGTCCACGTCTTAGTTCGGGTTGGAAGATAATGATGATCCCCAGTAACCCGTAGGTGATGATTTGATTCAATAAGAATTGCAATGTTTTGAGTCCAAAAAAGCCACTCAAGAACCAACTGATCAAAATGACCGAGATCCCTTTAATGAGCTGGACTGCTTTTGTTCCTTTGACAATGATCATGAGACGGTAAATGACGAACGTCACGACCGCAATATCAATCACGTCATTAATATAATCGTACCAATGTACGTTTTCTCCCAGTTTCAACAATTGAAATTGAAGTGGTTGCCAGCTGAAGTAATTCACCAACCGTGCCCCCTAACTCATCTGATTTAAACAGTTTCCATTATAGCACAAAGGGACGAGTTCGACTCGTCCCAGCTGATTATTGAAATAGACGCTTGATTCCGTACCAAACGCGTTCGAATAATTGATCAATTTCCTTGATTTCTCCGGTCACGCTACCAGCACTCGCCGTGTAAGCTTTCCCGTCAACGGTCATGACATCGCCATTGACTTTCCCTTCGATTCGGACGTTCCCACCTTCGACATATAGATCTTGATCGACCGTGACGCCTTTCGGGACGACGACCTCGCCATTTTGAGCGACGATACCTGGTGCATTCGTATAGGATAAGTCATGTTCTTCTTGTGCCATATAACCACCTAGGCTACCGACCGACAAGAGTAAGAAAACAGCCGCTGCCGCGAGCAATGGGTACTGCTTCATCTTCCCTCCAAAACGAGACGGTTGCGGTTGGTGCAGCAAAGCAGCGCTTGGCGTCTCCACCTGTTCAGGCAATTGTGCCAGCACGCGGGATGTAAAATCTGCCGATAATTTAGGCGCTGGAAGTTGACGCAGTCGAGCATCAAGGAGCCGATACTCTTCGAACTCGTCCATCGCGTCTACTTCTCGTAACTCTGCTTCTAATCGCTCGAATTCCTCAGGTGGTTGGTTTTGGTCTAAATAATCCTGGATCCGTTCATGTACATGCTCTCGTGACATGGTGAGTTCCTCCTTCTCATCGTTTAGCAAAATGCTTCTTCAGCGCTTCTCGTCCACGATGAATTCTAGTTTTGACAGTAGCGACAGGTAATTCGATCATTTCACTGATTTCCTTTAGCGAAAGATCCTCTACATATTTCAGGACGAGTGGGACACGGTATTTTTCTGGTAAAGCCGCAATCGCGTCCCCGACTTCGTTTCGTTGCTCGTTATCGACCACTTGGTCCTCCGGCAAGGTGTCCTTGCTCTCGAGTTGTGAATACAATGTCAGTCCTTCAGTACCTGACATCTCAGCATCAAGAGAATAATCAGGTTTCTTTTTCCGTAATCGGTCAATCGATACGTTCGTGACGATTCGGTACAACCAAGTCCGGAACTTCCATTGTGCATTATACGAATCAATTTTCGTAAATACACGGATGAAGGCTTCCTGTGTCGCATCCTCCGCTTCCATTCGATCGCGCAAGACACGGAAAGCCACAAGAAAGGCACCTTCCTTATATAGATCAACAAGTGCCGCGAATGCATCACGGTCTCCCTGTTTCACTCGCTCAATTAAGCGTAGTGTCGTTTCTTCCACTTTGAATACCCCCCGCTCTATGCGGTCAATCTCTTATACGAAGTCGACCGACAAATGTTTCATCTCCTTTTAAATTGTAACAAAAAAAACTTGAACCCCGATGAAAAGAGTTCAAGTTCTATCCATTATTTTACTAAGCGATGTGTTTCCATTGCCAAAAGTAGATCTCCGATCAGTTCATTCGCAAGTTCTGCTGTTCCGTTTCCTTCTTCAAGCAACGGATTCACTTCAACGAATTCAGCTGCAATGAAGTCTTCTGCCGTTGCGCAATGCTTGAGCACCGTCTTCGCATCGTCTAAGAAAATGCCATCGGCGACACGTGTTCCTGTACCGACGACGAGCGATGGATCGAGACCATCCATATCAAAGCTAAGATAGAACGCATCCGTCGTTTCCTTCAAATAGGCAATCGCTTCTTCCATGATTGCGTCCATTCCCCGAGTTCGGATCGCTTCCATATCATAGACACGAATACCAAGACGATCGATCAGCTCTTGTTCCCCTGGATCAACGTCACGTAATCCGATGAAGACGAGGTGTTCCGGTTGCAGCTTGATATCTGTTCCTCCGACTTCCGTTAAACGCTGATGTCCTTCCCCAAGGGCTACAGCGAGCGGCATACCGTGGATGTTACCAGACGGTGATGTTTCCGGTGTATTCAAATCACCGTGTGCATCGAACCAGATGACGCCAAGACGTGGTACAGTCTGACGTAACCCTGCAATCGTTCCGATCGCCATGCTGTGATCACCACCGACTAATAACGGAAAACGTTGCTCCGATAACGCATCACGTACAATTAGATGCAAGTCATTCGTCGTATGGACGACGCCTTCAAGACGTTTCAGCTTCGGATCTTCTTCTCGAACCGCATCCTCGGATAAGACAGCCGCTTCCCCGTAGCGTACTGCTTCTTGTCCCCGTGCTTCGAGTGTCGCGAGTAGACCCGCTTTTTCGACAGCAGCAGGTCCGTGTTCAGTGCCCGGCTTTCCTTGTCCATAACGGTACGGTACGCTGATATACGCAATGTTCATACGATATTCCCCCTATGTCATAGTCACTTCTACACATATTGTAAGCGGTAACAAACAAGTGGTTCAACTCAACAAAAAAACGCATGAATATACAAAAAAACACCGTGAAGGGAATCACGGTGTTCTTGCGTACGTACTCTGGTTATGCTTGGCATTTCATATAAAAAAAACTTAAGACGAACGAAACTCGCTTAAGATCTTTAAATAAAATTGGTGGAGCCTAGCGGGATCGAACCGCTGACCTCCTGCGTGCAAGGCAGGCGCTCTCCCAGCTGAGCTAAGGCCCCAAAAGAAAAAGCGGAAGACGGGATTCGAACCCGCGACCCCGACCTTGGCAAGGTCGTATTCTACCACTGAACTACTTCCGCAAGAAATGAGCCATGCAGGATTCGAACCTGCGACCCTCTGATTAAAAGTCAGATGCTCTACCAACTGAGCTAATGGCTCGACATGGTGGGGGGGGGCGGATTCGAACCGCCGAACCCGAGGGAGCGGATTTACAGTCCGCCGCGTTTAGCCACTTCGCTACCCCCCCAGTTTGTCTAGGAAACTTATACAATTGAGAAAAACAGTGCCGGCAACAGGAGTCGAACCCGCGACCTACTGATTACAAGTCAGTTGCTCTACCAGCTGAGCTACACCGGCACAAAAAGTATAATGGTGACCCGTACGGGATTCGAACCCGTGTTACCGCCGTGAAAGGGCGGTGTCTTAACCGCTTGACCAACGGGCCATTGGCTCCGCAAGTAGGATTTGAACCTACGACCTACCGGTTAACAGCCGGTTGCTCTACCACTGAGCTATTGCGGAATAAATTAAATGCCTGGCAACGTCCTATCCTCACAGGGGGAAGCCCCCAACTACTTTCGGCGTTCAAGTGCTTAACTTCCGTGTTCGGCATGGGAACGG
>NZ_JACSMX010000018.1:0-202 GCF_018618895.1 Exiguobacterium sp. s143 | reverse complement strand
TTGGTATTCTAAGAACACACGTCTTAAATGACATGGTTAATTAAAAGTTTGATGTCTTGTTGATGTCTTCAGTTTTCAAGGTGCGAGTGTCTCTTGCGAGACTGAGAGACGAGCTCTCAAAACTGAACGATGGGCATGTCCCGTAAGGGACGTTTTCCTTAGAAAGGAGGTGATCCAGCCGCACCTTCCGATACGGCTACCT
>NZ_JACSMX010000017.1:0-247 GCF_018618895.1 Exiguobacterium sp. s143 | reverse complement strand
TCACAGGGGGAAGCCCCCAACTACTTTCGGCGTTCAAGTGCTTAACTTCCGTGTTCGGCATGGGAACGGGTGTGACCACTTGGCTATCGCCACCAGACATTTATTATCTTAACATTATGTTCACATAACGTCAAGACTTTTTTTCGTTTTTTTGAAAGGCTCGCGCCCTCAAAACTGAAGTCATCAACAAGCATCTGCTAGAACAAGGCCTCGACCGATTAGTATCACTCAGCTCCACATGTCGCCA
>NZ_JACSMX010000016.1:0-397 GCF_018618895.1 Exiguobacterium sp. s143 | reverse complement strand
AGGTAGCCGTATCGGAAGGTGCGGCTGGATCACCTCCTTTCTAAGGAAAACGTCCCTTACGGGACATGCCCATCGTTCAGTTTTGAGAGTCTAATTCTCTCTAGTCATGGAATGGGCCTATAGCTCAGCCGGTTAGAGCGCACGCCTGATAAGCGTGAGGTCGGTGGTTCGAGTCCACTTAGGCCCACCATTTCCATTATAATTTCAATCCTGGGGCCTTAGCTCAGCTGGGAGAGCGCCTGCCTTGCACGCAGGAGGTCAGCGGTTCGATCCCGCTAGGCTCCATTTGTCTTGTCCTTTGGATAAGGCACTCGCACCTTGAAAACTGAAGACATCAACAAGACATCAAACTTTTAATTAACCATGTCATTTAAGACGTGTGTTCTTAGAATACCAA
>NZ_JACSMX010000015.1:0-401 GCF_018618895.1 Exiguobacterium sp. s143 | reverse complement strand
CGGTCGTGGCGGAATCGGTAGACGCGCTAGGTTGAGGGCCTAGTGGTGGCAACATCGTGGAGGTTCAAGTCCTCTCGACCGCACCATATGATGCACCCTTAGCTCAGCTGGATAGAGTACTTGACTACGAATCAAGGGGTCGGGAGTTCGAATCTCTCAGGGTGCACTTTTCGGGAAGTAGCTCAGCTTGGTAGAGCACTTGGTTTGGGACCAAGGGGTCGCAGGTTCGAATCCTGTCTTCCCGACCATTATTTTCATACGAAATACATTGGACTTTGAAAACTGAACGATGAGGCAAAAAACGTATTCTATGGAATACAAAAACGAATGAAGCGCAAGCTTCGTCAATCGTGACTTCGGTCACAAAAACGAGCAAGTCAAACACTTCATGGAGAGTTTGA
>NZ_JACSMX010000014.1:0-441 GCF_018618895.1 Exiguobacterium sp. s143 | reverse complement strand
ACCTATCTCCCCATCGCCTCCGGCGAGAACGTCTATCTGTCTTGTGTGAAGGACGTCGCCACACGCGAGATCGTGGCATACAAACTATCCACGGATCTTCGTATGGACCTCGTCTTTCAGACGATGAAAAAGCTCGAAGAGCATCTCCAGGGGAATCGACATCCCGAGGCGATGATTCATTCGGACCAAGGCTTCCACTACACCCATCCGGGCTACCAGCGACTCATTGGCGACCTCGGATTAGTTCAGTCCATGTCCCGTCGGGGCAACTGTCTCGACAACGCACCGATCGAATCGTTCTTTGGTCATCTAAAGGACTATGTCGCCAACCGTTCGTGCGAGTCAATCGAGGAGGTCCGAGAGATGGTCGGGGACTACATCAGCTATTACAACTACGAACGCGGTCAATGGAACCTAAAAAAGATGACCCCGAAACAATAT
>NZ_JACSMX010000013.1:0-797 GCF_018618895.1 Exiguobacterium sp. s143 | reverse complement strand
TCACGATTGACGAAGCTTGCGCTTCATTCGTTTTTGTATTCCGTAGAATACGATTTTTGCCTCATCGTTCAGTTTTCAAAGTTCGTCATAAAAAAATGGTGGAGCCTAGCGGGATCGAACCGCTGACCTCCTGCGTGCAAGGCAGGCGCTCTCCCAGCTGAGCTAAGGCCCCATTAAAGGGATGAAATTGAAGATGGTCGGGAAGACAGGATTCGAACCTGCGACCCCTTGGTCCCAAACCAAGTGCTCTACCAAGCTGAGCTACTTCCCGAAAATGCACCCTGAGAGATTCGAACTCCCGACCCCTTGATTCGTAGTCAAGTACTCTATCCAGCTGAGCTAAGGGTGCGGAATATAAGGATCAAACAGCAAACATCAAAATGAAAATGGTACCGAGGGCCGGAATCGAACCGGCACGGGGAAACCCCCGCAGGATTTTAAGTCCTGTGCGTCTACCAGTTCCGCCACCCCGGCAGGGATATAAAAGGTAGAACCTTCATTCATAGTTGAATTCTGGTGATCATTGAAGATAAAAATGGTGCCGGCAACAGGAGTCGAACCCGCGACCTACTGATTACAAGTCAGTTGCTCTACCAGCTGAGCTACACCGGCAAGTGTAATAAAAATGGTGGAGGATGACGGGATCGAACCGCCGACCCCCTGCTTGTAAGGCAGGTGCTCTCCCAGCTGAGCTAATCCTCCATATGTATCGCCTGGCAGCGTCCTATCCTCACAGGGGGAAGCCCCCAACTACTTTCGGCGTTCAAGTGCTTAACTTCCGTGTTCGGCATGGGAAC
>NZ_JACSMX010000012.1:0-882 GCF_018618895.1 Exiguobacterium sp. s143 | reverse complement strand
ATGGTGCGGTCGAGAGGACTTGAACCTCCACGATGTTGCCACCACTAGGCCCTCAACCTAGCGCGTCTACCGATTCCGCCACGACCGCATAATGCTATTCAAATATAAATGGAGCGGAAGACGGGATTCGAACCCGCGACCCCGACCTTGGCAAGGTCGTATTCTACCACTGAACTACTTCCGCATATAAATGGTACGGGTGAAGGGACTTGAACCCCCACGTCAAAGACACTAGATCCTAAATCTAGCGCGTCTACCAATTCCGCCACACCCGCATAAAAATGGTGTGTCATGCAGGATTCGAACCTGCGACCCTCTGATTAAAAGTCAGATGCTCTACCAACTGAGCTAATGACACATAAATGATATGAAGTTAAAAAATGGGGCGACTGATGGGAATTGAACCCACGAATGCCGGAATCACAATCCGGTGCGTTAACCACTTCGCCACAATCGCCAAAATAAAAATGGTGCCGGCAACAGGAGTCGAACCCGCGACCTACTGATTACAAGTCAGTTGCTCTACCAGCTGAGCTACACCGGCAAAAGAAATGGTGGCTTTGGACGGAATCGAACCGCCGACACAAGGATTTTCAGTCCTTTGCTCTACCAACTGAGCTACAAAGCCGATATTAAAATGGCGGTCCTGACGGGATTCGAACCCGCGATCTCCTGCGTGACAGGCAGGCATGTTAACCGCTACACCACAGGACCGTTTAAGTATAAGGTGACGACTTCTATAATGATAAAACATCTATGTAAGTCTGTCAATTGTTTTATTAAAAAAACAAAAGCCTGGCAACGTCCTATCCTCACAGGGGGAAGCCCCCAACTACTTTCGGCGTTCAAGTGCTTAACTTCCGTGTTCGGCATGGGAACGGG
>NZ_JACSMX010000011.1:0-2962 GCF_018618895.1 Exiguobacterium sp. s143 | reverse complement strand
CACTCGCACCTTGAAAACTGAAGACATCAACAAGACATCAAACTTTTAATTAACCATGTCATTTAAGACGTGTGTTCTTAGAATACCAACGCTAGATCAAGGTATGAAGGGCGTACGGTGGATGCCTTGGCACTAGGAGCCGATGAAGGACGCGACGAACAGCGATATGCTTCGGGGAGCAGTAAGTATGCTTTGATCCGAAGATTTCCGAATGGGGGAACCCACCATCTGTAATGGGATGGGACATGTTACATGAATACATAGTGTAGCGTGAGGCAGACCCGGGGAACTGAAACATCTAAGTACCCGGAGGAAGAGAAAGCAAATGCGATTCCCTGAGTAGCGGCGAGCGAAACGGGAACAGCCCAAACCGGAGAGCATGCTCTTCGGGGTTGTAGGACACTCTATACGGAGTCAAAAAGGAAGACAGTAGGTGAAGGACCTGGAAAGGTCGGCCGAAGAAGGTGACAGCCCTGTAGCTGAAACTGTTTTCCCTCCAGAGTGGATCCTGAGTACGGCGGGACACGTGAAACCCCGTCGGAATCCGGGAGGACCATCTCCCAAGGCTAAATACTCCCTAGTGACCGATAGTGAACCAGTACCGTGAGGGAAAGGTGAAAAGCACCCCGGAAGGGGAGTGAAATAGATCCTGAAACCGTATGCCTACAAGTAGTCAGAGCCCGTTAACGGGTGATGGCGTGCCTTTTGTAGAATGAACCGGCGAGTTACGATAACGCGCGAGGTTAAGCCGATGAGGCGGAGCCGTAGCGAAAGCGAGTCTGAACAGGGCGTTCAGTGCGTTGTCGTAGACCCGAAACCAGGTGATCTACCCATGTCCAGGATGAAGGTCAGGTAACACTGACTGGAGGTCCGAACCCACGCACGTTGAAAAGTGCGGGGATGAGGTGTGGGTAGCGGTGAAATGCCAATCGAACCTGGAGATAGCTGGTTCTCCCCGAAATAGCTTTAGGGCTAGCCTCGAGGTTGAGAGTTCTGGAGGTAGAGCACTGATTGGACTAGGGGCCCCCACAGGGTTACCGAATTCAGTTAAACTCCGAATGCCAGCAACTTATACTCGGGAGTCAGACTGCGAGTGATAAGATCCGTAGTCAAGAGGGAAACAGCCCAGACCGCCAGCTAAGGTCCCAAAGTGTATGTTAAGTGGAAAAGGATGTGGCGCTGCCTAGACAGCTAGGATGTTGGCTTAGAAGCAGCCACCATTCAAAGAGTGCGTAATAGCTCACTAGTCGAGTGGCGCCGCGCCGAAAATGTAACGGGGCTAAACATACCACCGAAGCTGCGGATTCCGTAAGGAATGGTAGGGGAGCGTTCCAAACCGCTGTGAAGCTGTACCGGAAGGAGCAGTGGAGCGTTTGGAAGTGAGAATGCCGGTGTGAGTAGCGAAAAGAGGGGTGAGAATCCCCTCCGTCGAAAGCCCAAGGTTTCCTGAGGAAGGCTCGTCCGCTCAGGGTTAGTCTGGACCTAAGCCGAGGCCGAAAGGCGTAGGCGATGGATAACAGGTTGATATTCCTGTACCGCCGATCCACCGTTTGAACAATGGGGGGACGCAGGAGGATAGTGACGCATGCGGATGGAAGTGCATGTGCAAGTTTCAAGACCGTCTGATTGGCAAATCCGTCAGGCATCAAAGTCAAGGAACGACGCGGAGTCCCGTAGGGACGTAGGTCACGATTTCACACTGCCAAGAAAAGCCTCTAGTGAGGGGGAAGGCGCCAGTACCGTAAACCGACACAGGTAGGCGAGATGAGAATTCTAAGACGCGCGGGATAACTCTCGTTAAGGAACTCGGCAAAATGGTCCCGTAACTTCGGGAGAAGGGACGCTCTACATGAGTAGAGCCGCAGTGAATAGGCCCAAACGACTGTTTAGCAAAAACACAGGTCTCTGCTAAATCGCAAGATGACGTATAGGGGCTGACGCCTGCCCGGTGCTGGAAGGTTAAGGGGATGGGTTAGCGCAAGCGAAGCTTTGAACCGAAGCCCCAGTAAACGGCGGCCGTAACTATAACGGTCCTAAGGTAGCGAAATTCCTTGTCGGGTAAGTTCCGACCCGCACGAAAGGCGTAACGATTTGGGCACTGTCTCAACGAGAGACCCGGTGAAATCATAGTACCTGTGAAGATGCAGGTTACCCGCGACAGGACGGAAAGACCCCATGGAGCTTTACTACAGCCTGATATTGAGGCTTTGTGCATGATGTACAGGATAGGCGGGAGACGTCGAGCCCGGAGCGCCAGCTTCGGAGGAGTCACCCTTGGGATACCGCCCTTCATGCATAGAGTCTCTAACTCGCAGCCGTGATCCGGCTGGAGGACCGTGTCAGGCGGGTAGTTTGACTGGGGCGGTCGCCTCCTAAACAGTAACGGAGGCGCCCAAAGGTTCCCTCAGAATGGTTGGAAATCATTCGTAGAGCGCAAAGGCAGAAGGGAGCTTGACTGCGAGACCTACAAGTCGAGCAGGGACGAAAGTCGGGCTTAGTGATCCGGTGGTTCCGCATGGAAGGGCCATCGCTCAACGGATAAAAGCTACCCTGGGGATAACAGGCTGATCTCCCCCAAGAGTCCACATCGACGGGGAGGTTTGGCACCTCGATGTCGGCTCATCGCATCCTGGGGCTGGAGTAGGTCCCAAGGGTTGGGCTGTTCGCCCATTAAAGCGGTACGCGAGCTGGGTTCAGAACGTCGTGAGACAGTTCGGTCCCTATCCGTCGTGGGCGCAGGAAATTTGAGGAGAGCTGTCCTTAGTACGAGAGGACCGGGATGGACGCACCGCTGGTGTACCAGTTGTTCCGCCAGGAGCATCGCTGGGTAGCTACGTGCGGACGGGATAAATGCTGAAAGCATCTAAGCATGAAGCCCCCTCCAAGATGAGATTTCCCTTTGAGTAATCAAGAAAGACCCCTCAGAGACGATGAGGTAGATAGGTCACGGGTGGAAGCATGG